>CANJUR010000003.1 GCA_947477565.1 Deltaproteobacteria bacterium
AACTCGCGACTCCGACTCATTCCTTCACTTCGCGTAGACTACAGTCGGGACGCCAATCGCAGTTGGGCAGTGCAGCCGCGCCTGGCATTTCGATGGGAGTTCTTGCACGACTGGTTTCTCAAGGGAGGGGTTGGCGTTTTCAATCAGCCGCCGCAGCCCGCGCAGAGTTCTGCTGCGATCAACACCTTCAACCCGTCCACCACGGTGGGTAACCCCTTCCTCGGGACGCAGCGATCAGTGCAGTACGGATTGGGGGCGGAACACAACTTCTCCCAATATCTCTCTCTCTCCCTTGAGGGCTTCTACAAAGACCTCGATCAGCAGATCATCACGCAGCCCTCGTTACAGGGAGCGGCGTACCTCAACAGCGGTGTCGGGCGCATCTACGGTGCCGAAATCCTCTTCCGACACCGTCCTTCCACCCGATTTTTCGGCTGGCTGGCGTACACCATCTCCCGCTCCGAGCGCCGGGACTTTCCGCAGTCTGCGTATCGCATCTTCCAGTTCGATCAGACCCATATCCTCACGCTCATCGGGAGCTATCGACTGGGGCGCGGCTGGGAGATCGGACTGCGATTCCGCTTCGTGACGGGCAATCCGACCACGCCTGTGATCGGCGCGGTCTATAACGGTGACACTGGCACCTACACCCAGATTCCCGGCGCTACGTACTCCGCCCGCAACGCGCCATTCCATCAACTCGATCTGCGAATCGACAAGACCTGGACCTTCCGCCGAGGCAATCTCGACCTCTTCCTGGAAGTCCTGAATGTGTACAACAATGCCAACCCTGAAGGCGTGCAGTACAACTACAACTACACGCAATCCAGCACCGTTGCCGGCATTCCCTTCTTCCCAAACCTGGGGTTCCGTTATGAGTACTGAGCGCTTCTTGCTTCGCGGCCTCCTCGGAGCCGGCCTCTCGCTAGCGCTCGGAGGATGCGGTAACGATCTCGCTCCCGCCTGGGACATTCGTGCGTTCCGTCTGTTTGGTGCGAAAATCGAGAATATCACCCGACAACCCATCGATCCCGGGATCGCTGAGGCCGCGCCGGGCGAGCAGGTACGACTCACCCTCAGTTTCGCCGACCCCGACCGAACGACGGCGCGACCCGTCAATGTGACGTGGGTATTTTGCGCAGAGGCCACCGTCATGGGGACCACCATCGGATGTACCGCTCGCGGGGCGTCCGTGCTTACCGGCACGAATGTCACTTATGAAGTGCCGCGATTCGAGTTTTCAGTTGACCCCTCCAACCGACCGCGAATCCAGGTCATCGCCCTGGCCTGCGCTGGCGGCGTCGCCGCACTCGATCCGACCACGCGGCAGCCCCGCTGCCAGGGAGAAGGGAGCGAGTCCTGGGTGATGACCCGCTCGATTCTCGTGCGCACCACCGAGACTGCGCCCCCCAATCACAACCCCGCCATCGATCGCGTGAAGTTCATCCGCAGCGGCTTGACCACTGCCGACGCCGTCACCGTCGGCACCGACACACCGCTTCACGTTCCGCGCTGCACCACCGACCCATGCGCCGAGCACACCCTCGATGTGAGCGTCGCCATGGGATCCCGTGAGATTCAATCGACGCTTGATCTCCAGGGCAATCGAGTGATGGTCCAGGAGCGCCTGCAGTTTGGGTTCTTTACCGACCAGGGAACCATGCAGAACACCTTTCGCGTGGACTCTACCGTGGTCCCCGACGGACCCGTTCGCAACGTCTGGATGGCACCCAGGGAGGCCAGTACGGTGCACTTTGTGTTCACCGCGCAAGACACCCGGGGCGGCTTCGACGTCGTCGAGCGTACCGTCGTGGTCGATTGATCTGATCAGTCGTCGCGATTGTCGATTTGCGCGCGCTGCAGGGCGCCGGAATAATCGATGTATACGGTCTTCAATTCAGTGAAGAAGTCATAGGGCGCCCAGCCGCCTTCGCGGTGACCATTTCCGGTGTCCTTCACGCCGCCGAATGGGAAATGCGCCTCTGCTCCAATAGTCGGCGCGTTGACATACGTGATTCCCGATTGCAGTCGGTGCACCGCGCGTATTGCCTGGTTGATGTCGCGAGTGTAGATCGACGAACTCAATCCGTACGGCACCTCGTTGGCAATCTCGATGGCCTCATCGAAGCTGTCCGCCCGAATCACCGCGAGCACCGGCCCGAACACTTCGCTCATCGCTAGCTCGCTGCCACGGACGACCTCGTCCAGGATCGTCGCGGGGTAGAACCACCCGCCGCCGAGCGATGCATCCGTGGGGATGCGACCGCCGCAGCGCAGCGTCGTGCCGTCCGCGATCGCGCGTTCGACAAACCCGTGCACTCGAGCGCGCTGCGCTTCGCTGACCAACGGCCCAACCTCGGTCGTAGAATCCATCGGATCACCCAGCCGCATCGACTTCGCGCGCTCGACGAGGTCGCCGATCATCCGGCTGTGCGCGTCGCCCACGACGATGAGGCGACTGGTCGCGGTGCAGCGCTGCCCAGCGGTACCAAAAGCACCCCAGAGAACGCCGTCGATCGCAAGACCGAGATCGGCGTCGGGCATCACGATGACCGGGTTTTTTCCGCCCATTTCCAGGGAGATGCGCTTGAGCAAACGCCCGCCGGTTTCGGCGATGCTACGGCCCACAGAGGTGCTGCCCGTGAAGGCCAGTACCTGGGTATCGGGATGCGCCACGATCGCCGCACCTACCTCCTCGCCGAGGCCGTGAACGATGTTGAGTACTCCGGGGGGAAGTCCCGCATCCCAGAGGGCCTGTGCGAAGAGAGCGCCGCTCGCAGGAGCCTCTTCCGCAGGCTTCCATACGATGGTGTTGCCGCACACGAGGGCAGGCAGAATCTTCCAACTCGGGACTGCCACGGGGAAATTCCACGCAGTGATGACACCGACGACGCCGATGGGACGGCGCAGTGTGAATCCCATCTTGTCGCGCAACTCAGATGGCGCCGTGCGACCGAAGAGACGCCGACCCTCGCTCCCTGCATAAAAAGCCGTATCGATGGCCTCCTGGATGTCTCCGCGCGCCTCTTCCAGCCGCTTGCCCATCTCCTTCGCCATGACCGCAGCAATGGTGTCTTTGCGCGCCTCGAGGAGCGTCGCCGCGCGGAAGAGAATTTCCCCGCGCACCGGGGCCGGTGTCGTCGACCACGCATCGAACGCTGCGCGCGCCGAAGCCACCGCTCGATCGACATCAATGGCCGCACCGCGTGAGACGTGGCCGACGAGCGATCCGTCCGTGGGTGAACGCAGCTCGAAAACAGCGGAGTTGTCCGAAGGGACATCCGCCGATCCAATGTGGTGCAGCAGCAGGAACGGAGGGTTTGTCATGGGGCCAGTACTTGCGGCGGGCCAGAGAGCGAGTCGAGCGCCGAATGGTCAGGTTCCGCGAGGAACGAAGGGGTTGAACACACCCGGGGGCGGTGGCAGCGGCGCGGCGTCCTGCGTAGCGCTCGACAAGGACTCAACGGGAGCCGCCTGGGTGAAGGGATTGAACGACGCAGGAGCCTCCCCGGGCAGCGCGACCTGCGGCGCAGCCTGAGCGAAGGGATTGAACGGCTCCGAAGAGGCGCTCGCTCCTGGAAGCACGGGAGCCACGGGCATCGCTTCGGTGCGGGGAAAGTTCATCGGCACCGCAGCAGGGGCAGGCTGCGCGAAGGGATTGAACCCAGCCTCCGGGATCGCGACGGGCTGCGGCACCTGCGGCGGCCCCCCGGCGAAGGGGTTGAACTGGGCTTGCGGCGACGGAGCCGCGGAACCGCCAGCGAAGGGATTAAACTGGGCCTGCGGCACCGCCGGGGGAGGAGCGGCCTGGGAGTGTCCTGCGAAAGGGTTGAAGGCGCCTGCGGGGCCCTGCGGCGGCACCTGCTGCTGGATTTGCACCGCCGGTGCCTGCGAGGGAGTCGCAAATGGGTTGAACCCGCCGCCAGCCGCTGCAGCAACCGGGGCGGCGACGGGAGCGCCACCCGGCGGCCCGCCGAAAGAGGCGATGTGCGCGACCCCGGCAGAGATCGCACCCGCGGCCGATGCCAGAAAGCCACCCGCCCCGGGAACACCCTGCTGGTTGGGTGCCATCGGAGCGGCGCCCGATGCAGGAGGTGCACCCTGCTGCCCGAACGGATTGAGGCCCGCGAAGGGATTGCCGCCGACCAGGCCACCCGTTTTTAGCGGCAAGACGCCGCCGGCACCATACGACGACTGAGCGCCGAAGTTGCCTCCGCCGACCGGTGCACCGATCGGCTGGAACCCGCTGGGAGCACCTGCCGCACCGGTAGCCGAAGGCGCCAGACGCACATTCATGTTGCTGACCCAGGCCTCGCGCCCGTCGTCAAAACGAACCTTTACCAGTTGTGCCGCGGGGTTGATCTCGACCGCAATCCCGGGCGCGAAACCGCCGCCGAGCCATGAGGCCATCACCCTTGATCCTGCCGCCATTCCGCTCATCGCATCAATCTCCTGCTGGGATGTCTGTGAGGCCGTCAGCCTACACTCCCCACGGTCGGCGCGCACCGGTCGCGTGATACGGTCACCAACGGCAATTTACGATAGCGCGATCGAACCCATTCCCGGCCGACGAGAGTGCTGAGCGAAGGTTTATCGCCGCACGGAGCTCTCTTCCCAGGGCGACGTCAACGCGGTCGTCGCGGTGATTTCGGCGAGGGCCGCGGGACCGCCGCCGCCTCGACCTTTGCCGCCTACTCTTGAGCGAACGAAGCATGAACCTGCGCCATGACCTCTGCCCACCATGCCAGGAGGATCATCTCAAAGTCTGCAAACGAGGCGTCGGGTCCCGCGACCTTGTGAGCCAGTTGCGACATCTTCTCGTTCAGGGAAACTACGTATGGATCTATCGACTCCAGCCGGTCAGCCCGCAGCTTCTTCATTGCGAATCGATATCAACGCTGCGCTCCGTGGGCGATCCCGGCCCCCCGGCGCGACCGGCGCTTCCGCTCTGTCTGGCGCGGCTCGAAGCGCGGCTCTAGCTCTGTGCTCGCGAGGACTACGTGACCTTCACGCGCTGAGCACCCGCACGGCGCAAAGCTCCGACGGTCGGGTCGAATCGTCGAGGTCGAGTACCACCCACGCGAGCGTCGGGTCTTCGCGGTCAAAGACGATGCCCTCGGCCTTCGCGCGGAAGAGCGCGCCATCCGCGGTGCGCAGTGTCTGGTACCCGACCGCGCCGTCGGGGTCGATGAATCCCAGCGCCGAGCCTGCGCATGCGCCGTCACGGTACGTGTCCGGCGAGTCTTCCGCGGCGGCGAGCCACGCCACACGCCCCGGGTGTGACGCCGACCACGCCGTCGCGTCAGTGAAGCTCAGCGCAACGCCCTCAAGTGTCCCGAGAGAGTATGGCGTGATCGCTTGTAAAGCAGGTCCAACATCCGTGCTCCGTCCGCTCGACCACTGATCGATCATGGCCAGGAAAACCGTCAGGGAGAGGTCGACCGTCGCGTTGACTGCATCGACCCCATCGACAACCGCCCCGTTGCCTCGCTGAAAAAGCCGCACGCGGTCTCCGAGCAGCGCTGCACCCTCGACGTTGAGTTCGCTTCCCGCGAAGGCGGGTTCGGCGCGCAACGCCCGGTAGAGCGGGGCGGCGTTGATCCACCGCGGGAGTCGGTCTGCGCCCATCACGAGGAGTCGTTCGCGCGACTCCGTGGACCCTGATCCGAATGCGAGCAGACGCCCATCAGGGAGCGTCAGCACGGCCTCGAGGTCGGGCTTGTCGCGCTTGTTGCCGCGGTCGGCGCCGAACTGCCGCACCCCGCCAGGCATCGGCATGGGCACTCCCTCCGCGATTCCCGTGACCGGATCGACCAACGCAACGAACGCAGTGTCGTCCTGCACCACCGCCAGTCGTCCACCCCACCAGGTGACGCCTGAGCCCGCGCGAACGAACGCAGGACGATCGAGTGCGGGCGCGGCACCGTCTCGATACCAGAGCGGAATCGTTCGCTCGACGGTGATCCGCAAGTCAGAAGCGAGCCTCGAGGTGCGGGGTGGCATCGATCGTCCAGGAGTCAACACGGCCCGCCTGTTGGACTACGTCTTCTCGTGGTGTTCAACCGCCAGGAGCAGCGCCTCGCAGAACTCCACGTGGTGTCGCAGCACCTTCTTCGGCACATCCCGCAGCAGCGCGTCGGTGGCCTTCTCGATGATCAACTCGGCCTCCTTGCGGCGCTTGCTGCCCTTCTTCGTGATCGTGATGCGCAGCGCCCGTGCGTCCTTCGGGTCCTTGACCTGCGCGACGAGGCCGGACTCGCGGAGTCGCACGAGAATAGGCGTCAGCGACGACTTCTCGTAGCGCAGTGCCTTCGCCAACTTGGACGGGTTCTCCCCGTCGGGCAGTCCTTCCAGCGCTGCCAACACCGCAAGGTCGGGCGCGCCGATGTCTTCGAAGCCCGCCTGCGCGAGGGCCTCCCGGCAGCGTTGCGTGAGCGCCTGCGCCGCGCGCGCCGTCAGGAACAATGGACTCTCACGCAGTGCCCTCGGCAGACGGTCGGTCATCGCTTACGTGTAACTGTAAACTGGTGTCCCCCGCAAAGCCTGCTCGTCCTTTTAGCGGTTGGTACGTCCCCCAAACGATCAGTCACGGTCTCTGGCTTTTCGCTCGATCCAGGCGGCCACCTCGCGGGCGTGGGCCACGCCGTGGGCGATGATTCCCGGCGGCACCTCTCCTCGATCGAGGTTTGCCTTCGGTACGAGCGCGCGACGGAATCCGAGCTTGAGCGCCTCTTCCAGGCGAGGCGTGCACCGCGGCACCGCTCGAACCTCCCCCGCGAGACCCACCTCCCCAAACACCACCAGATCGGAGGGCATCGCGAGTTCGACGACGCTTGAGGCGAGGGCGCACGCCACTGCGAGGTCGGCCGCGGGCTCCTCGATGGAGGCGCCGCCCGCGACGGAGACAAACACGTCACGGTCGCGCAGTGGCAGGCCCGCTCGCTGCGCCAACACCGCCGCAAGAATCGAGAGCCGGGTGCCATCGATGCCCGTGGCGATGCGACGGGGGGAGGGCGCCGCCGAAGGGGTGACCAGCGCCTGAACCTCCAGCAACAATGGGCGCGCACCATCCGCCGAGGACACGACGACGGAGCCCGGGACGTCCTTCGGTCGCTCAGCCAGAAAGAGTGCGGACGGATCGGTCACCTCGCGCAGCCCGTCGCGGGTCATCTCCATCACGCAGAGTTCGCCGCTCGCGCCGAAGCGGTTCTTGATGCCACGCAAGATGCGCGGGCCGCCCGAGCGCTGTCCCTCGAAGGCCAGCACCACATCGACGAGGTGTTCGAGCACCTTCGGGCCCGCGAGGGAGCCGTCCTTGGTCACGTGGCCAACGAGCAGCACGGTGCGGCCTTGCTGCTTGGCCATGGTGACGAGCCGCGCGGTCACTTCCCGCAATTGCGAAACGCTGCCTGCGGCGCTCTCCAGGTCGTTGGCCCGCATCGTCTGCACCGAATCGACGGCGATGATGGACGGGTCGGTCTTGCTCACCGCTGCTTCGAGGGCGTCGAGTTCGCCTGTGGAGAGAAGCTTGAGCGCCGCATCGCTCGCCACTCCGAGCCTGCGCGCGCGGGAGGCCACCTGTGCGGTGGATTCTTCGCCGCTCACGTAGAGCACGCCGCCGCGGACATCGGCCGCCCGGGAGCGCGCTGCCAACGCCGCTACCACCTGGAGCAACAGGGTGCTCTTGCCGACGCCAGGTTCCCCTCCCAGTAGAATTACCGAGCCGTGCACGAGGCCGCCGCCCAGCACGCGATCAAACTCCGTGAGCCCGGTGGCAACGCGCGGGGACTCGGCATCCATGGCCTCGTCGAGCGAAACCGGGCCGCCACCAGCGGACACCGAGATGGTGTTGCGGGCCTTTCCGCCGCGGCCTTTGACGGCGCGCTCTTCGACTAGGTTGTTCCAGGCTCCGCAGGAAGAGCAGCGGCCGGACCATTTCGGATGCGAGGTACCGCAGGACTGGCAGACGAAAACCGGGGCGTCCTTCACGGGGGGGTAGTACCGCGCGCCCCACCGGGGACGCAACGGCACCCGTGACAGGATATGTCTCTCAATACATAACGCCGAATACGCCCCGAACGGTCTGGGCCGTGCTGAGACTGAAGCTCGAGTAGGTCGAGGTCGTTCGCTCATCGAGTCGCGGCCCGAGGCCCTCCATCGGGAAGAGCACGCCGTACTGGAGCGACGCAAAGAAGCCCGCGCCCGGACGGTCGCCGAGCGTGGTGTCGCGGAAGTTGGACTGGTAGGTGACCTCGGCGTTGATCTCGATGCCGAGGTCGGCCGCGTTGCCGCGGGTCTGAACAAACTCACTGGCGCGCGACCAGATGACGGCGGCGCGACCGTAGAGCCGATCGCCGCCGGGCGAGTTGACGAATGCGTAGGTGACGCCGGGGCGGAAATAATAGGCGCCAGAGACCTGTCGGAAGATTTGCCGCCAGAGGATCATGTCAACACGGTAATCGGGATGAAACCGGAAGAGGGTATTGGACGTCGCCGCGGCGCGCTGCGGGGCGATGAGTCCATTGTGATAGTTGAGTCCTTCGAGGTCGGAGTCGCCAGTGGCGTAACCGGTCTTGAACTCGATGGTCAGACGGTTGTTGAGCAGTCGATACTCGAACTCCGCAGCGCCACCGAACTGGGTCAGGCGGTAGGGGTTGTTGCCGGGGTTCGCGGCGTCGCGTGCGATGGTGGTCTCGCCGTAGATGAACGCCGCCTCGACCTCGAAGCGGAAGCTCCGGTGCAGAATCTGGAACCAGAGGTCGCTGATGACCGCCCACGCGCCGCGGCGCAGGGCCTGGGTCGTAATCGGCGTGGAACGATCCGAGCCGACAGTGCGCTGGTCGCGCCCGGTGGTGGCGTCGGCGTTGACGTACTCCGTGGAGAGGGTCTGGTTGCGGAACAGCCCGTAGAGGCCGCCGTTGATCACAAGCTGTCCGCGAGCGAGTCGCTGACGGGCCTCCGCAGGGTCGACCCGACGGCCGAGTGCGAGGCCGTACTGGCTCACGTCGTCGAGTTGGGAGACGTCGATGGGCTGCCCCTGGCCGACCTCGTAACGAGGCGATGCGGAGGTCGCGCCGGTCGAGGCGAAGTCATAGAAGGCCGCGAGGAAAAGGTGCAACGGGCGCACGCGCGCCGCGTACATGATGCGGTCAGAATGTGATTGAAAGTCGCTGTCGATGCCGTTGCCGGCATTGGCCAGGATGCCGAGACCCCATTGACCAGGCATGCGGCCGAAGCGGATCTGGCCGAGACTCTGATTGGTGACTTCAGCCCAGGCGCGACTGACCGTGATGGACGGGGTGAGGCTGTTTTGCGCGGTCGGCGTGACCTGCGTGGAGGAGAACGCCGTCACGGGTGCCCACGGAGAGCCTTGTCCGCCAGTGTAGTAGCCCTGTGGGGTGGAGCCGAGGATCAGGTTGTCGAAGACGTCAATCTGGGAATAGATCGCAATGTTGTCGGTAATATGGATCTCCGGATTGATCCGGAATCGCATATTGGCCATGGACTGCGAACGACCGGTGCAGTCCGCGGGCACCCGGATGGTGCTGCCGTCGGTGGACGCGGAACTGCAGAGGTTAGGAAGACCATTGTCGGGGTTGCGCACCCAGGGGAGTTGCGAGTTGGCGTAGTTGCCACCGACGTTGCGAAACGCCAGGTCATCCCAGCCCAGGTCGAAGTTGTGCATCCACTCCGGGCGCACCCGGAGGTACCCGTGGAGCTCGACCATGTTGCCAACTCGATCGAGCAGATTGGTCGGGGGAGGGGTCGGCGTGGGGCGCTCGGCGGTCGACGCTGCGCGCTCTTCCGTGGCGGCCGCGGCGGCCATGTTGATGCCCGCGGTGTCAACGGCGGCGGTGGCGGTGGGCGTCGGGTTCAGCGGCGTGTTCTGGGCAAGCGCGGAGGGCGCAAGGGCGGCGACGATCACGGCGAGAACGGTAGGCGACGGACGGCGCATGGACCTCCAGGGACCTCAGCGTCGGAAAACCCGAACGAGGCTTCTGCGCGACGGGCTAACACGCACGTCAGAGCAGCGTCAACGCGCTAGAACCGTGGAGAGTGCCGGGGCGGCAGAGTACCCTTGACCGTGCGGAGAGGCGGGACGTAGGGTGCGCCGCGTCCTCGGAGCGAAACGCCGAGAAACATAGTGTCGGGCAGACGTGGCGGTCCCTCGCCGCGCGCCGGAGAAAGTCATACGTGAGTTATCTGCGAGTGGTTCCGCTTGGGGGTCTCGGAGAGATCGGGATGAACTGCATGGCGCTGGAGTCGCCGGACGGCATCCTCGTGGTCGATTGCGGCATCACCTTCCCCCGAGAGAAGTACGGCGTCGATGTCATCCATCCGCTGTTCGAATACCTCGAAGAACGCGCTGACGATCTTCTTGGCGTGGTGATCACGCACGGCCACGAAGACCACATCGGGGCGCTCCCGTATCTTCTCCGAAAGATTCCGCGGCCGGTGTGGGCCCCGCCCTACGCCCTGGCCCTCATCCGTGAGCGCCTGAAGGAATTCCGAGACATTCCCGAGCTTGAGTTGCACGCCACTGCGCCGCGGAGACGCTTCTCCGTCGGGCGCTTCCAGGTCGAGCCGTTGCGGGTCACGCACTCCATCCCAGACGCCACCGCGCTCGCCATCGAGACCCCCGGTGGAATGGTTCTGCACACCGGCGACTTCAAGCTGGAAGACGGCCCGCTCGACGGCGAAGGCTATGACCGCCAGCGCTTCGAAGAACTCGGGCGACAAGGTGTTTCGTTGCTCCTTTCGGACAGCACCAATGTCGATGTTCTCACTGGCACCGGCCGGGAGTCCGAGGTCGCGACGGCGCTTCGCACGCTCATTGCCTCCAAGCGCGAGCGGGTGATCATTGGTATCTTCCCTTCCAATATCTATCGAATGAAGACCATCGGCGAAGTGGCCCGCGCTACCGGCCGACGAATCTGTCTCATCGGGCGCAGCGTACAGACTCATGCGCGCGCCGCCACAGAGCTTGGCCGGCTCGGTTTCTCGGGTGACTTGATGGTCTCTCCGGAGCGCGCGAGGGAGGTTCCGCGCTCGGAGCTACTGGTCATTGCGGCCGGGACCCAGGCCGAGCCGCAGAGCGCTCTCTCGCGACTTGCATGGGGAGATCACCCCAGGCTCAAGCTCAACTCGGGTGACGCGGTGATTCTCTCTTCGCGCACCATTCCCGGCAACGACCGCGCCGTATGGGACCTCGTTTGCGAGTTTGAGCGCCGTGGCATTGACGTGCACGTGGGGGCAACAGACCCGTCGATCCACGTGTCTGGTCACGCGAGTCGAGAGGAGCAATCGCGGATGATCGAGTGGGTACAGCCACGGGCGTTTGTCCCCATTCACGGCAGCTATCACCACCTGATGCAACACGCCAAACTCGCGAAGAATCTGGGCGTGCGCAACGTCGAACTTGCGGAGAACGGCCAGACTCTGATGCTCGACTCGCACGGACTGGTGCCCGGCGCGACGGTGCGCGTCGGCCGCGTACACATCGATGCGGGCGAGGAGATTCCTGCAGAGACGCTCAAGGAACGGGCGTTGATGGCAGAGGCCGGGGCCATGTTTCTGACGGTGCCAGTGACCAACCAATGGCGCCTCGACGGGTCGGTCAGCATTCAATCACGCGGAGTGATGGCTTCCCCGGAGACGGTCGCGAAGATTCGCGAGGCGGTAGAGCGCGCCGTGCGAGAGCACCCGTCCGTCGAGTCGCGGCCCAGCGCAGAGACGGTGCGCGACGCGGCACGCCGGGCAGCGCGGCGGCTGTTGCCCGGGCCGACGATGGTGATTTCGGTGGAAGAACGCTGAGGACGCAGCGGGCGGGAGACTGAGTCGCTATCCCTTGATACGGATGGCGACGAAGAGCTTTCCGACGTTTTTGAGAACGTTGGGAACCCGCTTGAACAGGTTGATCGAGGGCGGCCGCTTCTCGAGAATGCGCACCGGGATTTCGCGGATGCGCACCCCGCCGCGTTCGGCACGAATCACAAGTTCGCTCGCGAAGACGTCCTTATCGACGAGACACGCGCGCACAACATCTAGCAGGGCGGTGCGCCGAAAGGCCTTGAGTCCGTGGGTGTCGGTGCCCTTGAAGCCGAGCGTCAGACGCAAGAGTCCGTTGAAGAAGAGAGTCGCCGCGTGGCGCACCATCGGGCGCTCATCCGAGGCACCCTCGAGCACCTTCGAGCCGATGACGAGGTCGCAGTCGTCGCCGGCGAGCACGTCCAGCGCGCGACGGTAGAAGTCCATCTGGCAGAGGTCGATCTCGTCGCACATGACGAACTCGCCGCGCGCCTTGAAGATGCCTTCACGGAGCGCCTTGCCGTAGTTGGGTTCGCCCAGAGAGAAGTAGCGCACCTCAGGGTACCTCTCCGACAGGGCGCGGGCGAGAGGAACAGTGCCGTCCCTGGAGCCGTTTTCTGCCAGAATGATCTCGAAGGGCCAGCCGAATTCCGTCAGTTGATCGCGCAGGTCGGTGACCGCCGCATGCAGGATCTTCTCTTCGTTGTAGACCGGAATCACCACCGACAACCGGGGGTGGGGGCTGCCTTCGGGCTGCGCGGAGTGGCCGTTGTCGTGATCGCTCATCGCCCCTCCTCGCACGCGCGGGGGGCCGGGGGGTACGTCAGACTCTCGATGCGGAAGTGGCCAATCACGTCAGCAGTTCTCGAAGGGTAGGGTGATCGTTGAGCAGGCAGACGGCGCTTGCGCGACGCGCCCGGCAGCGTGCGGATGCGAATGGGGAGTAGTGGGAAATTGCGTGGGAGGTCAAGGCATGAATCGCCGTATGCCCCGCGACCGTCCGGTGAACGGTCGCAGGCAGCGGGTGAGTGGTATCAGCGAAGGGGGAGGGGAGAGGCGAGAGGAGAGGCGGTGATCAGCCGACGGCGGCGTCGGACACAGCGCCCGAATCCGTGGCTGCAGGAACGTCCGTGGCTGCAGGAACGTCCGTGGCTGCAGGAACGTCCGTGGCTGCAGGAACGTCCGTGGCTGCGGGAACGTCGGCCGCGCCGGCGTCGGTGCCCACACCGGGGATGCCGCCCGGCTGCATCGTGGTCACGTAGGCGCAGTACGGAGTCGCATCGCGACGCACGCCGGTCATGTCCTCGGGGTACACGCAGAACGATCCGCCGGAGCAGTCGGTGTTGGTCTCGCACGGCTTGAAGATGCAGACGCCGAGCTCGTCGCCGGCCGGGCCGCGCGGCATCATCATGGCGTCGTCGGCGCAGCCCGCGGTGGCGGTGCGGGTGTTGATAAAGGAGCCGCAGAGGCCCTGCGTCGGCCGCATCGAGGACAGCGAGAAGCAAGTGCCGCGGCACTGAGCCACGCCGGTCGACTGGACTTCCATCGGGTTGCAGAGGGCACCGTCGGGACGGAGCGCCATGTCAACCGCAGCAGCGGCGCAGCGGCCGAGGCGGGTGTTGCAGCGCATGATTGAGGCATCGCCCGCCATCGCGCCGGCGCAGTCGGCGTCCGTGGCGCAGTACGGCAAGCATCCCGTGTTCTCCATCTGGCCCGTCGAGAGTTGGAGCCAGTTGGTGGTGCAGAGAGAGCCCGTCGGGCAGGCGCCAGTCGCCTCGGTGCGCATGCCCGCAACACAGGCCCGGGTGCAGAGGCTGATCTGCATGCCGCTGCGGGGGGTCGAGTAGACCAGACAGGTCGAGTATCGGCCGCCGCACTGCGCTTCTTCTTCCGCGGTGGTGCCCTGATCGCACCCGCTGCCGGAGGTACAGATCTGCCCGCCCGCGGTCGTCACGCAAGCGAGGTCGGCGTTGCCGGTGGCGCAGGCTTCGTCGCCCGTGCAACGGCGCCCCGCGACGACTGCGAGGCGCAGAGAGCCCGCGTCCACGCGAGCGCCCGTGTCCGTGCCGGTGTCCGAGCGAACGCCCGTGTCCGCAATCACGCCGGTATCGGTCCCGCCGCCGAGGTCAGCCGGGACGCCGGAATCGACCGGGGTGGGGGCCGTGGTGCTGTCGCCGCAGGCCGAGGCCATGCAGGCAAGAATGATCAAAAGCCAACCGCTGTTCCGCTTCAATGGAGCCTCCTGTCGATGCACTGAAATCACGATCGCGCCGACGTGAGGGCGGCGCCGCCCAAGGTACGCGTGTCGGGTTGTGCCACGACGCTCGCGCTACTGTTGATTCGCTGGGAGAGCCGACTGACGACGCTCATCCCTTGACCCGCGGCGCCCGACCGGTGACCGCGCGTAAAGCACGCTCCGCCGCTGCCGCCGCCTGCGCGACTTCTTCTTCCCGCCCGCCCAGATACAACCGCCCAAACTGCCCGAAGGTCACCACCTCAAGCAGATTGATGTTGGCCGCCTTCTCTGCCTCGTTGGCCGCGAGCGCGGCATAACCGGCGGGCGCGATCTCAAGCACATAGAGGGTTTCGCCTTCGAGCAACAACTGCCCGTGACGCATCCGATTGACCAGCATCGCCTGGTGGGCGTCGATGCCGGTAATCACCTCGCGCGAAACGATCTCCGCCATCATCCGGTCTTCGACCTTCAGACCGGCCCGCGAAAGCATCGCCTCGCCCGCCGCGCGCACATCCCCCTGGTCAAAGTGATGCACCTCAACCAACCCGTAGGAGCGCTCCACAATCTGCATCCCCGGGAGCACCCGCGTGTGCTTGAGCGCTGCATCCGTGAGGCTGTTGATAGCAATACCGGGTGCGATCTCGACGATCAGGGCGGCCTGTCCGGCGAGCGGCTGAAACCCCGAGGAGACTGTCTGGAAGAAACCCGCCAGCTGGGGCTGGAGCACGTCGATGTGGATGAAGGTTCGCAGCTGCACGACAGTGATTTCGCTCGGAGGAGAGACAGGCGATGGGGACTATTGCCCACCAGCGGTGCGGTGAGAGCGCGCGGACGCTATGTGGAATTGCCACCCCCGTCAACCGTCTGTCACCCCGCGGAGGCATTCGTCATGAGCACGCCGTTACGACTCGACCCTTGACCAGAGCTCAACACGGAGACGCTCCTTGGAGGGGTCGCTGCGGGTGATCGTGCGCGCAGCCGAGAGCGCGGCGAGCAGTTCGCCCTCCATTCCGAGCGCGGGCACCGCCTGACGACCCGGGAGGAGCAGTCGCTCGACGTCACCACGGATCGGGTGCCCACAGAGTCCAAGGAAGCCCGGTGCAGTGAACTCTTCGAGAGGCTCCATCGCCTCGATCGCCGCCAGCCTTGCGGGCGTATTGCCCGACGGGTCTTCAGCAGGGAGTCCATCGTGCGGTGACTCCACCCAAAGCGTGTGCCGATCGAGGAAAGGGATCACCCGCGCGAGCGCGCCGAGCACCCGAGGACGCACTCGCCGAAGGGCAACCTCGCCCGCGTCCACAAGGGCGCGCGGCAGCAGAGCGCCGACGCGAAGGGTCACCTCGGGGCCGTCCCCGGGAGCCACTTCGATGGCGAGGAGGTTCTCTTCCGTCAGCGGGCGGGCGCCGTCCATGACCGCATAGAGACGGCGCGCCATGCCGACCGGGAGAACCTCCCGGCGAACCACCACATTGAGGAGATAGCGGTAGTGCCGCGGGCGCGCGGACAGAAGTGTCTGTGTGTACGCTCGGGAGGTCGGCTCAAGAGTCAAACGGTGCGCCGCGTGGGCGTCCAGGCCAGTGACCACCCAGGCCGCGCCGAGTTCTTCATCGACGCCCGAGAGCTCCACGCCGATGGCACGTCCGCGGCGCACCACGATGCGCTCGACAGTGTCGCGCGGACGCGCCTCGCCGCCGTGCTGCAAGATCTTCTCGATGAGCATCCGGGTGAGCTCGTCGTGCTCGTCCCCGTCGAGCATCGCAGCGCGAGCCGGACCGTGGGCCCGCGCCCGGCGCAATGCACTTAGACCATCAGGATCGACAGAGCCTGCGAAGCGACACTGAGCGTCAATGAAGGTGCGAAACGCGTGGTCGCTCGCGAACGCTCCCAGTAGGTCGGAGCCCGGTCGCAGTGGCAAAGAGTCCGCAAGCGCCCGGGCGCGACGGCGCTCCCAGAAACCCTCTGGCGGCCACGAGAGATCGGCCCCGAAGAGGGCATCCAGGGCGGGCTCGGCCCCGGCCAGAGCCGCGTAGAATTCCTCCACCGCTCGGGGCACCTCTGGAAACTCCCGAAGCACCTCCGCCATGCGCCGATCGGTCGCCGTCGGGACGTCGATGCGCCGTCGGGGCATCACGACCTGCCACGCAGGATCGAGCGTCGTCAGCCGCCTCCGCACCGCAGGAAGCAGCGCCAGCTCAGCGAACACCCGCCGAAACGCCGGACTCTCGTGCGCCGTCAGAACACCGAGCCGACGGTAGAGCGCCCGACCGTCGCGATCGTAGCGGTGCGGGAGCGATCCGTGGCCGAGCGCAACTACGCGAAACCCGCGTCGGGCCAGAAGCGCACCCGTTGCGAGCGCTCCGAGCGAGAGCCCAATCACGATGACGTCGTACGAGCTACGCGGCGACGTCACGGGACCCGGTGAACGCGTCGTCCCTCACGCCGAAACCCGCCGGCTGCGAGGCTGGCCACTACCGCTGGGAGCAATCGATGCTCCTCCACCAGGATGCGCGCCTGAAGGGTCTCCTCGGTGTCGCCGTCGAGCACCGGCACCGCGGCCTGCGCGATGATTGCTCCAGTGTCGACGCCCGCATCGACGAAGTGCACCGTACAACCGCTGATTTTTACCCCGTGCTGTAAAGCCTGCGCCGGGGCGCGAACCCCTGGAAACGCCGGGAGCAGCGACGGATGGATGTTGATCACCCGGTCTTCGAAGCCAAAGAGAAAGCCCTCGGTGAGCACGCGCATGAAGCCCGCAAGCACGACGAGGTCGGCTCCGAGCGACTGCACCTCCGATTTGAGCGCCGCGTCGAAGGCCGCGCGGTCGGCGAAAGCCCGGTGGTCGAGCACCCGCGCCGAAACGCCCGCCGCCACCGCGCGATCGAGAGCGCGCACGCCGGGTCGACTGGAGATCACCCCGACGATCGCCGCGGGGCCGAGCGCGCCGGAGCGACCCGCATCGAGCAGCGATTGCAGGTTGGTGCCGCCGCCGGAGACAAGCACCACGACACGCATCGCGGGCATCAGCCTACGAAGACCACGCGATCGTCGTCGATCGCGTCGGAGGCGACGACCTCGCCCACGATGTCTGCGGCCTGACCCATCTCGCGGAAGGCCGTGAGCACCGAGTCGGCGCCTTGCGCGGCGGTGACCACCACGAGGCCGAGCCCGAGGTTGAAGGTTCGTCGCATCTCCGCCTCTTCGATGTCACCCGCTGCTTGAATGAGCGAGAAGATCTCCTGCCGCGGCCACCGGCGCGGGTCGATGATCACGCCGACGCCGTTGGGCAGTATCCGCGGAATATTCCCCGGCAACCCGGCCCCGGTGATGTGGGCAATCGCGCGCACCTGCCCGGTGATCGCCGCCCGCTGCACCGCCTTCGCGTAGATTTTCGTGGGCTCGAGAAGCTCTTCACCGAGCGTGCGCCCGAGGCCGCCGACGATCTGCTCAAGGTCGTACTTCGCCACTTCGAGCAGCGCGCGACGGGCGAGGGAGTACCCGTTGGAGTGCAGCCCCGAGGAGTGCACGCCGATAATCACGTCCCCGACCCGCACCTGCGAGGCGTCCAGCATCCGATGCTTATCGACCACGCCGACGCAGAAGCCCGCGAGGTCGTATTCGTTGCGCGGATACATCCCCGGCAGCTCGGCCGTCTCGCCGCCGAGAAGCGCACATCCGGCGCGGCGGCAGCCCTCCGCAACGCCCGCGATGACCCCCTGAGCGATGCCCGCATCGAGCACCCCGGTAGCGAAGTAGTCGAGGAAAAAGAGGCAGTCAGCCCCCACCGTCGCGACGTCGTTGGCGCACATCGCAACTAGGTCGATGCCGACGGTGTCGTGACGGTTAAGAGCGAAGGCGAGCTTCAACTTGGTGCCGACACCGTCGGTTCCGCTCACAAGAATCGGCTCGCGGAGACCCATAGGGAGCCGACAAAGACCGGCAAAGCCGCCAAGGTCGCCGAGCACCTCCGGGCGGCGCGTCGAGGCCACCAGGGGCTTGATCTTCTCCACCACGGCGTCGCCAAGGGCCGCGTCTACCCCAGCATCGCGATATGTCAGTCGTGCCATCTCCGGCCACACCTACGAGATCGACCGTCGCAGCGTCAATGCCGTCGACGAGATCCGCGC
The DNA here is from genome assembly GCA_947477565.1 of Deltaproteobacteria bacterium. Taxonomy (GTDB): domain Bacteria; phylum Myxococcota_A; class Polyangia; order Polyangiales; genus SCUS01. Next base: position 18,169 of record CANJUR010000003.1, read on the forward strand.
TGGCTCGATGGACTCCAGTATTGTAGAACAACCGTCCATCATGATGACGAAGCCCGGCAGAGCGCCGCGGGACTTCGGCGGAACCACACACACGCATCGGAGCCCTCATGGCGAAGACATTTCAGGAGATCATGGCGGAAACCCGCCGGGCGATTCACGAGATCTCGCTCGAAGAGTTGAAGGCACGACTGGAGTCGGGGCAGGGGTTCACGCTGGTCGATGTGCGCGAGGGCGACGAATACCGGGCTGGGTATATCCCCGGGGCAGTGCACATTCCGCGGGGTCACCTTGAGAGCAAGGCGGAGACCCTGCTTCCCCGTAAAGACGCGCCGTTGCTGGTGTATTGCGCGGGTGGGACGCGCTCGGCGCTCGCTGCGAAGACGCTCCAGGAGATGGGATATACCCACGTCGAGAGTGCCAATCCTGGCTTCTCCCAGTGGAAAGATCGACGGTATCCGATGGAGGTTCCGAGGGTTTTGACGGCAGAGCAGCGCGATCGGTACTCGCGGCACCTGCTGCTCCCGGAGGTTGGCGAGAAGGGGCAGGCGAAGCTTCTCGACGCGCGGGTGCTGTGCCTCGGCGCGGGCGGCCTGGGAGCCCCGGCGGCCCTTTATCTGGCAGCGGCAGGAGTCGGCACCATCGGGCTCGTCGATGCCGACGTGGTGGATGCTTCGAACCTGCAAAGGCAGGTGATTCACAGCGTTGCGACGGTGGGGATGCCGAAGGTGGACTCCGCGGAGAAGACCCTCAAGGGGCTCAACCCGGAGCTTAACGTGGTGAAGTTTCAGGAGCGGCTCACGAGTGAAAACGTCGATCGGATCTTCGATGGGTTCGACGTGATCGTGGACGGATGCGACAACTTCCCAACCCGCTATCTGGTCAACGACGCCTCGGTGATGAAACGCAAACCCGTGGTTCACGGGAGCATCTTCCGCTTCGAGGGCCAGGTGACGACGTTTATCCCCTACGAAGGCCCGTGTTACCGGTGCCTGTATCCTGAGCCGCCGCCCGCGCACCTCGCGCCGTCGTGCCAGGAGGCCGGGGTGCTCGGCGTGCTTCCGGGGCTTATCGGGATGATTCAGGCTACGGAGGCCATCAAGCTGGTGCTCAAGATCGGGACCTCTCTCGCCGGTCGATTGCTTACGTACGACTCACTCGGAATGAAGTTTCGAGAGTTGAAGTTGCGGCGCGACGATGGATGCCCAATGTGCGGTAAAAATCCCAGTATCGATCACTACATTGACTACGAGAATTTCTGCGCGCTCCCTGGACAGTCATAATGGTTGATACCGCCAACAGCTATGAACTCGTCACGCGCTGGGAGGTCGAGGCCACTCCGGACGAGGTGTTCAGCATCCTGGAAGAGCCGACGGCGCTGCCTCGCTGGTGGCCGTCCGTGTACCTGGAAGTCACCGAAGTAGAGGCCGGCGGGGCGGACGGCGTGGGCCGGGTCACGAACTTCTTCACCAAGGGATGGCTGCCGTACACCCTGCGCTGGAGCGCCCGGCTCAGCCGCGCGCAGCGCCCGACGCTCATCGAACTCGACGCCTTCGGTGACCTCGAAGGCCACGGTGTTTGGACGCTCGAGGCCCGCGGATCCTCTTGCCTCGTGACGTACCGCTGGACCGTTCGCGCGCAGGCGGGGCTTCTCAAGACGATGTCCTTCGGGCTCAAGCCGCTCTTCGCCGCCAACCATGAGTGGGCGATGGCCCGCGGCCTGGAATCCCTGAAGCTCGAGCTTCTCCGGCGACGCGCCGAAACCGCTGAGCAGCGCGCGCTGATCGCCGAGCCGCCTCGCCCGACGCCGCGGTCCGCGATGCCGCTGCTGCTCGGAACGCTTGGAGTTGTCTCCGCAGTGGCGGGCGCGGCGGTGCTCTGGCGCCGAAGACCCCAAGACTTCTGAAACGCCTGCGATATCTTCCGCCGCCATGAAGCGCGCGTTGATCTCCCTTGTGTCGATGCTAACGCTCGCGTGCGACGAAACGACCTCCGCACCGGCCCTCGACGCCCGCGCACCGGACGTCGACAATCTTACCAAGACTGGTATTCTGTGGAGCCTTCACGCGGCAGCCGGGGGGTTCGAAGTAACGCTCGTGGGGTCGCCCGTGCGGCTCCGACTGCGCCGTGCGGACACGACACTTTGGGAGAGCCCGGCGGGGATGCCGCTCGTGCTCATCGGCACCCGAGATGGCGGGCCGAGCGCGAGGCGCTTCCACGATCCGCGGCAGGCTGATCCGGCGGACATCACCTGGGTGACGCCGACGAGCGTGCGCGCGGTGGACGAGGCGGCGGGGACGGTTACGCTCTCCCACCCCGCGACGGGCGACGTGGTGCTTCGGTTGGTGCGAACCAACGAAGACGTGCTCTCGCTTGTGGTCGATGCGCAGGGGCCGGATGTGGCGATGCTGCGCTTCGATGCGCCGATGGATGCCGGCGGCTACCACGGTCTCGGGGAGCAGTTTGCGGGCTTCGACGCGCGCGGCCGTGTGGTGCCGATGCAACTCCACATCGGCGGCACCGTGTCCGGGACCAACGAGGCGCACGTGCCGGTTCCGTTCATGGTTTCTACGCGGGGCTATGGGATGTTTGTCGAGACCACGGAGGCGGGGGCCTTCGATGTGGGCGCGACGGAGCCGGCTCGCCTGAGCGCGCGCTTCGAGGGGAGCCACGCCACGCTGCACCTCTTCGCGCAAGCGACGCCGCGCGGGGTGATTGCTGCGTATACGCGGCTGACGGGGCTGCCGCGACTGCCGCCGACGTGGTCATTTGGACACCAGCAATGGCGCAACGTCTGGGTCAGCGACGCGCAGGTGCTCGAGGACGCGAGACGGCTGCGCGCAGAGGGCATTCCCACCTCCACGATGTGGATCGACAACCCCTGGCAGACCTCCTACTCGGACCACACCATCGACCGCACTCGCTTTCGTGATCCGGAGGCGATGATGGCGACTCTTCGGGGCCTCGGATACCGGGTGATCTTCTGGAGCGTGCCGTTTCTCGATGCGGTCGCAGACGGCGCGACGCCGCAGAATCCGGCCGAACGGCTGTGGGTTCAGGCACGCGAGCAGAATCTCCTCGTTCGCACCTCCAGCGGTCGGCCGTATGTGACCATTACCCGGTACGGCGGCCCCGACACCAACGGCTCTCCCCTCGATTGGACCAACCCCGCGGCGACGGCCTTCTGGACCGACCAGTTGCGTCCGATCATCGAAGCCGGAGCCCGGGGATTCAAGCTCGATTACGCCGAAGACATCGTCTGCGACCTCGCGGGCACTCGTCCCGGGTTTCAGTTCTTCAATGGAGACAGCGAGCGCCGCGGGCACTGGTATTACCCACAGGGTTATCACGCTGCCTACCGCGCTGCGCTCGATCGTTGGGCCGGCGGCGATGGATTCCTCATCGGGCGCGCGTCTTCCTGGGGAGGTCAGCGCATCTCCGACCTCATATGGCCAGGCGATCTCGACAGCGATTTTTCCAACCACGAAGGCGGTCGTGTGGGCGGACTGCGCGCGGCGATTCATGGAATGGTCTCGCTGGCGGAGAGCGGTTTTCCGTCGTTCGCGTCGGACACCGGCGGATACCGCGGGGGAATGCCCGATCGGGAGGTGCTTTTACGATGGGCAGAGCACACTGCGCTCAGTCCGTTTATGCAACTGGGGGGCGGTGGGACTTCGCACAACCCGTGGATGTATGACCCCGAGGCAACACAAATCTATCGTGGACTCGCGCGCCTGCACGACGACCTCACTCCGTACTTCATTGAACATGCCCGAAAAGCTGCGCGCGAGGGCGTTCCGCCGCTGGTTTCCGCCGGAGTGGCGTTTCCAGGGGATGCCGCCGCGGGGCGCGACACCGAGGCGTATCTGCTCGGCGATGACCTCTTCGTGGCGCCTGTGGTCACCGCTGGGGCGACGTCCCGGATGGTCCATGTTCCACAGGGGAATTGGGTTCATTGGTGGAGCGGGACGAGCTACTCAGGACCCGCGGACGTGACGATTCCTGCGCCCCTCGGGCAGCCCGTCTTACTGGCGCGGGAGGGGGTAGTTATTCGGATGAATCCTCAGGAGGTGCAGTCACTCGTGCCGACTGAGGGAGATCGGGTAGTTGACCTGGGAGATCGGGCGAATGTTCTTCGAATCATTGCGTTTCCCGGAGCGAGTGGCACGAACCGGACGTGGTCCGATGGCGATGCGATGCGAGTGACGAACACGGCCGACGGATGGTCCCTTCGATGGACCGTCAACGATGGGGTCACGGCGCTGCGGAGCGAGGTGGTCGTCGGGGCACAGGCCGCGCGGGTGATCGGCGTATCGACCGGGGGCACAACCCTTCGCCGGGATGCTGCTGCGCGCGACGGGACCTGCCCACGCTGCTGGGACGCCGACGGCCCGCGCGGGGTGGTGTGGGTAGTGCAGGACAATGCCAGCGAGGCGCTCATCGAGCGCGGGGGAGCCTGAGTGATTCACGCGGTAACTTTTGACTTCGGACAGACGCTCGCAGAACTGGACACCGGGATGCTTGCTGCGCGGCTCTACGAGCGGGGCGTGACGGTATCGATCGCGCTGCTTGAAGACGCGCGGCCGGTGATGTGGCGACGGTACAATGAGGCGATTCGCGAAGGCCTCGGTGGTCACCCGTGGGTGCTTCTCATGGCGACTCTACTGCGGAGTGCGAAGGTCGATGAAGCGGCCGTGCTGCCGTTGGCGGAGTGGCTCTTCGGCGAGCAGCCGCGGCGCAACCTCTGGCGGCGGCCGATCGCGGGGATGATCGAGTGCGTGCGTGCGCTGCGGGCGCGGGGAGTTCCGGTGGGGGTGATCTCCAACTCCGAAGGCGGGCTCGCGCAACTCATCGCGGAGATGGGATGGACGGAGGACTTCGACGCGGTGGCCGACAGCGGCGCGTTGGGGATGGAGAAGCCCGACCGCGCGATCTTCGATTGGACGGCCGCGAGGCTCGGCGTACACCCGCACGACATGGTGCACGTAGGCGACTCCTGGGCGGCGGACTACCTCGGGGCGCGCGCGGTAGGGATGCGCGCGGTGCTCTTCCGCGGGCGCGACCTGATGCCGAGCGGCACCGTGCTGGAAGAAGACGCGCGAGGGGCTGTGTGCGAGTCGCCGGATGGGCTCGACGCGATCTTGCGGAAGTGGAGTTAAGGCCGTGGCGGAGAGCCTGAAACGCAAGCGTGGTGGCTGGTGGGTGTGGCTACTGCTGCTCGTGGCGGCGGTCGGCGGCGGGGTCGTGTGGAAGCGGCGGCGACCCTCCGACGTGATCGGGGTGCGTACGTGGCAGGTGCGGCGCGGGAGCGTGCGCGATCTGGTGTCGTCCGTATCGACCGGGCGCATCGCGGCGAGGCAGGAGGCGAACATTCGCGCGGAGTTTGCCGGGCGAGTGGTGCGGTTGCACCATCGGCGCGGGGAGCGGGTGGCCGCCGGCGAGGTGTTGGTCACGTACGACACGGCCGATCTGCGCGATCGGCTGCGGGCGACGGAGACCGGGGTGGCGGTGGCGTCCGCGCAGCGCTCGCAGGCGGAAGCGACCGCGCGGCTAGCCCAGCGAAACGCCACGCGAATCGGGCAGTTGAGCGAGCGAGGGGCCGCGCCGGTCGCAGAGGCCGAGACGCTGGCGGGGCAGGCGGAGGTGGCGCAGCGTGCGGTGATCGCGGCGGACGCGGCGCGCGCGCAGGGCGTCGCGAATGTGGCCGTGGCGCGCGGAGCAATGGGGCGCGCGGTGGTGCGAGCGCCCTTCGCGGGAATGGTGCTCACGACGAGCGTGGAAGAAGGGGAAGTGACCGCGCCGGGGTCGCCGCTGCTCGCCCTCGCGGACGTTTCTGGACTGCATTTGGACACGGACGTTGACGAGGCCGACCTCGGGCGCGTGAGCGAAGGGCTCACCGCAGAGGTTTCCCTCGACGCTTTTCCGAACGATCGCATCGTCGGGCGGGTGCACGAGATCGCGCCGAGCGTGACGGCGGACGTGCGCGGGAATCGCTCCATCGCGATTCGAGTGACGCTTCCCGCGGACCCGCGACTGCGGGTGGGAATGAGCGCGGACGCCGACGTGATCGCTGCGACGCGCAGTGACGTGATCTTCGTGCCGCCGATCGCGGTGGTGGGCCGTGGCACGGACCGCGCCGTGTACACGATCGCCGCGGGCATCGCGCACCGGCGGGTCGTGCGGGTGGGCATCTCGACGTGGGAGTCCGTCGAGGTGCTCGACGGGCTGCGTCCTGGCGACGTGGTCATCCTGAATACCAACACCGAGGGCCTTCACGACGGATCGGCGGTGCGGGTGCTCTCTCTCGACCGGGCGGAGTCCGCGCGGAGATGAGCGACGCCGGGCCTCTGATGGAGGTGAGCGCGCTCGAGCGCTCGTTTACTCTCGGCGAGGAGGAGGTGCGAGCCTTGCGCGGGGTGAGCTTCACCATCGAGCGCGGCGAATACGTGGCCCTCATCGGCCCGTCGGGCAGCGGTAAAAGCACGATGATGTACCAACTCGGCTGCCTCGATACGCCCTCCCGGGGGACGTATCGGCTCGCGGGCTACGACGTCGGTCAACTCGACGACGACGAACTCGCGGCGCTGCGCAACCGCTTCATCGGGTTCGTGTTTCAGTCGTTCAATCTACTGGCGCGGACGACGGCGGTGGACAACGTCGCCCTGCCGCTGCGGTACGCGGGAGTGGGCATGCGGGAGCGGCGCGAAAGGGCGCGAGAGGCGCTTGATCGCGTGGGACTCGGGCACCGCTGGGACCACCCTCCGGATCGTCTCTCCGGCGGCGAGAGACAGCGCGTGGCCATCGCCCGGGCAATCGTGACGAAGCCTGCGCTACTGCTCTGCGACGAGCCTACGGGTAACCTTGACCAGAAGGTCGGGCAGGAGATCGTGCGGCTCTTCGAGGAGCTCAACAGCGACCTCAAGGTGACCGTGGTGATCGTCACGCACGACCCGGCGATGGCCCGCCGCGCGCGGCGCAACCTCAAGCTGGTCGATGGGAGCCTGGTGCACGACGGGCCGCCCCTGGAGGGCCACTGAATGTTGGAGCACTTCATCAGCGCGCTCCTCGCGCTCAGCGCCAACAAGCTGCGCGCGGCGCTGACCATGCTGGGCGTGGTGATCGGCGTACTCGCGGTGACGCTTTTGGTGAGCGTTGGAGACGGTGCGCGGGCGTACCTCAACAACACCCTCTCGGGCATCGGGAGCAACCTGTTGAGCGTGATGCCGGGGCGTACGGAGACGCGCGGCTTCGGGCCACCGGCGCAGGGCCTTGCGCGCCCTCTCACGATGGACGATGCGCACGCGCTGGCGCGTCAGGCGACGACCATTCGTGGGGTGTCGCCGATGGTGCAGGGAGGCGGCGCGGTGCGCTTCCGAAACCGCCAGCGCGACACCATGGTGCTCGGCGTGGGACCGGCGTTTAGCGACCTGCGTAATATGCACGTCGATACCGGGGAGTTCGTGCGCGAGGAGGACATCACCTCGCGGCGGCGCGTAGTCGTGCTCGGTCGTCGCGTCGTGCAGGAGCTCTTCGGCGACGAGAGCCCGTTGGGCCAGTCGATTCGCATCGCGGGCGGACGCTTCCGGGTGATCGGGGTGATGGAGCCCAAGGGCCGCTCGCTGGGCTTCGACCTCGACGATCTGGTGTTCATTCCGGCCACCGCCGCGATGGATCTATTTGGCCTCGATCACATCTCGCAACTTGTCACCGCAGCGCGCTCAAAGGAGGAGACCTCAGCGGCGATCTTGGAGATCGAGGAAGTGCTGGCGCGACGGCGCAACGGCGAGCGCTCGTTCACGGTGCAGAGCCAGGAAGACCTGCTCAAGACCTTCGGCGCCATCACCGGCGCGATGACGATGGTGCTCCTCGCGATCGCTTCGATCTCCCTCGTCGTCGGCGGCATCGGGATCATGAACATCATGCTGGTGAGCGTTCGCGAGCGCACCCGGGAGATCGGCGTCCGGCGCGCGGTCGGGGCCACGCAGCGCGACATCCTGTGGCAATTTCTCCTGGAGAGCGTGGTGATCTCGACCATCGGCGGGGCGGTGGGCCTCAGCCTCGGCGCGACGATCATCTTTCTCGTGCATCGCTTCGCGCCGGACGTTCCGGTGGTGCTCTCTCCCTGGATCGCCGCGGTCGCCTTTGGGAGTTCGTTTGTCACCGGCGTGGTCTCGGGCGTGGTGCCTGCACGACGGGCGGCGCGGCTCGATCCGGTGGATGCGCTCCGATACGAATAGTCAGTGTGATACTCCGTTGGCGTGAGAACCATCGCCCTATGGCGGTGTCCCGAAGGGCGATGACACCGATGAACACACGATGGTCCTGGACGCTGGTGCTGTGGGGTCTGGGATGCTCGAAGGGGCCTGGGGACGCCGTCGGACGGGAGGCAGCCACGCACGCAGAGGCCCACGTCCGGGAGGGCCTCGCGGCGGTTGGACGCCTCACCAACGGGCTGCAGGCCGTGCTCATGGGAGCCGCGCCGACGGTGGCCGGGAGTATCGCGGTCCCGCTGGATGTGGCGCGGGTGCGCAACCGCCTGCGCGACCTCCATGACGACCGCAGCGCGACGGGCCGACAGCTCTCGCTCTATCCAACCTGGTTTGTCGCAGCGGTGGACACCGACGGCAAGGGGATCGCGGGCGACCAGGAACCCGCGCGGGACTACATCCCCGGCCTCGATTTGCGCGCGAGCTTCGCGTGCGTGGGCACCGCGCTCGCGGGCACCGCAGGCTCATGCAGTGGGGATTTCGTCACGACTCCGGGCGCTGCTGCGCGGGGGTACATGGTCTCGGTGGTTCCGCTACGCGCGACGCCGGACGGGCCGGTGGTGGGCGCGCTCGTCGGGGCGATGACCTACGGGCGCGTGGCGAAGGCCATTCGCGAGGCCCTCAACGTGAGCACGTTGCGCGACCACGTCCAACTGTCCGTGGGCTTCTGGCACCACGGCAGGGTGGTGCCCTCCGGGGTCGATAACGACGTGCCCGCGGCGATGCTCGTGCCCGACTCGCTGCTCCCGCGCATTCCGCACAACCTCAGTGCGCGGCTGTCACGCGGCAAGGCGTTCACTTTCACTTTCAGCGAGAACCAGGGGGCTTTGCAGTGGGGTGCGGCCATCGCGCCGGCATCGACTCTGAGCCCCGGCGACGGGCTGATGGTTTTTCGGGCGCCGCTTCGACAGTGAGCCTTCAGCGCGGCGCGGCGACGGGCACCATGGTGCTGCCGGTCGGCACCGCGGGAGCCTCTCCGACGGTGCCGCCGGTCAGGCGTCCAACCTCGTCGGCGTAGCGATCGCCGAGCCGAAGCAGCGCGCGCACCACCCCGCGAAAAGCGCGCCGATCGAAGTTGGAATCCGTCTGCAACACTGCCCCGAGGCGCAGGTCGCCGCTCGAAGAGTTCCACTCAAACTTCCCGACGAGCATCTCCCAGTTCATCTCGGCCACGCGACGAAACGCGCTAGTGGCGTTCGGCTGATCGACCCGGAGCGTCGCATACCGGCTCAGGTAAAAGTAGACCGTGTCGGTCACGTCGCTATACTCGACCACGAGCTCGAAGCGACGCCCGGCTGCGCTGCCCGCGCCGGGCTGCGCGCCGACGTGCTCGACCCGACAGGTGCCAACCGCGGCGCTCACCGGGGCACACTGCGCCGTGTAGCCCATCGCCTGCAGTTCGGTGCGAACCTGCGGGAGGTACCGCGGCTCGCTTTGAGAGATCGCGAGCGCGGGGCAGAGCAGCAACGAGAGTGCGAGGGCGGCGCGCGGTGCGTTCATGGCGGGGGTTCGATCGCACCAAACCCGCCAGCCGGTCAAGGCATCGCGGGGCGTAGCAAGGCGCACGATACGGCCGGATCCACCGCTCCCGAAAGGGCCCGACGCACCGCCACTCCGTCTGCGCCTGCGCTCGTCGCCGCCGCGACGACACCCGCATCGACGATGCCGCCGAGCGCAACTGCGAAGACCTCTGGAGCCTGCCGACGCAGCGCCCCCCACGCCTCTGGGCCGAGCGCAGCGCCCTTGCCCACGACGGCGCCGAATGGAGACAGCACCATCGCATCGACGAAGCCGCGCGCTCGAGCGATTCCCGCTGCGTCATGTACTGCTTGCGAGATCAGCACGTCGGGGCGTCCGAGGGCGTGGGCCAACCGACGAACGTCCGCCGGGAGGAGGCTGTGCTCGGTGAGATGAACTCCGTGTGCGCCCACCGCGAGCGCGACATCGACGCGGTCGCCGACGAGCAGCGCAGTGGGCGGGGACTGCAGTGAAAGCAGAGCCGCCGCCACTTCGGACACGATGCGCACGGGCGTCTCCGGCGGCGAGCGAAGCCAGACCAACGCCGTGCCCGTCGCGATCACCGAAGCGACGCGCGCGACGAGGTCTAACGGCGCGAGCTCGTCGAGATCGGCGCAGAGCCAGAGCGCCGGCAGGCGCTTCACTGAACGGCATCGACGGGCACGGCCCCATCGAGGGCGAGCGCCGCACGCTCGCTGAATCGCGAGGTTGGGTAGCGCTCGATGAGATACCGCAGCGTCGCCCGGCGGGCGGCCTCATTGCCATCGTGTCCGAAGCGTTCACTGAGCGACCAGAGGGCGTCGTCAGGGCGGTCTTCGCGAGTCATCGCAGGGGAGGCCCGGGAGGGGCATTGCAGTGGCGCTCCGAGCAACGCCAGCAGCGCCATCGGTCGCAGCGCGATCATCACTCGATAGAGAGCGGAGCCGCCGCCGACGCGATGGTTCCGGTGAGGGGCGAGCTGGCGTTGGCGTAGAGCCGCGGTGCCATTCGGCCGGCGAGAAATGCCAGCCGTCCGGCCTCGACGCCCAATCGCATGGCTGTGGCCATCTGCACGGGGTTCTTCGCGAGGGCAATCGCAGTGTTCATGAGAACGCCGTCCGCCCCGAGCTCCATCGCTACCGCCGCGTCGCTAGCCGTCCCCACTCCTGCATCGACGATCACCGGGACGTTTACGGTCTCCATCAAGATCCGCAGGTTGTGCGGGTTGCGAATCCCCAACCCGGAACCAATCGGCGCTCCGAGCGGCATCACTGCGAGGCAACCGACCTCCACGAGCTTGCGCGCCACGATGGGGTCGTCGTTGGTGTACGGCAGCACGAAAAAGCCCTCTTTCACGAGCACCCTCGCCGCCGCGACCAGTGCCTCGGTGTCCGGGAAGAGCGTCTTAGGGTCGCCGATGACCTCGAGCTTCACGAGGTCGGTCTCGGCGGCCTCGCGCCCCAGCCGTGCGCAGCGAATCGCGTCCTCGGCGGTGTAGCAACCAGCTGTGTTGGGGAGGAGCGTGAAGCCTTCCTCGCGGAGCATCCCGAACATCGAACCTTTACCGGTCTGGGTAAGGTCAACCCGGCGCACGGCCACGGTCACGACGGTCGCCCCGGACGCGCGCAAGGCGAGTCGGGTCTCTTCGACGTCCTTGTACTTTCCTGTTCCGACAAAGAGGCGCGAGCCGAAGGCCCGTCCGCCGATGGTCAGCGAGTCGTCATTCATGGAGTCAATCCCCTTCATCCGCCGCCCACCAGGTGGACGATCTCAAACACATCGCCGCGCTCGACGATGACCGACGCGTGATCGGCCCGCCGCACAAGTTCGCGGTTGCGTTCCACGGCGGCGAGGCCGACCAACCCGAGGTGATCGAGCAGCGCCCGCACGCTCAGCCCAGCGGGAACCTCATGGGGTTCTCCGTTGACGACGATCGCGATGTACTGGGTTGGCTCCACCATGGGTTTACCACGGGGCATAGCGCCGATCGGAGGACGCACGCAACCGCACGATGTGGGTAGCTATTTGGCCTGGGCTCGGACGTTGACACCCAACGCGGGCGTTTGCGAAGGTGAGCACCAGCTGGGTCGGAAAGTTCGGGCCTGACGCTAGAAGGAAGGAAGACCTCACATGCAACAGCCTCCGGGTGGCGGATTTCCGCCGGGCGGGTATCCGCCGGGCGGGCAACCAGGATACCCCCAGCAGGGGCATCCCCAGCAGCAGCAGCAGGGCGGCTTCGGGGCGCAGCCAGGCTTTCCCCAACAACAGCAGCAGCCGCAAAACCCCGCCTACGGGGCGACACAGGCGATGCCGGAGTTCCAGCCAGTGCAGCCTGGCGGATTCGGCGCGCCGCAACAGCAGCAGTACGGCCAGCAACCCGGTGGATTCGCGCCGGTTCAGCCACCGCAGCAGCAGTACGGACAGCAGCCCGGCGGGTTCGGCGCACCCCCGCAGCAGCAGTACGGACAGCAGCCCGGTGGATTCGCGCCGGTTCAGCCGCCGCAGCAGCAGCAGTACGGACAGCAGCCCGGTGGATTCGGCGCACCCCCGCAGCAGTACGGACAGCAGCCCGGTGGGTTCGGCGCACCCCCGCAGCAGCAGTACGGACAGCAGCCCGGTGGGTTCGGCGCGCAGCAGCAGCAATACGGTCAGCAGCCCGGTGGATTCGGTCCTCCGCCCGGCGGGCATATGCAGCCGATGGGCGCCGGCGGTGACGCCTCCGTGCCCCCGTACACCCCCGGCATGAAGACCCAAACGCTTGGCCTCGATTACAACATCGCAGCGCTCGTCGGGTACGTCGTTGGTATCATCGCGATCATTATTGCGGTTACCGAGCCTCAGGAACCGCAGCGTCGCTGGGTTCGCTTCCACGCCTGGCAGGCCATTGGGCTGATCGCTGGATACCTGGTCCTGGCCATCGTCGGCGGCATCCTCGGCGCGATCCTCGGTACCGGCATCATCTCGACGCTCTTCCAGTTGGGCTTCTTCGTTGTGATGGTCCTCAACGCCATCAAGGCCCACAAGGGCGAGTATATGAACCTCGGCCCGATCACGAAGTTCGCCGCCAGCAAGGCCTGATCGGCTCTCTCGATCGCGTCGGTTCCCCCCTACAACTTCTGGCACTCACTCCATCGGCAGGACGTCCGGCACCGTCGGAACGCCCGCCGGGTCGCGTCCAGCGCTGCCGAGGAAGGCTGCCGCCCGGAGGCGCGCGCCAGGGATGTCAAACATCACGAAGTGCCCGTCTCTGCCCACCTCGGACTCGAACTGCATCCACGACGCGGTGATCGGGCTCATCGGGCTCCCAAGGTTGCCGTGGAGCGGCAGCACCGAGAGGAGTCCGTCGCCCACCAGCGAGGCCGAGGGCTCCGGGTGAACCAACGGCAGCGTCAACGGCACGCCGATGCTCAACGCGAGCGCGGCGATGCCCGCGGGCGGCGCATAGCGATCGATGAATCCCTGCGTCTGATAGACGTGCGCAGCGTGCATGGAAGGCCGCGGCTCGCGGATGATGAAGCGCCCGTAGTTCACCGGATCAGACGGATCGACCAGCATTTGCAGGAGCGAAACGATCGGGTGCAGCGTCACGAACTCACCCATCGAGAGCGCGAGCGCTGAGGTGACGAGCGCGGGAATGTTGACCGGTTGGGTCTTCTCCAGGAGCGCGATGGCGATGGAGCCGCCCGCCCCGGAGAGGACGGCGGCACTCGCCCCGTCGTCGGCGGCCAGCCAGAGTGGACCGTTGAGTCCGCCCTGCGAGTGGCCGAAGAACATCACCCGGTCAGGGTTGAAATGAATCGTCCGTGAGACGGCGCCATCGGAGCCGGCGATAGGGAAAGAGAAGCCGCGGACAAAGCGGCCAGCCTGCACGAGGTCGAGCCCGGCCTGGCGGTTGTTTGTTCGACCTGCGCTGGGGTTGGTGAAGTTGAAGAACGCGCTCTCTGCGGAAGTCCCGGGCGCGGCGCGCTCGCCGTGGAAGATCTGGTCGAAGCCGAGCACTGCGACGCCCTCGGCGGACAAAGCGGCGGCCGTGCGATCGCGGATGAAGCTCTGATAGTCGCCGCCGGTGCCGTGGGCGTAGATGGCGATGGGGTAGCCACCCGTGGGCATCGGCGTGAGCGGAAGCGTCAGGGCAAAGTGCACCGGCTCCGTGCGCTGTAGCCGCGGCGTGCCGTCCGGCCCAGGTTCGAAATCCCCAGAGCCCTGCACGCCGTACGGCGAGGCTCCCTGCTGGAAAACCAGATTTGGACCGTAGTGTCCGCGCAGCGTGGTGAAGAGCGGACCAGACACTGGATCACCCAGGTCGGTCAGGGTCGGTTGGGCACCTTCGCGGTTGATCCAATCGGCGGCGCGAAAGAACTCCGCCGTCGGGTCGTCAGTGGTGAACGTCGTGAGAGAGAGAACCCGATCGCGAGACACCCCCACGCGCTCAATCTCGCCGAGCGCCGTCGCATAGACTTCGCGCGCAGCACGGATGGCTGCGTCGGTGGTGGCGTCGTCGGCGAGCATTCGCTGAAGGTCTACGTCGCGCTCGAGCACCACCCCACCCACCCCGCGGAGCGTGTTGGTCACGACCAGCGCGTAGCGCGTGCCGGGTCGCATCGGAAACCCAAACACCGGCGCGACCGCGAGAGAGTGCGCCGGCCAATAGCGGGTCGCCGTCGGTCGGAAATACCATTGCAGCGGGATGCGCGCCCCGCGGTCGGGGCTGCGTGGATCGACGTCGATCAGTTGAAGCACCGACTCCGCGCGACGGGTGCTCGCGGCATCCGCAGGGAGCGACGCGGAATCGAGATCCATGCCGAAGGTGAAGTACACCGCCGCGGTCGGCGAGAAGCCCAGGAGGCGGTGGTTGAAAGTACGGAGGTAACCCGCCACCAGCGGGTGCGCACCCTCGGAGGGGAAAAAGGCCAGGTCGAGCTTTCCGCTGGCGTCCCGCGCCAGATCGTTGGGCCACGGGAGCGCAAATGGCTCATGGAGGTCGCCGTCGGCGGCCCGCGGAAGCACCCAGCGCGCGACCGTCGGCGACACCATCGGGAGGTCGCGCGGCGGCGGTACATCCCCGGGGGCGACGACTCCAGCGTCGATGCCGACGTCGAGGCTCGCGTCGAAGTCAGACTTTACAACGCCAAGGTCGTCCGCCCGCGGCGAGTCTTCAACCCGCGCGTCAGCCCCACTCGTAGAGCTGGAATCCTGGATTATACAACCCAGGGTAAAAACTACCGGAGCCATCGGGAGCAGGCGCATCCGTGAGACAATACCCCTCTCTGTCACAGCGTGGGACGCCCGCTTTCCGCGCGCCGCGAGCATCCTGATTGCGATCGGGCAATCCACAATCTGGCGATCTTCGTTTCGCCGTAGGCGACGACCGCGCGCAAGATGCCGCCGATGTGGGCCCGCTCCCTGATTCTCGCGCTCCTCGCTATTGGCGGCGGTTGTCGGCGCACAACGCATGGCGCCGCCGACGCGGGCGACCTCGGGGACGCGCTGCTGCCCACCGGGGTGAGCGATGCACCCCCCGTCCGAACGGCGTGTAGACGGGTGGGTGGCCAGGCTGTTCCGTCGCTCGACCACGCGGCCGATGGGGGTCTGGAGGCGCTTGTTGCGACCCCTGGGGATGGCGGCGTGCGGGTCTTCTGGAGCGTCGCCGGGGCGGGCACCCTGGGCCGCTGGAGCACTGGCCAGACGACGGCCGGAGCGATCGAGGCGGGCTCGGGCGACCGGTCCGATCCCGTGTTGGCAACGGATGGGCGTGGTGCGCTCGCGGCGGCCTGGGTGGGCTCCCGCATGGGCGCCCGCGAACACGTGTTGTGGACCACCGACAGCGCCACCGGTCGGTGCAGCGGGGCGGAGGGGCGCGACGAGGGGCTCTCGCTCTCCCTCGCCGGGCTTGCGCGGGGCTGGCTCATCGTGTGGGACGAAGACGGCCCAGCCCCGGCGGCGGGCAACATCCGGGGGCAGGTCGTGACGGTCGGTGCGCAGGGAATCTTGTGCGGTGCACAACGCACGCTCTCTCCAGCGCCCCAGGACGCCGCCGACCCGATGGCGGTCGCGCTCCCGGGTGGTCGCGCTGTGGTGTTCTGGCTGACCGCGCGCGATGTCGATGCGACGGAGTCCAACGATACGGCGACGGACATATGGGGTGTTGCGATCGGGCCATCCGGCGCTCCCGTCGGGGCTCCGCTCCGGGTGACCCGCACCGTCGACCACCATTTCGGATTGAGCGCTCTCGCGGGGCCGGACGCGGTGTGGTTGGGATTGCGTGGCGGCGGTCCGAGCGACAGTGAGGGGCGCGGCGACGGGGGCGAAGTCCGCGTGGTGCGGGTAGACGTGGGACCGCTCGGGCTAGCGCGCGCAGGAGATCCAGGCGTGGTGTCCGACGACGGCGCCAACCCCACCGGGGCACCGCGGGTCACGCGATCGCTCACCGCGGGCGCAGCGGCCGAGGTGTGGTGGCGCGAACGCCGCGGCGAGCGCATCGAGGTCCGCCACCGGTCGATCGACGCGAGCGGCCGACCATTGACGGCCGCGCTTCCGTCCTGGGTCGAGCCCGCGATGGGCGCAACGCTTCCCTCGTGGGTGGACGAGCGGGCGCAGGCCTGGGTCGCGCGCATCGACGGCGACGGCGCCGAGGTCGCGCGATTTGCATGCACAGTGCCGTAGGCGCCGAGGGACCAAAGCATTGCTTGCGGCGCGGGCCTGTTCTGGTACCAGAGTGAGGAATGAGCCAGGGAAACGTTCCGATCACGCCTGAGGGTCACCAGCGTCACACCGAAGAGCTGAAGCAGCTCAAGACGGTGGCGCGCCCGAAGGTGATCCAGGAGATCGCGACGGCCCGCGAGCACGGCGACCTCCGGGAAAACGCCGAGTATCACGCGGCCAAGGAGAAGCAGGGTTTCATCGAAGGCCGCATCGCGGAGCTCGAGTCCATTCTCGGCCGCGTCGACATCATCGACACGACCCGCCTTTCGGGAAGCAAGGTGACCTTCGGAGCTACCGTCCGCATCAGCAACTCGGACACCGGCGAGGAGGTCGTCTATCGCATCGTCGGCCCGTCCGAGGCAGAGATCGCGCGCGGTAGTATCTCCATTGCGTCGCCCATCGCACGGCAACTCATCGGCCGCGAGGTCGGCGACGAGGTCAGCGTGACGACGCCCGGCGGCCTCCGTAAGTACGAGGTGCTCGAGGTCCACTTCAACGGGTAGTGCGGATGTTGCAGCGCAGCAATTCCCCCGGCGGCGCCACGCGTAGACGATGAAGCCGCGCACCGCCGACGCGACGGTGCCACTCGCGGAGGGCGGCCTTGCGAGCGGTGGCGGGCGATTGGAATTTTGTGCAGCGCACCATTCAGCGGGCGCTGGAGGCGGGCTGGCTGGTTTTCGCGTTGGTTCCACGCATCGCCGGAGCGCGTGCGGAGTAGGACGGGCCGAAGACCGGTGTGGCCGACGCAGGGTCGTGGTTGGGAGACGCGATCGGCCGCGATCGGATCTTGGCGCTCCACGGACGCATGTCACCGGATGCCCAGAAAGAGGCGCTCGGCGCGTTTCGACACGGAACGCACCCTCTGCTCATCGGAACCACCGTGCTGGGAGTCGGTTTCTATGTCCCTGAGGCCACCCTGATGGTCGTTCTCGGAGCCGAGTTCTTTGGGGTCGTGCAACTCCGCCAGCCGCGTGGCCGGGTCGGTTGCGGGAGTCAGAAGGCAGCGTGCCTGCTTGTTCCCGAAGGCGAGTCGCAGGGGACCAACACTCGGTTGGAAGAGATCGCCGCGTGCGCCGACGAATTTGTTCTGGCCGAGCGCGATCTCGCGCGGCGCGGGGCAGGGGAGTGGTTCGGCGAACGGCAGTACGGGGCCGACCTGACGCTGCGCTTCGCCGACCCGGTACGCGACGTGGCCCTGCTCGCCGCGGCGCGGAACGAAGCGGTGCGCGCGGTGGTGGCCGAGGAAGCAGGCTGAGCCGTGGCGAACACCCGGCGTGGGCTCCTCGATGCGACCGTGTCCGTCGCGCTGGCAGCGGCGATCCTCGATGCGGTGATGGCCTTCGGGCGAGATGCCGAGGCCGCGTGGTCCGTCGCGCCCGCGCCGTTGCTCGGAGCCTCGATCGCCTTTGTCCTCGTGATCGGCCTCGCCCGCGCGCTGCTCGTCGCGCTCTGGAACCTCGCGCCCGCAGAATGGCGTGGCGCGCTGGCGACCCTTGTTTTTACTGCCTTTGGAGCACTCGCCGGCCTCGCCCTCTTCTCCGGCACAGGCGTCCGTCGCCTCGGTCTGCAGCGCCCGCTCATCGTCCTGGCGGCGGTCAGCGCTGCCGTTGTCGCAGCCGTAGTCACCCGTCGCGGCTGGAGGTTGCGCGTCCCGCCCGCGCTCCTCGCGATGGCGGCGGTGGTGGTCTTCTGGATCCACGCGACGGTGCTCGTCCGACAGTACGACCTGCTCCACGGGCTACTCGCGACGCTCGCCGCGATATTTTGGTGCAGTGCAGCATCACAGGACGTCGGGGAGGGCTTCGCAGGGCGTGGTCGCTGGCTACGCTTGCTGGCGTTCGGCGTGGTGCTTTGCTCCGTGCCGGGCCTCGCTGGCGGCCATCGGGCGCGCTCGGTCGTGCGCCGGGTGTCGCCGCTGGGCCAGTACACCGCTCGCGCCATCGGTGCACTCTTGCCGCATGAAATAGCGGTAGAATCAGTGAGAAGTGCACGTCGGGCCCTCGGGCCCTCGCTGCCGATGGAAGCGGGTGACGTGGTGCTCGTCACGGTCGATGCGCTGCGGGCCGACCAGCTCCGCGCGCTCGGCGGTCGCGGTCGGATGCCTCACCTCGATGCGCTCGCAGCGCGCGGCCTTCTTTTCCGTCGCGCTTATGCTGCAACGCCACATACGAGCTACTCGCTCGCGTCCCTGATGACCGGAACTCACGCCCGGGCGGCGATGGCCCTGGGGTCCCGCTTCGACCGCGGCGCGACGATCGCTGGGAGGCTCCGGGAGGTGGGGTTTGTCAGCGCGGGTTGGTATCCACCGGCGGTTTTCTCCGTGGACGGCGACCGCTTTCGCGAGCTTGCTTCGCGCCACTGGGACCTCGACCAGGCGACGGAGAACTGGGACGACGCGGCCTCGCGGGTGCGTGCGGCTATGCAGTGGGCGAGCACCGTGCGCCGCGATCGAAGGGCCTTCGCGTGGATTCATCTCTTCGAGCCCCACGAGCCCTACGCGCCCCATCCCGAGCACCCCTACGGGCCCGCTGGGCGCGACCGCTATGACGCCGAGTGCAGCGCCGTCGATGACGCCCTGGCGTCACTCCTTGAAGGCTGGGGTCGGCCCGCGACGTGGATCGTCACCGCTGACCACGGCGAGGAGTTTGGTGAGCACGGCGGCTCCTTTCACGGAACCTCCCTCTACGACGAGCAATCGCGTGTGCCCCTGGTGATCGTGGCGAGCGGCGTGACGCCGCGCGTGGTGTCGTCGCCAGTCAGCCTGGTGGACCTCCTCCCGACGATCCTGGCGGGCGTCGGGGCGACCGTTCCACCTGGGGTCGAGGGCGTCGATCTCGGCGCTCTCGCGCGCGACGATCAGCCTACTGCGCAGGCATTTGCGGAGACGGGCAATCTGCGGATGGCGGTAGACGGAACGGAGAAGCTCATCGTCGATACCGCCGACGGGACCCTTGAGCGCTACGATCTCGCGCAAGACCCCGCGGAGCGCCACAACCTGGCCGACGAGGCCCCTGTCCGGACGCGCGCATTGCGGTCGCTCGTGATGCGCTGGGAGGCGGCCCACGCGGAGGCGACCGCAGCCCGTTCGCGACAGACGGAGAGTGTGATTCCGCCTGCCCTCGCGCGGGCACTTCAGGGCGATCGGACGGCCGCCCGGGAGGTCGTTGCTCTACTTTCGCGATCCGACGATGAGACCGCGATTCAGTGCTCCCGCGTGCTGGGCGAACTTGCGGACGACGACGAGTTGGTTCGCGCCGGTCTAGCGGCCTTGCTCGAACGGGCGCAGCCGTTGGCCGAGGCGGCGGCGGTGTCGCTGGTGCGCCTGGGCGATGAGCGCGGCAGAGCCCTTGCCACCCGGGTGTTGCTGAATGGTGCGGAAGAGATTTCACGGCGGCGGGCGGCGTTGGGACTGGCGCGCTGGCGGTTGCCAGAAGCCGTGCCTGTGTTGGACGCATGGGCCCTCGACGAGCGGGCCTCGGACAGCGAACGGGATGGGGCGATTGCGTGGCTGGCGGAGATCCGGTCACCGACCTCGCGACCGACCTGGGAGCACCTCCTGGAGAGCGCCCGACTCGCACCCAGAGCCGCGGCCGCTCTCGGTGCTCTTGGCGACCCAGGAACCATCCCAGCCCTACGCGCGACGCTCCTCCGCTGGCGATATCCGCTGACCCAGCGGGCCGCGGTCTACGCGCTGTTGACCCTCGGCGACCCTGAAGCACCGAGCCGGATCAACACCGCCCTGGGCGTCGGCGACCCGCTCCCGGACGTAGACGCTCTGCTCGCACGCGCGCACGAGCCCGGCGTGCACATCGCGGGCTGGCGGGGAGCTTCGCGCCGCCGACAGCGACGCGCTCTTTACCCGTTGCGCTGTCAATCGTGGGCCCCTGTGCAGCGAATCTACCTCCAGGTAGACGCCGACGATGCCGGCACGCTCACCGTCGATGCGACCGATCCGGTGCCTATCCGTCGCGGATCGCAACAGGTGGTGGTCACGCTGGCCCGCCCGCAGCGGACTCGCTCCATTGCGGTGCGATCGACCATCGGGGTGGTGGTCACGATGATCGCCGCCGTGCCTCTGGACCCGATGCCGTAGCCCGGTCGTCAGCCCTGACGGTTGACCTCATCATCGCAGTCTGTCCGGCCAACGACCTCAGACGGAAGCACAGGGGCTACCCAGAATGAAGGTTTACCGTCACGAGCCTCGTCAAACGCAGTCTGCGTGGGCCCGTTCGAGCTCGGCGTCGATAGTGCTAGAACTTGCGCGTTTGCTGCTGCAGCTCGCGTATTGGTGCTCACCCTGGTGCCAAACGATCGACTTCCATCCCTATCCAGTGACCGCATCGTGGCGAATCTGAGCAATGTTCCACTCGCCACGAAGGTGGTTAACGCCTATGGCGGGTGAGGGTGCCTTTGGAGATCGAATCAGGACGGAGCGCGGTGGGCTTACGAGCATCCCTGGGACGCGACCGTTCCACTTAAAGGAGACCGCGATGGCGCCAGAGCGCCCAACAAGAGCGCTGCCACGCACCATCTCGGTACGCGTGTGACGCACGGGATCATGACAAATTGTGGGCACTTCGACCGTCGCAGCGTAACGCCAGACAGATTGCTTAAGCGCTCATCACTCCCCGTCCTGAATCGACCTCTCCGAACACCTCCATCACTGTAAGTTCTGCTCCCCCTCGGCCTCAGGCCGATGCATCTGGCCCAGACTCAGCGCGAGCACATGCTCGCAAAGCCCCAGTGTCAGAATACGTGGAATCGGCTGACTCCTTCAATGAATCTGGCGATCGTAAAGCATGGCGGAACTCCTGGAAAGAAAGCACTACGACAGTGACCTCAACGACGCGGAGTGGGGATTGATCGAAATGCTACTTCCGCCGCTGATCGAGAAGGGATGGGGTGCGTCGTCCCGCTGGCATCGGCGAGACGTCGTAGATGCCATTCTTTACCTGCTCAAGACGGGGTGCACGTGGCGCGATCTGCCTGGCGATTTCCCCGTGTGGAACAGCGTCTGGAAGTGCTTTCGTCTCTGGCGCAAGGACGGTACCTGGGCGCGGGTCCATGACACACTGCGCGCGCAGACCCGCGGATCGTGACGACGCGCCCAGCCTGACGATCATCGACAGTCAAAGCGTCAAGGGGACCGAGTACACGACCTCCCAATAGAAGGCGCCTGATGTGGATGCTGCGGCGATGCTCGCAGCCATCATGACGCCCGAGGCTCCCGCCGCGGCGGGCGTCACGCTGGAACAGATCGTCGCCGCGGTCCTCACGCTGAACCATGGGTTTCCGGCGGAGGATCTTGCCCGCGGTGTTCACCGCTGCGAACGTGGGCGTCGGGCGTCGTCGGCGAGTCCGTTCACAAAAGAAATGGATCAAGCCGGGCACGACTGTCGGGGGACTTTGATTTTCCCCGGGGAGCAACCCGCCGGAGCACCGCGAGAGCCGGTCTTCGACGGGCTGCACGGCGCGTGGTCATCGAAGGCACCGTCGTGACCTCGATCGACGTACAGCCCGTCGAATACGGGCTTTGGCGACGGTGCCGCGGGCTTCAGCCAGCGGACCAGGATTCTCTCGAATTCAAGGCGCCCAGAGTGATGTCTCCCTGATGGATTTCGGCCACCCGTCTGCACTCTGCTGTGGCTCGCAACCTGCGCCGGAGCGCGACACTGACATACCCTGACTGCCTCGGAAACCGGCAGATCTCTTGACGGGTCGGCGCGCCGGGGTGTAGCCGCGCCGGACGGGAGTCGATGATACAATGGGCAAGAAGAAGAAGCAGAAGCGCGAAGCGGCGGCAGTGATCGAGGGCGAGGAGGCGCTAGCTGCGCACGGCGAGGCGCTGCGGAGCGACTTCGAAAACACCCGCGAGGTGTCCGTCGGGGGCATTACCGGGCGAGAGACGCCGGAAGAGCTGATTCGCGGTAGTTTTCCAGCTTTTGTGGGGCGTCAGGAGCGCACGGGCTACGAACTCATGGCCCGCGCGATGGACGAAGACTACGCAACCTTCATGACCCTCTCCGGCGCGATGACTCCGGCGGGTCTCCACCAGTCGTGCCTCATTCCGCTCATCGAGCGCGGGCTCATCGACTGCCTCACGACCACCGGCGCCAACCTCTACCACGACGCCCATCGAATCATTGGCCACCGCATTCGCGAGATCGACCCCAATGCGGGCGACCTCGCGCTGCGGCTCGCGCGCATTATTCGCATCTATGACCTCGGCTTCTGGGAAGAGACGCTCCTCGAGACCGATATGCTGTTTAGCGCGATCTTGCAGCTGCCTCAGTTTCAGAAGCGAATGACCACGCCGGAGCTGCACTACCTTCTCGGCGAAGCGATCGCGAAGGTGGAAGAAGCGCTCGGCGTGAAGCAGCCTTCGCTACTTGCCACTTGCTACCGTCGTGCGATCCCGATCTTCGTCGGCGCAGTGCAGGACGGTTCGATATTCCTCAACGTAGTGAAGCTGAAACGCCTCTTTCCGGATACCTTCAAGCTCGAGATTGACGTCAACGATGACGTCTATGAGATGGGCGCCATGCAGCACTACTGTCTGCGTGGACTCGACAAGAAGATGGCCATCTTCATTCTCGGCGGCGGTGTTCCGAAGAACTACACACTCCAGGGCGAGCCACTGCTCGAGCAGATTCTCGGAGTGCATACTGACGGCTTCGATATTGATGTGCAGTTCTGCGTAGACCCCGTGGACAACGGCGCGCTCTCGTCATGTCCTGCAGGCGAAGGCCACACCTGGGGAAAGGTCTCGCCCGAAGGAGTTTCGCGTTCGATGTACGTCCACGCCGACGTCACGGCAGTCTTTCCCTGGGTGACGTATGCGTTGATGAGCGACCCGAAGCGCACGCGACCGTACCGACGGCTCTACGACCACCGCGCCACGGCCCTCGAAGCCCTCGACGAGGCCGTCGCGCTGAGCCGCGACGAGTTGCTCAAGACCATCGACTACGCGCCGGTCACCGAGGCGCTCGCCATCCCCGCGACTGCCCCAACCAGGGCCCGCAAGAAGAAGGGCTGAGTGACGCCGCCCCCGCGCCCATGGATCGTTCTCCCGCACGATCCGTGGGAGCGCCTGACGGACGACGTCTGGTTCGTTTCCGCTGCGCTTCCCGACATGGCTATGCTGGGACGGACGCGCGGTGATGAAGACCATCGGATCCACCGACGGGCCGCGAATCACCGGCCTGACTTCAGTCTTCGGAGTAAGTGACCGCAATGCGCTCTCCGCGCATTACCGACAACTCGCCGCGACGCCCCGCCTGGCGTTCGCGGTGCCCGGTCACGGGGCCGTGATCGACGGCGACGTGTCCGCCTCGCTCACGCAGGTCTCCGCGGGCTGAAACCCCTCGCGCTCCGGCGATAGCATAGGCGGGACCTTCGATTCTTCGACCGGTCTCACCGCCCTTTCAACAAAGCCCAACAGGCCTTGCTCGGAAGCCTCGCGGGAAGTACGTCGCTGGCGCTTTTGCGGGGGTGGCGGAATGAGCACCACCCGGGGTGCGACCACCGGAGGCTCGCGCACCTCGATGCACGCATCGCCCGCGGTGACGGCGGAGCCCATGAGGCGGCGCAACACACGGAGCCGATCGCGGACCCTCTCGTGATGGTCCCTCAACTCGGCGAGGGCGTGTAGCAATGAAGTCGAGAGCAAGTGGACAGTCGCTACTTCGAAGTGGAAACAGCCGCTCTCGATGGAAGGGTCGTCGCCGCAGGCCAGGCAGACCTGCACCGGGGCGGTGAGCGACGGGCCAGACGCCATCGCAGACTCGTGTGGGGGCTCGTCGATGGGTGGTTCGGGCGGCGCATCGAAGACGTCCGGTGGAGGGAGGTCGAAGCCGTCGTAGTCCTCGCGATTGGCAGTGTGGGTTCGGCGCGCGCGCATGACTGTCGGAACGCCTAACACGATGAGGCAGGGATGGACAAATGTTCAGTGAGCGCTGAGGAGGTTGCGCGGACGAATTCGAAGAGCGGGGAGACCTCGAGAATCGAGCGAAAGATCGGATGGAGGGGTTTGTAAGCGCTGCCCTGACGCGACCGAAATTGACTGAAATTCTCGAAGAACGCCAACCGCGTGGGAGACTTCTGCCGCAATGATCCAACGCGGCGGCGTTCTTCCTTCCCAGTGGATTCGCGAGGCGCTCAAGGACGGCACTCTCGCGTCTGTTCGCCCCGTCGAGCCTGGGCAGATTCAGCCCAACAGCATCGACCTGCGCATCGGTCGCGCCGGAACCCGGGTGCAGTGCAGCTTTCTTCCGGGGCGCGAGGGCGTCGAAGGGCGACTGCGACGCTTCGGCATCTATCCCGTGGACGCCGGGCCCGACGGGGTCGTGCTGGAGCGCAACGCGGTCTATCTGTTTCCGCTGCTCGAGTCGCTGAAACTACCGAAGGGGGTGCGAGCGCGGGCGAACCCGAAGAGCAGCACCGGGAGGCTCGACATCTTCTGTCGGCTCGTCACAGAGAACGGAACCTCCTTCGACGACATCCCCGAAGCCTTTGCGGGACAGCTTTTCCTCGAGGTTGTGCCCCGTTCTTTTCCGATTCGCGTGCGTGAAGGCGACTGCCTCGCACAACTTCGTTTCGTGGTCGGTGATCCGACGCTCGACGACGACGAAACCCGCGCCCTGATGGCTCGCGAGCCGATCATCGTGCCGCCGGACAATCTCCCGCCCGGGTACGCAGGAATGCGCGTCGAGGGCGGCGTATTCATGTCCGTAAACCTCTCCGCGGAGGGCACCGTCGGCTACCGCGCCAAGCGCAACACCGGCGCCATCGACCTGCGCGGACGCCACCCGATCAGCCAATTCTGGGAGCGGATCTACCATCGCCCGAGCGAGCCCCTGCTGCTCGAGCCGGATGAGTTCTACATCCTCCGATCCAACGAATTGGTTCGATTACCGCCGTCGGTATGCGCGGAAATGGTTCCCTTCGATGCCGGCGCGGGGGAGGTACGTACCCACTACGCGGGCTTCTTCGACTCCGGCTTCGGATACGTCTCGGCGGACGACCACGGCGTCGCTGCTGCGGCCGTTGTACTGGAGGTGCGCGGTCGCGACGTGCCCTTCCACGTCGATGAGGGCAACCATCTCTTCCGGGTGATTCTGCTGCGCAACTACGAAGCGCCGGACGACCTTTATGGCCGCGGGCTAAGCTCCCACTATCAGGGCCAGCGGCTGCGCTTGAGCAAGCAATTTCTCCCCGATGAGGCCGAGACCGACTCGCAGGTCGCGCCGCGCTCAGGCTAAAGAGCCCCCGTGTGGACAGTGAATGTCCGACGCGCTGACCATTGGATTTCTGCCGAAACGCGTGACAGACGACCGCTCCCGAGGCGGCGTCGGGTCCGTTCTTGTCCTTGACGCATGTTCAGTGAGGCCGTACTCGAATGGGCGTTGAAGACGCCGGGATGACCCGTTGAACTCCATCAAAACACCCGACGGAGCTGCCGAGCCCATGACGACTGAAGCATTGATCCCGGATCCAGAAGCGGAGAAGCCGACCGGGCGTCGCGCGAGCGCAGAGGCGATGGGCGCCAAGCAGCGCGACATCTCGGTGAGCGAGTTTTTCACCAAAAACCGCCATTTATTGGGCTTCGACAACCCTGCGAAGGCCCTCCTCACGACGATCAAGGAGGCGGTCGATAACGCCCTCGATGCGTGCGAGGAGGCGGGCATTCTCCCGACGCTCGACGTGACCGTGGAGGAGGTCTCCGACGGGCGCTACCGCGTTCGCGTCGAGGACAACGGCCCTGGCATCGTGAAGGAGCAGATCCCCAAGATCTTCGCGAAGCTGCTGTACGGCTCGAAGTTTCACCGACTGCGGCAGTCGCGCGGGCAGCAGGGCATCGGCATCAGCGCCGCGGGAATGTACGGTCATCTCACCACCGGGCGGCCGGTGGTGGTGGTGAGCAAGATCGGAAAGGGGCGGCCGGCGTGGCGCGTGGAGGTGCGCATCGATTCGCGCACCAACGAGCCAAAACAACTCAACGACAAGAACGACACCGTCACCTGGGAGAAAGACCACGGGACTTCGGTGGAGATCGAGCTGATGGGCCTGTACCGCGGCGGCCGAACGTCCGTGGACGCTTACCTGGAGCAGACGGTGGTCGCCAATCCCCACCTCGAGCTTTCGTACAAGCCGCCGAAGGGCCCACTCGTTCACTTCCCTCGGGTGAGCGAGCACCTGCCGCCGGAAGCGCAGGAGATCAAGCCGCACCCGCACGGGGTCGAGCTTGGGATGCTCATCAAGATTCTCAATGAAGCGGGTCGTCGGCACGTCGGGCAGACTCTGATGGAGGAGTTTTCGCGGGTGACGCAGCCCGTGGCCGACGAGCTGTGCAAGCGGGCGGGGGTTGATCCCAATGCGGTGGCGTCGAAGGTCGATGCGGTGAAAATCGAGGCGATGCACGCCGCGATGGTGGCGTCCAATGCGGCGCTGCCACCGATCAAGAAGTTTGCTTCGAAGGTCGCTCGCTCGGACGTCAACGTGCGCGAGGAGGTGCTCGAAGAAGGCACTGGCTTCTCTCCAACATTGGCCGATCTGGTGATTCGGCGGGCGGGCATGGAGCCGACGCTGAAGGCGAAGCTCCTCACGCCGATGATGGTCGAGAAGATCTATGAATCGCTTCACGGATCGCAGGTGAAGATCCTGCCGCCGCCGGCGAACTGCATCGTTCCGGTGGGCGAGGCGCTGGTGATGGAGGGCCTCCGTCGGCGCTTCAAAGGAGAGTTCTTCACTTCGCATACGCGCCCGCCCGCAGTGTACCGGGGTAATCCGTTCGTGGTCGAAGCGGGTGTCGCCTTTGGTGGCACTCTGACCAGGGACGACTCGGCGGACGTTCTGCGCTTCGCCAATCGGGTTCCGTTGCTGTACCAGCCACGGGCTTGCGCCATCCACGAGGCGGTGCTCAAGGTCGATTGGAAGTCTTACGGACTGCAGCAGCGGAAGGGCGAGCTGCCGGTCGGTCCGCTGGCGATCTTCGTGCACCTCGCGAGCGTATGGGTGCCATTCACCAGCGAGGCAAAAGAGGCAGTCGCGCACTACGACGAGGTGGTGCGGGAGATTCGGCTCGCGCTGATGGAGTGCGGGCGCAAGCTCGGGGCTTGGGTGAAGGCGCAGCAGGCCGAACGCTGGGAGACGCAGCGAAAGAGCCTTTTCGAGAAGTATATTGTGGAGTTGGCTGCCTCGATCCACAGCATCACGAAGGTGTCCGAAGAGAGCGTGAGAAACGACTTCCACCACGCTCTGCCCAACCACGTGCGAATCGCGATCACGGTGCCCGAGGGCACTCCCCCGAGCGCCGAGGCTGGCGTTGATGCGGTGCCCGGGGAGGCCCCCGTCGATGGTGAAGTGGTCGGGGCGGAAGTGCCGTCGGGCGTCGTGGCGCGGCCATCGGAGCCGCCCCCGGACATGTCCGATGACGGGGAGGGGAGTCCCTTCGAAGATGTCACTCCCGGTAACACGCGACAGTTGGTGCTGAAGATGCGGCCGAAGTCGGGAAGAAAGCTGTAACCGCCATGGCAACCAGGAAGAAGACCCCGGCCGGAACAACGCCCGCGTCGAAGTCCGCATCCGCGGAGACGGCGTCGGATGCTCCGCGCGAAATCGGCGAGCGCGACCGCGTCACGCTGCAGAAGATCACTGACCTCGCATTCAATGCGCTGGCGGACGTTCGGCGCGGGAAGAATCCGGCGCTGAGCATCCCGGTGCGTGCCTTGTCCAATGTGAGCTTCGATCAGGAGGCGGGTCTTATCCGCCTGGGGGAGTCGCGGCAGTCGCGCAACTTCTTCCATATAAAGCAGGCGAAGCTGTTCATGCAGACGTTTCTGATTGCGGAGCACTGCAAGAAGCTTATCGAGGCCGGGGCGACTACCTCGATTCGCGATATCTATTATGGTGCCAAGCACTCTGTCGCAGGCACGAAGGAGAACACCTTCGAAGAGCAGGCCGAGAGCGACCCGATCATCGAAGACCTGGAGGTGACCATCGACGCACTCCGCGAAGAGCTACATCTTCGGGCGGAAAACCGCGGTGCAATGGTCGGTCCGATGACGATTCGAGATACCGGCGACACCATCGACCTGCGACGGATGGGCTCCGGCGGCTGGAGCATCCCTAGCATCGTAGAGGACAATCGCATCGAGTTCATGAAGACCGAGGCGGACTACATTCTCTTCATCGAGAAGGGCGCCGTGTGGGCGCGCCTCAACGAAGACCGCTTCTGGCAGAAAAACAACTGCATGCTGCTGCACGGCAGCGGCATGGCGGCACGCGGCACCCGGCGGCTACTGCGGCGCATGCACGAAGAACTCAAGCTTCCCCTGTATGTGCTGACGGACAACGATCCGTGGGGCTTCTACATCTATTCGGTCATCAAGCAGGGGAGCATCAATCTTGCTTACGAGTCGATGCGCATGGCCGTTCCGCAGGCGAGATTCCTGGGATTGATGAGCTCGGATGCCGAGCGATTCAATCTCCAACCCAACGTCTCGATGGCGCTGAAGGATGAAGACAGCGCGCGCATTGAGCAGCTGATGCGCTACGACTGGTTTGCCGCGAAGCGCTGGCAAGAAGAGCTCGCGCTGATGAAGAAGACCCAGAAGAAGTACGAGCTTGAGGCTCTCTCCTCCCGGGGCATCCGATACATTACAGAGGAGTACATCCCGCAAAAGCTTCGGGGCAAGCGCGGCGATTCCTGGCTTGATTGAAGTCGGCTGATACGGTACCCCGCCGCCTCATGGCCGCCACCCCCCCGTACACCGCGCTTTCTCTCGACCTCGACGTCAACATCGCCATCGTCACCCTCGAGCGTCCCGAGCGCATGAACGCGCTGTCCCGGGTTCTCCTCCAGGAGATCGGGACAGCCTTTCGCGCGCTCGGTGCAGACCCGATGGTGCGAGCGGTGGTGCTGACTGGCTCTGGGGAGAAGGCCTTTTGCGCCGGAGCCGACCTCAAAGAGCGACTGGGCATGTCCGAAGACGACGTGCGGCAACTGCTCGTTCTCTATCGAGAGAGCTTCGGCGCAGTGGATGCGTGTCCGAAGCCCGTCGTGGCGGCGATTCAGGGAGTGGCGCTCGGCGGCGGATTCGAACTCGCTCTCGCATGCGACCTGCGCGTGGCCAGCGCGAGCGCAGTGGTCGGCCTGCCCGAGACCTCACTGGCGATCATCCCCGGTGCGGGCGGAACGCAACGCCTGCCTCGCCTGGTGGGCCCAGGACGGGCGAAGGAGATGATCCTGCTGGCGCGACGGTATGCGGCCCACGAGGCGCTCTCGCTCGGTCTGTTGACCGCCCTGGCAAACCCCGGAGAGACGGCCCTGGCAGCGGCGAAGCGCCTGGTGGCCCCGCTCGCAAACGGCGCCCCGATTGCGCTTGCGGCTGCGATGGAGG
Source organism: Deltaproteobacteria bacterium (assembly GCA_947477565.1). Classification (GTDB taxonomy): domain Bacteria; phylum Myxococcota_A; class Polyangia; order Polyangiales; genus SCUS01. The sequence goes on from CANJUR010000003.1 coordinate 48,032, forward strand.
CGGTCGATGGCGGGGCCGATCTCGATCTCGCCGAGGGCCTGCTGCTTGAAGCGCGTTGTTACGAGAAGACGCTGGTGTCGAGTGATCGGCGAGAGGCGCTCGCCGCCTTCAGCGAAGGGCGAAGGCCCGTGTACCGCGGCGAGTAGTTGAGTCGAGTGTCCGGTTGCCGATTGAGCCCGCGCTCGGAGCCATAGGCATCGCGGCCACTCTGGTGATGTGTCGCCGCGTTTCATGGCAATGGAGTTTCGACTCGAGCGTGGTGACTACGACGTCATTGATGCCACTTCCTATCTTGCCACGATGACACAAGGCTCCACACGTTAGTGTCTGGGCGATCATGTGTTGCAAAGACATCTTTCAGGAGATGAGTTTCATGATTTTTCGCGGGAAACACAGGGCTATCGCGATCATTGCGGGGTTGCTGGCCATGACTTCCACCGTGATCGCTCAGCCGCGCACTCCGACTCCCCCGGTTCGTCCCACCGCGGCCCCGCAGCGGCCCACGCTGCCCGCTGCGGCAGCGGCACAGGTCGCCCCGGTGATCGATCCTGGGCCCGTGCCTGTCGCTCCGCAGCCATCACCGCCACCACCGGCCTTCCGTGTCGCCATTACCGCTGGGATCAATGGGCAGTTCAGCGCCGTGATCTGCGGCGATGATCCGCCACTGCCGGTGTTTGCTCACGTCGCGGCGCAGCTCGCGGGGGAGCCCGACACACTGGCCTTCGATGCCGGCGATCTGCTCGGCCCCTCGGCGGTCACGCGCCTCACGGTCCAGCACGATGTGGACGCCTTCGCTGCCGCCGTGGCCGCCAGCGGAATCCGGTGGATGGCCTTCGGTCACCGCGATCTGTCCGCCGATCGCGCCCCGATCGTCGTCGGCCTCCGCGCGCTGCGTGCGCGCAATCTTCGGCACGTCCTCTCCAATCTTCATTGCGACGCGACTCACCGCGAGCTTTGCGAAGTGCTCGAGGACGCCGACGACGCGCCTGTGATCGTAGACTCGCCAGCCGGGCGGGTGGCCCTGATCGCAATGGTAGATCCTTCGGCCCTGCCGCTGCTGGCGCATGACCGCGCGGCGGGATTCACCCTCGATCCGCTCGACGAGGCCGTGCCACGGGCAGTGACTGCGGCGCGCGCCGCGGGGGCCGCGCACGTGGTGGTGATCGTTGATCCGCGGGCTCGTCATGAGGTCGAGCAGGCGCTCGCGCTCGCAGAACTCTTCGAGCCGGGCCGCGGTCCCGACGCGATGGTTGTTCACGACCTCCCAGCGGGAACATCGGCCATCCTCACGGCGCGCTCCGGCGTACCGATCGTCGCAACCCGCCCGGGCGATGCCCTGGTTTTGGAGCCCGAAGCCGCGCGGGTGAGTCGCCCGGCGCGCACCGGCACCACCCCAGCGCTCGTAACGGCCTTCGTCCAATCGACGCGTCAATGGCTCTGCAGCACCTACGCATCGCCGCTCGCAGGGGGCCACCTCAGTTCGGAACTCTCTCGCGATGCCTTCGCGGGGCTTTTCCTCGATGTACTGCGCGACCTCGCGCGAGCCGACGTGGCAGTGATCAATCGCGGCGCCATTCGACAGCCAATCGGGCTCTTTCCGATGCGTGGAAGCATCACGCCGCTTTCCATCGCTGCGGCGCTGCCGTTCGAGGACTCGCTCCACGTCGCGCGGGTCACCGGCGCGGTGCTCAAGGCGCTCGCCACCGCTGCACGGGGTGAGGGATTCTATCTTCGCGGGGTGTCCGTCGTCGGCGGCGCCGTGAAGGTCAACGGCCGACTCATCGACGACGCCCAGCAGTACCGGATCATCACGACCGGCTTCGTCGCCACGGGCGGCGACGGCGGCGTGGGAGACAACGTCGAGTACGAGCGCTTCCTGACGACGAGCGCGCAGGAGACCTTCCTCGGGTGGCTCCGACAGCCGCGGGAGGGCGACATCCTCCACGCTCCGAGTGACCCCGCCGAACACACCCGCTGGAACTTCCGCTGGACCACGGACCTGGGCTTCAGCTCCACCACGATCGCCGCCAACCCCTTTGTCGGCACAGGGCTCACGTACACAGATCCGCAGTTGTCCCGCGCGCAGTCGCTCAACCTGCGGCTCGACATGCTGGCCCGCGCCGACGCTGACAACCCTTATTTCACCTGGGACAACGGCCTGCGGCTTCAGTACGGCCGCGCCTCCGTGACCCCATCACCCTCAATGGCCACGATGTCGCCCGCGCCTGGCCCCTTCGACGAAAACCAGGACCTTATTTCGTACAACACTGCGCTCGCCTGGCGCTGGTTTCGTGGCGACCGCAAGTGGTTCCACCCGTTGCCCGTGGCGCTCGGGTTCGTCGAGACCGAGATCGACGGCCCGCCGACGCCGCGCAACCCCGACTTCCACCACCTCACGCTGCGTCCCACGGTCGGCGCGCGCTTCGAACTCCTCGACCGCATGACCCTCAACCTCACCGCTGGCATGAACTGGATGGAGTCACTCGCACCGACCCAGGTCACCGGCTCAAAGCCCGAGTTTGCCGTCGTCGGCTCGCTGGTCGCGCGTCCGGGAACCCTCTTCACCGTCGGCGGGCGCAACATCGATGGCGGGTTCTCCGTCGAGTACACCCTCAGCGATCCGGGCAACTCCGACAGCCAGATCCTGCGTGCTTCCGGGCGGCTCTCGATTCCACTCTTCCAGCCGCTACAGATCACTCTCGGCTATGACCTCTACGCCCGCACCGTCAACGGCCAGTCCTGGGGACTCGGGCACGACACCACCATCGGCCTTCGCATCGCCTTCTCCCGTTCGGTCCAACTCTTCTAATCGTCGGTCCACCGATCGCCTCGATGCTGCCGCCACCCTTGCGAATCTCGCGAGGGTTGCGGTAGGGCAACGCCATGTCTGACGCACGACTCAAGGAGATCCTCGCGCGTGTTGAGCGCGGCGGGGCCGAGAAGTACCACGCGAAGAATACCAGAGAAGGTAAGCTCTTCGCCCGCGAGCGCATCACGCGGCTCATCGACGCCGGCTCCTTCGAGGAAGAGGCCATCCTCGCCAACAACGTAGAGGCCGACCTCCCGGCGGATGGCGTCGTCACCGGAACCGCCACGGTCAACGGCCGCACCGTCGCGATCATGGCCAACGACTCGACCATCAAGGCCGGATCCTGGGGTTGGCGCACGGTGGAGAAGATTCTCCGCATCCAGGAGATCGCGAAGGAGCTGCAGTGTCCGCTGCTCTATCTGGTGGACTCCGCCGGGGCGCGCATCACCGACCAGATCCAGATGTTTCCGGGACGCCGCGGGGCGGGGCGAATCTTCTACAATCAGGTGCAGCTTTCGGGGCAGATTCCGCAGATCTGCCTGCTCTTCGGGCCGAGCGCTGCGGGCGGCGCGTACATCCCTGCTTTTTGCGACGTCGTGGTGATGGTCGAGGGCAACGCGAGCATGTACCTCGGCTCGCCGCGCATGGCCGAGATGGTCATCGGCGAGAAGGTCACGCTGGAGGAGATGGGCGGCGCGAAGATGCACTGCTCGGTCTCAGGCTGCGGCGACGTGCTGGTGAAGTCCGAAGACGACGCCATCGCCTGGGCCCGGCGCTACCTCGCGTACATGCCGCAAAACTTCGAGGAGATCCCCGCGCGCATCGAGTCCGTCGCCCCGGATGCGACCGGAAAGACACTCGAACAGATCGTCCCCGTTGACGAAAACAAGCCCTTCAACATGTTTCATTTCATCCGGGAGATTGTCGATAAAGACAGCCTTCTGGAGGTCAAGAAGCTCTTCGCGCAGGAGATGATCACTGCGTTCGCGCGCATCGACGGTCAGCCCGTCGGCATCGTCGCCAATCAGCCCTGGTACAAGGGCGGCGTCCTCTTCGTGGATAGCGCCGACAAGGCCGCACGCTTCATCTGGCTCTGCGACGCGTTCAACATCCCGCTGCTGTATCTGGCCGACGTTCCGGGCTTCATGATCGGCACCAGGGTCGAGCGCGAGGGCATCATCCGCGCAGGCGCGAAGATGATCGCGGCGGTGAGCGAAGCGCGGGTGCCGAAGCTCTCCGTAGTGGTGCGCAAGGCCTACGGCGCGGGGCTTTACGCGATGTGTGGCCCAGCCTTCGAGCCTGACGCATGCATCGCCCTGCCGACAGCTTCCATCGCGGTGATGGGCCCAAGCGCTGCGGTCAACGCGGTCTATTACAACAAGATCCAGGAGGTGCCCGCGGGGCCCGAGCGCGACGCCTACGTCCAAAACCTTCGTGCGGAGTACCGGGCCGACGTCGATCTCTACAAGCTCGCGAGCGATCTGGTGATCGACGCGGTGGTGCCCTTCGAGGGACTCCGCGGCGAGCTTTCGCGGCGCTTCTCCCGGCTCAAGACCAAGCGTGAGCCGCGGCCGAGGAAGCACCACATGGTCCCGCCGGTCTGACGGTGGCGACCGCACCGGACAGCGGCGAAGGCAGAAAGAGGCCAGAGCGTTCGGCAGGCGCTCTCGTGGCGCTTGGCATCGTCGCAATCGCCATCCCGCTGCTCCTCTACGCAGCGCGCAACGGGCCCGACCACGACGACCACCCCCACGATCCGCTGGAGCTTTCCGACGAGCGCGAGTTGCGCGCCGCCGTGGAGGCGGTGTCGGGCATCATCCGATCGGGTGCCGGCGAGGAGGAAGACCGTGCGCTGCAGGTGCTCGAATCCCTGCACCCCCGGAGCCCCGGGGCCAGCGATCTCTACGAGTCGTGCAAGACCACCTACCGCGGCGCACATGACGCCCAGCAGATCTCCGTCGAGCTTCGCGCGCTGCTCCCGGGCGACGGCGGCGCCTTGTCCGACGACCAGCGTCGGCGCATGAGCGAGATGCTCGACCGCAGCCAACGCCTCGTGAGCGAGGCACGCGATGCCCACTTGCGGTGCGTCGGACTCTACGAGCAGGCGGCGGCGCGACTGCACATCCCGCCCGCGCGCCGCCCCAACTCCTGACTGGATCGCTTCAGCGAAAACGCTTCCCTCGATACCGTACCGGCTAATGCCGCGGAATGGCCTTACCGTTTTGCCGCGCGCTCGGCATCGGGCCTTGCGGCGTTCGACTCGACGACTTTCCTTCGCGGGCGCCAGATCGGCCGCCGTGAGAGGCAGGGTTCCCCTGGGGCTGCCCTGACCACCCCAAAACTGCTCGATTTCCAGTCATTTCAGACAGGCATACCTACTGCACGCGCCAGGGGAAGGAGCGTGCCAATGTCCGTCTTGAAGCCCCTGATCTGGTTGAGCCTCTCGTCGTTGGTGTTGGTCACTGGCTGCTACGGCAGCGACGATGCGCTCACCGAGGCGGAGGGCAGCGGCGCCGGCGTGTCCTCGACGGTGGTCAGCGAACTGACCGTCGCAGGTCACTACTGCCCCACGCGCGGGGAGATCGCCGGGCGGACGATTCCTTCCGACAACACCTATTTTATCACGAGCTTTGGCGGGGGCGTTGACACGCAACGCATGGCCTGCACCGGCATCGCCGACGGGCGCTGGATGTACATCGCCGACTCGTGGCGCTTCGGCTGTCGCGCGCGCGTGCGGGTCACCAATCCGCGCACTGGGCGCTGGTGCATCGCGCAGGTCGCCGACGTCGGTCCGAACATCTGCGTCGAGCAGGCGGCCGGGCGGCCGATCATCGACGCGTCACCGGTCATCACGCGCGAACTCTTCGGGCGCAACTCCGCGGGTTGGTCCGAGCGCATGGTGGTGCGCGCCGAACTGGTGCCGACTTCCACTCCGTTGGGCTGCGGTAATGGGTCGGCGCCGCCCGCGGTGACCCCCGCCATGGACGTCCCGGTGGCGAGCTGCTTCAGCGGCACCTACGGCCGCGAAATGGCCGGGCGCACCTGCATCCAGAGCCGCTTCGACAGCGAGTGGTACCAGTGCACCAGCCGCGGCTGGAGCCTCGACCGTGGAATCCCCTCGCGACGCTCGGGCCCGGCGGGAGCTTGCTCGGCGATGCTCTCACTTCGCTGATTGCGCCCGGTCCGGGCGCGCGGTAGCGCTCCCGATGAATGGACCCTCAAGCGACGTTGCGCTCTGCGCGGGTGGGTGTGCGAGGGCTCGGGCTCGCCTCGATCATCGCCGGGGAGTGCGGCGCCCTCTGGCTGGAAGCACGCGTCCGCGACGTAACGTTTGAACGTCAAGACGCCTACGTGCGCTCCTGGAGCCGCCGGATGCTCGCGGTGATGGGCGTCCAGGTGCTCGACGACCCAGGCCTGGGATTGCTCCCGATGGTGCCGCCCACGGGGCGTTTGATCGTCTCCAACCACCGTTCGATGCTGGATATCCTTGTGCTTCTGTCGCGCTTCGGCGGACACATCCTCTCGAAGGACGACCTACAGCGCTGGCCCCTGATCGATCGGCTCGCGGCCGTCGCCGGCACCCTCTACGTCGACCGGAGCAGCAGTGCGAGCGGTGCAGCGTCGATCCGGAAGGTGGGCGATCGCCTCTCTCATGGTCGCGCCGTTACGGTCTTCGCGGAGGGCACCACGTACCCTGGCGACGAGGTGCGTCCCTTCCACGCGGGCGCTTTCCTGGCCGTGACGCGGACGGGCGGTGAGGTACTTCCGCTGGGTCTCGCCTACCAGGAACCCGAAGCCATCTACTGGCAGGAATCTCTCGGACAGCACGGTCGACGGTTGTTGGAACAACCATCCATCACGGTGGCAATGTCCCTGGGGAATATCCTCCCGGCGGCGGGTCAGACGACGAAGCGGGTGACCGCCGCGACCTGGACCGCGGTGCAGTCGGCGGTCGAGCGCTCGCGGTCTCGGCTCTAACGAAGCACCGACTGCAGCCACGTTCCGGCGCGGGCGCAGACGGTCTGCGTGATGGTGTGCGGACCATTGAAGGGAACCCACTCCACCGCGGCGCCGTTCTGCACGAGCAGCGCGTGGAGTTCTTCCGCGACCCCGAAGGGCAGGATGGGATCCTGTCGGCCGTGACTCTGGAAGATCGGTCGATCGCGGGCGTTTTGCTCCAGGGCAGGGCGCCAGCGTCCGCCGGCGAGCAGCGTCCCGGAGAGAACCATCAGACCCGCCCAGCGCTCCGGGGAGTTCGCGAATAGATCGGTCGTAACCATCGCCCCCTGGGAGAACCCGCCGATGACGGTATTGGCCGGATCGACGCCGTGATCGCGGACCAGCGCCTGAAGACAGGCGTGCGTGCGCCCGAGCGCCTCGCTCATGCCCGCGGGGACAGCCTCGGTGTCGAAAACCCGCGGTCGGCCCTGCATGAGCGCGATCTGGATGGCGACCATGTCGATGGGCCACCAGGCGCGCGCACCACCGCCCAGATCGATCGGCGCCTCGGGGAAAAACCACCGCACGCCAGGCCCAGCCTCGATGGCCGAGGAGAGGCTACAGAGATCGTCGCCGGAGGCGCCGTACCCGTGACAGAGAATGACCGACGGCCCCGCCACCGGCCCGGCGGCACGAACGCGCATCCCGCCTGCTTCCAACGTCTTCATGGGACTTCACTACCTCGCACCGGGCCATCGGGCGACGTGATTCTCCCATCCCCATGACCGCGGCGGAGGTGATTGCAGACCTGCTGCGGGCGGTACCGGATCTGCGCGGGCGTTGACACCCCGCGACCCATCATCCATTCAACCGCCGAAACCGAGATGACCATTGTTCAGGTCGATCATGTGACGTTCGGGTACGGAGTCGATCTGCTCTTCGAGGACGTGAGCTTCACGCTCGCGGCGGGAGAGCGGCTAGCGCTGGTAGCACCCAACGGGCAGGGCAAAAGCTCACTGCTGCGCATCCTCGCGGGCGGACTGCCGCCGGACGAGGGCCGGGTGCTGACACCGCGCTCGGTGCGCGTCGGATACCTCACGCAGTCCCACGAGCCCGACCCCTCGGGGACGTTGGTGGAGGTGCTGATGAAGCCCTTCGGCGAGGCCCGCGAGGCCCGGCACGCCCTCACCGAAGCCGAGCACGGCGCCGCGAGCGGCCTCCCGGCGGACCTCGACCGGCTCGCCCACGCGCAGGATCACTACCAGCGCATCGGCGCGGACACGGTGGAGCGCGAGGTATCGACGCTCGCGACGCGGGTGGGCTTCACCGACGCCGACCTTGAGCGCCCTGTGGCCTCGCTGTCGGGCGGCGAACGAGGCCGACTGCAGCTCGCCGCGGTGCTGGCCGCGAAGCCCGATTTGCTGCTGCTGGACGAGCCGACCAACCACCTCGATATCGAGAGCACGGAGTGGCTCGAGTCGTTCCTGCGCGGCTTTCCTGGTTCCGTAGTGGTGGTGTCGCACGACCGCGCGTTTCTCGACGCGACGTGTCCGCGCACGGCAGAGCTCGGGCTGTTCAAGTTTCGTCTTTACGAGGCACCGTATTCTGTCTACCTGACGCTCCGCGAGGAGGACCTCGCCCGTGAGCGCCGCGAGCTTGAGCTACAGCGCGCGGAGATCGCGAAGACCGAGGATTTCATCCGTCGCAACCTGGCGGGGCAGGGGACCAACCAGGCGAAGTCGCGTCGGCGGATGCTCGACAAACTGGTGCGCATCGAGCGCCCGGAAGACATCTGGGCCGACGCCAAGAAGCTGGGCATGCGGTTCGCGCCTGGGCGTCGCTCCGGGGAGATCGTGATCGACTCCAGGGGCCTCGGAGCCATCCGCGGCGGTCGGCGACTCTTCGAGGGCATCGACCTACAACTTCGGCGGCTGGAGCGCCTCGCCATCGTCGGGCCCAACGGCAGCGGGAAGAGCACTTTGCTCAAGCGCCTCGCGGGCCTCGGTGACCCGACGGACAAGGGCGAGGTGCGCCTCGGCACCAACCTGGACTCGGGCTACTTTGACCAGCATCTGGAGTCCCTTGATCCGCGACGGAGCTGCGTGGAGGAGATTCGCGCGGTGCGGCCTGACATGGTCGTGGACGCGGCCCGGCAGTACCTCTCGCGCTTCCGGTTTTTCGGGGATGACGCCTTCCGTGCCGTGGGTTCGCTCTCCGGTGGTGAGCGCACGCGGCTCGCCCTGGCGCGCCTGCTGTTGGTGCCGCGCAACCTGCTACTGCTCGATGAGCCGACCAACCACCTCGACATCCCGGCGTGCGAGATTCTCGAGGAGGCGCTCGCCAACTTTGACGGGACGGTCATCGTGGTGTCTCACGATCGGCGGTTTCTCGATCGGGTGGCGACGCGGGTCTTCCACCTGGACGACGGCGTGGTGACACTTTACCCAGGCACGTATTCAGACTTCGTCTCGCGCAACCGCCGACCGAAGGCGGAGGCTGCGGTGGTGGCGACGGTGGCTACGCCGGTCGGCAAGGAGACCCACGAAGAGCGACGCAAGCGATCGCGAGAAGAGGAGCGGCGACGCAAGCGGGTGACCGACCTCGAGCGGACGATCGCGGAGGCCGAGGCGACGCTGGCGACGCTGCGCGCGGAACTGACCGAGGGGTATGGCAACGACTGGGCGAAGTTGGCGAAGCGGGCAGACGACGAGCGGGCGCTCGCGGCAAAGGTCGATGCCTGGACCGAAGAGTGGATGAAGCTATCGGAGGAGTTCGCGTGATGAAGCGAAGACGGCACGGCGGGTGGATGCTGGCGGTGGTGGCACTCGGGCTCCTGGCCTGTCGGAAGGAGCCGATCGCGACGACGGCGGACGGTGGCGCGCAGAATGCCGACGCGGTGCCCGAGCCGGGCTTCGCGGTGCGCACGGACTCCACCGACGTGGTGTTCGCGTGGTTCGACGCGGAGGGGCGATCGCATGCGGTGACGCGGGCGGAGGAGGTCCCCGAGGCGGCGCGAGAACTCGTGCGGGTGGACCCATCGCGGCCAGAGTTACGCCGCCCCGGATGGATCTGGATGACCAACCTCCGTGCGCCTGGAGCCAGTGGTGCGCTGCCGCTGCGTGCGGTGCGTGCGGAGTCACTGGCGACGGTACTGCGCGCGCGAGTCGGTCAGGCGGGCCCGCTCGGATCGACAGTGCTGGTGGCAACTGCCGATGCCGCGACGGCGCACGGTCCCTCGCAAGTGATCGTGTACGGAGCCTCGTGGTGCAGCGCGTGCCATCAGGCTGCGGCGTACCTGACGAGCCGACATGTCGCGTTCGTCGAGAAGGACATCGAACAGGACGCCGCCGCCGCTCAGGAGATGCGCGAGAAGGCACAGCGCGCGGGCGTCGCGACCGGATCCATTCCGATCCTCGATGTGCGCGGGCACGTGATGGTGGGCTTTTCCGCAGCGGCCATCGACCGCGCGTTGGCGGGGGGCTGAACGAACCCCGATGGCCGCGCAAAAAGAGATTCCGACGACTCGGCCATTGGTTTTGGGTGCCATCGAGCGGGTCGGAGATCCGAGCCGATTTTGGGACGATCCGTACCACCGGCTGCTCGCAGCGGAGTGGCGCTGGGTGCTGCTCACGGTGCTCTGCATCTACCTCGCAATGAACGTCGTTTTCGCTACGCTTTATCTACTCGGCGGAGACTGCCTTGAGAACGCGCACCCGGGCTCGGTCACGGATGCGTTCTTCTTCAGCGTTCAGACGATGGCGACGATCGGCTACGGCAAGATGGTCCCGCGAACACCGTACGCAAACGTGGTGGTCAGCCTCGAGGCGCTCTTCGGATTGATCGCAACCGCGATGGCGACAGGGTTGATGTTTGCGAAGTTCGCGCGGCCGAGTGCGCGCCTGGTGTTCTCAGAAAGCGCGTTGATCGTGACTCGCGACGGAGTCCGCTCGCTGGTGTTCCGCGTGGCGAACGCGCGCGGAAATCAGATCGTCGAAGCCGGCCTTCGCGTCACGCTGTTGCGCTCGGAAAAAACCGTCGAGGGCGAGCGGGTGCGTCGCTTCCACGACCTTTCGCTCGCCCGAGCCACCAACCCGGTCTTCGCGTTGAGTTGGACCGCCGTGCACCCGATTACCCGCACGAGCCCGCTGCACGACATTACTCCCGAGCACCTTACCGAGTGGGACGCGGCGTTCATCGTTTCGGTTGTCGGAATGGACGAGACTTCCGGGCAGACGGTCCACGCGCGGCACTCTTACGCGGCCGGAAACATCCGCTGGGGCGAGCGTTTCGTGGACATCATCGAGGTGATGCCTGACGGCACGCGCCGGATGCACTTCTCCCGCTTCAACGACACGCAGCCCGAACTGAACGCGCCGCCCACGTCGGCCCCATAGCCGCGCCCGGAGCGCCCAACTGAGTCAGTGGACGGTTCGCATGAGTTGGAGCATGCGGGGCGCTGGAACGAACTCCGCGATGCGCGCGACCTCGCGGCCATCGGTGTCGAAGAGCAGCACCGTCGGGAGACCCCGAACGTGGTGCAGAGCCTGCAACGCATCGAGCGCGGGGGTGCTCTCGGTGGCATCGACGCGCACGGTCACGAAGCGCCTCGCCTCTTGCCGAACCGCCGGGTCGGAAAAGGTATGCCGGAGTAGTTCATCGCAGGCCGCGCACCAGGTCGCGCCGAAGTCTACGAGCACGGGTTGGTGGCGCTGTCGGGCGAGGGCGGCGAGGTCTGGGGTGGGCTCGATCCACGCGATGGCGGGCGCGGGCGGCTCATATGCGACGAGCCACACCCCGCCGATGGCGGCCAGGACGACGCCCAGAAGCTTGCGGGCGCGCTGACCGGAGGTGCCATCTTTGAGCGAGAGATGCACTGCGCCGAGGGCGAGGCCAGCGATAAGCAGCGACGAGAAAAACCATCCACTGGTGGGCAACCCTCGCGGCGGTGCCGCGAAGACCGGGACGATGTGACGCAGATAGTAAAGCGCGAGCACCATCAGGATGACCCCGAACAAACTCTTCACCCGGTCCATCCAGAGCCCTGGCTTCGGGAGCCCAAGGGAGAGCGAGCCCACCAGCCAGAACGGGAGACCCAGCCCCAGCGAATAGCTGAATAGGGCGAGCCCGCCGCCGGTCACGTCGCGCTGCTGGAATACATAGTCGAGTATGCCGACGAGTCCGGCGGTCGCGCACGGGGCGGCGATCGGTCCCGTGGCGAAGCCGATGAGAAACGCCCCGCGCGCGCCGAGGCCGCCGACGAGTGACAGGCGATCCTGGAGGGTCGAGGGCAGCGAGATCTCGAAGAGTCCAAACATGTTGAGCGCCATTCCGAACATCAGCAGCGCCTCGAAGCCCTGCACCCAGGGCGATCCGGCGAGGCGACCCGCGACGGTGCCGGTCAGCCCGGCGAAGAGCCCGAGCGGGACGAACAGCGCAGCAAGCCCAAGGACAAAGGCCGTGGAGAGCCACATCGCTCGCCCCCGGGTCTCTCGTCGGGCACCGAAGACCGAGACCGTGATGGCGATCATTGGATAGACGCAGGGTGTCGCGGCGGTCATCAGTCCGACGACGAAGGCAGAGGCGAGCGCGACGGTCAGGCCGTAGCGGTGCAGCGCGGTGGAGAAAAGATCATCGGCCCGCGCCGTCGACGGCAGCGCGAGCAGCGCGAGAGAGAGCGGGAGCACGAAGTGACGAAACGGGCGGGCGATACGCATGGATGCAGCCTTTCGCAGACGAGGCCGATCGTGGCTTCGAGCGCGGCCGGGTGCAACTGAATGAAGCACCGCTGCGCGCCGTCCTGTTGCGCCGACGCACGGTCAGTTGCGAGACAGGAGCAGCGCCTGCGTCGGTTGAGGTATGGTTCGCCCCCGCGGACGGAAAGTAGAGGATGCATGCGAAAGCTGCTGGCAGTGGGTCTGGTATCGTTTGTTACATCGGCAGTCGCGCTGACCGGGGCGTCACAGCCGCGTCGCGCGACCGGAGGCCCGCGACGTCCCGCGGTGGTGGTGGTGGCCGAACCGCCGATCTCACCGCGCATCGCTCAGGAGTTGGGAACTCTTCGCTGGAGCATCAACCACGAGCAGGTGCTGGAGTATTTCCGCCAGGCGATTCGGGCGAGCTACGCCCCGCGGATGCGCAACCTTGGGCAGGTGGAGCAATACCGCCTCGTCGAGCAGCGTGATGCGGAGATCCGGGCGGTCGAGCGCACTTACGTGGAGTTTGATGGCACCCTGCCCCACCGACGCTGGGACACCTCGTTCGTGGGCGAGGAGTACACCCAAAACAACAACGAATCGATGCTCGTGTACGAGGACAACCGCGGCAACCGCGAGTTCTTCCTCTTCATCAATGACCGGCTATGGAAGCGCGTGCAAGCGCGCAACACTGCGGGAGCGCGCATCAATCTCGACGACTTCGCCACGCAGTTGGAGACCATCTTCGGCCCCGGACGTCGCGTGATGGACGGCGCCCGCCTCCGAACGGTGGAGTGGCGCGACGACACCTCGCGCCTCCACATCATCGACGCGACCACGTTTTACAACGCGTTTTGTCTCATCTACGAGGAGTCTTCCACGGTGGCCCAGCTTCCGACGCTGCGCCGCAACGTCGCGACGCGCGCGACGCGCACGACGTCAACGGCCAGCGCCGCGGTCCCCGAGACCGGCAACACCACCGGTGACGCCAACTCGGACATCGTAGACCGCATCACGGGAAAGATCCGCCGCGTGCAGAACGCCGACGCCGGCGCTGCGGCTAGCGCGTCGGTTCGCGCACCGACCCGCGGTGCCACGGCATCCCCGCCCGACGCCGGGCGGCCAGCCGAACCCGACGACGACCCGCTGGGCGGCCTGGGTTTTTGACGCAACGAGGGGGGGCTTTACCTGTTACGGTAAAGGCCCGCGGACGGCGCGCACCGAAACTACTGTCGGATCGATGCCTTGAAAGGCCGGCAGGAGTACGAAGTCGAGAGTGTCTCGCTGGGCGGGACATCCTAGACAAGCGCCGGAGAGCGACACCTCAACGACGTCGCCGACTCGGCGTATCCAACGTAGTTCACCCCCGTCCTTTGCGACCAAAGGGGCCAGTACGGAATTCAGCAACGTGCGCAACACGTCTGCTCCTTCGAATGCTGAAACAACGGTCATGCCGCGGGGGAGGGTAGCATGAGCATTCTCGCGTTGACCCCCTGAGATTCACCCGAATAGAATCAGGGGCCGTGGTGAGATTTCGTCTTCGCTTCCTGCTGCAGGAGCATGATCTCCCATCAGGGGAGACCGTTCTTGGGCGCAGTCCTGACTGCCATATCACGATCGAAGATCCGCTGATTTCGAGGCAACACGCTCGCATTGTGGTCGAAGCCGGGGTGGTCACGTTCCACGATCTGGGGAGTCGAAACGGATCGCGGATCAACGGGCGGCCGGTGAGCGGCACGCAGGTGCTAGCCGACCAGGATCGCGTGCGTCTCGGAGCGCAGGAGTTGGTCTTCTTCCGGATGGAGACCTCCCAGTTTGCAGCACGCTCCACGGGCGCCATGCGCCTGTGCGGTCGGTGCAAGACGCCATTTCCGGAGGGTCCGCTCGTGTGTCCCCACTGCGGCCACGCCGTGACCGCGGTTCGCGAGGAGGAGACGTTTCCGGGCATCAGCGTTCCCGTCCGGCGTGCGTGGATGGCGCAAATGTTTGGCGACTTCATGGACCGGGCGCTGCCGCAGGGGAAGTTTGCCGAGGCCGACCGCATTCTCCGGCGCGCCGCAGAGGAGGAGGAAGAGCGCATCGCGGGGGGGGAAATCGACGCAGTTTCCCTGGCCCGAATTGCCGAGTACGCGCTCAAACTTGCGCTGCTCAAGCGAGATTCGCAGTGGGTGTGTTGGGTTCTCGACGCCTATCGCCGCGCCAGAAAGGTTCCGCCTGCCTCGGTGGTCGCTGAGCTTGAAGCACTGAGCGACCTGACGGGCTTTCCGCAGGCGGTCGATCGCCTGCTCGTCGTGCTCCATGCGGCGGAGGCACCCGTCGCCGAGGAACACGCCCCGCAATTGGCGGCCCTGGAGTTGCTGGCCGAACGAGTCTCCAGGGCATCTTCGGTGGTTACGAGCACCACCGAAGATCCGTCGTAGCCCTGACGGGCGAGAGCTTTCAGTTCAGGGAGCGGAGCCGGTGTGGCTGAGGGAATCCGCGAGCTGACGGTGGTCTTGCGCAAGTGTGTCGACGAGAGTGCGGAGGTTTCGCACCCGCGCGACATACTCAGACCATGGCCGGGTGAGACCACCCATCGCGATAGACCCGAGTCCGCCGCTCACCGACACCGGAACGGCCACCGTGCCGAACATGTTCGGAGCTGCGAGATCGCCGCCGGCGTAAAGCTGCCGGGTTGGCGGGGTACCCGCTAGCGCCGGGGTGATCGGCACCGCGCCCGCAGGGTCGGCCGTGCCGAGCGAAACGAGCGTGCTGATAAGCCGCGGACCACCCTCAGGACCCGCCGCGAAGACCACTCCGAGACGCTGGTATTCACCGCGAACCCGCTGAAGATCTTGCATCGACGTCTGGATGAGGCGAAGGCCCGGCTGAGTGGTGCCCTGGTGACGCCGCAGATCGCCCCATGCTTGTGCGAGTTCGAACTGAACCTTCATCAACTTCTGGACGATGTCCGGGCGGAGACGACCTACGCGGCCCGCATAGACATCGGGCATCAACGGCGGTTCCGGTGGCTGGGCCGCAAACCACGTCACGAGTTCCTCATCGACGGTCGCGGTCTGCGGCGCTGCGGCAGGCTGGCCGGCCGGGTCTTCACCCTGCGCCGGGATGCCCGCCGCAGTGGCCGCGTGGTCCACCTTGTTCTTCATCGTCGCGATCACGGCGCCGGCGCTATCGACGCTGCGACGAATGTCGGCGATGGCTTCGACCGTACGGGCGCCCTGACTGCGGGTCTCCATGAACCCGCCCATCAGGAATCCGCCCACGAGAGCGACCGCGCCGACGACCACGAACCCCAGAATCGCGCCGGTGTTCTTCCGGCCGACCTCCATGTCACTCACTGCCTTGTCGTCGAAGACAAGACGAATCTCCTGGGGCGCATCGGCAACGGAGGCCGATGCGAACGGGTCCGCGGCCATCGCCCGCGCCCTCTCCTGTGCCGCCCGCTCGGCGACGGCCCGCGTCGCACGCTCGGCGGCCTGCCTGGACTCCTCCGCGGCGCGCGCCTCGCCGGCAGCCTTGTCGGCCATCTGCTGCTTGATGAAATCAGGTACCGCGATGTCCGAACCCGCCGACGCGATCGCCGTCTCGCCGACCGAATCGAGCCCCGCCGAAGGCGCCCCAGCGCCCGCGCCCCCGAACTCGGGCGGCGCGCCCGCCCCTGGGGGACTTCCCACCATGGTGCGGTTCAATCGAGCCTTCAAATCAGGCTTCTTTTTCTCGTCGGCCATCGGGAATCACTGCTCCTTCGCGGCGGTCACGACCTCGCGCCGTTTTCGCGGGCCGGACGCTATCGTCGCGCTTCTCGCACTGTCAAGACGACTTCTTCGCAGCGGCGTCAACCCCGCGCTCGCGCGGGGTTCGGTGGTAACGTGCGGCCATGATCCATAGTGCGCTTCGGGCGCTCATCGAAGGTCGCGACCTCGACCACGACGAGGCCACCGCGGCAATCGAGGAGGTGCTCTCGGGCGATGCCTCCGCAGCACAAATTGCGGCCCTTGCCACCGCCCTCAGGATGAAGGGCGAGACTGTCACGGAAATCGAGGCTGCCGCCGTGGCGCTTCGTCGCCGATGCGAGCCACTCGAGGGCTTATCAGGCATCCTGCTCGACACCTGCGGCACCGGAGGGGGACCCGCATCGACGTTCAACGTGAGCACCGTCGCGGCGATTGTCGTGGCTTCCTGTGGCGTCGCCGTGGCCAAGCATGGTCTCCGTGCGGTCACCTCGCGCACCGGAAGTGCCGACGTGGTCGAGGCACTCGGGGTCCGCATCGACGCGCCGCGCTCAGTGGTACGTCGGTCGTTGCGCGAGGTGGGAATAACCTTTCTCTACGCTCCCAGCTTTCACGTGGCACTCGCAAACGCGGGCGTAGTGCGCCAGGAGTTGGGCTTTCGCACCATCTTTGACCTCATTGGCCCACTGGCCAATCCGGCGGGCGCGACGCACCAACTCCTGGGGGTGCACTCGCCGGGATACCTTCGCAAGATGGCCGAGGTGCTGTCCCGGCTCGGCGCCCGGCGCGCATGGGTGCTGCACGGGGCCGGTGGCATGGATGAAGTCAGTCCGTCAGGGCCGACCCAGGTCGTGAGCGTCCGGCATGGCGTTCTCGTCGAAAGTATCGTGACTCCGAATGATTTCGGTCTCGATCCTGTCCCGTGCGATGCCCTTGCCGGAGGCGATCCGATGACCAACGCCCGAATCGTCATCAGCGTGCTCGATGGTGAGCCCGGCGCGCGGCGCACGGCAGTAGTACTCAATGCCGCCGCTGGACTCGTCGTTGCCGAGGTGACTTCCGATCTGCGCGAGGCGGCCACTCTCGCGGCGAATGCCATCGACTCCGGGCGCGCCCGACAGACGCTCGATCGTTGGGTGCTGGCCTCCAACGTCGCGGAAGACGAGAGCGCCTGAGCGCCGCACGCCACCGCGACTACGCGCCGAGTCGGCTATTTCGTTGTGAGCACCCCGCGTGCTAACCGAGGCAGCGATGAAGCGCCGCGAGCGTTGGCTGAAGAATGTCGAGGTACTTCGCGAGATGGCCGCGGTGGCCCGGCAGGGATGGCTCATCCCGCAACCTTCGCGCACCCTCAAACAACATGGCGACGCGCGACACCTTGTGGTGTTCGTGCACGGTTTCTTCGCCTCGTCGGGTGTCTTTCGCCCCATGGCGTTTGCGTTGGCTAGAGAGGGCCTCGCGCCACGGCAGGTGCACTTTGACTACACCCCCATCGGCGGAATCGAGCGCCACGCCCGCAGACTGGCCGCGGTCATCACTGACGCGCGGGTTCCTGGGCCGGTCATCGTCGTCGCGCACTCACTCGGCGGACTCATCGTGCGCCATGCCGTGCAGCACCTCGGACTGGACGTAGATGCGCTCGTCGCCATGTGCACACCCCACAGCGGAACCTCGCTCGCGAGACCGTGGCCCTTGCGACTCACTCAAGAGCTCTCGCCCGGAAGCGTAGCCATCGACTCCCTGGCCGCGACGTCGCACCGACTGCGGCGCACTGCCGTCACCTCCGTGATCGCCGAGCAGGACGTGTTGGTCGAGGCCGAGAGTGCTTCTCTGGCAGGCTCGCGCGTCGTCAGTATCCCTGGCGTGGGACATCATGGGGTTTTGTATAGTCCGCTCGCGTGGGAAGCCGTGCGGGACGCCATCCGGGGAGCAACAGAGGCTCCCGCGGAGGGCGGACGATCGTCTGGGGAGTTCGAAGTCGGGCCCGACGCGACGATCAGGGACCGAGCCGGTTAAGCATCCGCGGGAAGGGAATCGTCTCCCGCACATGGCCGAGCCCGCAGGTCCACGCGACGGTGCGCTCGAGGCCAAGCCCGAACCCCGCATGAGGAACGCTGCCGTAGCGTCGCAGGTCGAGGTACCACTCGAACGCCTCCCGGGGGAGTTTGTGCGCCTCGATGCCCTTCTCCAGGTTCTCCAGTGAATCTTCACGCTGCCCGCCACCGATGATCTCGCCGTATCCCTCCGGGGCGAGGACATCCATCCCTAGCGCGAGTCGCGAGTCCAGCGGATCGCGCTTGAAATAGAAGGCCTTCAGCGAAGCCGGATATCGATGAACGATGACCGGCCGATCATAAGCGGAAGAGATTACCGTCTCTTCGTCGGCGCCGAAGTCATCCCCGAACTCCGGACGACGCTCGACGGCGCCATCGGGCTGCGCCACCAGCGTGCCACCCAACTTCCGGAGGTCGTACGCGTCCTGCAAGACCTTGATGGCCTCTTCGTAGCGAATACGCGGAAATGGGCCCTGTACGCGCTCCAGGAGCTTCGTGTCGCGCTCCAGTACCTTTAGCTCCTCCTTGCGATTCTCCAGCACACGGCCAACCACGTAGACGAGAAAGTCTTCCGCCAGGGCCATGTCGCCATCGAGGTCCATGAAGGCCACCTCGGGTTCAACCATCCAGAACTCCGCGAGGTGCCGACGCGTCTTGGACTTCTCCGCGCGAAATGTCGGCCCGAAGCAGTACACCTTGCCAAGCGACATCGCCGCAGCCTCGGAGTAGAGCTGTCCAGACTGGGTCAGATAGGCCTTGTCGCCATGATAGTCAGTCTCGAACAACGTGCTCGTGCCCTCGCACGCGTTGGGAGTAAAGATCGGAGCATCGACCAGGGTGAAACCGTGATTGTCGAAGTAATCCCGAATGCTCTTCACGATCTCGTGGCGCACCTTGAGAATCGCGTGCTGCCGACGCGAGCGCAGCCAGAGATGCCGGTGATCCATGAGGAAGTCGGTGCCGTGATCCTTCGGGGAGATGGGGTACTCCCCAACGACTGCGCCAATGACCACGAGCGCCTTCACCGCTAGTTCGAACACTCCATCCTGCTTCGGGTGCGCGCGCACCTCGCCAGTGACAGAGAGAGAGGTCTCCTGGGCCATGTGATCGGCCACGGCGAAGACCTCGTCGCCTACGTCCGCGCGGGCCGCGATCGCTTGCACGATGCCGCTTCCGTCGCGCACCTCGAGAAACACCAGCTTCTTGCTGGAACGCTTGTTGTAGAGCCAACCGCGGACGGTCACGGTCTCGCCGACGTGATTCCGCAGTGTGTCGATTCGGACGAACGTCTCCATAGGGCGCGCAGGAGTAGCACACCACGCGACCGTGGACAGCCGTGACCGAAGCTCAGCGGAGGGGAGCTACTTCTTCTTGCCGAAGAAGGCGCGGACCGGGTCGGGCAGACGGGAAACCACCTCGCTCCTGGCCATGCTCACGTAGGAGCGTGCCATCTGTTTGGCGACGGCCACCTTCGCATCCAGGCTCTCCGTCGTGGGCGCCTCCTGGCCGAGCGTACCTTCCTCGAATTGCTGTTTAGTCTTGCTACGTTGCAGCTTGCCCGAGGAGGTCTTCGGTACCGTTCCGGGCGGGATGAGCACCACCTGCCAGGCGTTCAATCCGATGGACCCGACAACCACCTCGACGACCCGTTTACGGACGATCTCGAGGGCCTCGTCGCTGGGGCGCTCCTTGCCCGCCCACTCCGCGACGACGACGAGTTGCTCGCTCGAAGCTGCCGCGGGGAGGCACGCGAAAGCCACCGAGCTACCGCGACGCACGCCCTCGACGTCGTTGACCACCCACTCGATATCCGTTGGGAAGTAATTGCGACCATGGACGATCACCATGTCCTTGATGCGGCCGCACACATACACCGCGCCATTCGCGATGTAGCCCTTGTCACCGGAGTGCAGCCAGCCGTCCTTGAAGCTCAGCGCAGTGGTCTCGGGGTTTTCGTAATACCCACTACAGACGCTCGCGCCCTTCATGCACAGTTCACCGATCATCCGATCGGGCAATACGTTGCCATCCGGGTCCCGGACGCACACCTCGTGTCGCGGAAACGTCTCGCCACAACAGACTACTTCGACCGAGCTGCCGGGGGCCGCCGTCGACGGGTCCACGGGGCGCGCCTCGCCCTGACGGAAGGCCTCGACGTCCAGGGTATCCACCCGTAATTCGTTGGTGGGGTGCCGCGCAAAGCTGATCGCGAGGGTGTGCTCCGCCATTCCGTAACAGGGCAGTAGAGCCGTGCCCTTCAGACCCGCCTTCGAGAAGCGATCGACGAACTCGCGCAGCGTCGACGGTTGAATCGGCTCTGCACCGCAGCCGAGGTAGCGCATCGCAGAGAGGTCCCACTTCGCGAGTTCGGAGTCCTTCACTCGCCGTGTGGCGAGGGCGTATGCGAAGTTCGGCGCAAACGTGATGGTCGCGCGCTGCTTGTCCATCATCTCGATCCAGTAGGCAGGGCGCTTCACGAACTCCATGGTCGGGAGGAATGTGATTCGGATGCGCGCGAACAGCGGCACAATCACGAAGCCAATGAGTCCCATGTCGTGATAGAGTGGTAGCCATGATACGCCATGATCGATGTCTGCGTCAGTTTGCAGGCTGTCCCGCGCAATGGCCACGCAGTTGGCGGCCAGGTTGGCGTGAGTGACAATGACGCCCTTCGGCGACGCAGTGCTGCCGGAAGTGTATTGAAGGAAGCAGACGTCGTCTGGGGAGACCGAAGGCTCGGTGCCCGCACGGGGTGCGTTGAGGTCGAGAGACTCAACCACAATGAGCTTCGTGATCGCGCCAATGTCGAGCACAGACCCGAGAATGGGGCGGACCTGCTTGCTGATGAGTAGCGCCCTGGCACCCGAAGAAGTGACGATATGCTCGACGTTTTTTACGTAGCTCTCGACCTTGCCGAGAGCGACGGGCGGATACATCGGAACCGGGATGATGCCGCCGAGAGTGGCCGCGAGAAAAGTGAGGACGAAATCCTCCGGAACAGGAATGACCATCGCGAGCCGATCGCCCTTGCGCAAACCCTCTGCGTACAGAGCCGCGAGGCGGGAGCGGGCGGCGTCAAGCAGTTCGCTCCAGGTGTAGTTTTTGTCGGCAGTGCGCGGGTCAGCGAAGGTGAATCCGCCGCGATCACCGCGTAGGGCGGCGGCGTCTCGGATCGCGTCCGCGACCGTGGTGGACCATAGATGTTCGCTCATCGGGATTTCGTGTCCTATGAAGTATCGAGGTTGTTGGATGAAACCGGACGCCGTGGTCCGATCGGCGGCGGACCATACTGACGCGTCGGTCGGCTGTCACCGTGCGAAGACCGCTGCCCAGACTACCGAAGCGGCTGCGTCGCTTGCTTCCCATGGCGTCAAGAGGTTCCGTCACTAGTCGTATTGGGCAGTACCAACGCCTGATGAGCGCGGCGCGGCGATCACCGGCAACGCGACCGTAGCCGTAGCCGCCGGCAAGTCCGATCGATGCCGACCGTGACGGTGATGACGGTGATGACGGACCGAATTCAGCGCAGGGCGCTCCTCAATCGCCGACGCCGGGGCCACAAAGGGAGAGGTCGGCGAGAGCCCGACGACCACCGGCGACGCCACGGGTACGGCGGCATCGGCGACCGGCGTCACCACGGGTAGCGCGACGCTTGCCGGAGGCGATGGGATCACGGCCCGAACGGCAGTGACCGACGGCGTGGAGCGCAGGACGGCGTGGAGCGCAGCCTCGGGCAGCGGCCCACGGTGGCCGCTACTCACGAAGGCCAAGATTGCTATCGCGGCCAGAACGGCGGCGGTGGCACCTACGGTGAGAGCGGTTCGTCGCGCCGGTGGGGGCGAGCGCACGACCGGCACAAGCGTCTCCTCGCGGCGACCTTCCTGGAGGTCGTTCGAGACGGAAGCTACAGTCTCTTTCGTGGAAAAGTGTTCGGGCTGGGCGTCAACGGCCAGCGTGCCTCCCACCTCCGCGCGATCGTCGAGGGTGAGGCGCTCGATCTCCGCGGCGGCTACTGCGATGGCGGCGAAAGCGACAACTCCAGTCGATTCGATGGCTTCGCCCAACTGAAGATGCCGCAGGTCGCGCAGTAAGGGCGCAGCGGAAGGATAACGGGCGGCGAGGTCGCGCCGCAGGCAGCGCTCGACGATGCGGGCGTAGTCAGAAGTGACTTCGGGCACGTGCTGGCTCAGCGGAGCGGGATCGCGGGTGCAAATACCGACAAAAATGGCGCCTGCGGAGGGACCCATGAAGGGCAACACTCCCGAGGCGAGTTCGTAGAGCATCACCCCGAGCGCCCAGACGTCGGCGCGGGCGTCGAGGTCGCTCGCGCCCTGCAACTGCTCGGGGGACATGTACGTCGGCTTGCCCATCGCAGTGCCCTTCGCGGTGAGCTTCTCCGCCCCTGGTTGAACGATCTTCGAGATGCCGAAATCGAGCACCCTGGGGACGACGCCCTGCGTGCTGCTGCTGAGGAAGATGTTCTCGGGCTTCAAGTCGCGGTGCACCACACCGCGTTGGTGGGCGGTGGCGATGGCATCGACCACGGGAATCATCAGCGCGAGAATCTCTGCAGGGGGCAGGGAATTTCCGCTGGACTCACGGTGGTGCGCGAGGTTGTGGCCGACCAGCAATTCCTGAACGACGAATGGGATGTTCTGGTCGTCAGTGCCCAGGTCGATGACGTCAACCAGATTTTCGTGCTGTATGGCGTTGGCAGCGCGCACCTCGCGGAGGAAACGCTGGACGATCTCGGGGTGGCGGCAGAGTTCCGGGCGTAACACCTTGATGGCGACATCGCGCCCGACGAACTCGTCGCGCGCGCGGTAGACCTCACCCATTCCGCCCACGCCGAGGCGGGTCTGCAATCGATACTTCCCCGCCAGCAGTTCACCCTCTCGGGACTTCATGTCGTCGGTCATGACGACCGCGATGCTAATGGACTGGCGTCCGAATCGCCACGAGTCATCAGTCAGGTACGCACGGCGAAACAAGGGCCATCATTGGACGCATACCCCGCTGACGCACATCGGGACGCCGCCGTCTTGAGGTGTGGAGCAGCGTCCACGGCATGAACCGCAGTTGTCCGGGTCGCTGTTAATACTGGCCTCGCAGCCGTTACCGGGATTTCGGTCGCAGTCGCGGAACCCAGTCGAGCAACGCAATATGCACGCACATTGCTGGCAGACCGCGGCGGCGTTCTCGCCCACCGGACAGACCACGCCGCACCCACCGCAGTTGTTCGTGTCCGTGATCACCATTCCGAACGCTCCGCCGCCGTCGCATTGCACAGTATTCGTCGGGCAAACGGCCGAGGCATCAACGTCGATGGCACTCGAGTCGCTCACATCGCTCGACACGGGCACGTCCATCGCGCCGACTTCCGTGAAGGAGGCGTCCGCATCGACGGCGCGAGGGAAGGTTTTCGGCACGCAGGCGGCGCACACGAAGACAGCCGTGAATGCGATGTAACTGAGCGAGCGCGAGAACGGAAACGGCATGAATCTCCATGGAACAGACGAATCAACAAATACTTTGGCAGCTTATCATCGTCGCAGTCAGCGTTCGCCAGGGCATCGACTCGACATCGTGAAGCACGAGCCCTTGTCGCTAGAACAGACCTGCAACATCCAGCGATCCACCGCCGGAGGTCGGGGTGATTTGAAGCGTGGCGTGGTGCGCACTCGCCGGGCGTGCTCGCCGTCCAACGGCCCACCAAACCACGGCCGTCGCGAGGGCTGCGGCGCCGGTTCCAAGGGTAATCTGCGCGGAGACAGAGTACCGAGCATAGCTGTCGTAACTCTCCTCTTGCGAGCCAGGGCACCCCAGGGCTGAGTCCGCGCACGATGGGTAGGCCGCGCGGCTCAACCCATAGAAAAGACCGGCGATTCCGAGGCTTGCGAGCCCAGCGCCGCCGACGATCCACGGGCCTATACCCGCAGTCGGGGTCGGTGCGACTGGGTGCGGAGTCAACGGCATCACCGGAGTCAACGGCATCACCGGGGTCAACGGAGTCACTGGGGGCACCGGAGTCGCTATCCTCGCGGTCGCGACTGGAGCGAGCTCGGCGCGCCGCTCGACAGTCTGCCCTGCGCCGACCTCGATACTTGAACGATAGGTTTCATACCCGTCTGCGCTGACCTCCACTGCGATGGCACCGGGAATGACGACGTACGGCAGACCCCACGCTACCGGCGGAATCACCGCACCGCCGATCGACACGTGAAGCCCATCGGGCCGCGGCATGGGCAAGCGTAACCGCAACTGGCCAACCTCGCGCTCTGCGCGGGCGATCAACCTCCGACACTCCTCGATGACGTGTTCTCGGTCGGGAATCGCGACGTTGCGAACCGCTTCGGCCTCGCACTGCGAAGCCTCGCCGAGCGCGAGTACCCAACTGCCCAGGTATTCAGCCTCCCGGGCGATGATTGCCCGCAGCGATGGCGACGCAGCGATGCGCTCGGCGCGAAGTGCGAGATCGAGCGACCGCACGTGGTCTCCCGCATCGCTGGCGGCGAGTGCATCCCGAATCGCCTCGCGTCGCGAAGCCACGAGAGCCGGATCGATTGCCTGCGCCGCGACGCCTGAAGGCCGCGCGGCCATCGCAGTGACGACGAGAGCGAAGTGTAGCCCGACGACGCGGGTCACTGCTTTAGCGGGACGGAGCCCGTGTTGCACCTTATCCAAGGGAAAACCGCCTACCACACAGTGCTTCGGGCGTCACGATTGTGGGGAAGACAAGGGATTTGGAAGGGCCGATCGCGTGTCCTCGGAACCCGCCTCCGCCATCTCTTTTCCGAACATTGCTCCGAAGGCGGAACTCCATGTCCCGGCTTCGATACATCGAACATGAAAACTTCGCCCAGGCAGCCAGAACGCCTTCGGTTCTCGATGTTGCAGACGCAAGCGCAACCTTGCCCGTCTCACCGCCGGGCATTGCCGCGATGACGGCCGTCCTGTGGGTACTCTCGACGATGCGCGTGAGCGAAGCGGCGGTTCAGTACCCGAGGTTCGGCCGCAGCCAGCGCTCGACCTCGTCGAAGGTCATGTGTTTGCGCTCCTGGTAGTCGAGCACCTGATCGCGGTCGATCTTGCCGAGGCCGAAGTAGCGCGCCTCCGGGTGCGCGAAATAGAGGCCGCTTACGCTCGATCCGGGCCACATCGCGAAGGATTCGGTGAGCAGCATGCCGGTGTTTTGCTCGACATCAAGGAGCTTCCAGAGCGGGCCCTTCTCGGTGTGATCGGGACACGCGGGGTAGCCCGCGGCGGGCCGGATTCCCCGGTACTTCTCCTCGATCAGATCGTGGGTGCTGAGGGCCTCGTGGCGGCCGTAGCCCCACTCACCACGCACCCGCTTGTGCAAGCACTCGGCGAAGGCCTCGGCCAGGCGGTCGGCGATCGCCTCCACCATGATTGCGTTGTAGTCGTCGTGCTGCGCCCGGTACTGGTCGCAGAGCGCCTTCAGTCCGATGCCGCTGGTGACCGCGAAGCCGCCCACGTGGTCGCGCAGCCCGGTCTCTTTCGGGGCGACGAAGTCCGCGAGCGAGCGACATGGCTCGCCCTTCTCGCGAGTCCCCTGTTGCCGCAAGAAGTGGAGTCGATCGAGCACCGTGGTGCGTGCCTCGTCGGTGTAGATCTCGACGTCGTCGCCCACTGCGTTCGCGGGGAAAAGACCGTAGACGCCGCGCGCAGTGAGTAGCTTCCTCGCGATGATCTCGTCGAGGAGGGCGTTCGCTTCAGCGAAGATCTTCCGCGCCTGATCGCCGTAGGTGGCGTGATCGAGGATGCGGGGATAGATGCCGCGCAGCTCCCAGGTGTGGAAAAACGGCGTCCAGTCGATGAACTCCCGGAGCGTCGCGAGGGGGAAGTCTTCGAGCACGCGAACGCCCGTGAACGCAGGCTCCGGCACGTCGTCGTCGCGCCACACGATGGGCGTCCGGTGGGCCCGCGCCTCGCTCAGGGGAATGAGCTTCTGCTTCGGCCCGGAGTGCGTGCGCCGGAGCTGTTCGAAGTCTGCGCGGTGCTGCGCGACAAACGCCGCCTTGCCGTCCTCGCTGAGCAGGCTCGTGGTCACGGGAACCGCGCGGCTGGCGTCGAGTACGTGCACCACGGGCTCGCTATAGTGCGGGGCGATCTTCACCGCAGTGTGCGCCCGGCTGGTGGTCGCGCCGCCGATGAGCAGCGGCAACTTGAAGCCCTGACGCTCCATCTCGCGCGCCACGTGAATCATCTCGTCGAGCGATGGAGTGATGAGCCCGCTCAACCCGATGAGGTCAGCCTTCTCCTGCTTCGCGCGCTCGAGAATCTTCTCGCAAGAGACCATCACTCCCATGTCGATGACTTCGTAGTTGTTGCACGCAAGCACCACTCCGACGATGTTTTTACCAATGTCGTGAACGTCGCCCTTGACCGTAGCGAGCACGATCTTCCCCTGGGTGCGCACGACCTGGCCCGCGGCGGCCATCGCGGCCTTTTCTTCCTCCATGAAGGGCGTGAGATACGCCACTGCTTTCTTCATCACCCGCGCCGACTTCACCACCTGCGGCAGAAACATCTTCCCCGCTCCGAAGAGGTCTCCCACGACGCTCATCCCGTCCATCAACGGCCCTTCGATCACCGCTAGCGGGCGTCCGAACTTCGCGCGCGCCTCCTCGGTGTCCGCGTCAATGTACGTGTCGATGCCCTTTACCAACGCGTGCGAGAGTCGCTCTTCCACATTGGCCTTGCGCCACTCTTCTTCCTTCTTTTCCGTCGCCGCCACGCCCGCGCTCGCGGCCTTCAAACGCTCGCCGTACTCAACCAGTCGCTCCGTCGAGTCCAGGCGGCGATTGAGCAGTACGTCCTCGACGAGCGCGCGCAGCTCTGGCGCGATCTCCTCGTACACTTCGAGCATCCCGGCGTTGACGATACCCATGTCCATCCCGGCCTGGATGGCGTGATAGAGGAAGGCCGAGTGCATCGCCTCACGAACGTGGTTGTTGCCGCGGAAACTGAAGGAAATGTTCGACACACCGCCGCTCACCTTCGCGTGGGGCAGGTTGGCCTTGATCCAGCGCGTAGCGTTGATGAAATCGACTGCGTAGTTGTTGTGCTCCTCGATGCCAGTGGCGACGGTCAGTACATTGGGATCAAAGATGATGTCCTCGGGAGGAAATCCGACTTCATCGACCAGGATGCGATACGCCCGCTCGCAGATACGGATTTTCTCTTGAAAGGTAGCAGCCTGGCCGTTTTCGTCGAAGGCCATGACCACCACCGCGGCGCCATACTTGAGAATTGTCTGCGCGCATTGGCGAAACTTCTCCTCACCCTCCTTGAGGGAGATGGAGTTCACGATGCCTTTGCCCTGCAGGCATTTCAGCCCCGCCTCGATGACCTCCCACTTCGAGGAGTCCACCATGAATGGCACCTTCGCGACCTCGGGTTCACTCCCCAGGAGCAGCAGGAATCGGTTCATCGCTGCAACCCCGTCGATCATCCCTTCATCCATGCAGATGTCGATGATGTTGGCGCCGCTCTCGACCTGCTGCCGCGCCACGCTGACGGCTTCCTCGAACTTCCCCTCCTTGATAAGTCTGGCAAACTTCGGCGATCCCGCGACGTTGGTGCGCTCGCCGATCATGATGTAGACGCCGGGCTGCTGCGTAAACGGCTGCGAGCCCGAGAGACGCAGCGGGAGCGTCCCCTCGTCGGCCACAGGAATGCTGACGAAGCGATCGGACCGCGGCGCGATGTCCCTGGGATGCCGACCGTCGAGCGCTCGCGCGATGGCCGCGATGTGCTCCGGGGTGTTGCCACAGCAGCCGCCTGCGATGTTGATCAGCCCCGCCTGCGCGAACTCGCCGAGGAAGCGCGCCATGTCCTCGGGCTGAAGGTCGAATCCCGTCGGGGAGAGCGGGTTGGGCAGGCCGGCGTTGGGGTAACAGGAAATCGCCGCGCTCGACTTCTCCGAGAGTTCGGCCAGAAACGGGTACATCAGGTCGGGCCCGAGCGAGCAGTTGAGCCCAACGGAGAGCGGGCGCACGTGTTTCACCGCGCTCCAGAAGGCCTCGATGGTTTGCGCGGAGATCATCGTCTCGCCGCCGCGGCCCACCGCTGCGGAGATCATCACCGGCAGGTCCTTGCCGTCCTGTTCGAAGACCTCGCGAATGGCCACGAGCGCAGCCTTCGCGTTGAGCGAATCGAAGATGGTCTCGACCAGCAGGAGGTCTGATCCGCCCGCGATGAGAGCGCGAATCTGCAGCGCATACGCGGCCTTTACCTGTTCGAAGGTCGCGACGCGGAAGCCGGCATCGTCGGCGTCCGGGGAGTTGGAGAGCGAGACCGTGAGCGGCCCAATCGCGCCTGCGACGAAGCGCTGACGCCCATCCGCGCTGCCCACGCGGGCTGCCCACTCCCGACACTGCCGCGCGGACTGCTCGTTGATCTCCCAGGCGAGCTCGTTGAGAAACGGATCTTCGATGATCCGTTGATAAAACGCAGCATCCTTGCGCCCGCCGCGTTCGCGCGGATCATCCACGAAGAATTCGCTCTGGGTGATGCTCGTCGCCCCAAAGGTGTTGGTCTCGATGATGTCCGCCCCGGCTTCGAGGAATCGGCGGTGAATGTCGCCAATCATCGTGGGCTGAGTGAGCGAGAAGAGGTCTCCGTTGTTGAGCAGATCCTTCTTCGAACTGGCGAACCGGGTCGCCCGGATGTCGGCCTCGGTCATTCCGTACGTGCGAATGGTCGTGCCCATTGCCCCGTCGATGATGAGGATACGTTCCTGGAGCAGCTTTTCAATGGGATGAAGCATTGCGGTTGTTGACCTCGGAAGAAGAGACGCGCTCAACCGGTGTTGAGGCAATCGTGGGTATCGGACTTTGGCTTGTCTGCAATGGCCAGTACCACCTGAAAGTGGGGCTTCTTGGACTCCCGACAAGCGACCTCGGAGGAGACCACGTGGAGACCCGACCGGGCGAGCAGCGCGAGCAGTGACGCCGGCGAGAAACCCGCGTGGCGATCACCGTACGGAGCCGTGAGCTCCCGGTGCTGGTGCTGATCAAGCGACAACAGGACCACCCGTCCCCCTGGTCGCAGCACCCGAAAACACTCCGCGAGCACCTGCGCCGGATGCTCGGCATACGTCAGCGTGTGAAACACCAGAACGATATCGAATGAATCCGCCGCGAAGGGCAGCGCATGCGCGTCTGCGAGCCGCGCGCGAACGTGGGGAAAGCCCGCTAGCCGCTCTTTCGCGGCATCGACCATGCGCTCGTTGGAGTCGATGCAAGTGAGCGAGTTGCACCGAGGCGCGAGCGAACTGACCGCCGCGCCGTCCCCCGAGCCGATATCGAGGACGTCCCCAAGCCGCGTCAGCGCCGCAAAGCCCGCCGCGAGGGACTGCCATGTACGGCCGGGCGAGTAGTGCCGCTCCATCTCTCCTGCAAACGACTCGGGCAAGCCCCCGCGGCGCTCGGCCTCGAGTTCGCTCAGGCGCTGCTGATCGCCCTCCAGGGTCGGATCGGCCGAGCCGATGGCCTCGTCCAGGATGAGTCGCGCGGTGCCCGGCAGCGTGTCGAGAGCCAGGCCGTAGAAGGCGTGCTGCCCCTCCCGCCTATCGCGCACGAAGCCCCCCTCGCGCAGCCGCGCCAGGTGCGTCGATACCCGCGACTGCGAGATACCCGTCACTCGAACGAGGTCAGTCACGCTCAACTCCCGATCGCGGAGCAGGGCGCAGAGCCGTAGGCGGCTCTCGTCGCCGAGAAGATTCAGCGTGCCTACGTAGTGAGAGAGATTCATCAATCTGCTTATGGCGATGGACGGATGGACGCTAGCCCTGGCGGCTGGACGTGTCAAACGGCGGGCGATCTCGCGGGGGAGGTCAGCGGGCGGGGCGCTGGCGCTGGCGTCGCGGCGTCTCTTCCGGCTTTCGCGCGAGGAAGAGATAGTTGAACCCGCGGAGGAAGAAGTTGTCGCGCTCCGCGGCCTGGTGAAAGTTGCCCTTCAGCAGGCTCTTGTTGCGGCGCACCACGCTCACGATGTCGATGGGAATGAACCGCACCGTGAAGATGGAGAAGAGTCCGAATCCGACGGGTGCGAGGCCCTTCTTCGTCTCGAAGTAGTCGCAGACGTAGACGGCGAGCACGCCGCCGGGCTTGAGCACCCGGTAGGCCTCATCGAAGGCCGCCCGCATGGCCTGGAAATACCTGGGATCGTAAGCCGACAGCTTGCCGATGCACCGCGGGTCGTCGGAGTAATCGATGTGATCGCCGTAGGGCGGGTCCATGAAGACGACCTGCGCGGAGCCGTCTTCGAGAGGGAGGTCGCGGGCGTCCGCGCGGACGATTTCGGGACGCGTCGGGTTGAGGTCGAAGCCGCGGCCCTCGCGCTTGAGTTCGCGCGCAACGTCGAGGGTGGTGCCGCTCCCGCAGAAGGGATCGACCACCACGTCGCCTTCGCGCGAGTAGCGATGGAGGACGTTCCAGATGACATGCGAGGGCGTGGCGCCGACGTAGGCCTTGTCGCCCTGGTCGCCGTCGCCGTGCTGCTGCGATGGGTAATCCCAGAGCGTGGTGGTGTGCACACGCATGGGCGGACGTTCGAAGTGCTGCCGTCGCGGGGGGGGGCGATGCGGAGGACGTTGCATGGGGGAGGGAAGGTCGATCACGGCCACGGAGTAAACGTCAAGATGACGTGAAGGAAATGGTTGCAATCGGAAGGAGATCGAGTAGGTTGCGCGCCGCTCCGTCCCCATCGTCTAGAGGCCCAGGACAGCGGCTTTTCACGTCGCGAACGGGGGTTCGACTCCCCCTGGGGACACTACTCCATACCTGTTTTAACTCTGTCAGTGATCCGCCATCCGACCCCCACGGTCGGTGCTGGACGGTCCGCAAACCAGCGGACCGTCCAGTATTTAGGCGGAACGGGCGACGGGTGTGCGGATCGCACGCTCAGCCCCGCGATTGGCCGGGAGGTCCGGGACGCTACCGTCCGATGTTGCTCATGGTCTGGAGGGCAATCGAGTCGGTGTTGCCGTCTCGACCATGGCCATTGGCAAACCGGTATCGGGCCAGGGCGGTGCTCGTCCTCTTCGCGGGTGAGCCCTGCCCGGCGGCGTCACCGTGCTCGCTGGTACCGCAGACGACCCGGCGACTTCCACTCCCAGCGACCTCGCTACGCCCCCGCCCGCTCCGCGACGCCCTTCGCCCGGAGAGCCTCCCAGAGCCCGCCCAGGTTCAGCAACATCTCCAGCAGGCCCGCCCGCACGGTCGCCGAGGGTCAGCGCGGCGGCGTCCCACTGCTCGTCGATTCAGCGGACGTGCGGGGGCGCCGGGCCGTCGGCCGAGGCGTAGCGGTGCGGAAGCCCGCACTCGACGGCGGCACCGAGGGCGAGGGTGGTCTTGCCCACCTGCCGGGGGCCCGCGATCACCTCGATGAACCGGCGCGGTTCGCGCAGGCGTTGAACGAGGACGTCATGCTGTGCGCGGTGCATCGCGTGGGATTACTCAGGCCGTTGAGTAAATTCGGTTATTTTAACGAAGTTCGGCGCGCGGTGGGTCGCTGGGAGGTGCCGAACGACCCACGGAGGACGCGCGGTGGGCGTCGGGAGAATCGGAACGACGAAAGTTCGTGGAGGGGCGGTTGAGGGTAAGCCGCCGATGACGAAAGTTCGTGGAGGGGCGGTCGAGGGTAAGCCGCCGATGACGAAAGTTCGTGGAGGGGCGGTCGAGGGGAGCCGCCGATGACGAAAGTTCGTGGAGGGGCGGTCGAGGGGAGCCGCCGATGACGAAAGTTGGTGGAGGGGCGGTCGGGGGGAGCCGCCGATGACGAAAGTTGGTGGAGGGGCGGTCGGGCCATGCGTCGAAGCTCGCGCAGGCCGCGCGGCGGCATCCCACTGCTCGTCGATCCAGCGGACGTGGGGTGGCGCCGGGCTGTCGGCCGAGGCGTAGCGGTGCTGGAGCCCGCACTCGATGGCAGCAACAAAGGGAGCGAGCGAGAGGGAGTGCGACGGCGGTCCGTCTGCGCACACGACATCAGTGCCCATTCCCCCAACGCCGCCACCAGAATACCCTTTAATCGATCAGGCTCTGTGCCTCTGTGGCTCTGTGCGAGACCTCTTCTTATGCCGTCGCCTCTCGGACGTCGATCTGACGCGTGACAGCATCGGAGATGCGCGCTGTGCGGCGATCAGGCAAGGACGTCGAGCAGACTCTTCTCGGCTTCGTGGGTCGCGCGGAGCACCGCGACATTGGCGCGCACGCCCGCAAGCGCCCCCTGCTGATCGACGAACTCGGTGGCAAGTTCGGTGTTCGAGGGTGTCTCTACGCCCGGCTCAACGGGCGGAATGGCGCTGGACCACCGCACGATGACCGCGGCACCCCCACCGGGAAGGTCTTCCGAAGCAACACGCCCGCTCCGAAAACCAGGAGTGTTGACGTTGGCAACGTTGGTTGCAGACACCGCGAGGCGCGTCTCTTCGACGCGGACACCGCTCAGCGAAGCGCGCGTAATCGATTGAAAACTCATGGCTCCCCAATGGGTATCACAACCCACGACGATTCGGAGCCGACAGGGCACGGACATCGGTTCCGGCCGGGCCTCCCGATCTCTCGGGCCGCACCGCGCGACGCCATCTTTCGGTCTGCTTTGGACGCATCGAAGAGAACCGCTGCAACACCGGGCGCCTGGTAGTGGTAAGCAACCGCACCATGCGAAAGCGCCACTTCGTCCTCGGTCTGATCTCGCTCCTCTCCGTCGCTCTGCCCGTCGGGGCCGATCCGGCGTTGGCTCGTCCCACGATCACCGTGCCGCGCGGCCCGCGACCCACGGCACTACGCACCCGCGACCTGCGCGCCGGAACCGGCGCCGTGGCCGCCGCGGGCATGGAGGTCGAAGTGCAGTACGTGGGCGTCGCATGGTCCACCGGACGCGAGTTCGACGCTTCATGGAACCGAGGAAGCACCTTCCGTTTCACCCTCGGCCGCCGGATGGTGATCCCGGGCTGGGACCAGGGGGTCGCAGGCATGCGCGTGGGCGGGCGTCGCGAGTTGGTGATCCCGCCGGACCTGGGCTACGGCGCTCGGGGCGCGGGCGGCGCCATCGGTCCCAACGAGACGCTGATCTTCGTCGTCGATCTCGTCTCCGTGCACTGAACGACACGCACGGGATCAGCGCGTCGTGGATCTACGACTCGACCTTCGCGACCGATTGGACCGTGCGATGCTCCACGTCTCGCGATGACCGGACTCGCCACCACTTCAGTGCTGTCCTTCCGCCACCTGCTGACCGGGGCGATCGAGGAATTTCTCGCGGAGCAGAACCTCGGGAAGGACGGGTTCGCCAACGATGTCGCCGAGACCATCGTGGCGTTGTCGCGCTACCGGGAGGAGGGCGCAGCACTGTTTCCTGCGGTGTTTTTCGGGGACGACCTCGCGCGCCTACTGCATCACCTCGGAGGGCGTGACCCGGTGCTCGTCGGCAGCGGCCCGCGCTCGCCGCACACCACCCGTCGCGCCCTGAAACAGTGTGCCCCGCTCGGCAAAGGCGCCTGGGCGATCTTCCTGGTGCGTCACGGCGCCACCTACGATTACGGCGTGTTTCGTGCCGATGACTTCGTGCTTTCCGAGTCCCCGATGGCGCGACTCCGGGCCCTGGCCGACCCAGCGCTGCACCTCATTGGCATCGTGCAACTCGCCGAGAACATCCTCGAGGTGCGCGGCAGCGGCGGCGCCGGACGCCTCGTGCATCTCTCTGGCGCACGCACGGATGTTCCTCCTGCCACGATGCTCCTCCTTGAGTTGGTGGGCGCGATCACCCGCGACGTCGCCGACGACCTCCGCCCCGCGACCGGAACCTTCTTCCGTCGGGTCCTCATCGATGCGCTGCGCTCCACGCACGGGTCGCTCACTGCGGTGCTCCCGCACGGTTCACACGATGTCGGGCCCTTCACGGACGGCCTGCTTCTGACGCCGCCGATCGACGTTGCGGCGCGCGTGTCGGCCTGGCGTCGCGATGGCTCCATCGCCGCCCGCTCGGACGTCCAGGGCCTCGCGCAACTCCTCGCCGGGATGCTCAGCGCTGACGGCATCACCCTTCTCGCTTCGGACGGATCCATCGTCGGCTACAACGTTTTCCTCCATCCGGGCCCGGACACCAGCGGCGACGAGACCTCCCTCGGCGGCGCCCGCCAGCGCACCTTCCGCGCGCTCGCCTCGGAGGTCGGTCGCACCCTCGTCGCGGCCTTCGTCCGCTCTCAGGATGGCTACTCCGAGTGCCGCATCGCCGACGCGCGCGACCCCGTCTGGCGTTGAGCGCGGACTCCCGGCAGCCACCCCTGTCCCTGCGCGCCGGCGGCACCCTCGTCGGCCTCGCAGCCCTCTGGGGTGCGTCGTTTATGCTCATTCGCGTGGCGGTGCCGTCCCTCGGCGCACTTCCGCTCATCGGCGTGCGCGTGGCCACCGCGTCTCTAGTGCTCACGCCGCTCGCGCTCTCCCGCACCGGCCGCGAGGCCCTCCGTGGACGCTGGGCCGCGCTGCTCGTGTTGGGAGCGTGCAACACCACGATCCCCTTCGCGCTGCTCACCGCCGCGACGAAGCGTCTGCCCTCGGGTGTCGCTTCGGTGCTCAATGCAACGGTGCCGCTCTGGGGCGCGCTGGTCGCGTGGTGGTGGTTCGGTGACGCGCTCTATTTTTCTCGAGCGATTGGTCTATTTGTAGGCTTCGGTGGGGTCCTGGCACTCATCGCCGCGAGGGGCACGCTCACCCTCGACGGAGACCTCCCCTCGGTGCTGCTGTTTCTCCTCGGAACGCTCTCGTATGCGATCAGCGCAGGCATCACACGGAAGTACCTGTCGGGCCTCTCGGCGCTGCGCGTCACCGCGGGGAGCATGCTCGGCGGCGCGGCCACCCTGCTCATTCTGCTGCCGTGGGTGCGGCCTCCGGCGGCGGCGACCGGGCGCGCGTGGGCCTGCGCGATCTTCCTGGGCCTCGGCTCGACTGCTCTCGGCAACTGGGCGTACTTCGACCTTATCGGGCGCGTTGGGATGTCGCGCGCCATCACGGTGACGTACCTCGCGCCGGTTTTCGGGCTGTTTTGGGCGACGACGTTGTTGGGTGAGCGCTTCACTCTCCCAATGCTCGGAGCGGCGGCAATGATGGTTCTGGGAACGGTGTTCGCGACGCGTCCGCGACCGTCGTAGTCGCCGGGAGGCCTTCCTCCGGGGGGTCTGCACTACTCGCCCCAACGCTTAGAAACAGTCGATTCATCGCCGCCCGCCCCGCAGAGCAACGCACCGACAGCGAAAGGCGGGAGGCCTCCGACGCGATCGCCAGGAGTCCCTCAGGGCAGAAGCGGGCAGCGTCCGGTGCGGGGGTCCGGACTGCCGCAACGGTTCATACATCCTGGAATTCCGCAGGGATAGCAGCAGAGCAACCCTGCGGCGCAAGCGCTGTCGCTGGCACAGGTTTGCCCTGCGGCGAGACCGCCCGCGTCCACTCCCGCATCGGTGCCGGCGTCCACGCGAAGCGCAGGGGCGTCGCATGTACCGCCGTTGCAAGCGCACACGGCAGCGGCCAACTCGGGGCACGCGCTCGGACAGCCCAACGGGCACCCTCGCACTTCCGCCGCGCAGATGATCTCACTCGGATTGCACCGCCCGCATCCGCACCAGAACGCATGGCAGCCCGTCACCGGATCGCAACGCCCCGCAACGTCCGTGACCGCAACGTCATGCACTCCGCGATCGACGCTGACATCGACCCCACGATCGGCCTCGACTACGTCGCTGGTGGAGGCCTCGGGCGCGTCGAGCGGGCGCGGAGAATCAAGCGTTACGACATCGGCCGCATCGTGCGAGGAGGCCTCGAGAAACGAGGCATCGACCGGTGCCGCGATGGTGTCGGTGCACCCTGATGACAGCGATCCGACGAAGAGTGCCGTGACGAGCGTGCGAAACAGGATGCGCATGTCTTCGAAGCTACCGTCAGGCAGTCGCGGAAGCGATTCCCGAGTAAGCGGACCCTACCGTCGCTCGGGCGATCAGCGGCCGGAGTACGGCAGCGCCTC
Organism: Deltaproteobacteria bacterium; assembly: GCA_947477565.1. Lineage (GTDB taxonomy): Bacteria > Myxococcota_A > Polyangia > Polyangiales > SCUS01. Next base: position 84,300 of record CANJUR010000003.1, read on the forward strand.
GATGTGCGACTGCAGCGTGCGAGACACGAGCGAGAAGAAGTCGTACCCGGTGCGCGCCTCCAGCGCATCGACGGTCACGACGTAGCGTTGCCAGCCCGAGCCGGAGCCCGCCTCGTTGGGCATCTCGACGGCGACCAGTGGCGTCGTGGCCGTCACCGATTCGACCCCCTGGCCTCGCTGCACCAACGCGATCACCTTCCACGTTGACACCGGAATCGACACCCGACGCGCAGGATCGGCGCTCCGCCCGATGGCTGGACAACCCTCGGAGGGCAGGTTGCCTTGCGGCGTTCGATCGGTTGCGCAGGACTGCTCCCATAGGCCACCGGCGACGATGAAGAGGTCCCAGCCCTCCCTGGCCTTCTCGACGGACCAACGCTCGAGCGACTCCCACGCCCCTGCGTTGATGGCGTGTCGCTGCGGCACGATGTTCGTGGTGAGAAACGTGGCGGCGTTGTCCTCAACGGTCGCCGTGCGCTCCGCCGATGGGCAAAGATGCCCGTGATCGTAGCCGCCCCCGGAGTAGTCGCGATGATGCACCCCGTAGACGCCTGCGGGGAGCTGCGGATCCGGCGAGAAGATCCGTTGTGTGCGGCCCACGGAGCCGAGGTCGCTCGACGTGAGTCGCCACGCGACCCAGTTGGGGTTGTTGCGAAAGCGGTTGTACGACACGACGTACTGCGGCTTTACCAACACAATTTCGTCCTGCGGAGAAGCATCCGTGGGGGTTCCGAGCGCGAGGTGCACGCTCTCCCCCTGCGCAACGACCGGACCAGGCGTCGGCAGCCTCGGCGGAGACGGACGCCGCGCGTGTGACTCGCTACGATCGAGGTCACACCCGATCGCCAGGACAAAAACAGCGGCCCAGCCCAGAGCGCCTATCGGCTTCATTGGCGCTCGTCGGCTTTGGCGCGCTGCCAGTACCCTTCGAGTTCCGCCTCGCTGTGCGCGTCGATGGCTCGCCCGGCTTCCTTTGCCAACGCCTCGACCCGACCGAAGCGCGACGCAAATCGCCTGTTACAGCGGGTAAGCGCGTCCTCCGGATCGATGCCGTGCTTACGCGCCGTGTTGACTACGGAGAACAGCACATCGCCCAGTTCGTCGGTCATCGCCTCGCGATCGCCGGACCCCACCGCAGCGTCGAATTCCGCCAATTCTTCATCGATGCGCGCGCGCGGCCCAGCGGCATCGGGCCAGTCGAAGCCGACTCGGGAGGCCTTGTCCCCCATCCGCAGCGCGAACAGCAGCGCTGGCATACCCCGGGGGATGCCCTCGAGCGTCCCGCGCCCCTTTTTCTCCGCGAGCTTCAGCTTCTCCCAGTTGGAGATGACCTCCGCCGACCCGGCGACCTGCTCACCCGCGAACACGTGCGGGTGCCGACGCTCAAGCTTCTCGCAGATGTCGTGCACCACGTGCTCCACCGTAAACCACCCGAACGACCGCGCCATCTCGCTCTGAAAGACCACCTGAAGCAGGAGATCTCCAAGCTCTTCTCGGAGGTGTGCGACGCGCGGGTCATCCGCGGAGCGGGTAATTTCACCTGCCTCGGTAATCGCCCGTTTCGCATCGTCGCCGAGACCGTCGATGGCGTCGCAGACCTCAAACGCCTCCTCGACGGCGTAGCGCTTGAGCGAGGCAAGGGTCTGCTCGCGATCCCACGGACAGCCGTCTGCCGCGAGCAGTCGCTGCATCACGGAGACGATGCGGGCGAACCCTGAGGTCATTGGGTGCTTTACGCTCATGGCCCAAGGCTGCTAACACGACGGCCCGCGAGCGCAACAGCCGCGACCCGCACCCCGATGGAGCGACACCGTAATGGCCCTGCTTCGAGCTGGGATTGAGATTGACGCGTATTGCACGCGATGCCGTATGGACCTCACGCACCGCATCATTGCAGTGGTGAACAACAAGCCGGTGAAGGTGGAGTGCCGAACCTGCTACGGCACGCACAATTACCGGGCGCCGAAGTCGAGCCCGGTGCCCGTCGAGAAGGCCACCCGAGGAGCCGCTGCTCCGCGTGCGCCGAAGGCCTCGGCGAGACGCAGCGCAGCGGTGGAGGAGCACATCAGCGTGGCTCCGCCGCCGGGCGCTCGCATCCACGGGTACCGAATGACGGACAAGTTTTCGAGGGACCAGTGGGTATCCCACAAGGTCTTTGGCACCGGCGTGGTGACGCAGGTGTTGGGCGACGACAAGATCGAGGTGCACTTCGACGGCGTCTCGAAGGTACTCGTGCACAACCGTCCTGAAGACACCTGAGCAGAATCCCTCGAACCAGGGATTCTGAGGGTTGTGACAAGAAAGAATCTTGCCGCAGGATCACAGTCAGTTTACCTCTACGTAGCACCGCAATGAACCGGTTGGTTCGCGGTGAAGGAGTACTCCCCATGGCCAAGTTGCAGAACACCAAGACCCACGACAACCTCAAGCACGCTTTTGCCGGCGAGTCGCAGGCCAATCGGCGCTACGAGTACTTCGCAAAGGCTGCGGACGTTGAGGGTTATCCCGACATCGCGGGTCTCTTTCGCGACACCGCTTCAGGCGAGACCGGCCACGCGCATGGCCACCTTGACTATCTGAAGCAGGTGGGCGACCCGGCGACGGGCCTGCCCATCGGCTCGACGGAAAAAAACCTCGCGGCGGCCGTTCACGGCGAGACCGAGGAATATCAGACGATGTATCCGGGCTTCGCGAAGGCGGCCCGGGAAGAGGGCTTCGAGGACATCGCCGAGTGGTTCGAGACGCTCGCGAAGGCCGAGAAGTCGCACGCGGGTCGGTTCGCGAAGGCCCTCGACGGCATCAAGGGACAGTAGTCCCGCTTCGGCCTCGACTGCGCAGCTTCCGGCCCCGTTCTTCCGGGCGCCGTCATCCTCGTCCCAAAGTCCTCATTGATGGAGCACTAAACCAGTCGTGGAGATTAAACCCACCCCCGAGCGAACCCCCGTGTTCAACCCTGAGGATCCTATCTTCTGGGATCCGGCCGACCTGGAGGGTGAACTCCGGCGGGTGTTCGAGATCTGCCATGGATGTCGGATGTGTGTCGGGTATTGCCCGAGCTTTCCGTTCATGTTCAATCGCATCGACGATAACCACGAACTGCACGGTCAGGCGCACTCTGCCATAACGCTCAATACGCAGGATTTCGAGACGGTCACGGACCTCTGTTTCCAGTGCAAGCTCTGTTACGTGAAATGTCCGTACACGCCAGACGATCCCAACAGCGACTGGCTGGTAGACCTCCCGCGATTGCTGTGGCGCGAGAAGGTAGTGCGAACCCGCCGAAATGGCGGCACTACGCTGCAGGAAAAGGCCCTGGGCGAGCCTGGAGTGCTGGGGGTCCTCAGCGCAGGCGTGATGGCACCGATCGCCAACTTCGTTACGGCGCAGTCCCTGGTGCGGCGGGCGATGGACAAAGTCGCGGGAATCGCACCGGAGTTTCTGCTGCCGACGTACGCGACGACCACATTTCCGACGTGGTTCAAGCGACATGAGCGCGGTGCACGGCGGGATGCACCCCACGGGGAAGTGGCGATCTTCTCGACCTGCCTCGTGGACTTCAATCGCCCCCGCACCGGCGAACTGGCGGTCGCCGTGCTCGAACACGCGGGTTTTCGCCCCACGCTGCCGACGCAGACGTGCTGCGGAATGCCCAACATGGACACCGGTGACCTCGATCGCGTTCTGGAAAAGGCGCGTTTCAATGTCTCCCACCTGGCCGCAGAGGTGCGTGCGGGAAGGGACATCGTCGCGCCGGGGCCGTCGTGTTCGATGACACTGAAGAAGGAATATCCCGAGTTGCTCGGGACACCGGATGCCGCGCTCGTGGCAGCGCATACCTTCGACCTGATGGAATATCTCTGGAAGCTCTGGCGCGAGGGCAAGATGCCCAGGACCTTCGCCCACGAGCTGGGGTCAGTCGCCTATCACGCACCGTGTCACCTTCGCGCCCAGAAGATCGCGCACCCGTCGCGCTCGCTGCTGGAGAAGGTTCCGGGCACGGAGGTGACAGTGATCGAGCAGTGCTCCGTGGTGGACGGCACCTGGGGAATGAAGTCGCAATACTATGATCTTGGAGTGAAGTATTCGCGCAAGCTGGTGCGCGCAGTCGATAACGCCGAGGCGAGGTTCGTCGCGAGCGATTGTCCACTCGCCTCACAGCGAATCATGAAGGAGAACCGCGTGGCGGTGCGGCACCCAATCGAGTTGCTCGCGTACGCCTATGGGTTGACGACATTCGAGGGCGGGCCCTAAAGGCCTCACAGGAGAAGACGACACCATGCGTAAGGTCCGCCTCGACGATCTAATCGGACTGAAGGAATACGAGGAGATTCGGCCGCGGTTTCGCGAGCGGATCATCGCGCACAAGCGCGTTCGCCGCGTTCTGATTGGTCCGGAAATGACTCTGCTCTTTGAGGACCACGACACCGTGCTGAGCCAGGTGCAAGAGATGCTGCGCGCCGAACGCATCACGCTGCCCACTGCGGTGGCCGAAGAACTGGCGGTTTACAATGACCTCGTCCCGGAAGACGGCGGCCTCGCAGCCACCCTGATGATCGAGATCGAGGACCCGGAGGTACGCGAGCGCAAACGACGAGAGTATGTCGGCCTGGACGACGCATTGACCCTGGAGTTGGGCGACGTGACCGTACGTGGCTCCTTCGATGCACTCGGGCGCTTCGAAGACCGTACCGCTGCCGTACGCTTCGTGAACTTCGCGCTGCCTCCGGACGGCCGCGCGAGGCTCCTCGATGCCGCGACGACCGTGACGCTGAAGGTGCAGCACCCGAAGTACGCCGCGAGCGTGACGCTGTCCGATGAGATTCGACGATCGCTCGCCATCGATCTCGATCCGCTCAATGCGGAAGCCATGCGCAAGGCTTGAAGAATATCTGTTGACAGGTCGGAGGGGCCAGGAGTATCAGATCGGTCCCGTTGCGGGCATAACTCAGCGGTAGAGTGCGACCTTCACACGGTCGAAGTCGTAGGTTCAAGTCCTACTGCCCGTACCAATAAGCCGTTCTTCCGGAATGGCTATAATTCACTGCTCAATGTCTGCCGGGACAGACATTGGCGGCACAGCATTATTGCTTTGCTGAGCTCTCCGCACTCTGTGTTTGCCCGGCGGACGTCAAGAGGCACTCGTTTGCCATTCAGGGGAGTACAGTGCCGATCAGCGTGCTGTTTTCCCAACTTGGCCTCTCCGAACCCCTCCTTCGTGCCATTGCCCGGCGCGAGTACCTTGAGCCGACCGCCGTGCAGGTCGCCGTGATCCCGGAGGTGCTGCAGGGGCGCGACGTCTGGGCCACGGCGAGCACCGGCACGGGAAAGACCGCGGCGTTTGCACTGCCGATTCTCGAGATGCTGGCCAGACGGCCGCGGCGTCCTCAGCGACGGGTCTATGCGCTCGTGCTTGTTCCGACGCGCGAGTTGGCCGAGCAGGTGGCCTCGGCGATCTCGGCGTATGGCTACTTCCTGCCTGAGCGACCGAAGACGGTCGTCGTTCTCGGAGGAGTGTCGATCAACCCACAGATGATGAACCTCCGCGGCGGTGCAGACATCGTCGTGGCCACGCCCGGCCGCCTGCTCGACCTCGTAGGCAAGAACGCCCTCTCGCTCGCAGACCTCTCGATACTCGTGCTCGACGAGGCCGACCGCCTGCTCGATCAGGGCTTCGCAGACGAACTCGGACGCATCCTTTCGCTTGCGCCCGCGCGCCGACAGACGCTTCTCTTCTCCGCGACCTTCGCATCCGCAGTCACACGGCTCGCCGAATCACTCCTCTACGACCCCCTACGCGTCGATGTCGCCGCCGCGCCGATGGAGGCACCGGCCATCGAGCATCGCGCCATCGAGGTCGACCCGCCGAGACGCACGCACCTCCTGCTGCAACTGATCAACGAGGCGGGATGGAGCCGAGTGATCGTCTTCGTCGCCACGACCTATGCGACCGAACACGTCGCGCAGAAGCTTCGCGGCCTCGGTATCGCCGCCGCCCCGTTGCACGGCAAGCTCAGTCAAGGCGCGCGAACGCAGGTGCTCGAGGACTTCCGTTCGAGCCGGGTCCGAGTGCTCGTGGCGACAGACCTCGCCGCGCGCGGCCTCGACATCAAGGGACTCCCGGCGGTCGTGAACTACGACGTCCCACGGTCGCCGAGCGACTACGTCCACCGCGTCGGACGAACTGGCCGCGCAGGCGAAAACGGCGTCGCCGTCAGCTTCGTCACCGCCGCCACGCACGCGAATTTCTCGCACACTGAAAAGCGCCAGAACCTCGACCTGCAGCGCGAGACGGTCGTCGGCTTCGAGCCCATCGAGACACCCCCGCCGACGGATCCGAACGGCGGCGTGAAGGGCAGGCGGAAGAGCAAGAAAGACAAGCTCCGCGAGGCCGCCGCAAAAGTAGCGCCACGCGAAGAGTAAAAGGCAGACCGGTCAGGTGTTGGACTCGTGCACAAAGAGCGCGGGACAGCGCACCGCGCGCATCACCGCAGCCGCGTTGATCCAGGGAATGTGGGTCGCGTGCCGAAGTGACGACGTAAGCAACCGCGTTCTCCGAAGTGTGTCCGCGGTCCGTGGCGATGATCAGGGTTCTGATCCCGGGGGCTGCATCACGAAGTGGGGATTTGCCCGGGCGCAGCGCAGAACACCCGCAGATGCTCGCGCGCCGTGTTCTCGTGGATCGCGAGCACCGGGCCGATGCCTCCGGAGCGGTCGCGCTGGTAGCCACCGGCGAGGTTCCAGACCAACGGGATGCGGGCGCTCGCGAGGCTCTCGAAGACCTGCGCGTCGCGGGCCCGGAGTTGCTCGGTCGTGAGCCAGCCCCCGAGAGGGTCTTTGACGTGAGGATCAGCGCCCGCCTGATAGAGCACCAGATCGAAGTCGGCGAGAGCGCGCAACTCCTCCCCGAGCCTCGCGAAGAACGCGCTCACCTGGGCAGGCCGATCAAATTCCGCCCCGGCGGTGAAGTGCCGCACCCACGGGGGGTCGCCGAGGCGCGAGAGAATGTCCACGGTGCCATCCCCGAAATGGTGGTCGCAGTCGAGAATCGCGACCTTGCGGACGAGCCCCTCGGCGCGCAGCGCGAGAGCCGTCACCATCAGCCCGTTGAACGTGCAGAAGCCCCCGCCGTGGGCCCACCTCGCGTGATGGAAACCCGACACCGGCGCGCACACCGCGACCCCCTCGCGCACCGCCACGCGGGCACCATCGAGCATCGCTCCGGAGGTGTACGGCAACGACGCGGCCACGGACTCATCGAGGGAGCCAAAGCCGTTCGCGCGACGCCGGGCGAGCACGTCCTCGACGTAGGTACGATCGTGCGCCCGCTCGAGCGCGCTGAGCGGGGCTGGCGTCGGCTCGATCACGCGCATGGGTAATCCGGCGCGACGCCATGCGGCGACCGCCTGTGCGGGCTTCGCAGCGCTGGGTGACAACCCTTCCGCCGTCGCCTGCATCCGCTCGCCAAACATTACGATCATCGGTGTAGCTGCTCGCATCATCGGACCTCCGTGTTGGATCCCATTGATACGTTTCGCTGACATGCTCCGCCAGTCATGGCAGCGTCATGCGCATGACTGATCAGTCAGTAGTGGAGCGGGTCACCCGGGGTCTGTCGATCGAGCGCCTGGAGAGCTTCCTCGCCATCGCGGAGGCCGGCGGCATCGCGAAGGCTGCGCCGGGCAACCCCTCGCGGCAGAGCCAACTGAGCCGCCAACTGCGCGAGGTACAGGCCGCGCTTGGGGTGCGACTCGTGGCCCCGGCAGGGCGCGGCGTGGCCCTCACGACCGAAGGGGTGCGCCTGCGAGGGGTGCTCCGTGACCTCCTCGCGGGTCTCGCGGCGGTGAGCCGTTCGGGCGCGGTCCAACCACTGGAGGTGACGCTCGCGGCGGGCGACAGCGTGCTGCGCTGGGTCGTGCTCCCGCACCTCGCTGCAGCTGTCGCATCGGAAGCAACAGTGCGAATCACCCTGCGCGCGGTGAGCGACGGCGGCGCCGCCATGCGCGACGGCGATTGCGAGATGGCCATCGTCCAGAGCGGCCCGCGCGGCGATGGCCTCCAGGCGCGCCGGCTCGGAACGATGCGGTTCGCGCTGTTCGTGCCCCGGGCCGTCAGTCGGCGTGTGCTTTCGCCCGCGGCGCTCGCAGCGCTGCCATTCGTCGCCGTCACCGCCGACCCCGAACCGCTCCGCAAGCTTGAGGCTTCCTTGCGCCGCCCGGTGGAGGTGGCGCTCCGCTGCGAGACCTTCCCACAGGCCGCGCAGGCGGTCGCCTCGGGGCACTTCGCGGCGGTGCTACCCGCCCTCGCCGAGATGGACATTCCTGCGACCGCGGCGGCCCCGATCGAGGTCCCGGGGCTCGGCCCACTTCGCGTGACCCTCACGCTCCTTGCGCGCGCTCGAACGCTCGAGGCCACGCCCGCCCTGGCGAGGCTATTTCCTCTTCTTGCGCGACACATTGGGGCCGGCCTCGTCGCGTAAGAACGGACCTGCGTCACGTCGTCGCAGCGCCCAGCAACCCGCGGAAGTGCCGTTCAGGCCGTGATATCGATCCGACCCTGATGAACTGAACTTCTCTCCTCGCGCTCTCCTCGCTCCGCCTCGTGGCCTGCTCGAACAACGCGGTCGCTCCGATCGCCCGGCCCGGAGCCGACCGTCACTGCAGGTATCCGGAGGCGGCAGAAAGGCCCGGTCAGTATCGGGAGGAGCTCTGGAGAATGCGGGCAGCGGCGAAGGCTGCGCCAAAGCCATTATCGATGTTGCAGACCGTCACTCCGGAGGCGCAACTCGTGAGCATCGACGCGAGCGCAGCGAGGCCGCCGAGTGCCGCGCCGTACCCCACCGAAGTGGGCACTGCGATCACCGGAATCGAGACCATTCCGCCGACCGCGCTTGGCAACGCACCCTCCATGCCCGCCACCACAATGGCCACCGCGCAGCGATCAAACACGTTGCGCCTCGCGAGCAATCGGTGCACCCCGGCGACCCCGACGTCGTAGACGCGCTCGACGGAGACCCCGAGCATGCGAAGAGTCTCGCAGGCCTCCTCGGCCACCGGAGCATCCGAGGTGCCCGCGCACACCACCGCGACCGGGTTTTGTCCGAGCACGGGGATGGGGTGCACCTCGAGCGTCGCGATGCGAGCGACCGGGTGATACCGCACCGTTGGCAATTGCGCGCGCACGGCCTCGGCCTTCGCCGGGTCGATGCGTGTGATCAGCACGTTGGCGTCCCTCCGCGCGAGCTCTTCGGTGATGCCGATCACCTGCTCGGCCGTCTTGCCTTCGCCGAGAATCACCTCCGGAATGCCCTGTCGGAGCGCCCGGTGATGATCGACCATCGCATAGCCAAGATCGACGAAGGGCAGGTCGCGCAGGCCGGACATCGCGGCATCGACGGAGAGTCCGCCGGTGCCCACCTGTTCGAGCAGATCTCGAAGCTTCTTTGGGTCCATCAGGGGGGCGTATTCAGCACATCGTCATGCCGCCGTCGACCACCATCGCCTGTCCGGTCATGTACCCGGCGGCGTCGCTCGCGAGGAAGAGCGCCGCGCTCGCGATCTCCGCAGGCTGCCCGACGCGCCCGAGCGGCGTCTTGCGCATGACCTCCTCCACCAGCGTCGCGTTGTTGGTGATCGCCGCCGAGAGCCGCGTCTCGATGAGACCCGGACAAACTGCATTGACCCGAATACCGCTCGAAGCCAGCTCGTACGCGAGCGTACGCGTCATGGAGATCACCGCGGCCTTGGTCATGCCGTAGACGCCCTGCATGGGTGCGGCCTCGATGCCCGCGATGCTCGACACCGACACGATGGACCCCGGCGCGCCGCGCTCCCGGAGGTGACGGGCAACGCCGCGGGCCATCCAGAAGTACCCTTGGAGATTGACCTCGAAGGTCTTCTGCCACGCGCCCATATCGACATCGAGCATCGGGCCGAAATAGGGGTTGGTGGCGGCGTTGTTGACCAACACATCCACGCGGCCGAAGCGCTCGATGGCAGCGGCCAGGAGGGCCTCGCACTCGGCCTCTCGACCCGTGTGCGCAGCGACCGCATGGGCGTTTTCGCCGAGGCTGTCGGCGACGGCGCGGACGCCTTCGATCTTGCGAGCGGCGAGGACGACGCGCGCGCCATTCGCGACAAACGTGCGGGCGATGGACTCCCCGATGCCACGGCTCGCGCCGGTGATGATGGCAACCTTGTCTTCGAGGGAGATGCGGGCGATCACGGCAATGCGCTCCCTGGCGCGACGGGGATGAGCCAGCGACGGAGCACCGCGCGGAGCAACGGCGTGGCGTGGAGATAGATGCCGGGCAACCAGAGTGGCACCCCCCAGAGGTCGGGATGTCGGTAATGAAAGGTCCCGGTCGATGCGAGGAGTGCCTCGAAAATGGTTCCGCCGATGGCGAACTGGAGGCTGCTCCAACCGAGGCCGGGCGCGCTCAGTGACCATGAGCGCAATGCGAAAGTGAACACATAGAGACCGAGGAGCCAGCGTGGCGACCCCTGGAGCGGACCGCTCACGCCATACGCGAGAACCATCCAGCCGAGCGCCCAGGCCGCCTCTCGGGTACCCCAGCGGTCGCGCGGCCCTTCCCGTAGATCACGAAGGAAACCCAGCTTGCGTGCCCTGGTGAGATACCCGAAGAGCCCGATCAGGGTGGCGACAGCGAACAGCAATGGCACCCAGGGGGCCTGACCAAACATCGACCCATCACGGTACTCAAGCACGCCGAAACGCACTTGCAGCTGATCGAGCAGCGTACACAACACTGAGCCGAACGAGATCGCGAGGAGCCATTGCATCACTGGGAGTTGCGGTTGTTGTACCGTGCTCTCGAAGGAGCTGGGAAGCGACGAATGGCCGAGCCGATATTGGAGTCGAGCGTGCTGGCGAACGGTGTTCGCTTTCACTACGGAACACAGGGGCAGGGGCCGCTGGTGCTGCTGGTGCACGGCTTCCCGGAGCGCTGGTTCTCCTGGCGCTGGCAGATTCCGGCGCTCGCCGCCGCGGGCTACCGCGTGGTGGCGCCAGACCTGCGCGGGTATGGCCTCAGCGACAAGCCGCCCGGCGGATACGAGATCACCAACCTGGCGCGTGACATCGCCCAGATGATTCGCGCGCTCGGCGAAGATCAGGCCACCCTCATCGGTCACGATTGGGGAGGAGCTCTGACCTGGGAGACGGTGAGCCGGCACCCCGAGGTGGTCTCCCGCTATGGGGTCATCAACTGCCCGCATCCGGCGGTGATGCGGCGAGCGTTTCTGTCGTCAACGGCACAGCTAAGGCGTAGCTGGTACATGTTCGCGTTCAACCTGCCGTGGCTCCCGGAGCGACTGATCGCGCGCGATGGCGGAGCAGCCGTGGAGAAGATGTTCCACGCAATGGCAGTGGATCGCAGTCGATTCACCTCAGAGGAAATGGCGCCGTTTTGCAGGAGTGTTGCAGACCCGGAGTCCGTGACTCCAATGCTGGCCTATTACCGACAAGCCATTCGTCAGGCGCTGCAGCCCTGGAAGGTCGCGCCGTACCCCGTCATAGAAAAGCCAGGCCTGCTGCTCTGGGCGGAAGAGGATAAAGCACTGGGACTTGAACTCCTCGCGCCGCACTCGCGCTTCGCTCACAATCTGCGCATCCAGCGAATCTCAGGGTGTGGACACTTCTGCACGCAAGAGCAACCTGAGGCCGTCAATCGATATCTCCTCCATTGGCTGGAGGAGACCGCAATCACTCCAGGAAGAAGCTCCGCACCGCCATCGGCGTGAACGGCCCCGCGGTCGCGCCGATCTGACCGTTGTTGAATAGCGCTGTATACACAGCGATTTCGACGGTGTTCCCGCCGCCACCCGCAACGAGCACCCCCCAATCTCGCGTATTCGGGGTCCAGGTCGTCGCGGACTGCTGCCGACGCAGAATCGTCTCGCCGTTGACCCGGAAGCGCAGTTCGTACGCGCGACCGGAGAATGGCTCACAGTGCGCCTCGGCCGCAGGGAGCAGCGTCGTCCAGCGGGCAAACTCATCGGCCAGGGTCATCGCGCGAGGCGCCGGCAGTCGGCGGCGCGAAGCGGTCGGGGCCGTCCAGACAAAGGTGAACGGCGTGGCGCGCGGAAGGCGCTGTGACTCCATCGGCGCAGTCACGGTCGCCGCGCGGGCGTCTTGCACTGATGAGCGCGTAGCGATGGCGTCATCGAAGACAGTGCAGGCCTCATCCGAGAAGCGATCACCGGCAGGGGCACAGACAGGAAGGCTGATCTGCGCGGGATCGGTACAGGATGGAGACACCGGGGTGAGGTCATGACCGCAGCCACCGAGGGCCACCGCGAACACCAAGAGCGGAGTGGAAATCAAACGGGCGCGGCATGAAAGAATTGCCATGCGACGGATCGTACCGGGAAGTGACGCATTTACCAGACGACAGATTGACGCAGGCGTGGGCCTACAGAATGGCTTCGCCAGCTCCACCGGGAGCTTCTCTGCTTTGTGCTGATCAACCGCCCGTAAGGGCTTTTAGCGAGACGCGACGGTGGCGCTGAAGAGGAAGCTGCGACCGAGCTGCGGCATCGACCGCAGGCGCTCGTCGAACTCCCCGCTCACGGGCGTCACGTAGCGCCAGTCGAAGAGGTTGTAGACGCCGACGGCGTATCGGACGCCCCAGCGCTCGGCGCGCCCCGATAAGACAACATCCCAGACGACGCCGGGGCCCGTGCGGCCCTGCGCGGGGTCCGTCCCACGGTCGTTGCGGTCCCAGCGCGGACCCTCCACGGTGAGTCGGGACATGAGTGTGAAGAGTTCGGGCACCACCGGGACGGCGGCACGCATGGAGAAGAGATGCTCGGGCGCGTTGGGAACTTCGCGCATCGCATCCTGCGGACCGCCCGTGGTGTCTGCGATGTAGCGCGAGCGTTGGAAGGAGTAGCTCGCGCTGACCATCCAGCCCTGACGCCACTCGCGCCGAAGTTCGGCCTCGCCGCCGATGGTGAGCACCGGCTCGCGGGTGTTCTCGTAATGGATCAGCGCAGGATTGGCCGTTGACTCCCGGAGGGCGATGAGATTGTCGAGATAGTTCGCATACGTACTAACGAGCGCCGTCCAGGTGGTGCCGATGCGGTGCGAGAACTCGACTTCGCCTGACCAGACGGTCTCCGGGAGCAGCCCAGGGGCGGCCTCCTGAGTCTGCCCGCCGTCGTTGTAATAAAGCTCGTAGATGCTCGGCACGCGAAAGGCGCGCCCGGCCATCAGCTTCAGGTTGCCGCGCGCGTAAGGCCGCACGATCAGCGCCAGACGCGGGGCGGGAAGGGCCCTGCCGAGGGTGCTGAAGTACTCTCCGCGAATCGCGCCGGAGACCCGCACCCGATCGCTCGGCGTCCACTCGGCGGTCAGGTATCCCGCTGCGATGCCGAAGTTTCGCGAGTCCTGGAAGTCTTGCGGGAGGCGCACCCGGTCTTCGCGCACGAGGGCCGAGGTCTGCGTGGCTTCGAGGTGGTACTGCCCCTGCGTGCCGACGTTGAGCCGCAGCCCGCGCGCGACCTCGAAGGCGCCGCGAATCTCGCCCTCGACCCAGGTGCCGTCGAAGGTCTCGCGGCCGGGGTTGGTCGGGTCGTCCGTGTGCCGCAGGAGGCTCCGATATTCGTACCGGTTGATCGACGCGCGGGTCAGGAGTTGGGCCGTCTCGGAGAGCCTCGGTTCGAAGCGCAATTCGAGCATTCCGCGGGTGTCCACGAGGTACGTCCCGGCGAGCCCGGGCACCGTGTCGTAAGCCCCGGCAGGAACGTCCTTCCTCCGGGAATTCAAGGACCACTGCAGGGAAAGAGAGCGGTACCAGGCTCGGCCGAGGAGAGTTCCGGTTTCAAAGCCATCGACCCCGCGCGCGGTGCCGTCGAAGCCCGGTCCGGCGAGTTCCGGGAGGGCGAGGTCGCGACCGGGGCTGCGCGCGCCGGAGACCGAGAGCCACGCTCCTGCGTGGTCGTTGGCGCGATATCGTCCCATCACCCGGGCGCGCGCGACGCCCTCCTGATTCGTCGAGACGGTCCCTTCGACGCCGGTGGGTTCTTCGCGTCCGCGGCTGACCAGATTGACCACGCCGGAGAAAGCGCCGGTTCCATAGAGCACCGAGCCCGGACCGCGCACCACCTCGATGCGCGCAAGGTCTTCGAGGTCCGTGCGCAGGTCGTAGCCGAGGTACGCGGAGTTGAGCCAGGAGTCGTTCAGGGGTGCGCCGTCGAGCAAGACCAGCACCCGGTTGCCGTAGTCCCCGGGGCGGCCGTATCCGCGAAATCCCACTGTGGGATAGTTGCGATCATCCGAGAGGAAGATGCCCCGCGTGCCGCGTAGCGCCTCCGCGACGGTCGGATAGGCCATCGCCCGTAGCTCGGCCCCGGAGATGATGCTCACCGAACTTGGTGCGTCTTCGATGGCCTCCACGGCGCGCGACGCCGCGGTGACCTCTTCGACCTGGCGCAACGCGAGGTCCAGGCGCACCTGGGCCCCCTCGGTCACCGAGACGGTTTGCTCGACGGTGCGAAATCCGGAGCGAGATACGCGCACACGGCGGATGCCGATCTGTGCATCCACGACCGCGGGCGTGAAGCCTACCGGGCGGCCGTCGATCTCCACCAATGCGTCGCGCTCGTCGGCGCTCACCACCACGCTGCCGGTGACCGGCGACAGGGCTAGCGTGACGGCGCGGGTCTCCCTCGCGACCACCTCCACGGCTTCGACGCGCGCCCGGTAGTTCTCCGCGGAAATGTGCAGCGTTCGCCGCCCCGGGGGCAGTTCCACATCGCACGGAACGACCCCGAGGACAGGACCGCGCTCGTCGTCTGCGCGCACCGTGGCCCCGCGGACGTTTCCATCGACGTGGACACGGCCGACGATGCGGCGCAGCGAGAGGAGCACCGGAGCCTCGGCTCCGAGGCGCAGATCGACGCCCTCCACGGTGGCGGTTTCGTAGCCCTCGAGTTCAGCGATGACCCGCACGCGCCCCGGCGAAAACGCCAGAACCCGTGGGCTCACTCCGCGAGGGCCGAGGTCTCGACGGTCGATGTAGAGCGTCGCGCCCGGAGGATCGGTGGTGACTCGCACTGCCGCGACGAACGGGCTTACACGCCGCAGCGCCGCCTCGATGTTGGCACGCGCGACCGTCTCGGTTTCACTCCCGAGTGCGAGCAGATAGTACCGGTGCGCATCGGGATATCGATTGAGTTGTTCGAAGCTGCGAGCAATGTTGAAGAGCACATTGCGATTGGGCACGAGGCGATTGGAGACAAGAAAATGCTCCAGCGCTTCGCGAAAATCACCGCGACGATAGCGATCGGCGCCGAGTTCGAACTGCAGTTCGGCCTCGTCGGCGAGATCGTCGGCGCGGGCCGGAAAAGATGCGGCCATAACGATCGCCATCACCCAGCAGGGGTATTGACGGAAGAGAGCGCGGGTCATGGGGTTCACCGATGCAGGCGGATGTCGGAATCGACCGAAGGAGTGACTACGGGACGCACGGGCCGCCGTGCTCGAGGGTCGACGTGCACGGGCCGCGGAAGACCGGCCGGCAAGGGGAGGGCGACGACGGGCGTCTCCTCGGGCACCAGCGTTGCCACGGTGCGGACGGATGCTTCGCGGGAGGCTCCCGCCGAGAGCGCGAAGGGCTGATGGCCTGGGTGACGCAGCACGAAATGTCGGGGGGCTGCGGCCGCCGCGGCGTTCTCGATCATCACTCCGACCGGGGTGACGCCGAGAACATTGCCTCCCTCTACGACCGCCGCACCGGGCGGATCGGAGTCGATTTCCAATCGATATTGGGTCGGAGTCGATGGCAGCGGCGCGGGTGACGTAACGCCCGATGATGTGGGACGCGACGAGAGCCTCGATTCAACGAAGATGCCTCCCGCGACCCCGAGGGTGCCGAGCGCCAGGATACTAAAGGCCAGCGGCAGGGAACGCCGCGACGCCATGGTTTGACCACGCGGAATCGTCGGGCTGAGCGCGCTCGGAACCGACAACGGCGGGATCGTTGGCTGAAGGCCCGGAAGCGTCGAGCGACCCACGGGCATGGCGCCCGAGAACTGGAGGCCGAGCAGTGACTCGCACTCTCGCAGCGCCAGAAGAACTTCATCCATGGTCGCAGGACGCCCATCCGGCTGCTTGTCGAGACAACGAAGCGCGAGCGCACCCAGCGGCTCGGGAACCACCGCCGCAGGGTTGCGTTCATGGAAAGGTGGAACGGGAGTGTGCAGGTGGGCCATGAGCACATGGACGGCATTGTCGCCCTCGAAGGGCGTCCGAGCGCAGAGGCACTGATACAGAATCACGCCGAGTGAATAGATGTCCGTGCGAAGATCCACGCGCCCGTGGGCGATCTGCTCAGGCGACATGTAGCGCGGGGAGCCTAGAAACGACCCCTCCTTGGTCAGTTCTTCGGAGTCGTCCCGAAGCACCTTCACCAGACCAAAATCAAGGATCTTGATCGTCTCTTCGCCGGACTCGTCAGGCACCAGCATCACGTTGGAGGGCTTGAGGTCTCGGTGCACCACGCCCTGCCCATGCGCTTCCCGCAGTCCCTTCGCGATCTGTCGCACGACGGCGACGGTCGCCTCCGCACCGAGCGGCCCCTCCCGCTTCAGGCGTCGGTGAAGCGTCTCTCCAGGCAGAAACTCCATCGCCATGAAATAAGCCTCTTCGGCGAGACCCTCGATGCGTCCGTAGTCAAAGACCGTGACGATGTTGGGGTGCCGGAGCCGCGACAGAATGCTCGCCTCCAGAAAGAACCGCTTCTGAAACGCCGGGTCATCCTGCCCATCGGTGAAGCGCGTGTGCAGAACCTTCACGGCGACCACCCGACCGAGCGGCAACTGCTCGGCCCGGTAGATCTTTCCCATCCCGCCGCTCGCGACCTCCTCGATGACACGAAACTTTCCGTTCACCAACTGGCCGACGAGCGGATCAGGCCCTTCACGCTGCACCTTCGAAAGACGCTCGCCAGACGTCATGAAACGCCTCGCGCCCCTTCGCTCGGCTTCATTCGTTCCGCCCTGCGCACGGGCGGACACTACCCCAACCCTGCGCCGCGCCGCCATCCCGCTCCGTACGACTTGAAAACGATAACGGATCTCAGTATACATGTCGGTAGCTTCAACCTGGAGATGTCCTCCCGATGATCGTTTGCGTTTGCCATGGCGTGCCCTGCAGCAAGATCAGGTTGGTGGTTCGCGAGGGCGCGGAGACCATCGATGCGGTGGGCGCAGCGTGTCGCGCGGGGACTGACTGCGGCTCCTGTCGCGAAATGATTGAAGAGATCATCGAGGAGACGGCCCCACTGGCGAGCCGCGCTCGCGCACGTCAGTCGCTACGCATGGCGGGCTGAGAACGCCAATCACTGCCTTCGAAGAATTTACCGGGCTCGCTTGAGCGCCCTCTGGTACCCATCGGGTTCCAGGAGGTTCTCATGAAGGGTCAAGCGGCGATCATCGATCTGCTCAATGCAGTGCTGACGGCAGAGCTCACTGCCATCAACGAGTATTTCATTCACGCCAAGATGTGCCGCAACTGGGGCTACCTGCGGCTGGCTGATTACGTGAAGAAGGAGTCCATCGACGAAATGAAGCACGCGGACAGGATCATCGAGAGGATCCTGTATCTGGAGGGGATTCCGAACCTCCAGCGGCTCAACAAAGTGAACGTCGGGGAGACTGTCCCGGAGCAGTTTCGGCTAGATCTCCAACTGGAGAAAGACGCCCTCGTTCGCCTCAACGACGGCGTGAAGCTCTGTCGTGATCTCGGTGACAACGGGACCGAATCGCTGCTGAAGGACATCCTCGTCGGCGAAGAAGAGCACGCTGATTGGCTGGAGACGCAACTCGGTCTCATCGAGCAGATTGGCGAGCAGAACTACCTCGCCCAGCAGCTTCACGGTTGATCCGAAGGTCGGCCGTCGGCGGGTCTCAATAGACCATTCGGTTGCCCGGCGGCGGTGCGAATCCTCCGGGAAACGGCTCCGCCGACCGACGCAACTCCACTTCATTCTCTTCCATCTCCAGGTCGGCACCGCGCTCGGCGAAGAGCGCCACTCCGATGACCCCGACGTTGCGCCCAGAGCCGCGCTCGTCCGCGTAAGACCCATCGACCCCCCCGAAACGAAACGCGGCGACTGAGGTTGTGCTGCGACGGAAGCCCTCGACGACGATGCTCCCGTGCGGGCGCACCAGATATCCACGGTGATCAGTGCTGCCTGATTGTCCGTTGATGACGTCCAGGCCGTCTACGCTGAGCACGGCCTCGATGCGCGCCGGGGTGTGGTTTTCCAGCACGATCGAGTAGCGGTGTCCTGGCTCGCCGATGACGAAGGCCTCGCCGCCGCTCAAGAAGCCCGGGAGAACCTCGCCGGACTCTCCACGCAGAGAAATCCGGATGCCATCGCGGTGCACCGAGAGCCAACCGAAGCGCTCGCGGCGTGCCTGCATCTCCGACAGTCGGGCGTCGTTGTAGTGGAGCGTCGCGACCTCGAAAGGCCGGTCGGAGCCGCGCTCAAAAGCAGTGGTGCGCACTGAGGAGTAGCGATCCTCGCCCCAGTGGGTCGCGAGCCCGGGGCGCAGACCGGACGGGATCTCTACGGTCGGCGCTGGGGATTGATCGCGCGGGCTGTCGCCATCCGCAGACACGCGGTCGGACGAGACCGATGCCTCAACATGGGTAGGCGAGGAGCTTGGGCGAGCAACGCCGCTGCCGTAGACCGGTGACGCAACGGATGCCGAACCGGGCGTATGGGCGGACCGATCACTGCCGCCCGGGAGGACGTAGGACGAGTGGACTCCGCAGCCCGCGACGACGGCTGCGATGATCGGAAATAGAACAAAGTAGCGCTTCATGGGGTTCACCTTTCGCGGGGGTGAACGTGGGCGGGGTTGCGCGGCTTACAGGGGTCGGGTCACGTTCCGGGAGGGCAGGGGTTGTAGGCCGCGCGACCGCGGAGACGAATCTTACCCGTCTCGATAATCGCAGAGGCGCCGAGGTCGGGCGCACGGATGCCAAATACCGCGATGAACCACCCATCATTCCAGGGCGTGATGACCGCGTTTTCGAGGGTGCTGAGCCCCAGGGAGCGCGGGTTGACGGTGCGAAACTGCCCGCTCGCGGAGACCACCGAGAGGGTGCCACCGCGGTTGTCCGCGCGGGCTCCGCGGGTAGAGATCTCCGCCCGCGTGAGCGGCGCGTCGAACTCCGGCTGTGACGGTCGCTCGCGAGGCGCGTCTGCGACCTCGATCACCCGAACGAACGACGTCAGCGGGTCGATGGAGTAGCAACGCGGTGCGCCGCGGGAGAGGCCGCAGAGCTCGAGCTGATTCCCCAGAATACGCGCCCGGGTGGTTTCGAAATCGGTGGGAAAACAGGCGTGCGCGTCGGCCTGATCTGCGACCAGAGGAGGCAGTTCTGGGCGGACGTGTGCGGCGCGCGGCGCGACGGACGAGGCGTCACCCGCAGACGATGGGTTGCGTGCGAGGCAGCCGCCCAGGAGAAGGAAAACGACGCCAGGGGGGAGTGATCGCGGGCTCACGGCCGGGTGGACTAGCATCGTTCGCGAGGGGCTGCGCGGACGTTGGCGTCACCGGGGCGCAGCCAGTACCTTCGCGCCCGACATGAACCGATCGGCACGTCGTCTGGGGCATTGGTTGTTCGCGGTGTCTTCCCTGCTCGCGTCGGGTGGCGCCTCGCAGCAGAGGCCCGCCCGAGAGCCAGCGGGGCCGTCTGCGCTGCAGATTCCCATCCAGCGCGAGCGACTCGAAAACGGCCTTCGGCTGGTGCTCTCGCCAGACCATTCGGTTCCGACGGTGGCTATCGCGCTCTATTATGATGTCGGTGCGCGGGTCGAACCGCAGGGGGAAACAGGCTTCGCACACCTCTTCGAGCACCTGATGTTTGAAGGGACCGAAGGCCTCCCCAAGGGCGAGTTTGACCGACTGCTCTCGCGCGTCGGCGCTGACTCCAACGCCACCACTTCGGAAGACCGCACCAACTACTTCGAGCAGCTTCCCGCGCACGCGCTCGAACTCGGCCTCTGGCTGGAAGCTGACCGTATGCGCGCCCTCGCGATCACCCCGGAGGCCTTCGAAAACCAGCGTCTCACGGTGATGGAAGAGCGTCGGCAGTCTTACGAAAACCGCCCGTATATGCGCTCGTTTCTGCGGCGCGACGAGGTCTTCTACGACGGATACTTCCCGTACTCCCACAGCACCATCGGTGACGTTCGCGACCTGGAAATGCCTGGCATCGCACCGACCGATCAGATCGCGCGCGTGCGTGCCTTCCACACCCGCTTCTACGCACCGGACAATGCCGTCCTCGCCATCGCCGGGGACTTCGAACCCGCCGAAGCGCTCGCGATGGTGCGGCGGTACTTCGGGGACATCCAGACCCGGCGCGGCCAGCCCTGGGAAGACCCGGGCTATCAGCCGCCCGTGGGCGAACGCACGGAGTCGATGGTCGATCCGCACGCCGAGGCGCCGGGCTTTCATATCGCGTGGCACATCCCGCCGCGGCGCACCCCTGATCACTACCCCCTCGAGGTGCTCGCGACGGTCCTTGGTGGAGGGCAATCGTCGCGGTTTTATCGAACCCTGGTGCACGATCGCGAACTGCTCTCGGAGGTTTCCGTAGACACGGAAGATCGTCGCGGCCCCGACCTCCTGGCCGTATGGGCGATCTGCTCGCAGGGACACACCCCAGTGGAGGTTCGGCAGGCGCTCGACGCGATCGTGACGGACGTCGTCGCCCGTGGAATCACCGCCCGGGAACTCGAAAAGGCGAAGAACAACATCCGCGCTGCGTTCGTTTTCGGGCTGCAGCGACCGCTCGAAAGAGCAGAATTCCTGGG
This sequence comes from Deltaproteobacteria bacterium, assembly GCA_947477565.1. Taxonomy (GTDB): domain Bacteria; phylum Myxococcota_A; class Polyangia; order Polyangiales; genus SCUS01. Next base: position 105,154 of record CANJUR010000003.1, read on the forward strand.
AATGTCGGAGCTCTACGACAACGACCCCTCGGTGGTGAACACCGAACTGGCCCGCTACGAGGCAGTGACCCTCGCGGACGTCCGTCGGGTCGCGGCGCAGTACCTCCTCCCGACGAACCGCATCGTGCTCGAAGTGACGCCGCCTAGCGCGAGCGACCGAAATCAGGGAGCGAGCGAATAATCTGGGTCCGCTCGGCGGGGCGAACCGGCACGGGACGAACGACCCGAATCACCGTTGGCACCGGCGCGGGCGTCCGGCTGATCGGCTCCGGGAGATTGGCGACGGGTGCCGGACACGCCGCGCATGGCGCACACACGGGTGACGGACCCTGAATGAACTGCGGCGCCGGGGACGGCCGGGCAGCGAGCGCGTACGCGATGGCGTGCGCGATGCCGACGATGAGCAGCGCGTGGGCCATGAAGAGCCCTCCAAGCGCGATGGGCGAGCGCGTCCATGGGGTCGCAGCCGCGGCGAGGGTGTGAATCACCGCCGTCGGCTCGTCGACAAACAGCAGCGATTCGCGGGCGCTCGGGTGACGTTCGAACGTGGGCGGGTCCTCCGGTGGGCCGTAGGCAGGCGAAGGCGGCGGAGGCACCTCGACCAGAGGCGGCGGAGAGTTTACCACCATCGGTAAAACGGTCACCGCGCGAAGGACGGCAGGTTCGACCTCGGCAACGCTCGCGGCCTCGGTCTCGGCAGCGCGGGAGGACGGAGCCACCATGGGGAGCAACGGCGTCGGCTCGTCGGGCGGCTCAGGCAGCGGGCTCGATGCCTTCTCCGGCGGCGGTGCAACGACGAGCGGAACCGTCGGCGTGACGACCGCCAACGGGGTCTTCTCGTCGGACCGATCGGGAATCAGAGCCACGAGATCCGTCGGACCGATGACCTCGGGCGAAGGCGGCGCCTGGACGGGAGGATTCACCTCGGAGGGCGTCGGGGCTTCGGCCGCAACGGCGGCGTGCATTTCCTCCGGGAGCGGCTCGGTGTCGCGAGGCGGCGGCTCCGACTCCTGGACCCGCACGGGGCTTGTTGCGGGCGGCAGCGGAGCGCGGGGCGGACGGGCCATGGGCGGACGGGACAGGCCATGGACGGGTTCAGTCGCGCTCTTCGCATCGCTCGCGAGAACCTTTCCTACCAACCCTCGCGGAACGATGGCCTGCGCGACCGCGCCAGCGTTGAGCAGCGTGTTGTTGCGCAGGCTTTGGGACATCACCGGAACCTGCGAGGTGGGTCGATCGTCGAAGACGTTGCTCGCCAACGCGCCAGCCATATCGAGTGGATCGATGGCAGCGCGCAACGCTTTGGCGAAGTGTCCGGCAGTGGAGTGCCGGGCATCCGGCGAGAGCGACCAGGCCCGTTCGAATACGGCATCCAGCGCCGCCGGGAGAACAGGCAGGAGGACGCTGATCCGGTCGCGGACTCCAACCCTCATCGAGTCGAGCGCCAACTCCGGAACGTGTGGCCAGGCGGCGCGGCCGGTGAGCAACTCGTACGCGACGGTGGCGAGGCTGAAGACGTCCGCCCGAGGGCCGAGGGACAGCACTCCCGCGAGTTCTTCCGGCGAACGATACCCTGGACGGACGCCCTCGAACTGCGGACGATCACCGTAGAAGAGGCCCAGCAGGCGCACCTCGTGGGTGTCCCGCAACACCATGAGGTGCTCCGGGCAGAGCGTGCGGTGAACGACCGAAGGAGTGCGCGCGTGGAGTGCGTCGAGCGCCGCCGACACTTCATTGACGACGTGCACGACTGCGAGCGGATCGAGTCCTTTGGGGGTGGCTTCGAGCGCCTCGCGCATCGAGGTGCCCTCGAGAAGTTCAGTGACCTCGAAGGGTCTACCGTCGTCGAGTTGGCCGACCGCGAGCGTGCGAGGAAGCGATGGATGGACGATCGCCGCGCGGGCCGTCGCGCCTTGAGAAAACCACTCTCCGAGGCCATCGACGAGCCCGGCATCGAGCACGTGCACTGCGACGATGCCGCCGTCGCCAGAGCGCGCGGCGTAGATCAGTCGGGTGCGGCCCTGCACCACGACGTGCTCGACGGTGTAGCCCCCCGGAAGCTCTGCGCCTGAAGACAAATCGCCCGGGTCGTTGGGATCAGCCAGCACGGGGGCACGCTACGCAAGCAGCGGGCGGGACGCCAGCGGAAGCGCGGAGGGTCAGGCCTTCGGGTCTTCGCGGCAGAGCGCGAAGTATTGCTCCATCGCCTTACCGCCCTTGTAAGCGGCGCCGATGGTGACGTGTTCGGAGACCTTGCGAAGCACGTCGGTCATGCCCGCCCAGACGAAGATACCGGCGCGCGCAGTCGGACCCATGATGGTCGGCCACCCGGCGGGCTTGCGAGGCGGAACCTTCGCGTAATCGACCAAAATCTCGCCCTTGTCGGTGAGGGTTGCGAGGAAATACCCGGGGCCGGTCACGGCCATCTGGAGGCCGCCGTTGTGGTTGTAGCCCCACAGCTGGTCGGGCGAATCGTCGCCGTCGGGCCGACAAAACCGCTTCTGGAAATGGCTGAAAACGGGAAGGGAGTTCTTCCCATGGTGGATCACCTCGACGAGAGCCTCGCCGGTCGGAACCATCGCATCGAGGGTGAGCGCCTCAGCCCCCGCGCAGGCTTCGTAGAGGAGCTTCATCTGCGCGGGCGACAGCGAGCGCACGGCGTTGATCCGGGCCCACGGGCCGCAGGTGTCGAGCATGGCGCGCAGTCGATCGAGGTCTAGCTTCGGCTCGAAGAATGTCTGGATGAACATAGCGCCCGCGGATGTAGGCCAGCATCGGTCTCCGGGTAAAGATCCGTGCGGGCGCTCCCTCCACGGGCGCAGGGCAGGACGAGAGTTACCGGGCGGTTCCCTGGACGGAGATCGAAGCGCTGAACTCCACCGTCACCTGCGCCGAGGCGCTAAAGCGACTGGTGATGTCCGCGGCCACGAGGGCCGCCCGCGTCACGCAGGCGACCGCCGTGAGCCCGACGTTGCTGGCCGCGCTCCCGACGCCATTCAGGCTCGCCACGAAGCTCGGCGCGCTCTGCCGCACGACACGATCGACGCGACTCGCATTGAGCACGATGCGGGGGTAGTTGCGCTGTAGCGAGGCGATCAAGACGCTGAGTCGCTGCAACGCCGCCGGCGCCACGGTCGCCCGACTCCCGATGGTGATCTGCGGGCTGGTGCATGTCGCCCGCGCGTTCGCTTGCGCCTCGCAGGCCGCCGAGCACTGCGCGTCGGCTTGCAGATCGTAAGTGCCATCGCATCGCACGCTGCTCTGTACCGAACACATCCCGCGGCATTGCCCGCGGCACGATCCCTGGCAGCCCGCCGAACAGCTTCCCGCGCAAGAGCCCGTGCAGGTCGCCGAGCAGCTACCGTTGCACGTTCCGGTGCACGTCCCGACGCAGCGGCCGGTGGCGTCCATCGCGCTGCAGCCCGCGCTGCACTGGCCGACGCAGGTGCCCATGCACGTGCCCGTGCACATCCCGCTGCACACGCCGGTACAGCCAGCCTCGCAGGTGCCCGTGCACGACCCGCTGCAGCTTCCGGTGCACTGCGCGATGAGGTCTCCCGTGCAGCGAGGCACCTCCACCGTCGCCTGCGCGGTGCAGCTGGCGGCGCACTGAGCCGCGAAGCTCACGTCGATCTCACACACCGGCGGGACAATGGTGACGTCGAGCGTTGCACCGCGCGGAAGCGCCGCTTCGATGATGGTGCGAACCTCCTGCGAGACCCGGCGGCAGGTGTAGGCGACGGGGAGTTCACCCGCAGTGGAGGCGCGGTACTCCGACGCGGCGACGCCGAGGTCGGTGCCGATGGCGGCGCAGGTCGTGGTGAGACCGTCCGCGATCTCGAGGGTCGCCGCGTTGAGGTCGAGCGTGGCCTGCAAAAATGCGTCGATCTTCCGAGCATCGGCGGAGGTGCCGAAGGTGGTGAACGTGCGTCCCTCGACGTTGAACGTCGTCGTCGAGCAGGACGGGTCGCGGAGGTCGTTGGGGCTGACGGTTCCGCAGTCGGTCAGGGCCAGACCGAGCGTCGCGAACACCGGAAGGACGAGTCGTTTCATGATCGCGAGGGTAGATCCGCGACTGGTCGGCGTGGAAGGGGTGACCGTCAGTACCGAGCGAGCTTGCGCAGCGCGGCGGTGATTCGCTCGCGCCCAGGCAGGAGGCTCTGCTCGAGCTTCTTGTTGTAGGGCGAGGGGCGGTCGGCGTAGGCAACCCGGCGCACCGGCCCGTCGAGCCATTCGAAACACTGATCGGCGATGCGTGCGGCTAGCTCGGCGCCGAAGCCCGCGGTGACGGTGGCCTCGTGCACGATCAGCACCTTGGACGTCTTACGAACCGAGGTAAAGATGGTGTCCTCGTCGAGGGGCGTGAGGGTGCGCAGGTCGATCACCTCGACGGATACGCCCTCCCTGGCGAGTTCTGCAGCGGCGGCGAGCGACTCGTGCAGCGTCCACGACCACGAGAGAATGGTCACGTCGGTGCCCTCTCGCACGATGTTGGCGCGGCCGAGCGGGGTGAGGAGGTCACCGGCGGGCAGTTCTTCCTTCTCGCGCCGATAGAGAAACCGATGCTCGAGGAAGATGACCGGGTTGGGGTCACGGATGGCGGCCTTGAGCATCCCGAGGGCGTCGCGCGGGGTAGACGGCGCGACCACGCAGAGCCCCGGCGTGTGGGCGAACCACGCCTCCGGAGACTGCGAGTGGAAGGGCCCCGCACCGGAGCCGCCGCCGAACGGAAGGCGGATGACCATCGGTACCGGCGTCTCCCAGCGGTAGTAGGTCTTGGCGACGTTGTTGACGATCTGGTTGAAGCCGCAGGACACGAAGTCCGCGAACTGCATTTCGAGCACCGGGCGCTTGCCCACGAGGGCTGCGCCGAGGGCCGCACCGACGGCCCCGGACTCCATCAACGGCGTGTTGATCACCCTCAGTCGGCCGTGCTTTTCGAAGAGCCCCCTTGAAGCGCGAAACGGGCCGCCGAAGGCCGCGATGTCCTGCCCCATCAGGAAAACGCTCGCGTCGCGGTCCATCTCTTCGCCGAGGGCCCGGCGAATCGCATCGATGTAGGTCGTCTCAGCCACCGGTCACCTCCGTAGACTGGCGCGCAAACGCCGTCGCCACTTCACCCGGCGCGAACACCGGCCGCGTCGCTTCGGCAAGCGACGGCTCTTCGGTCAACAGCGCCCGTTCGACGGCGTCTTCGATGATGTCCCGGGCGGTGGCCGTGACGCGCTCGACCCGCTGCTGGTCTGCGTGACCACGGGCCAAGAGCGACGCCTCGAAGCGCACCAGCGGATCCTGCTTCAGGTACTCCTCGCGCTCCGCTGCTGGGATCATTTCGTAGCTCCCGTCGCCCTCCGCGTGACCGCGCATTCGCGGGAGCATGCACTCCAGCAACGTGGCCCCATAGCCTGTCCGGGCGCGCTCGATCGCCCGGTTCATCGCGGCATGTACGGCGTCGAAGTCCAGGCCATCGACGGTCTCGCCCGCGATGCCGTAGCCCGGCGCGCGGTCGCTCAGCTTCTCGCACGCATACTGCTCTGAGAGCGGCGTGCTGAACGCGTAGCGATTGTTCTCCACCACCAGGATTAGCGGGAGTTTCATCACGCCCGCCAGGTTGAGCGCCTCGTGAAAATCCCCCTGCGAGGTCGCTCCCTCACCGATGAACCCGAGCACGGCGCGGTCGGTGCCGTCTTGTACATTGGCCAGCGCGAGGCCGGCAGCCACGGGGATCATCGCCCCGAGGTGCGAGATCATCCCGACGTGCCGGATACCCCACTCGGGCTTGATGAGGCCGTAGTGAAACGAACGATCGACACCCCGGGTAAACCCACCGCGCCGCCCGAACACCTGGTTCGCGAGCGTGTCGAGCAGCGCCTGCGGGGGCGGGCGGAGAACGTCCCACGCGGTCTGATCGCCGTCCTCGAAGAGAGCGGGCGCGAGGCGGGTCGGGTCGAGGTAGGTGGTGAGCACCGCGCCGAGATCACGGTGCACGGTGGAGAGCGAGTCGTTGGCGCCGAGGGCGAGGGCGGTTCCGACGGTGGTGCACTCGTTACCGACGGCGCTGTACCAGCGGCCGATGCGGCCGACGCGGGCCATCGCCTCGAAGCGCGAGTCCCAGGCGCGGGAGAGGCGCATGAAAAAGTGCGCCCGACGCAAGACCCGTGGGTCAGTGTCCGCGAGGACGGCAGTGGGCGGGGGAGGGGGTTTCGAGTGCGTCGAGACGACCATGGCGCGGGGTGTACCGTCGCCGACGCGGCTTGCGCAAGATCAACGCGGGCGGCGTAGCTGACCGGAGATGCGGAGCAACGCGGTTCGGGCCACCTCGTCGTCAAAGAGGACGCTCAACTCGCGGGTGAGGTGATCAAGTGCGTCGATGACCCCGTCGCTTCGCCCGGTGACGGTCTCCGCCTGGGCAGCTTCGCGCAATGCCGCAATGGCGTGCTCGAGGTGCGTCATCGGGGAGTTCGGAGAAGGGAAATCGATGATGTCCGGCCGGCGCGCCGTCGCCGGATCGCGAAGCAGTGTCAGACGAACCGGCTTGCGCCGTCGAGCCGCACCACCGCCCTCCAGCACCTGAAACCGTGAACGCATCAGAGAGGGAGCGTCGCCATCCATACCCCGATGTATTGCGCAAGATATCAACAGCAGTCAAGCAATGATTGCTAAACGCTGGAGTTCCTGATAGATCCGTAGGGGTGCCGCGTCCGGTTACGAAGGAGCTCAGCCGACGGAGGCGCGAGCGGCTCGCGGAGCTGTTCGACGCACTGGGTGCGGTGCGTGGCGCGAAGCTCACCCAGCGGGCCTTCGCGTCCTCCATCGGACGAGAGCAGGGGACCATTGCGGCGATCCTTGGCGGGCATCGAGCCCTCGGGGGCGACGTGATGCTCGCGGTGGTGCAGGCGTACGGCCTGCCCGTGGACTACTTCGACTCGCCGGTGCAGCCCGATCCGCGGCCGTTTGCTCGCGCGGTGATCGGTGCGGTTCCAGACCTGGTCGGCGGGGGACGCCGTGCGGCTCCGACGAAGCCTCCGACCGTGCCTCCGATCGCCGCAAACATGGACGGCGACCCTTCACTCGAAGAAGCCCTCGAGGCGCTGCGCCCCGATCACGCGGTGACGGTGGCTCTGCGGGCGATCCAGCGTGCGGCGGGTGAGCGAACGACGTCCGAGTGGCTTCGCCTGGCGGTCGGCGCCCAGAGCGCCCACGAGAGGGGCACGCTGCTGGAGTGGTACGACCGCGCGCTCGCCACGCCGCGCCGCGCGGACCGCCCGGGTGTGCTCCGGCCCGTGGGATCGAGCCCGCGCGCCAAGGCATCCGAGCGCCCCTAATGGACATATTCCGTCCGATCCCTAAACGGACAAATCCAACGAGATCTCGGGACCGATAGGCCAACTTAAAGTGTGACATATAATGTCACGCATCGATGGTGTGGAACGGCGCGACAGGGTGGGGCGATCTAACCTGCTTTGCGTATGGACGAGCGAGCGAAGAGCGCAGCGCAGAGCACCCCGGCGAACCGGGGGGTCTTCGTCCCGCGAAGAAGTGAGCCCTTCAAGCAATATTGCTGAAAGCTGCATTCACAGATCGATCTACGACGAGCGCTGGGTCGAGTCGGCGCAGTTGCGGGTGGTGGATCGCGAGGCGGCGTAGGCCCAGCAAACCTCACCATGCGAGCGGCGCGCTTCCTCGCTCGGCACGTCGATCTCGCCGCGGAAGCCGTTCAGGCCCTGGCGACGCGACATCAGCGGGTTCTGTGCGGTTTTGGCAAGAAATCCCGACTGCGAGCAGACCACCATGGCGGGCGAACCTTACCCACGAGGCGCGAATTTACAGGATAAGAGCGGAGGGTTGCGGGCACCCCGCGGGGCGATCGGGATACACTGCGAACGACCCCACCGCTGATGAACCCTCCGCTGCTCGAGCTGCCCCACCTCCTTGAAATCGCCCACGCGCGGGCTTCGCTCGCGCCGCGCTTCTACGCGATCGTGTCGGCGCTCGGGTCCCCGCGGGCCGTCTGGGAGGTGCTCCACGGCGCCGGAGTGTTTCCCGAGCCCGTGGGGCGCTACTACGCCTCGCTACGGCGCTTCGGAGTGGAGACTACCCTCGACGCACTGTTTACCGCCGAGCGGCTGCCCGCGATCCGGCGGTTCGTAGAGGGACCTCGGACGGTCGGCCCTCCGCGGGTGTCCGTGAGCACCCTTGCGAATCAGTTCTATTGCGAGATGCAGGTGCATCTCGCGCGAACCAACACGCTGCGCACCGAAAGCGCCGAGCTTGCTGCGGGCGCGGCCGGACACGCGGCCTTCGAGGCCGAGGCCGAGGAGATCAGCCAGGAAGAGATCAGCGAAGCCATCACCGCGGGTGAGCCGCTCGAGTTGGTCGAGATGCCCGTGACCGCGGAGATTCACGGCGTGCGCCTCGTCGGACGCGCCGATCGCATCCACCTCGAAGGCCGACGAGCCCGGCTCGTGCTGGAGTTCAAGTTCTCCGGCCGACGGGAGTTGTTTCCCTCGCACGTGGTGCAGGTCGAAGCGTACGGCCGGATGCTGGAGTCGATGGGTTTCCAGACTGATCGACTGCTGCACGGCGTGGCCGTGCTCCCGCGCGGTCGGCGAGTGAGCGACGCGCTGGCCCGAAAGATCGCAGAAGCGGCCTTCGAGGTGGCCCGCGCCGGTCTGAGCGCGACCGATGCACGACCGCCGAGCGGACTTCCCGACCCGCTCTCTGGCCTCACCGTACGGCGGGTCGATGACGAGGCGTTCGGGCTGTGGGTGTTTCGCCACTCGAGGCCGCGCGTCGAACGCGACCTGCAATGGGCGACCTCGTACTGGACCGGAGCGCGCCCCCCGGAAGGGACGCAGGCTCGTGGGAAGTGCCGGGCATGTCCGTTCAATGCAGCGGAGTTGTGCGGGGTATCGAAGGCGCCGCCGGACGGCCGCTACGCAGTGCGACGGACGCTGGGACGGTTTGGGGTGACCCACGTCGTCCAGCCAGCGTCGCGACGCTAGCGACGGATCAGAGACGCAAAAGACCAGCGCCCCACGTGTAGCCGCTGCCAAAGGCGGCGAACAGAATCAGTGAGCCCGGCCCAGCGCGACCCGCGATGAGCGCCTCGGAGAGCGACAGCGGAATCGACGCAGCGGTGGTGTTGCCGTAGCGATCGATGGTCGTGACGACCTTGTCCATCGGGATGTCGAGCTTTCTCGCGACGAGTTCGTTGATGCGCAGGTTGGCCTGGTGAGGCACGAAAAGATCAAGGTCCGCCGTGGTCTTACCCGCCTCTGCGAGCACCGCGCGCGACGCCTCGGGCATCTTCTCCGTGGCCCAACGAAACACCTGCTTGCCGTTCATGCGGGTGTACTGGCGGCGCTCGTCGAGCATCGCGTGCGTGATGCGCTCCGGTGAGCGGCCGGAGGAGGGGGCTTCGATCCAGAGGTCGGTGGCACCGCGCCCGTCGGCGCCGAGGGTCAGGCTCAACAGACCGCGGCCCTCCTCCTCGGTCGGACCGAGGACGACCGCGCCCGCGCCGTCCCCGAACAGCACCGTCACGTCTCGGCCCGCGTCGGTGAAATCGAGGCCGGTGGAGTGAACCTCGGCGCCGACCAGGAGCACCCGGCGGTAGACGCCCGCGCGAATCCACGCGTCGGCGATGGAGAGCCCGTAGAGGAAGCCCGAACACTGGTTGCGGATGTCGAGCGCGGGGATGCCCGGCAGCCCAAGCTTCGCCTGGAGAAAGCAGCCATTTCCAGGGAAGAACGCGTCCGGAGAGAGCGTCGCGAAGATGATCGCGTCGATCTCCGAGAGGGCCACGCCGGCGTTTTCACACGCCATCTTGCAGGCCGGCACCGCGAGGTCGCTCGAAAACACCCCGTCGCCCTCAATGTAGCGGCGCTCGCGGATGCCTGAGCGCTGGACGATCCACTCGTCGCTCGTGTTGAACAACTTGGCGAGGTCGTCGTTGGTAACAACCTTCGACGGAACATAGTGACCGACACCCAGGATTGCACTTCGACGCATGCCCAGCGGTCTGCTCGACGACGAGCAATCCGTCAACGTCAACGGTCGATGGCGCGATGACGCAGCGAGCAGCGGGTGAACGAGCCGTGGTCGCCGCGCAGCACCTCGAGTCGCGCCGGAATGCGCTTTCGCAGCTCTGGAACGTGCGAGATGACACCCACCATGCGGGCATGCTGCGGAAGGCGTTCGAGAAGCTCGATCGCACGCTCGACGGTGTCTTCGTCGAGTGCGCCGAAGCCCTCATCGACAAAGAGCGACTCGACACGGATGCCGCCCGCCCAGGCCTGGAGCACCTCGCCGAGACCGAGGGCCATCGCGAGCGAGGCCTGGAATACCTCGCCCCCGGAGAGGCTCGCCGCAGGGCGCGGAGCGCCGCCGACGTAGGCGTCATCGACCACCAGATCGAACTCCCGGCCGGTCTGCGCCCTCTCCTGACGACGTAAGCGAAAGCGGCCGTCGCTCATCGCCTCGAGGCCGGTGCTGGCGCTCGCAACAACACGGTCAAACAAGTCGAGCAGGACGTACCGGCTCAGTCGAACGCGGCTGGGTCCCTTGCCGTTGGCGATCTCCGACACGCGGCGCACCTGCTGGCTACGCGACTCGGCGACACCGCGGGCCGCCGCGGCTGCCACCAAAGCGTGGCGCTGCTGATTCATCAAGGCGATGGAGGACTCGACGACACCGAGCGCCCGCTGCATCGACGCCATCCGGGCGCGATGCTCGTCTTCGGCGCCGATCTCGAGTGGGTCCACGGGCTCGTCCGCCCCGAGCGACGCCAGCGCCTCCTGATGCGTGGCCTCGGCGTGAGCGCGCGACGCCAGCGATTCGGCCAAGCGCTGGCGTTCGATCGCAGACAGCACCGCGGGCGCGATCGCCGCCTCATCGGAAATTCCTCCCTCCTCCATCGCAAGCGCAAGGCCCGCCGCGCCCTCCACGTGAAGCGCCGCCGCGCGCTCGACCTCCGCCCACAGCGTCGGCAGCGCTCCGCCCGCCATCGCAACCGCCTGGGCGATATCCTCGCGGAGCACTCGAGCCCGCCGGAGCGAGTCCTGCTGGTGTGCGAGGTCATCCTCCAGGGCCCGCAGCGCGCCGACAATCGCCGCAGGACTCATACCAAGCTCTGTAAAAACAAGGCGTCGCTGCGTGATGTCTTCCACCATCGCCGCGACGCGCGCGCGCACGCCGCCAAGCGCCGTCTGATCCGGGCCGAGGGAAGCGCGCAGGAGGTCTGCGGTGGCCGCGACGTTGGCCCGCGACCGACGTCCCGTGTCGAGGTCGAGCCGCCGCCGACGCAGCGCCGCCAGCGCGTCCTTTCCGGCCTTCACCTCGCGGGAGAGGTCCTCCTCATCGATCGCCTCCGCCGTGCCGTGAGAACGCAACGCCGCCTCCGCTTCTTCGATGCGAATCTGGAGCGCAAACACCTCGCGTTGCGCCTGGGTGTGCGCCGCGGTCACGCGCGCCAAAACCGCTCCATCCACCGTCATTTCATGCGTCGCCGGGCCCTCCCGGGGCGTCGGGTGTTCCGCTGCACCACAGACCGGACACGCCTCGCCATGCACCAGGGTCGCAGCGAGCTGCGCAGCCAACTCCTGCCTCGAGGACGCCTCCGCGCGCGCCTGCTTGTCAGTAAGTTCGCGCCAGGCCTCCTCAGCGTCGCGCTCGATCGCGAGGGCGTCGCGACGCGCCCGCTGGAGGCCACGGAGAGCATCCTCGCGCGACCGCCGCTCCAGGGCCCGCTGCTGCCGCGCCGAAAGGTTGTCCACACGCGATCGCAGCACGGGCTCCTCCGCCAGGGCTGTCTCGTGCGCGACGATGGTCGCGTCCAGCGCGGCGACCGTGCGCGTCGCGTCCGTCAGCGCTTGTTCCCGTGCGGCCAGCGCCACAGTCATTCGATCGGCTTCGGCGGCGCGCTCGGCGGTCTCGTGCTCCAGCACTGCGAGCCGCTCGGCCTCGTCGAGCATCCCGCGCAATGCGACCGCGCGAGCCATCGACGAGCGCAGCGTGGCCTCCGTCGCCTCAAAGTGAGCCGGCGTCAGCACCGGATCGGCCAGCGCGATCGAGAGGCGTTGATGCTCCGCCAGGGCCAGATCGTGCTGCTCACGGCGCTTGCGCAACCCGGATTCCTGTTCGCGCAGTCGGGTCAGTCGCTCGAGGCACCGCGCGGCGACCTCATCCCGCTCGAGGCGCGCGGCAGAGATCGCCGCGAAGTCCGCCTGGCCTGCGAGTTCATAGAGCGCGGCCCGGTGGACGCTGCGCTGAGCGTTGCGCCGGGTGACCTCCGCAGCGACGGCGTTGGCGGCGATGACTGTTTCCATCGCCGTGAGGGTCGCGGCGAGGGCGTCCTCGGTCTCCGCGTAGCGCAGGCGGGACTCGGTGCTTTTCGCGTCGAGGTCTGCGAGGTCCATCGCGCCGACGCTCTCGAGAAGCGTCCGCAGCACGCTGTCGGCCTTCTCCACATCACCGCGCGCGGATACGTCCATCGTCCGGAGAGCTTCCTCGATGAGGGCGTACCGGGACGTGCCGAAGAGGTGTTCGAGAAGCCGCTCGCGACGCTCAGCGGGCGCCAGCAGCAGGTCACGGAATTCTCCCTGTGGCAGAACGATCACCCGGGAGAACTGCTCGTGCGGGAGGTGCAGCAAGCGAACAACCTCGCGAGAGACATCCTTGATGCCCCCGACGGCCTGGAAATTCGGGTCACCGGCGAGGCACTGCAGCGAGGCTGTGGAGCGGCCGCGGGTGACCGTACCGCGGCGCGACGTCCGCTCGGGCTCGAGCGAGCGGCTCACCCGATAACGCCGATCGCCCAGGGAGAAATCGAGCGTCACCACGGTCGGAGCGTCCGGCGGAGCAGCGACGTTGCGCAGCATCTCGTCCGTCGCGCGATCGCCAAGACCTTTGCCGTAGAGGGCCCAGGACATCGCGTCGAGAAGCGTACTTTTGCCCGCCCCGGTGTCGCCGTGCACGAGGAAGAGCCCCGCGTCGTGGAAGGGCTCCAGGTCGATGGTGTGCTGCGTGTACGGGCCGAAGTGCTGGAGAGTGAGAGAGTGCGGCCTCATGGGGTCTCCGCGGTGCTGACGAGGGCCTCGCGAAACACCGCGCGGTCTTCCTGCGTCGGGGCGCCCGGCCCGTGAAGGCGAAAGAAATCATCGAAGACCTCCGCGGGACCGCGGCGCTCGTCGGGGATCGCGGCGACCACCGCCAGCGGATCGCGCTCCATCCTGGTTTGCCGGAATTCCAGCAGGTGCGGAAACCTCGCGCGCAGCCGCTCCATCGCCTGCGGCGGCATCGGGTGGTCTGTCACCACAGCCTGGACATACCTGGAGGTGTATTCTTCCAGCGCGGGGTCGCGGAGCAGCGTTTCGAGGTCGCCGTGAATGCGCGCGAGGTCGCGACGCGGGTGCAGCGCCTCCTCCTCGAGGGCGCAGCGGCCGTCGGCGTCGAGGGTCACCACGGAGAGCGTCCGCGGGTCGTCGCTCTCCTCGAACGCATACCGGAGCAGCGATCCCGAGTACCGCACGCGGCGATCGTCGCCGACCCACTGCGGGCGGTGGAGGTGGCCAAGAGCGACGTAAGAGAAGCCATCGAAGTGCGTCACAGGGACGGCGCCGGACCCACCCAGGTACAGCGCCCGCTCGGAGCGCGGAGACTCCTGCGGGACGGCGACACCCCGGACGAAGCCATGCGCCATGACGACGCTCCGTCGCACCCCACTGCGGACGCGATGCAGGTGCGCGGGCGCGAGCAGTGCCTCGATGGTCTCCGCGTGCGTGAGGGTGCCGCCGGTCACCGCGACTTCGACGCCCGGCCGCGCGAACATCGCCGCCGCGGCCTCAGGTTCAACATACGGGATCGGGTAAAATGTCACCTCGCCGTGTCGGTCTTCCAGAGTGACCGGATGGAAGGGCCCGTCGGCGCGCCCCCGCAGGTGCAGGTCGCCCTGCGCGAAGAGCCACGCGCCGAAGCCGAGGTGCTCTCCGCTATCGTGATTGCCCGCGATGGCGATGACTGGAATTTCGAGGCTCCGGTGCACTTCTTGTAGGAAATCGTCGAGCAAACGGACGGCTTCGCGCCCCGGGAGCGCCCGATCATAGAGGTCGCCCGCCAGCACCAGGACGTCGGCTTCCGCGGCGCGCACACGGCCGACCACCTGTTCGAGAATGTGCCGCTGGTCGTCGATAAGCGAGAGTCCATGGAAGACCCTCCCGATGTGGAGGTCGGCGAGGTGGGCGATGCGCATCCACTACGTTGTACCGCCATCGGTGCCTGGAAGCGCCGACGCCGGTGCAGTCAGCGAAAGGTTCGGCTATCGTCCGCGCGATTTCGCGTTCAACGGCGGAGTCGGACTGAAGTTGAAAGAGGTTTATGAGCGACGCCGATGATCTGGTCGAGCTGAGCCACGAAGAGCGTCGAACCATCGACGCGATCTACGAACGTCGAATGACATCGACGCACTACGAAATCCTCGGAGTGCCACGCGATGCCGAGCGCAAGGTGATTCGCGATGCCTACTTCGCGCTCTCCAAACGCTTTCATCCCGATGTGTTCTTCAACCGCTCGCTTGGCTCGTATCGCGTCCGTGTCGACGAGCTCTTTCAAGTCTTCACCCGCGCCTATGACGTGCTCGGCAACGCCAGGCACCGCGCTGGCTACGACCTGCACATCGCTACGCTGGAGAGCCCATCGCAACCGCCGCCGGCGGTGGTCCCGGAGGTCACGGGCATCGTGTCCGCCGCTCGCACCGCCGCCCGCGCCGCAACCCCGGAGCCTCCGCGTCCGAGCGTAGCGGCGCTGCCGCCTCCTGGGCACACGATCCCGCGGCCGGTGATGCCGCCGATCGGCAGCGCGGTCTTGCCGACGGCTCACGTTCCGGCACCGTCTCAGGCCCAGCCGAAGGTCACCCCGCCGCCGATGCAGCCGCTCGACCCGGACGTCCTCCGACGGGCGCGCGAGGCGATGACGAGGCGGCTCAACTCCGCGGTGCCTCAACGGCCGTCGGCCACACCCTCGCGGGCGAATTCGACGCCGATCGGCATGCCGCCGGCCTCGCAATCGTTTGATCAGATTCCACGCGTGGCGGAGCGCGGTCCCACGATCCAGCAGCTCGTCGATATGGCCGAGGATGCGCAGCACAAAGGAGACTTCGCCGCAGCGACCGAGACGCTAAAGCAGGCGGTCTCGATCAGCCGGGACGACGAGTCGATTCGTCTCCGCTACGAGGCCGTGCGAAAGCTGTTCGTAACCCAGCAGGTCGATGGTCACATCGCCGCGGCGCGGGATGCGATGCGAGACGGTCAGCCGTTGGTGGCCGCGAAGCACTGGGAACAGGCCGCCGAGGGACGTCCGGCGGATTCGCAGTTGTCGCTCAACGCTGCGGAGGTGCTCTCGAAGCACAGCAAGGAGTTCAAACGGGCCACGGATCTCGCACAACGCGTACTGATGAGCGATCCCAACAACGTGAAGGCGCACGTGATCCTTGCGGGGATCTTCATCAAGGCCGGTCTCAAGGCCAGTGCGTATGCGTCGATCCAGACGATCGTCCGCATCGCCCCGGACTCACCCGCGCTGAAAGAACTCCGCGAGAAGCTCGGGCCGTACACGCTCGCGGAGAAGGTGGGTCTGCGTAGTCGTTGAAGCCGCGTGACGAAACGGGCATCGTCGGGGGACGATGGCCGACGTAGAAGCGCTGCTCAAACGGATGGTGGGAGAGAGGGCGTCCGACCTGTTTCTTACGGAGGGTCGGCCTCCTTCGATTCGGGTCAACGGCTCGCTCGTGACCCTCGGAGATGCAGCGCTCGAACACGAGACCCTCAAGGAATTCATGGACACCGTGCTGCGCCCTACGCAGCGCGACGCGTTCGACCGCCTGGGCGACGTGGACGTGGGCGTCAGCCGCCCGGGGCTGGGTCGCTTCCGTGCGCATTTCCATCTGCAACGGGGCCTGATCGGTGCGGTGATCCGGCTGGTGCCGGGTGGGCAACTGGACTTCGACGTGCTCGGCCTCCCGGCGGTCATCGCGACGCTCGCGGACGCCCCGCGCGGGCTAGTTCTGGTCACCGGGAGCACCGGGTCGGGCAAGAGCACGACGCTCGCGGCGATGGTGCATCACATCAACACCCATTACGCCCGGCACATCGTCACCCTCGAAGACCCGATCGAGTTTGTCCACGAAGACCTCAAGGGGCTGGTCACCCAACGGGAGGTGGGGAGCGACACGCGGGACTTCACCCTGGCGCTGAGGCACGTGGTGCGCGAGAGCCCGGACGTCATCCTCATCGGCGAGATGCGCGACGCCGAGACGATGAACGTGGCCCTCTCCGCGGCGCTCACCGGGCACCTCGTGCTGAGCAGCGTGCACACCATCGACTCGCTGCAGACCCTCCAGCGCATCCTCGGGTACTACCCTGAGCACCTGCGCGAGCAGGTCGCGATGGACCTCTCGATCTGCCTCCAGGGGATCGTGTCGCAGCGCCTGGTGCCGCGCGCCGAGGGGGAAGGGCGGGTGGCCGCGGTAGAGGTGATGGTCGCGACGCCGCCGGTGCGAAAGCTTATTCGTGAGCAGCGCGTGGACGAGATTGAAGACCTCATGCTGCAGGGGGCCGACGGGATGCAGACGTTCAATCGGGCGTTGGTGCAACTCTACGAAAAGGGCGTCGTGAGCTACGAGACCGGCGCGGCATACGCGACGAATCCAGACGAGTTCCGCATGAACGCGCAGGGGATGGAGCGGGGCTCGGCGGCCTTCGTGGCGGAGCATGACGCGCTGCCCGCAGTAGGGAGCGTCGACATGCGGACGCTGCTCAACATCGCGCTGCGTTACGGGGCTAGTGACATCCACCTCGTGGTGGGTTCCGCGCCGATCTTCCGCATCCACGGGAAGCTCCGGCGTCTCGAGGTCGATTCGCTTTCCCCCGGCGACGTCCGTCGGCTTCTTTTTTCGCTGCTTTCGCATGGTCAGCGCGAGAGCTTCGAGCTCGACCGCGAACTCGACTTCGCTCTCACCGTCACCGGCAAGCACCGGTTTCGGGTCAACGCGCACTTCCAGCGCGGCACCGTCGCCGTCGCGCTACGCCTCATCCCCAATTCTATTCCCGACGCCGCGACGCTCGGGCTGCCGCCGATCGTGCGTGAACTTGCAACGAGGCCTCATGGTCTCGTGCTCGTCACGGGCCCCACCGGCGCCGGGAAGAGCACGACGCTGGCGACGATGGTCGACCAGGTCAACTCGTCGCGCAGTTGCCACATCATCACCATCGAAGACCCGATCGAGTTCGTGCACTACAACCGCATGGCGACGGTCGAACAGCGCGAGGTCGGGCCGGACACCCGCAGCTTCGCCGCGGCGCTGAAGTTCATTCTCCGCCAGGACCCCGACGTGATCCTGATCGGTGAGTTGCGGGACATCGAGACGATCTCCGCGGCGCTTACCGCAGCAGAGACCGGTCACCTCGTGCTCGCAACGCTGCACACCAACGACGCGCCGCAGACCGTCGATCGCATCGTCGATGTCTTCCCCCCGCACCAGCAGTCCCAGGCGAGGGTGCAGCTCTCCGCCGCGCTGCAAGCGGTGGTGTCGCAGCGCCTGCTCACGCGGGCCGACGGGAAAGGGCGCATCGCCTGCTTCGAGGTGCTCATTGCGACCGCCGCGGTGCGCGCGATCATCCGCGACGGCAAGACCCACCAGCTGCTGAGCACGATGGAGACCGCGCAGCGCGACGGAATGATCACGATGGACCGGGCGGTGGTCGATCTCGTGAAGGCCGGGCACATCACGGTGGAAGAGGGTGCTCGGTACATGCGCAACCCGTCGGCATTGAAGGGTTTTATTGATGCCTGATGGAGAGCTGCGCCGCACGGCGGCAAACCGGGTACGCCGACTGTTGGATGGCGCTCCCGGCGTCACGCAGAGACAGGCGATCGGCAGCGTGATCACGGTGACCCGGATGGCACTCGACCAGTTGGTCAACGACCGCGGGCTCTTCGCCCACGCGATCGATCGAGTGGAGGATTGGCTCCGCGGATCCGTGGGGGAGGAGTCCTTGCTTCTCATACGGGAGGATCTCTCTGCGGCTGCGACGCGGGCCGACCTCGAGGATGACCGCGGCGCCTGGCTGGCGATGGAGGCCGTCGTGTCGCTGCTCGACACCGCCCTGACTCGCGAGCCCTGGGCGGTCGGACTCCGCGGTTGGCGCGCGGTCATGTGCACCGCGGAGTCGATGGCCTGGCCGGACCTCGACGCGTCGGAGATTCTCGAGGAGATCGACAACCGACTGCACGACGTGCTCGACCGCAGCGGCGCTCCCGATGGCGCGGAGACCCGGGTCTCCATCGCGGAGCGCTGATCTCTCAGTGCGGGAGAAACATCGGAAGCTCGCCGCCGCCTTCTTCAGAGGGGCGACGGGCGCGGGAATGCCCTGAAATCCCGGTCGATCGGGGAGAGCCGATCGTTGCAGAAGTCGTCCTCGGGGGCTGCGGGGCGATGGGGGCGAGGTCGATCGAGGCACTGTCGGAATTGCCATCGAGCACCACCGGGAGGCGCATCACGCCGAGTGTGAGTACCATCGGCCGCGTACCGCCCGCGGGCACGGACACGGCGCAGGGGGTGGCAGCGCACAACTCCGTGCCGTTGACCTCGGTCACTCGCGCGCCGACAGGACTGGTCTGCACCACGACCATGCGCGCGGCTGCGGCGGGCGGCAGCAAGCGGGCGGCGGGTGTCCGGACGGTCGGCTCCGCGGCCGGGTCTGGCGTCGTGCTCGGTCGCGGAGAGCGCAGCATCACTGTGCCCCCCAACGCCAGCGCCAGAGCAGCGAGAACGCCGAGCCCAAGCATCCACGAAGAGCGCCGTGCAGTCGGCCCCAGGACCCCAGGCGAGGACTGCGTGACCGACGGCATCGCCGCACGGAGCACTTCGGAGTGCGCCATGGCGGTGGCCGAAGGGTCCCCCTCGACGCGGCCTGTGGAGGTTGCGTTACCGACCGGAACGACGCCGGAAGCCGACGCCCCGAAGCGGCCGCTGCTCTCGGCCGAGACCATCCATCGGGACATCTCGCCACCGAGCAACGGCAGCAGCGCACGGCGAAAATCCTCGACGTTGGCGAAGCGATCCGACGGCTGTTTGGCAATGGCGCGCATCACGACCTCCGCGAGCGGCGCTGGGACATCGGGGGCGCGGACGAGCAACGGAGTCGGCGGCTCGGCGATGATCTGCCGGAGCAACACGAAGCGATCCCGCCCGTCGTAGGGCAGGGCGCCGGACAACATCTCGTAGAGGGTCACGCCCGTGGCGTAG
Source organism: Deltaproteobacteria bacterium (assembly GCA_947477565.1). GTDB lineage: Bacteria > Myxococcota_A > Polyangia > Polyangiales > SCUS01. Next base: position 124,457 of record CANJUR010000003.1, read on the forward strand.
ACGTCGATGCGCTGATCGGGAGCCTCGCCCGCGACCTGCTCGGGTGCCATGTAGCGGAGCGTTCCGACCATCGACCCCTGCGCGGTGTGGTTGGGATCGCCGGCCTCGGCCTCGGTGAGCTTGGCGACCCCGAAATCGAGCACTTTCACATGGTCGCCATCGTCTGTGCGGTGGACGAAGATGTTCTCGGGCTTGAGGTCGCGGTGAATGATTCCTGCGGCGTGCGCCGTACGGAGCGCCAGGAGGCACTGCGCCGCGATGACCGCCGCGCGATCGGGCGGAAGCCTCCCCTCCCGTCGGAGCAGCGTGCGCAGCGGCTCACCCTCGAGCAACTCCATCACCAGCAGCAGGTTTCCCTGGGTGTCGCGGCCGAAGTCGATGAGTTGAACGATGTTGGGATGCGTGAGGCGCGCGATGATGTTGGCCTCCCTCACGAAACGCGCGAGCCCAGACGCGTTGGAGGCGTGCTCCGGGAGCAGCATCTTCACCGCGACGAAGCGCCCGACCGAGCGCTGCACCGCGCGGTACACCGAGCCCATTCCGCCGACGCCGATCTCCTCGAGGATCTCGAACCGACTCTCGTCGATGTCGGGCACGCCCGGCTCAGAGCGCATCGAACGGGCGAGGTCGGCGGAGAGGGAGTTGTTCATCGACCGTCGGGTGGGGAGGAGAATCTATGGTGCCGGATCGGCCGCGGGACTCTGCGTAAAGTACAGCACCACGGCAACTACGCCCGCAACCAGGGCGGAGCCAAAGGCGATGTCGGCGCCGAGGGCCATCGACTCACCGCGGTCGTAGGACGCTGCACGATTGCTGCCTTCATGGCTGGCGTTGAAGTCAGCCTGGGCAGAGAAAGCAAGCCCGCCCAGCACACCTCCCGCGACGGCCGCTGCCACCGCCACTCCGCTGGTCACCATCACCGGGATCGTAAACCGTCGATGTACGGAGGCCGTCGCGAGGAGCCTTCGACGCTCATCCTCCGCCCGCTGCCGCTCGGCCTCCGCGGTCTGCACGCGGGCCACCTCCAGCGCTCGCTGCTCCGAAGTCTGCGCGGCAGCCTGACGCGCCTGCTCCGCCTGCTGGGCCTCGGCCGCGCGACGCTGCGCGGAGGCCATCGCCTCGCGCGCAATCGCCCCCGCCTCGGAGTCGGGATTCGTCTGCAGGAAGCGGCGATAGTAATCGGCCGCCACGGAAAACGACCCGGCGCGCTCGTGTGCACGGCCAAGGTTGTAGAGCAGCCGCGGCAGTGGACGGATCGCATAGGCCCGCTCGAGTTCGACGATCGCCTCACGCGCCTGCCCGGCCTCGTAGTGCTGCACCGCCGAGCGCAGCAATGCGTCGAATTCACGACGGGATTCGCGCGATTGACCGAAGGCCAGCGACGCTCCGAGGAGGGTGGCCGCGAATACCGAACTTTGTAAGAGTGACCTCATCGAGCGGTCCCTCCACTGGAGCAGCGGAAGCCGCCGACAGCCTCCCCGCGGTCGCCGTCGATCCATCGGCGGATGCCGGGTCGCAGATCGGTGGAGTTGTAGTTGCGGCCGCGGAGCATTCGGCAGTTCTGGCAATACAGGCCCCCTGCGGCCTGGGTGATGGGGGCGCCCGCCGCCGGCCCGAGGGGCCCAGTCGGGAACATCGCGCACCAACCGGTCACCGGGAGTGACTGGTAGTAAATGTTTCGGGTGTGCATGGGGTCGGTGTTGTGGAAGTCCCACATCCACTCGTTGGCGTTGCCGTAAAGATGGAACACCCCCTCGGACGATCGGCCCATCGGAAGCGAGTCGAAATCCAACAAATGCCGCGGGCAGGTGCGCCCCATCGCATCGACGGCCACGTTGCCGCGGTCGCAGGTGACCGGATCGTTGCCCCACGGGTACGTGCGGGTGAAATCCGAGCCCTTCACGGCCCGAAACCACTCTGCTTCCGTCGGCAGGTGCTTGCCCGCCCAGCGGCAGTATCGGTCTGCCGCAAACCACGTGACGTTGACCACCGGGAGGCGGTTGGTCGCCGCATCGGCGGGTGCCCACCGAGCACCACGCTCTTGAAACGTCACCGGCGTCACGGTCTCGCCGATAAATGCCAGCGGCACCTCGGTACCGCGGTCGTCGAGAATCAAGTAGCGGCCATAGCGGACCGTGGTGTTCATCGGCGCTCGCGGCTCGGCGATGCGCAGTTGAGCGCCGCCCGAGCCGAGGACCGAGAGGTACGTCGCAAAGGCCTCGACGGACACCTCGTACTTGTCGAGGCCGAAGGCTGCGAGGCAGACGTTGTGCGCGGGCGCGTCGTCGCCCTCGCCGTACGCTGGGTCGTCGCTGCCAATAGGAAGGTTGGCCGTCGGAGGGAAGTTCTGGACGCAGGTCGCTTGGTTATCGACCGCCCCGTCGCAGTCGTCGTCGAGGCCGTTGTTGCACTCCTCGGCGCTGGCCGGGGAGGTGCGGCGAACGCACTCAAGCCGCGTCCCGGCACGACACCGCAGCACCCCATCGCGGCACATGCCGATGACGCGCATCGCGGGCTCGCAGACGCCAAAATTCTCGTTGTCGTCTGAGATGCCGTCGTGGTCGTCGTCGATGCCGTTGCACCGCTCTACCTCCGAAACCTCGCAGTAATGCCGCTGCGGGTTGCAGGTCTCCCCTCGCGGGCAGTCCGCGTCACGCGCGCAATCGCTGAAATCCACCACGACGCTGCAGTCCGCAGCCATCGCAGCGAACATCACCGCAGCAGCGCGGGCCATGTCCCTTCCCATACGAACACTCTGTCGAAACATCGCCGGGAAGATATCGCCAATTCCCTCCGCGGCGGCAGTCTGTGACAACGCTCGCCGTGCGCCTCTGGCGCCCTCGGGGCATCGGGGAGGGGTTTGCGCCGGGGGAGAGTCGGTCTATGTTGAATCGGGTGACGTTGCAGCGCAGGGCATCGGGGCAGGGGCGGCGGTTGAAGGCACTGGGCAAAGACCTTGCGTTAAGCATGGAAAACCTCGGGGAAATGCTCCTCGCGTGCCTGGATTTACCGTCCCAGTTTGCGCGGCTGGCCGAGGCGCTGGCGGTCGGTCGATCCGTGGTGCCGCTCGATGGAGAAGTGGCCGATTGGCCGGCGCGCCTTCGTTCGATGCGAGCCGTGATGCTCGTTCGCGTCGGTCGCCCGGGCGATCGCGCACGCTCTCTCCGCGGCTGGCTGGGGGCGTCGCTCTCGGCGTGGCTCGCGACCGCGATCGATGAGGGCGCCGCCCTTGGGTGGGTGCTCAACGGCGCGGTCAATCAGTGCGCAGACGCCCGCGATGCGTTGCTCGCCGCGATCGGTCCGGTCGCAGGCGCGCACGCCACCTGGTACGGAGCGGGTGCTGCGGCGGAGACGATCCCGTGGATCGAACTCGCTTCGCGGATGGCCCTTGAGGAGTCCGTCGATCGATGGGTGGCCCTCGGATTCGACGCTGATCTCCCGCGGTACGTCAGCGTGTGGCAGCGCGCGGCGTCGCGCTGGGTCGAGGTCGTCGTGGGCTCCGCCGTCGACGTCTCGCTGAGCGACCTCGGGGCGCTGCGTTCGTTGCGCGAATTGCTCGAGGAGTTTGCAACCCGTCGCGTGCCCAAGAACCGTGTAAAGCGCATGGCTGCAGAGCGCCTCGCGATCTCCGAAGCGGAGATCACACGGCTCATGACGGTGCAGGCAGCAGTGATGGAGCGCGTCGATCCTCAAGAGGTGTTGCGAAGGCGCGCGACGGTGTTTCGCCCGATCGCGAAGGCGGCGGCCGAACTCGCTGCCGGGGGCGATGGCAAGGCGCCGACCGTCGCAGCGGTCGCTCGGCGAGCGAAGGTGCACCCGGCACTGGTCGAACTCTGCCTCGACGCGCTCGATCCCCGCTAAAGATCCACGGGCAAAGGAGTTGAGCGAATGATCCGTCGCATCGTAGTGGGCTACGACTTCACTGAAGCCGCAGACGATGCCCTCACCTGGGCACTCGAACTCGCACAGCCGCTACAGGCCTCCGTAAACGTAGTGCATATTTTTTTAGGCAACGACGACAACGATCCGAAGGTGATCGAGCGTCGCGCCACCCTCGCGCGAGTCGCGGATGACGCCGGCCCGCGGGTCACCAGCCAACTGGTGCTGGGCAGCGACGTGGCGCGGGCGATGGTCGATCTCGCGGAGGAGGGCAACGCCGACCTCATCGTGGTGGCCACGCGGCAGGTCTCGGCGATGCAGCGCTGGTTTCTCGGAAGCGTGGCGCACGAAGTGATACGGGCGGCCCATTGTCCCGTGGTTACCGTGCGCAGCGGCGACGACGACTGACTCTTTTCACGGGATCAACAGGTCCACGCCGTCCAAGAGCAGTGGATCGTTGACATACCTGACTCTGTAATCGTTGGCGCTGCCTAAAGAGAGACCTGGCGGGCGATTGGAGTGGCGTCAGAGCATCTTTACTTCGCGCGGCTACTGCCAGAAACCGACGCCAAAGCCCCAGTCGAAGTAGTTGTACGAGTAGTCCATCGTGAAGGTCAGCTTGAAGTCCACCGGGTCGGCGACCTTGAACGCATCCCAGCGGAAAAGTCGCAGTTCGAACCCGCCGGTGACGTGCACTCGAGCCGGCACGTCGATGAAGCGCGACGGCTCTACGTAGCTTCCCGCACGCAACTGCAGTTGGTTGGCCCACGGCTCACCCTCGAGCCCGAAGCGAGGCGATAGCAGGAGATCGCGGCCCGAGGGGCGCTCCTGCTGGGCCATGAACGCGTCGATGCCCTGACCGCGCCCAACCGGACCAAACGCCACCACCCCGAACGCGATCAGCAGGAAACGCCGCGCCCGGTCGCGCAGCATCGCTCGCCTCGAGGCCCGCCAGCGCCAGGGGAAGCTCACGTACTCGCGCTCCTCGCGCTCCTGGCGATCGCGCTCCTCGGCGGCCCAGCGGGCGTCTGTGCTCACGCGCTCGACGTCGTCGTCGATGGCGGCCATTTCCAGGCGGTGCTCTCGCTCGCGGTGGGCGCGTTCGTCCCGTTGTTGTTCTCTCAACTCGCGACGACTCGCGTTCATGTCCTGCCACGGAATGTTGAACGCACGCTCGCCGAGCATCACCGAGCCGCCGATCTCGGCCTCCCACGGCAGTGCGATACGCCGCGGCACTACGAAGCAGCCCGCGCTGCCCTCGACGCATCCGATCGGATACCGGACGACTCCGCCGTCCGGGACGCTGAAATCGAGAGGCAGACCGCTCACCTCCGATCGGAAGGACATGCCCAGGCGGAAGCGTTCGCCGGACGGCCGCCAGAGGGCACCCACCTCCGGCGCTGCGCCCAGGTAGCGAATCGTGTTGCCCGAGGAGGGGTTGGACGCCGCCCCCGACCACTGGATGCTCATCAAGCCGACGCGCAGTCCCGCGCCGAGCACCACCTCGCCGTCCCCGAGCAGCAGCCCGCCGCCGAGGTGCTGCGCGACGATGTTGACCGTAATGGGCCGCTCGAAGCCGTTGCGAGCGCCGAGTTCGTAGCTCTGGATGTTCGCGAGGTAGCCGACCCCGACGGGGCCGAAGTGGAGGCCGAGACCCGTCTGGATGACGCTGAAACTGTCGTAGTCGCGACCACCCGCGCCGGAGTTGTCCCAGTTGCGCTGCGGGAAGAAGAACGAGATCACCGGATCGAAGGAAAACCATGAGAGCTCTGTCCCAGTGCGCACCGCGTAGGCCGCTGGGTTGAACGGGACGCCGTCAACGCTCGACACCAGGCTCGTAAACGCACCGCCGAGACCCACCGCGCGCCCCGGGCCGACGACCGGGCCGCGGGTGAGGTCGATGGTAAAATCGCTGTTGTGCAACGGCCGCTGCGCCCACGCAGCGCCGGGGGCAGAGGCCGCGAGCGCGGCGATCAGAGGCAATAATCGAAGCGACGGAGACACAGCGAGGCCGTGTGTACCGGGTAGCCGCGAAGTCGCAACCGCCACGGAGGACGTTTGCCGCGGGGACGGTTCACGCAAACGTCTCTGCTCGAACCCGGGCAGAGTTCGAGTATGGTCCGCGCGCCATGATCGGGCGGTGACGGAGGTCAACGGAGTTCGCGATGCACTTCATGAAGTTGGTGCTGGAAGACGGGACAGAATTGCGGGGACGGTCGTTCGGTGCGCCGCGCGAGGTCGCCGGTGAGGTGGTCTTCACCACCGGAATGAGCGGGTATGTCGAGACGCTGACAGACCCGAGCTTCCGAGGGCAGATTCTCGTGACGACCTACCCCCTGCAGGGCAACTACGGCGTGCCAGCGCGGCGGCCGAAGGACAGCATCGCGGCGCCCTTCGAGAGCGGCCGGGTGCAGGTGCAAGGGATGATCTGCCTGCGCCACAGCGAGCACCCCTCGCACCACGGCATGGCGAGCACGCTCGGAGAATGGTTGCGCGAGGAGAACGTCCCGGCAATCGACGGCATCGACACGCGGACGCTCACCCGCAAGCTTCGAGAGCACGGCACGATGAAGGGCTGGCTGCTCCATGAAGACGCGGCAGTGGCCGAAGGCAAGCAGCGCGCAGACACCATCGACATGCCGAGCGTCGTCGCGCAGGTGACAGTCCCAGAGGCGATCACGTACCCGGGCGGCGAGTTGCGGGTGCTGATCGTAGACACCGGCTGCAAGGACAACATCGTCCGCGCCATCTTGAAGCGAGGCGCGACGGTGATCCGGGTGCCGAGCCACGCGGACCTCGCACAGTACCTGCCGGACGTAGACGGAGTGCTGCTCTCCAATGGCCCGGGTGATCCGAAAGACCTGCTGCCCCTCGCGGCGCAGATTCGCGGGCTGTTCGACCGCGGGATACCGACCTTCGGGGTGTGTCTGGGCAACCAACTCCTCGCCCTCGCCGCGGGTGGCGACACATACAAACTCCGGTATGGCCACCGGTCGCAAAACCAGCCTGTGCAAGACCTCCTCACGCGACGCTGTTACGTCACCTCGCAAAACCACGGGTACGCCGTGCGCGAGGACTCCCTCCCGGCGGACTGGGAACCCTGGTTCGTCAATGTCAATGACGGCACCAACGAGGGCATCCGGGCGCGGGGGAGGGCGATGTCGAGTGTGCAGTTCCACCCCGAGGCCACGCCGGGGCCGGAAGACACGGCCTTCCTTTTTGACGACTTCCTCCGCCTCTGCGGATCGATGAAGCGAGGACGCTGAGATGTTCGGTCAATATCTCCCGCAGAAGCCCCGCCGGGTGCTCATCCTCGGCTCTGGCGCCCTCAAGATCGGCGAGGCTGGCGAGTTCGACTACTCGGGCTCTCAAGCCATCAAGGCCATTCGCGAAGAGGGCATTGCGACCGTTCTGGTCAATCCCAACATCGCCACCATCCAGACCAGCGAGGACATGGCCGACAAGGTCTATCTTCTGCCGGTTGATCCGCACTTCGTCGAGCAGGTGATCATCCGCGAAGAGGTGGACGCGATCACCATCTCGTTCGGCGGGCAGACCGCGCTCAACTGCGGCGTCGCCCTCGACGAGAGCGGCGTGCTCAAGAAGTACGGCGTTCGCGTGCTCGGAACGCCCGTGGAAACAGTGCGCGACACCGAAGACCGGCTGCGCTTCAAGCAACGGCTCGATGAGATCGGCGTGAAGACCGCCCGCTCGGCGGCCTGCAACTCCCGCGAAGAGGTGCGCGCCGCGGTGAAAATGCTGGGGCTGCCGGTGATCCTTCGCGCGGCATATTCGCTGGGCGGCAAGGGGTCGGCGATCTGCGAGACCGACGAGCAACTGGAGGCCGCGCTGTTTCGGGCCTTCGGTGGCGGCACCGCGCAAGTGCTGGTGGAGGAGTCGCTGCGCGGGTGGAAGGAGATCGAATACGAGGTCGTCCGCGACGCACGCGACAACTGCATCACCGTCTGCAACATGGAAAACCTCGACCCGCTCGGCATCCACACCGGGGAGTCGATCGTGGTGGCGCCGTCGCAGACGCTCAACGACGCGGAGTACCAGATGCTCCGGTCGATCGCGATTCGCACCATCCGGCACCTCGGCGTGGTGGGCGAGTGCAACATCCAGTACGCGCTTGATCCGAAGAGCAACGACTATCGGGTCATCGAGGTCAACGCGCGGCTGAGCCGCTCGAGCGCGCTGGCCTCCAAGGCCACGGGATACCCACTGGCGTATGTCGCCGCGAAGATCGCCCTCGGGTACACCCTGCCCGATCTCCCCAATACAATCACGCGGCGTACCAGCGCGTTTTTCGAGCCGGCGCTCGACTACATCGTCTGCAAATTCCCCCGATGGGACTTGCAGAAGTTCAGCCAGGTTGACACGCGCATCGGCAGCGAAATGAAGAGCGTCGGTGAGGTGATGGCTGTCGGCCGAACCCTCGCAGAGGTTCTCCAGAAGGCGCTGCGAATGCTCGAGATCGGCGTCGATGGGCTCGACCCGGATGCCTTCGTCGGCGACGACCTGCGGGACGAGATTCGCAACCCGTCGCCGCGGCGCATCCTCGCGGTCGCCCGTGCGCTCGAGACCGGGATGAGCGTCGCGGAGATCAACTCGCTCTCGGGCATCGACCCGTGGTTTCTGCACCAGATCGACTCCGTGGTGCGTACTCGGCGGCAGTTGAAGGACGGCACCGGTGCGGTGGTTCCGGCGCTGCTTCGCGAGGCCAAGCAACAGGGTTTCTCGGACAAGGCCATCGCGCGCCTGCGGAAGAGCACCGAACCCGAGGTGCGCTCCGAGAGGCTCCGGCACGGCATCAAACCGCATCTCTGCCAGATCGACACGCTGGCCGCCGAGTACCCCGCGGAGACCAACTACCTCTACCTGACCTACCACGCGACCGTGGACGATGTGGCTCCGTCCTGGCGCAAGAAGGTGCTCGTACTGGGCTCCGGCGCGTACCGAATCGGATCGAGCGTGGAGTTCGACTGGTGCAGCGTAAACACCGTGCGTGCAGTGCAGGAACTCGGCTACGAGACGATCCTTCTCAACTACAACCCGGAGACGGTTTCAACCGACTACGACGTCTGCGACAAGCTGGTGTTCGACGAGATCTCGCTAGAGACGGTCCTCGATCTCTACGAGCGCGAGCAGCCCTACGGCGTGATCGTTTCCATGGGCGGCCAGGTGTCGAACAACCTCGCGCTCAAGCTGCACAAGGCAGGCGTGCGCGTGCTCGGAACCAACCCCGAAAACGTCGATCGTGCGGAGGACCGCGAGAAGTTCGGCGACCTCCTCGATCAACTCAAGATCGACCAGCCGAACTGGGCCACCACCACGGACGTCAGCGATGAGAACCTCCGCCGGCTGACCGAGGAATTGGGCGGGTTTCCGCTGCTCGTTAGGCCCTCGTACGTGCTCTCGGGAGCGGCGATGACGGTGGCCCACGAGCAACATCACCTGCGCAACTACCTGCATCGCGCGGCCGCCGTGTCGCCCGAACACCCGGTGGTGATCACCAAGTTCGAGACGCACGCGAAGGAGATCGAGATCGACGCCGTGGCCGATCGCGGGGAGGTGATTCTCTCGGCGATCAGCGAGCACGTCGAGAATGCGGGCGTGCACTCGGGCGACGCGACGCTGGTGCTGCCACCGCAGAAGCTCTACGTGGAGACCATTCGGCGCATCAAGCGCATCGCGCGCGACGTGGCGAAGGCGCTGCAGATCACCGGTCCGTTCAACATGCAGTTCCTCGCGAAGGACAACGTGGTGAAGGTGATCGAGTGCAACCTTCGGGCGTCGCGCTCGTTTCCGTTTGTATCAAAAGTGACCGGGACCAACTTCATCCGGGAGGCCGCACGTCGCATGCTCGGCGTCGCGACGCCGGTCTCCGTCGAGGCCCTCGATCTGGACTATGTGGCTGTAAAAGCAGCACAATTCTCCTTCTCACGCCTCGCCGGAGCGGACCCCACGCTCGGCGTGGAGATGGCCTCGACCGGAGAGGTCGGCTGCCTCGGGGATGACCTCTCCGAAGCGCTCTTGAAGGCGCTCATCGCGACGGGCTTCAAGGTGCCGAAGCGTGGCGTGCTGCTCTCCCTCGGCCCGGTGGCGGACAAGTACCGCTTCGAGCGCGAAGCCCGCTGGCTGCTTGAGATGGGCCTCACCCTCTACGCGACCCCGGGCACCGCGGATGTGCTCAAAGAGCAGGGGATTCCGTGCGAAGTCGCTTACAAGGAGAGCAACGAGAAGGAGCCCAGCGCGGTGTCCCTGCTCAACAGCGGGCACATCGATCTGGTGATCAATATCCCGCGCTCGTATGACAGTCAGGGGATGCCCGACGGGTATCGCATCCGTCGTCGCGCGGTGGACATGAACGTCTCACTGCTCACCAACCTCCAACTCGCCCGCGCGGCGGTGGAAGCGATGCATAAGTATCGCGTGGAGGACCTCAAGCCGCTCGACTGGGCAAGCTACCTCGCGCGCAACGTGAAGAAGAACTGACGTGCGCCGGGCGGTGCCGGCGGGGTTCGCGGCCATCCGCGTCTCGCCGCACGCGTTCTCGCGCGAGAGCGGCGGCTGCGGTGGTGCTTCTCGCGAGGACCGCCGAAGCTCCGCCGCGGGGCTTGAGAGCGCACTCGGAACGCCCTGTTGAGCGACTACCGAAAGACGTCGTCGTCGCCCACGGCGCGATGGGCCTTGAGGAGTAACTCCCAGGTCACCGGCCCATCGCCCAGCGCCTCGATGAACGTACGCGCCTGCTTGACGACCTCCTCCGACGCCACCTCGCTGTCGCACGCGATGGCCGCGAGCGAGATCGTGTGCGCCACGCCCGCGACCTCATCGAGCAGCCGCGCCGTGTCGGGATCGCCGTCGATATTCTTCAGGGTCATCAGCACCATCGATGCGTGCCAGAGCGCGCGACGCTTCTCCAGCCGCGTGTTCGACGCGAGTTCCACCGCGCTCATCGCTGCGCCCACCCGTAGCTTGCACTCGCTCCACTGGTAGCCCTGCTCGTCGAAGACCGAGTTGAGCACCGTCTCGAACAATCGAAGCAGGTCAGGCACACGCTCGGTCAATCGTTGCACTTCGGGTCTGGCAAGACGTTGCATGGATGGCTCCTCAACCGACGCGTCGGTGTGCCTCATCCCTCGCGTGGGCGCCAATCCCTCGGGGACATATCCCGACCGTGGTACGGTCGTCGGGACGTGCGACTCCTGATGCTTCACACCGGCGGCACCCTGATGATGCGGGGTGGTGATCCGACTCCGCTGCGCCCAGACGTGTACACCAGCGACCTTCTGGCAGAGCTTCCGGTGCTCCACCGTATCGCCGACATCGAGACGCGGATTCTCTTCAACTACGACTCGAGCGACATCCAGCCGCACCACTGGGTTGAACTCGGCGCGGCGGTGCACGGCGCCCTCGATGAGCGTCGCCCGGACGGCGAGCGCGCGTTCGATGGCGTGGTCGTCCTGCACGGTACCGACACCATGGCCTACACCGCGAGCGCGCTAGCGTTCCTGCTGCGCGGACTCGATCGGCCGGTGATCTTGACCGGGGCACAGCGGCCGCTTGCGGAGGTTCGCACGGACGCGCGCTCCAACCTGGTCGATGCCTGTCACCTCGCGACGATGGATCTCCCGGAGGTCGGCATCGGCTTCAACGCGAGGCTCTTTCGGGGTTGTCGCGCGGTGAAGATGGACGCCTGGGGGCTCGACGCTTTCGGCTCGCCGTCGTGCCCGCCGCTTGTCACGCTCGGAGTGACCGTCGAGCGCGGGTCGCACGTTCTCCCGCCACGTACACGGACCGACTTCGATGCGCGCATCGAACCTCGCGTGCTCGCGGTGCGCGTCTTCCCCGGGCTCGATCCGAAGTTGCTGCTGGGTGCGCTGCGGGCCGGCGTGCGGGGAGTCGTCCTTGAGGGCTTCGGATCGGGCAATATCCCACGCCTCGAAAACTCGCTCGTGCCCGTGCTGTCCGACGCCGTCGCGCGGGACATCCCGGTGGTCATCGTCAGCCAGTGCGTACGCGGCGCAGTAGACCTGACCCGCTACGAGGGCGGCGCCGCAGCCCTCAGTCGCGGCGCGATCGGGGCCGGATCGATGACCGCCGAGGCGGCAGTCGCGAAGTTGATGGTGACCCTCGGGCGAGCGGGCGAGGGCGACCGCCTGGATGCGGCAAGGCGCGCGTTTGGTGAATCGTGGGCAGGCGAATTCTAAGCGCTGGCCAGTGGTGAATTCTGCGCGGTAGCGTCGCCGCCGTGAATCGAATCTGCTGGGTCGTCGGGTTGGCGTTGGCGGTACTTTCCTGCCACGGGCAGACTCCTACCCAGAGTGGGCTCGCGCGGGTCCGCGCCGCGGGCGTTCTGCGCTGGGGCGGCGACATCCAGGGCGGCGAGCCGTACGTCTATCAGGACAGCGAGCACGGGGGGCGACTCACCGGCTTCGAGGTCGATCTCGCCAACGCGCTCGCCCGCGAACTCGGCGTGCGTGCACAGTTCGTACAGAGCGACTGGAGCGCGCTGATACCGACCCTCGAGCGGGGCACCTTCGACATTGCGATGAACGGCGTCGAGGTCACGCCGCAGCGGGTGGGACGCGTGCGCTTCACGCGGCCGTACTACATCTTTGGCACGAGACTCATGGCCCGGAGGGATGACACCCGCATCCAGCCGACGATCACCTCGCTCCGCGGCCGCCGCGTCGGAACGCTCTCCAACAGCTTCTCTTCCGAGCTACTCCGCGGCGTCGCGGAGATCGTCCCGTACGAAGGGGTCGAGGAGCCGTACATCGACCTGGTTCAGGGTCGCACCGACGCTGTGCTGCTCGATGACATCATCGCGACCCGTTACGGCGAGCCGAAGCCTGAGTTGCGCGTGGTAGGCGACCTCGCCGACGGCTTCTATTCCATCGCAGTGCGCCCGGTCGATGGCGACCTTCAACAGGCCCTCGACCATGCCATCGAGCGCATCTCCGCGAGCGGCGAACTCGAGCGCATCCTGCGCAGCCGAAACGTCTGGAACGACCGCCAGCGCCGCCTCCTCACCTGGACCGAAGACGACCGACGCCGGATGCTCGGTACCGCCTCCACCGGGCAGCGCTTCGGCTGGTCGCACGTCGTGCTGTTCGCAAAGGGCGCTGTGGTCACGATGCTGCTGTCGGCGCTCGCGATGGCGCTCGCGATTCCGCTGGGACTCGGGCTCGCAGTCACGCGTTTGTATGGTCCGCGCGCGCTGTCGCGGCTCGCGGGCGCGTACGTCGAACTTTACCGGGGGACGCCGGTGTTGCTCCAACTTTACGTGCTCTATTACGGGCTCGCGCCCATCGTGAAGCTCGACGCGATTCCCGCGGCCGTACTGGGCCTCGGGATGAACTACGCCGCCTACGAGGCAGAGGTGTATCGCGCGGGCATCCAGGCAGTGCCGCGGGGCCAGATGGAGGCCGCCCTCTCGCTTGGAATGTCGCTGCCGCTGGCGCTGCGTCGGGTGGTGCTCCCGCAGGCGTTTCGGCTCGCGATCCCGTCGGTGACCAACGACTTTATCGCCCTCTTGAAGGACAGCTCGTTGGTCTCGGTGATCACCGTCGTCGAGCTGACCAAGCAGATGACCATCACCGCCGTGGACATCCGCGGATGGGCCCTGCCCGGTGCGCTCTGCGCGCTGATGTACTTCCTGATGAGCTACCCGTTGTCGCTGTGGGCGCAACGGCTCGAAGCGAGGCTGGCGCGGTCATGATCGAGGTGCACGAACTGCGGAAGATTTACGGAGAACGGACGGTGCTCGGCGGCATCACCGCGAGCTTCGCAAAGGGCCAGGTCGTCGCGCTGGTCGGCCCGTCCGGCGGCGGAAAGAGCACGCTCCTGCGCTGCCTCAACGGACTGGAAAGCTTCGATGGCGGCCAGGTCACCCTCGGCGGCGATGTGCTTCTCCCGGGCGGCGCGAAGATCAACCGCGCGGCCCTCCAGCGGGTGCGCCAGCGCGTGGGGATGGTCTTTCAGCAATGGAACCTCTTCGCGCACCGCACCGCCCTCGGCAACGTCATCGAGGCGCCCGTTCACGTGAAGGGGATCCCGCTCGCGCAGGCCACCGAGCGCGGCCGGGCCCTGCTCGCGCGCGTCGGGCTATCCCATCGCGAGGGGGCCTATCCGCACGAGATGTCCGGCGGGGAGCAGCAGCGCGTGGCCATCGCCCGGGCGCTCGCGATGGATCCGGAAGCCCTCCTGCTCGACGAGCCGACCAGCGCCCTCGACCCGGAGCGGGTCGGCGAGGTGCTCGACGTGCTCGGCGCGCTGGCCGCCGACGGGCTCACGATGCTGGTCGTGACCCACGAGATGCGCTTCGCCCGCGAGGTGAGCCACCGCACCCTGGTGCTGCACGGCGGCCAGATCATCGAGGAAGGGCCCTCGAAGCAGGTGATCGACGACCCGAAGCACGAGCGCACCCGCGCATTTCTGGGGCTCGACCGGAAGTAACGGCCACGACTTCAGATCATCGAGGGGCGATCGGCGATGGTGAGACCCGACTCGACCCACTCGCCATCGTGGAAAATGAAGAGCTTGTGGTCATCGACCACGCCGCCGGCCCGCACGCTGGTGACGAGGTACACCACCGGCAGCACGGGCGTTCCGTCAGGCGCGGCGACGTCCTGGTCTTCCTGCGAGAAGTACGCACCGCAGTCGCAGTGCGAGTGGTAGATCACCTTCACCGGAACGCCCCCCGCGTCGCCGTCGGCGAGCGCGCGCTGCATCAGCATGCCGTCGATGATGTAAGCGTTTTTCGAGGTGCGCGGATACGTCTCTGGATCGAGCGCATGGTAGCGGTCTGCAAGATTGCGGAGGCGGCGCCCGGAGGTGATCGCGCGGGGGTCGCCCTCGGGGCCTGTGAGAAGCCCGCAGGACTCGCCGGGGTATGCCTCACGGGCATGCGCATCTACGTCATCGAGAATGCCCTGCGGAACCACCAGATCGCCCAACAGCCATCGACGCGCGTGCATCACCGGACTCCCTCTTACCAGGCGTAGAAACGCTCCCACTTCAACGGAAGAAAGTACCGATCGCCGCGATCGCACAGGATGGTCACGACGCAGCCGGGCTCGCCGCGGGCCGAGAGTTGTCGCGCAATCGACCAGGCCGCGAACACGTTGGCCCCGGCGCTGTGCCCGACGTGGACGGCCTCGTCTTCCCAGAGACGTTCGGTCATGTCCCAGCCGTCTTCGGTGTTGATCCACATCGTCTCGTCCGGGACGGCGGGGTCGTAGATCGGCGGCACGAGCGAGCTGGGCAGGTGCTTGAGTCCCTCGAGGCCATGGAGTGCGTCCGCCGGCTGTACCGCCACGCAGCGGATCGGTCGGTGGTGCTCCTTGAGCCGACGGGTGGTGCCCATCATGGTGCCGGTGGTGCCGAGCCCGGT
This sequence comes from Deltaproteobacteria bacterium, assembly GCA_947477565.1. GTDB lineage: Bacteria > Myxococcota_A > Polyangia > Polyangiales > SCUS01. Next base: position 139,740 of record CANJUR010000003.1, read on the forward strand.
GACGAAGTGCGTGATGCGATCGCCCACGTCGGCGAGAATCTCGACGCCGGTAGTGAGGTAATGCGCGCCAGGGTTGCTCGGATTGGAATACTGGTCAGGGTAATAATACTTGTCCGGATTCTCCGCGACGAGCTGGCGGGCGAGGCGAATCGCGCCGTCGCTGCCCTCCATCGGGTCGGAGTAGACGATCTGCGTGCCGAAGGCCTGGATGATGTCCTTGCGGGCCTGGGAGACGTTGGAAGGCATTACCAGCGCCACCCGATAGCCCAGCGCTGCGCCCACCAGCGAGTACGCCACGCCCGTGTTGCCCGAAGTCGAGTCGATCAGCACTTTGTCGCGGGTGAGGTCACCGCGGCGCAGGGCGTCGGTAAAGATCTGCCGGGCCGCCCGATCCTTTACCGAACCGCCCGGATTCTGAAACTCCATCTTCGCGTAGATCTCCACGCCTGGCGTGTCGCGTTCGAGGGCGCGCAGGCGGAGCAGGGGCGTGTTGCCTACGGCATCGAGGATGGAGTCGAGTCGCAGGGGACGATGCATCAGAAGTTCAACCGTGCCCGGAGTCCTTCCGGCAGTTCCCGCGGGCTTTGTCCCAGCACGCGCCGCGCGGCCTCGATGCTCGCCCACGCAGCCACCGGCCGGCTCGACGTGTCGGGCACCGTCACCACGATCGCGGCATCGGAGGTGACCAGGCCACCCGCGCGTCGATGGGTCTCCTCCAGCACGGCGTTGCTCGGCTCGAAACGCACCGCTGTTATCGCCAGTCGTCGCTGCCCATCGGGACCCATCTCGGGCAGCGCAATCTGACGACCAAAGCGCGCGTAATCGACCGAAACATCACTCATCCGCCGGCGATCGCCGGGACGATGGTGAGGGTGTCCGAGTCCTTCAATCGGGTATTGAGACCGTCAAGAAAGCGGACATCATCTTCATTCAGATAGAGGTTCACGAACCGGCGGATGCCCTTGGCATCGAGCAGGCGGTCCTTGAGTCCGGGGTGTACGGACTCGAGTTGATCGATCAGCTCGCCCACCGTCGCACCCGTGCCAGTGACCTCTTCCTTGCCTTCCGTCAGGGTCCGAAGTTGCGTCGGAACCCGCACCGTGATCGCCATCGAAGAGCCTCCCTTGGAGTGATTGCCCGTGCGTTCAATAAACTGAAACTACTGAGTGGTCCAGTAGAACACTTAGCGACCGCCGCAGAGCGGACAGTCGCTTCGCCGGGGAAACGGCGAGGCCCGAAACGTCTGCCTCCAGCCGTCGTAGCGCGCGAGATTACCCGCAATCGTACGGTCACCGCGGAGCAGTCGCAGCGCGTCCGCGGCCATGATCGCCCCGATGATGGAGGTCACCGGGCCGTAGACCCCGGCGATGGCGCAGTTGGTGGTTTCCTCCTCCGGCAACTCCTCGAAAACACAACGATAACAGGCACCGTCGCCCCACGACACCGGGAGCACCGTTCCGTGCCAGGCGACGCACGCGCCATGAACCACGGGCACGCCGAGCCGACGCGCCACGTCTGCGGAGAGAAACTTCGTCGGCAGGTTGTCGCTCCCCTCGACGATCGCCGACACCCCGCGCAGCAGCGCCTCCGCGCGTTCGGGCACGAGGTGCTCGGCCCGGGTCTCGACGATCGCCCCTGGAGCGATGCGCGCCAACGCATCCTTCGCAGCGGTCACCTTCGCGCGCCCCACGTCCGACTCGTCGAAGAGCATCTGCCGATGGAGGTTGGAGCGCTCCACGGTGTCCTCGTCGATCAACCGCAGCGCTACCCCAGATTCGGCGAGCGCTAGCGCGGCCGGGCAGCCGAGGCCTCCGACGCCGATCACCGCGACGATCACGGACATCTACGAGGCTTCTCGAGCGAAGTACGTTTCCAGCGAGAAGTACCGCTCGCCCGTGTCGCAGAGAACGGTCACCACCACCGCTTCGGGTGCCAGGGCCGCGGCGACCTGGCAAGCGATGAATACGTTGGCCCCGGCGGAGATGCCGACGAGCAACCCCTCCTCGCGGGCGAGGCGCAACTTGGTACGCCAGGCGTCCTCGTCGGAGACCGTCACCACTCCCGCGACGACGCTCGGATCGTAATTTCGTGGAACGAACCCCGCTGCGATGCCCTGAATCTTCGTCGGTCCCCGCTCTCCACGGGAGATCGTGGCACAGCGCTCAGGCTCTACCGCGAAGACCCTGGCCGACGGTCGGTGTTTGCGAAGAGCGCGACCGACTCCGGTGATGGTTCCGCCGGTTCCGACGGCGGCGACGAAGGCGTCGATGCGCGGGAAGGCCGCGACGATCTCTGCGCCCGTGGTCGCCTCATGCACTTCGGGGTTTGCCGGATTGTCGAATTGCTCGGGCATGAAGCACCCTGGTGTCCGGGCTGCGATGGCCCGTGCCCGCGCGATGGCCCCTTCGAGTTGCTCGGCCTCCGGCGTGAGTTCGACCTCGGCGCCGTATGCCTTCAGAAGCGCCCGTCGCTCGAGCGACATGCTCTCGGGCATCGTCAGCACGAGCCGCAGACCACGGGCCTTGCAGGCGAGCGCGAGACCGATGCCGGTGTTGCCGCTGGTCGGTTCGACCACGGTGCCTCCGCGCGCGATTTCCCCGCGGGCGAGGGCGTCGTCGAGCATGGCGACGGCGATGCGATCTTTCACCGAGCCGCCGGGGTTCAGCTGTTCGAGCTTCACCCAGACTTCGGCGCCACCGGGGGAGGGGATCTTTCGCAGCCGCAAGGCGCTGGTTGCGCCCACGAGGTCCATCAACGATTCGACGATTGCCACGGCGACGAGTCTGTTCTGCAGACCACCCTGCCTTGTCAACGGCGCGCGTTCAGCCGTCGAAAGCAAACCGCGCCGTCCAGCCGCAGCGCGCGCCGGTTTCCACCTCAAGCCTGCTGTGCGCGAATGGACACAAATACTCGCGGATTTCGTGTCGATTCTCGTCTCTGTGCTCGCCGAGCAGCACCGCCCGGGTCAGCCCGGGGGAGTCCACCAGTACGGCGACGCGGCGGAGCGCGAATCGGACATCGTCGAGCCGCGCGCTCACTGCAGCGAGCCAGGTGCCGAGGCGCGCTTCCTCCGTGACGCGGTCGGTCCAATGTTGTTCGAGCAGCAGCGAAGCGCGGGGGTGTACGGAGCGCGGCGCGACCATTCGAGCACCGATTGCCTCGGCCGCTGCGGCGTAGCCATCGGCCCGATCGTCCGCCCGTACGACCACGCCACGGTCTCCTGTGCCGTGCGTCTCGAAGTCGTCGCCCAACGCCGTGCCCGCACGCCCGGCGGGCAGCGTCGCGCGGACGGCGGAGAGCAGTGTGCCATCCGTCGGATCGACCGCCGACGGCACCAGCGCCAGCAGCGGATCGAGCGCAAACGTCCGCCCCCGCAAACCCTCGTGGGGGATGGTGAGCGACGGCCCGTGGCAGTGTTCGCGGGCGTGCCAGAGCAGGTCGAGGTCAAGGGTCCGCGCGCCCCATCGCTCACGGCGTTCTCGACCGAGCGAGCGCTCGATATCAATGCACTGCTCGAGCGCGGAGGCGAGGGTTCCGTCGAGTTCGAGAGCGAAGGCAGTGTTGAGGTAATCGGGCTGCGGCGGGCCCATCGGCGGGGTCTCCCAGACCGGCGCGACGCGGAGGTCCGACGCTCCAAACCTCGCCGCGACGAGATCGCGGGCCGCGCGAAGAATCGACCGGCGTCCCCCGAGGTTGGTACCAACGCCGATCACGAGAGTCGATCCGCTCATTGCCAACACTTTACCGGGCGCCGCGGTGCCCGTGGGTCGGCACCGTGATGGTGCCTTGACCGATGCGGCAGCAGGGTGTCCGAATGAGAGGCATGAAGAAGGTTTTGGTCACCGGCGGCGCGGGCTTTATCGGTCATCACGTCGCGACGGCCTGGAGGAGATGCGGCGCGAGCGTGGTGGTTCTCGATAGCCTGCGGACGGGCAAGAAAGAGAATCTCACACACATCCCCGCGGACGGGGGGCTGACGTTTATCGAGGGCAGCATCACCGACCTCGCAACCGTGAAGCGCGCGATGGAGGGCTGCTCGGTGGTGCATCACCTCGCCGCGCAGGTGAGCGTCCCGGAGTCGATGGAGCGCCCGCTCGAGTGCATCGAGATCAACGTCCACGGGACGCTAAACGTGCTCGACGCTGCGAAGGCGGCGGGAGTGTCTCGGGTGGTCTTCTCAAGCAGCGCGGCGGTGTACGGAGACGACCCACGCAGCCCGAAGACCGAGGACATGACCCCGGCGCCGAAGTCCCCCTATGGAATCACCAAGCTCGACGGAGAATATTACCTGAAGATGTATTCTGAGGCGCACGGCGTCCCAACGGTAAGCCTTCGGTATTTCAACGTTTTTGGCCCACGGCAGGACCCGCGAAGCGTGTACGCGGCGGCGGTCCCGATCTTTATTGAGCGCGCGCTGAAGGGGCTCGACATCACCATCTTCGGTGACGGCGAGCAGACGCGTGACTTCGTCTACGTCGGCGACGTGGTGGCTGCCAACCTGCTGGCGGCGACGGCTGAACGCGCCGGCCGCGGGGAGGTTTTCAACGTCGCTCAGGGTGGGCGCATCACCATCAACGAGCTTGCGCACACGATCGTCCGAGTGACCGGTAGCCGTTCGACCATCACCCACGTGCCGGAGCGGGCGGGTGACATTCGGCACAGCCAGGCTTCGATCGCGCGCATCATCGAGGGCTTGGAATTCGCGCCGAAGACTTCCCTGGAGGAGGGCCTGCGGGACTGCCTCTCGCCGCTGTGAGCGCGGTCTTGCTCGCGCCGACGCTCGACCTGCGGCACACTTGCGGATGATGTTTGAAGACATTCAGCTACGGCCGACGAGCCGATCGGTGAGTCCGTACCGAACCCTCGGTCACGTATCAGGGTCGGGTACGGGTGCCCCATCGGGGTGGGTCGTGTTTTTTATCGATGGATCAGTGGTGCTGGTGATCGCGATCTCGGTTCTGACCATCGGGTGGTGGTCGTCGTTCGTAGACGTTGCTGCGCAGCGCTTCCTGGGGTTCTGATGGCGCGGCGTATCGTGGTCGGAATGAGCGGGGGAGTAGACTCATCGGCCGCGGCCGCGATGCTCCACCGGGAGGGCTGGGAGGTCATCGGCGTCACGCTGCACCTATGGGACTACGTTCGCGCGGGGCACACCGGCCGTTGCTGCGCACCGGAAGACCAGCACGACGCCGCGCGGGTTTGCGAGTCGCTGGGCATCGCGCATTACACCTTCGACCGACGCGAACTCTTCCGCGAAAAGGTGGTCGATCGCTTCGTGGAGGACTACGCCGCAGGTCGAACGCCGAGTCCGTGCGTGCGTTGTAACGAGTCGGTGAAGCTCGGCCCTTTGTGGGAGATCGCCACGCGGTTGGGGGCAGAGGCCGTCGCAACTGGACATTACGCGCGGGTCGCACCCGACGGCGAAGGCGTCGATCTGCGCGCCGCCGCGGACACAGCGAAGGACCAATCGTACTTTTTGTGGGCCGCGCCGCTGGAGGCGCTCCGCCGACTACAACTGCCGCTCGGTGAAATGCTGAAGCCGGCGGTACGGGCGCTCGCCGCGGAGGAGGGACTCGCCAACGCGGACAAGCCCGACTCCGTTGACCTCTGCTTCCTTGAGGGCCAGGCCTACCCCGTCTTCATGGCTCAACGCGGCGGTGCGAATACACGACCTGGTAACATCGAGACCGTGGACGGCGAGGTTGTGGGCCAACACGACGGCGTGCACGGGTTCACGCCGGGGCAGCGCAAGGGACTCGGGGCCGGCGGACGGCCACGCTACGTGCTGAAGATCGTGCCCGAGCGGGCGGCCGTGATTGTCGGCGACGACGGCGAGACCCGCGGTGCGGGCGCTACTCTGGAAGGTTTCCGCTGGCTCTGCGAGGCGCGGCCCGAGCGGGTGCGGGCGCGGATCCGGTACCGCCACACCGGCGTTGAGGCGACCCTCGATCAGGTGAGTGAAGGGCGTGCGCGACTCTTGTTCGACAGTCCCCAACGGGGCGTCGCACCGGGCCAGGCGGCCGTGTTGTACGTCGGCGATCGGGTCGTTGGTGGCGGGTGGATCACCGAGGGTCTGTCATGACCATCCGTGCGCGGATGCTTGGTTTGATGATGATGGCGGGCTGCAGCGTGGGCGAGGGGAGCGGCGATGTCCGCGGTCCACTCCACCTTGAGGTTTGTAGCGTCTCGACGGAGCTTTTCGACCTTCGGCCGACGTTCTTCGGCGGCGATTTTCATGATGGCACGCTGATCATCCGGGTCGCTCAGGGCGGAGAAACGGCGGAGTTCAGCGACGAGTTCGTGTGGCGCATCAACAACACGGCGTACGTCGCGGCGCACCTCAACGAGCGCATCCCGGTCGGGCCCGCCGGAGTGGCGCCGGTGCAGGCTACCTTCCGTCCGAACGAGTCCTGCGGACGAAGCAACATCTCCCGCTACGCTCCCACCGTCGCCCTCGAGGCGATGAGCGGTTACGTGATTTTCAGTTCGATCTTCCGGGGTGATTCCAATGCCGACGCGACGCTGCGATTGACCGAAGTGACGCAGTTTTCGGTCGCTCTCCGCGACCCCCGTGTGGTGACCGACAACGACCCATCTCGGGTACCGAGTGGCCCGGCCGCCCGAGAGCCTGCGGCGCTATCCGACAGCGTCGGAGAGTTTGAAGGGTGGTTCCGTTTCTACTACGTCCGCGGCCGTCCGGCGCAACGCTTCCAATGAACGAACAAACCGTCACCATCGACGCCCTCACGGCTTCCGGCGAAGGCGTCGCTCGCATCGGCGACACGCTGGTACGCATCGAAAACACGCTGCCGGGCGAACGCTGGCGGGTTCGGCGCGAGGGTTCGACCTGGCTTCCCGTCGAGAGGGAGGAAGAATCCGAGGCGCGCGTGGCGCCCGGGTGCGAGTACTTCGGGCGCTGTGGTGGATGCACCTGGCAGCACGCCTCGCCCGCCGTGCAACAGGCCTCCCGTCTCGAACGAATCCGTCGCGCGCTTCCTGCTCCGTTGCGCAGCGTTCCCATCGAGTACTTCCAGAGCGACGTGCCCTATGGCTACCGCACGCGCGCCCGCCTCCACTGGCTCACCCCGGGGAAGCATACCTTCCTGGGTTTTCTGGCACGCCGCTCGAGCAGCGTGGTCGACCTCGGCGAATGCCCGGTACTGGTTCCACCGTTGAACGCAGCGCTGCCAGCTCTCCGCGAGGCAGTGAGCGCATTGGGTGGCCAGGGAGAGGTCTCGCTCGCGCTGGGCGAGGGTGGCCGACCGGTGGCCAGTCTGCGCCCCGAGCGCGTGCTCGACGAGCGCGCTTACGCCGTTGGACGAACGCTCATGGCGAAGGGTTTTGCTGGGGTCGCGCTGTGGACACGCGGGGCCACGGCGCCTGCCGTGGAGGGAGATCCGAGCCCGGTCCAGGTGGGAGGGGATGGCCTCCCGTTGCGTGCGGGCATCGGCGGGTTTGGACAGGCGCACGGTTCACTCAACGCGACGCTCGCTGCGTACGTAGACGGCGAAGCGCAGGCCAACGGCCGGACGGTGATAGAACTCTACGCCGGGGCGGGCAATCTCACGGTGCTACTCGCCCGTAGCGCGCAGGCGATCACGGCGGTCGAGTCCGACCGCGACGCTGTCGAGGCATTGCGTCACAACCTCACAGCGCGCGCGCTCTCGAACGTGAAGGTCCACGCGGAGACCGTCGAGGCACGACTGAAGCCGTGGAAGGCCGATGTCGTCGTGCTCGACCCGCCGCGTTCGGGTGCGCGTGAGGCCTGCACGCTGATCGCTGTCTCGCCTGTGCGGCGCGTGGTCTACGTCTCTTGTGATCCTGAGAGCCTGGGGCGGGACCTTCAGGCGCTCTCTCCAAGATTCACGCTCGTTCGACTGGCCGCGTTTGAGATGTTTCCCCAGACGGCGTTGGTCGAGGTCGTCGCGACCCTCACGCGGAGTGGGGTGGGGCGTTAGCCCCCAAAGTGCGCACGATCGTCGGCCAGGTGTTCGAGGAAGAGCGCGCGAGATACGGGCTTCGACATGCCTGTGAGGACTGTGTTTTCTTCGTAGCTGAGGGTGGTCACTGCGCAAATGGCTACCCCAACACAATGCACCGCGACGCCGCGTTTGGGAGCGATGGCCCCCGTGACGGAACGTTCTGCAAAGAGTTCGAACTGCGGTGATTGCTTCGGCTACTGGAGTGGAGCTTGTTCTGCGGCGGGCCGTGGCGTTCGCCTCGCGGCAGAGGCTCTTCGAACCCGGCGACCGTGTACTGGTCGGCATGGGCTCGGACTCCGCGAGCCTTGGTCTACTCGGGTTTCTCACGCATGCGCGGGCGTCGTTGGGCGTGGCCGAAATCGCTGTAGCAGCGATTGAGCGAAGGCTCGACGAGGAGTCTGACGACGCCGAACAGGTGGCCGACCTTGGGCGGCTCGCGCGGCAGATGGGCCTGACGTTTCACGCCGTTCGACCGGCGTTGCAGGGCCGGCGCGTGCGAGTGCTCGAAGAGCTACGAAAGCTGGCCACGGAGCAGGGACACACGCGCATTGCCCTCGCTCCGACACGGGATGACGATGCCGCGCGGGTACTCTGTGAACTCCTTCGCGGGCGTGGAATGACAGCCATTCGCGGACTTGCTCCGCGGGTCTCGGGCACGGTGGTCCGACCACTGCTGGCACTCGAACGATCCGAGGCGGCCTCGTTGGCGTCGCTTCTGGGGTTTGAGTCGCCGATGCTGCCGCCTGAGGCGCCAGACCCCGCACGCGACCGACTCCTCCCTGCTTTGGAGGCGGCAATTCTTCCGCGGTTACGGGCGCTTATGCCCGGATCTTCAGCCGCTCTCGCAAGGCTCGGCCGAGAGTCGCGTCGCCTCCAGCGAATGTTCGCGCACGATGCAAAGGCATTGGTGTCGGCAAGCGCTGGAGTGGCCCACCCCGACCACCTCGAACTCGATGCGGCAGTGTTCCTCGGCCCACGAGGGCCCTGGGTGGCACGTGCCGCGCTACGAGCATTGTGTCCAGCTTCGGACGGCACGCACCTCCGGCACGACGCGCACGCACTCACTCGCGCGGTGCTGCACCCGCGTGATCTCGCGAGGGCAGAGGCCCTGGTGCTCCACGGCGCGACGGCGACGATGGATCGGCGCTCGGGGAGAGTGCAACTTCGCCGTCGTGCGGTCCGCTCCGGGTGACAATTCCCCGGGCGGTCTGGAAAATGCCCTGCGACTGCTGGCGTCGAGGCATTTGCGATGTAGGCTGCGCTCCACACTTAAAGAGGTGATCGTGAAGCAATCGCACAAGACCCTGCTGCTGTGGGGCTTCCTCGCGGTGATGTTCCTGTTGTTGTGGAAGGTTTTCATGGGGGCTCAGACCTCACATGAGGTCGCCTTCAGTGAGTTCATGAACGACGTGCGCCAACACCGCGTCGTTGATGTCCGGGTGAAGGAGCGGGAGATCACCTACCGTCGTCAGCCGCTCAGCGGGAGCATTGAAGTGCGCGAGACGCTCGCGCCAGCCAACTGGGAGCTCCAACGCGAGATCCTGGCGAGCTCGGACCCGCAGCACCCGATGCAGGTTCACAATGAAAAGGATGAGGGATCAGGGCTGCTCACCAACGTCCTGGTGACGTGGCTGCCGATGGTCTTCCTGTTCGCGATGTTCGTGTTCTTCATGCGCCAACTGCAGTCGGGCGGTGGCAAGGCGATGAGCTTCGGGAAGTCCCGCGCTCGCCTGGTGAATGACGGCAATAACCGCGTCACCTTCGCGGATGTGGCGGGCATCGAGGAGGCCAAGGACGAGGTCGAAGAGATCATCGCGTTTCTCAAGGACCCGAAGAAGTTTCGTCGCCTCGGCGGCAGGATCCCCAAAGGGGTTCTGCTGGCGGGCGCCCCGGGTACCGGCAAGACGCTGCTCGCGCGGGCCATCGCCGGCGAGGCAGGCGTGCCGTTCTTCACGATCTCTGGTTCAGACTTTGTCGAGATGTTCGTGGGCGTTGGCGCGTCGCGGGTTCGCGACCTCTTTGAGCAAGGCAAGAAGAACGCGCCCTGCATCATCTTCATCGACGAGATCGACGCCGTGGGTCGCCATCGCGGCGCAGGCATGGGCGGCGGCCACGACGAGCGCGAGCAAACCCTCAACCAACTTCTCGTGGAGATGGATGGATTTGACGCAAACGAGGGAGTGATCATTGTCGCGGCGACCAACCGCCCGGATGTGCTCGACCCAGCGATCCTTCGCCCGGGGCGATTCGATCGGCACATCACCGTGCCCCGCCCCGACGTCCGTGGCCGAGAGGAGATCCTCCGGGTTCACACGCGCAAGGTGCCTCTCGCTCCCGACGTCGACCTCGCGATCATCGCACGCTCGACCCCGGGGTTCGCGGGCGCCGAACTCGAGAACCTCATCAACGAGGCTGCCCTCCTCGCCGCGCGCCAGGACAAGGATGTTGTCTCGATGATCGATGTCGAACTCGCCAAGGACAAAGTCCTGATGGGCGTGGCGCGTCGGAACATGGTCATGAGCGACGACGAGAAGGAAACGACGGCGTGGCACGAGGCCGGCCACGCGGTCACCTCCCACTTTGTGGAGGGCAACGACCCCGTGCACAAGGTCACCATCATCCCGCGCGGCCCCGCGCTGGGCGTGACCATGAGCCTGCCCGTCGAAGACCGCTACACCATGACCGAAGATCAGGCGCTCGCCCGTATCGCGATGATGCTGGGCGGTCGCGTCGCCGAAGAGGTGATGTTCAAGAAGATCACCACAGGCGCATCGGATGACATCAAGCGGGCCACCAGACTCGCCCGTCGAATGGTGTGCGACTTCGGCATGAGCGAGAAGATCGGCCCGGTCTTCCACGGCGAGAGCGAAGATCAGCCGTTTCTGGGTCGCGACTTTGGTGGCGCTGGCCGTGAGTACAGCGAGCAGACGGCCATCGAGATCGACCACGAAGTGCGGCGTATTATCCGCGAACAGCAAGAGCGCACTCGACGGGTTCTGAACGAACACCGCGACGCTCTGGAGCGCCTCGCGCTGGCCCTCCTCGACCGCGAGACCCTCGACGCCGAAGAGATACTGGCCTGCTTCGAGGGCCGTCCGCTCCCGGCACGCACCCGTCCGTTGATTCCTACCTGGGCCGAACGCCGTGAGCGCAAGGACAACGCCGCTCGCCCGTCCAAGGTCACCAGCATCTTTCCGCCGCCCCGGGGTGTCCCCTCGGGAGCCTGAGCGCTCTTCCGGTCACTCCACCCGCGCGGTGCTTCTTCTCTTCGTATGCCGCGCCCCTCCATCCAGTTCCGAACCACCACCTGGGATTGGTCCCGCCCGTACCTCCTTGGCGTGCTGAACGTCACGCCCGACTCCTTCTCGGATGGTGGGCGGTACGCTCATGTGGACGCGGCCATCGATCGGGCGGCTGTGATGGTCGCGGAGGGGGTCGATGCTATCGACGTCGGAGGAGAGAGCACCCGGCCCGGCGCGCCCACGATCGACGAAGCGCAAGAGTTGGGACGGGTCATGCCGGTCGTCGAGGCTCTCGCTCGACGGTTTCCGCATCCACTCTCGATTGACACGACGAAGGCCTCGGTCGCACGGGCGGCGCTCGGCATGGGCGCGAGCATTCTCAATGACGTCGGCACCGGCGAGACGCCGGAAGCCCTCGGCGCAGTCGCCGCGGAGTACGGTGCTGTGTATGTGGCCATGCACGCCCGGGGCACTCCGACGACGATGCAGTCACTCGCCAGCTACGACGACGTGGTGCGGGAGGTCTGCGCCGAGCTGCTCGTGTTCGTCGAGCGCCTGCTGGCCGCCGGGGTTTCACGCGAGCGAGTAGTGATCGATCCGGGCCTCGGGTTCGCGAAGCTAGGGGCGCACTCGCTCGCGCTTCTTGGAGACCTCGCGACGGTGCATTCGCTCGGATATCCTGTGTGCGTGGGAGCCTCTCGAAAGAGCTTTCTCGTCTCCGAGGAGGCACACCCCGCGGGGTGGGCTCGAGACGCCGCGGACGTCCATGGGCGTCTCGGCGGGACCGCGGCAGCCGTCGCCATCGCGGTCTCCCAGGGCGCGGAGATCTTGCGTGTCCATGACGTCGGGGTGATGCACCAGGCAGCGCGCGTCGCCCATTCGCTCGCACTCCGAAGCAGGGCCACGCGTGCACGCTGAGTGGCTACCGGTTCTCCTCCGCCGCGCGCCGCTTGAACTTCTTCGCGACGCGCTCGACATCTGCGTCGTCGCGTACGCCGTCTACCGAATCCTCCTCCTGGTTCGCGGGACCCGCGCTGCGCAAGTGGGGCAGGGGCTCCTGCTCATCGCGGTGGTTTACGCGATCTCCCAGCGCCTCGGGCTGATCACGACGTTCACTTTGCTCGACCGATCATTGACGTCGTTTCTGGTGTTCGCGGTGGTGATATTTCAGTCAGATATTCGACGTGCGCTGATGCGAGTCGGAGACCGGCCGTTTCTGCTCCGCTGGCGAAAACCCGTGGATGCGCAGGCCGTCGAAGAGGTGATCGCCGCCGCCGAAGGCCTCGCACTGCGTCACACCGGCGCGCTGTTCGTGTTCGAGCGAGAAGCCAGCGTCGATGACTTCGTCTCGCAGTGCACCATCATCGACGCCGAGATCTCCACGGCGCTGTTGTTCACGATATTTTTGCCGAGCCAGGACAACCCCCTGCATGACGGCGCTGTGATCATTCGCAATGGTCGTGTCGCCGCCGCGGGCGCGGTGCTTCCGCTTACGAGCAGCGGCGCGCTCGAACGGCAACTCGGCACCCGCCATCGGGCTGCCCTCGGCATCTCCGAAGAGACCGACGCGGCAGTCGTCGTCGTGAGCGAAGAGCGCGGCGAGATCTCGCTCTGCTTCAACGGCAACATCGTTCGAGGCCTCGACGCCCAGACCGCCCGGCAGGCACTTTACGGTGTGTTGTATTCCAAACGTCAAGCCGCGTTGTTGCTTCGGGAGGCCGGGCAACAAGAACGAGAGGGACGCACTTCCCGACGGCCCCCCCCTCCGCCACTTTCAGGTGTGCGACCGGTGCCCATCGACCGGGAGGAGCCGACTTCGCGCGCGGCCGGGGACGACCGGTGAGCGTCAGATCGCGACTTGCCACAGGCCGTGCGCTGATGTTCGAGAACTTCGGCTACAAGGTCGCTTCGCTGGCGATTTCCGTCACACTTTTCATGGTGTTCCGGGGTGTCGGCGCAGTCCAACGAAGCGTGGACGTGCCGATCACGGCGGTGCTCCCTGCAGCCCACGCGGGTAACGCGGTCTTGCTCACGCCGCTGCCCGAACGCGTTCGGTTGACGGTGCGCGGCACCCCGTCGGTGGTCGTACCGTTGAGAGGGGAAGAGATGGGCCCCGTACAAGTCGACCTGCGCGACGGGAGGCGTCGGCGCATCGACCTCGACCGCTCGTTGATGACGCTGCCCGCGGGCGTGGAATTTGTCGGATTCGATCCGCCCAGCATTGACCTCCGATGGGACGCGCTCGTCGCGAGGTCCATCGCAGTGCGGGCCAGTGTGGTTGGGAGCACCGCCCCGCGAACCCGAATCGGAGCAGTGTTTGTCGAGCCAGAACGGGTGCGGGCGCGCGGGCCGTCGCAGGCACTGGAGGCCCAGGAAGTCGTGCACACCGTAGCGGTCGATGCGTCAGGCCTCTCGCCCGGCCGCTACGAACGGAGGGTCTCCCTCGAGGCGCCGCGCAACGGCATCGACTTCGGATCCGTGCAGGTGCGGGTGACCTTCGAGGTGACGCCGCTGCTCGGCGAACGGCGCTTCGAACGACTCCCGGTGACCGTGCGAGGACTCCCTCGGGGAGCGGTACACCTCGATGTGCGCCCGCCATTCGTGGCGGTAGTCGTGACCGGCGACCCGGAATTACTGGCCGATCTCCTGCCGTCTCAGATCGTCCCGGTCGTGGGCGTTCCCGAGGCGATCACGATCCGGGGGGCGACCGAAGCCCGCGTCCAGACTCTCACTCTGCGGGAAGGGCTGACCGCGGTGGTCGAACCGACGGAGGTCCTGCTGGTACCGATGCGCGCTCCGTGATCGCCGCGTCACCCCGGCGGGCACTCCTGCGGTAAGGTGCTCAGGATGGCAAGGACACCTCGTATCGTAGGCGATTCCACTCCGACCGCGACCCGCAAGCTCTTCGGAACCGATGGCATTCGCGGTGTCGCCAACGAATATCCGATGACCCCGGAGGTTGCGCTCCGCGTCGGCGCAGCGGTGACGTGGTGGTCCTCGCGAGGTGGCCGCGCTGCGCGCATCGTCATCGGCAAGGACACTCGCCTCTCGGGCTACATGCTGGAGACTGCGCTCGCGGCAGGTGTCTGCGCGCAGGGCGGACGGGTCATGTTGACCGGACCGCTGCCAACGCCTGCCATCGCCTACATCGTCCAGTCGATGCGCGCCGACGCGGGAGTGGTCATCTCGGCGTCGCACAACCCCTACATGGACAACGGCATCAAGCTGTTTGGCTCCGACGGCTTCAAGTTGCCAGACTCCGCGGAGGCTGAAATCGAGGCGCTTATGGATGATCCGCGGCTCGTCCATGGACGCCGCAGTGACCTCGGGGTGGGGCGGGCGGAGAAGATCGAAGACTCTCGCGGTCGCTACATCACCTTCGTGAAGAGCACATTTCCCCGCGCGCTTCGGCTCGATGGCCTGCGCGTGGTGGTCGATGGCGCGCACGGCGCGGCGTACCGCGTCGCCCCGCTCGTATTCTCCGAATTGGGCGCAGCGGTCACCGCCATCGGCGTGAAGCCCAATGGTCGCAACATCAACGACCGACACGGTGCTCTTCACCCAGAGGCGCTCGCGGCGGAGGTCATCCGACGGAAGGCCCACCTCGGTATCGCGCTCGACGGCGACGCCGACCGACTCATCGTCGTCGATGAAAAGGGACAGATCGTGGACGGAGACGCGATCATGTCGATATGCGCGCGTCGCATGCAGCAGCAAGGCGTGCTCGCGAAGGACACCGTGGTCGCGACGGTGATGTCCAACCTCGGACTCGAGCGTGCGCTCTCGGCCATCAACGTGTCGCTGGTGCGCACGTCCGTAGGCGACCGCTACGTGGTCGAGGCGATGCGCGCCAATGGCTATAACTTTGGCGGCGAGCAGTCGGGGCACCTGGTGTTTCTCGATCATGCGACCACCGGCGACGGGCTCATCGCAGCCATGCAGGTCACCGCGGCGATGCTGACGTCCGAAAAACCACTCAGCGAGCTTGCTGCCGGCGCCATGCAGCGCGTTCCGCAGGTGCTTGTGAACACCACCCTGAAGGCGCGACGGCCGCTGGAAGACATGCCCGTGACCCGGGCGTTGGTGAAGGGCGTGGAGAAGGCGCTCGGCGTCGAGGGGAGAGTGCTCGTGCGCTGGTCGGGCACCGAACCGAAGCTGCGAGTGATGATCGAAGGACCCGACGAAGCGACGATTCAACGGATGGCGGAGGAGATCGCCGAAGCCGCAGGCAAGGAGATTGGCTGAACGTGCGCGCTGGAGTTGCCTTCTGGTGCGCCGCGGGCGCCCTGTCCGCTTGCACACGGTCGGCGCACATTGAACCCCGCGCAAGCCGCGCCCCTGTCGCGAACACCGCCACCCCCGTCGATCGGGCGCCCGTCGAACACCCGATCGTGGCCCCCGCAGGACCGCGCACCACGGTGGACTGGGAGCGCTTCGTGCCGACCCTCGACGCGGCGACTCAGGCGCACGTGCGTGAGCTTTTCGCACGAGGCGCGACTGCGGGTTTGCGATCGGATGTCTTCAGCAAGCTTGGCGACAGCATCACCGAGTCGGGCAGCTTCGCTCAGGACATCGGCCACGGCTGGTACGAACTCGGGGCGTTCGCCGACCTCGAAGCCGTCGTGGCCTGGTTTCGCCGACGCACGCCGCGAGGAGAGGAGGAGAATTCCTTCACGCGCGCGAGCGCAGCGGCGACCGCTGGGTGGGAGTCGAGCCAACTCCTTGAAGGCGGTGACGGCTGCCCCGTGGAGCGCGAACTCCGTGCCACACACGGGGCGTTTACCGTGTTGATGATCGGCACCAACGACGCAGAGCGGTCGGGAGCAGCGACGCTCGCCAGCAACCTCATCGCGATCCTCGATCGGGTCGAGCGACGGGGCGTGGTGGTTCTGCTGAGCACCATCCCGTCGCACCACGGGAGCGACGCGGCGCGCGCCGAGGCGGAGGCCATCAACGGCCGTATCCGCGCCCTCGCTGCCGAGCGCCATCTGCCGCTCATCGACTACGCCGCTTCGATGGCGACGCTCCCAATGGAGGGCATCTCCGACGACCGGGTGCATCCGTCGGTGTTCGTCGATCACGGCGACACCCGCGCGGGAGTGTTCACTAGCGACGGGCTTCGTTACGGGTACAACGTGCGCAACCTCCTGCTTCTGTTGGGATTGCGCCGGGTACTCGATGCGACGAGCGTCCCGTACGAGGCGACGCCGTCAGGGTGACCAGTACATCTCCGCGGTGCCAGCTACGCGACTGCTCCCGCTTGCAGCGAAGGTGATCGCCTCGCTGATGGCGTACTCCAACAGCAGACGAAACTCCGCGGACAAGCTGCTGGCGCCGCTGCTCTGCGAGCCCGAGCCGCCTGCCGCGGAGTAGGTCGCCTGGAGGTAGAGCCGGGGCGAGAGGTTCACGCCCGCGCCGTAACGACCGCCCATCCCCGTCGTGGTGGGCTCCGCGATGATTGTCGGTAGAAACGCGAACTCCCGGGAGATGCCGCTCGCGACGATTCCTGACACGAGCGAGACCACGGCCTGAGCGAACTGCGCAGCGAAGTCGGTGCCGGACGAACTGGCAGCCGGCGAGCGGCGACCGAGCGCGATCATCGCGAGAATCTCCGCCTGGCTCGCGGTGGGAAAGCTCGCCGACGTGAGCACGATGGTCGGCCGCTGCAGTCGGCCGCTGACTGCGACGGAGATGCGCCCCGCGCTCGGTGAGTCATGGTGCGCCGCGATGTCGAGTTCGGGATTCATCGCCAGGTTGCCATCGAAGGTGATGCGCACCCGGTCGAGGTCGAACTGCTTTCCAAAGATCGAATACCAGGACTGGTTGCTGGCCTGACTGATGATGCCCGCGAGGGCGAGCCCGGCGCGGTCGCGACGAATGCGGAGATCCGTCCTGATCGCGATGGCGAAATCCGAGCGACGCGCCCACACAGGCGTCTGCGAGTGGACGTCCAACTCGATGGCGTAGTCGGTCGTCTCACCCAGCTGCGCGAGCTGGGTGCGACCGATGATGAATACGCTCGGGTCGGAATCGAGCGATTGCAGGTTGTTGGCCGGCTGGTCCTGCACGAGCGCCGAGAGTTGCTCGACGTTGATGGTGCCGCGCGCGCCGTCGTCGCGAAAATCCATGTGGTACTGCACGCTGCCGTCGAGCCACGCCCAAGTGTAGCCGGAGAGCACCGCCGGGAGGGTGCGGGTGCGGCCGTGAAGGTCGAGCGCGACGTGGTCGTCATGGAGGGTGGCCGCGCCGTCAGCGTGGAGGTGACCTCGACCGAGGTCGAAGTCCACGTGGTCGATGCGAACGGCGGAGTCCTGAGCTTCGAGCAGGATGTCGAGGTTGCGCATCGGCTCACCCAACGTGGTGAGCGTCGCATGACCGCCGCGCAGCGCGACCTGGCCGCTCGGCGAGTTGGGGTGCTGACCATCCCAATGAATTCGAGCCTGAAGCTGGCCGCCGATGTTGGAGGCGATCTCGTCCGGGACGAAGCGGGAGAGCGTCTCCAGAGGATATCCCATCGCGATGAGATCGAAGACCGCGCCGGTTCGGTCAGGCACAAGGCTCGGCATCGCGCCATCGAACGGTATCGAGCCGATGACCAGCACGGACTCCGTTGGGTCCGTCGGCACCGGACCGTCGGGAGTACAGTCCGGAGTGGTCGCCGCCGTCGTCGCAATCGCGCAAGATCGCAGGATAAATCGCCCATTCTCGCTGCGCACCGCTGCGTGGATACGGGCGCGCGCGGACGGCGCCAGGTAACCCTGTAGCGTCTCCGGCAAGCGGGCGCGGAAGTCCTCCACCGTGACGTTCGCGGTCACCGGTTGGCGCGGATCTTCCGTCGCTAGCAAGCGCACGGCGACTCGCCCCTCGAGGCCGCGGTCACGCGCCCAGCTGAAGCGCTCGAGTCGGAGGTTCTCGGAATCGACGTCGAAGCGGTCCCAGGAGAGCCCGCTCGCGCCTCGCGTGCGGAGATCGGCAGCGCTCGCAGACAGCCGGATGTCCGCCTCCACGCGAGCCTGCTGATCGCGAACGATGTTCGGCGACGTCACCCCGCGCACGTTGAGGTTCACGGCCCAGGAGTCGAGCAGGGTGCCGCCCTCGCGCGGCGCGACAGCCGCGTAGATGTCCGCGCGGATGGGCTCCTCTAGGCCGACCAACCCGAGGGTCGGCGCGGTGCCCTCGACCTCGACCTCGATGAGCGGCACAAGGAAACTTCCGTTCGCGCGAACCTCCGCGTGGAGCATCGTTCCGGGAGGTACGTCCGGGGGTCGGATGAAGTGCGGCCTGCCGTCCGCCTGCGGGATCGCGATCGTGCGCAGCGGCCACTCGCTCCGCAGGATGGGGCCGACGGAGAGATGCATGTCCGTGCCCGCGGCGGCGATGGCAGTCCGGAGCCGATCGGGCAGCACGGAGCCGCGCAATTCGATGGCCTCCTTGAGCGCGGTAAGCGCGGTCAGCCACGGCCCACGGAAAGTAGTTTCGGCGGCGAAGAGTGTGCGCTCCAGGAGTGGCCGATCGTCGCATGCGTTCGGCGGACCGGGCGAGGCTTCGTTGAAGTCCCGCGTGATCCCAAGTCGGAGGCGAGGCGAAAATTCGTCGGGCACGAAGGATGAAAACGACGTGCAGAGCGCCGCACGGATCCACATCGGCTGCACCGCTGGAAGCATCCGTCGCTCTCGTCCGAGAAGCGACGGGATACCTACGCCGACGACAAGCCCGCGCCCCTCCACGCCGAGAATCGCGGAGAGTGGCGCATCCGGCGTGGAGCGCGAAATGTTGGCCGTGGCGACAACTCGTCCCTGCATGCGCAGCGTGCGGGGAAGCGCAACCGCGACGAGCGGGAAGTTGTCCAGGTCGGCGATCTCTGCGCGCGCAGACATCGAATGCAGCCCGCGAAGCCACGCGACGGGATCGCTCCATGCGCGCACCGGGGGCGTGACGGCGTCGAGGGTGAGGGTCGCGGCTTCGGGCGAGCCGGGCGGGGTCAACGACGCGTTCAGGTGAGCGACGAGTTCGGTCTCCGGGCGAGTGAGGGCGAGGTCCGCGGTGACCGTGCCCAGACTCGGAAGCGTGAGCGCACGTAGTGTGAGTGCGCCGTGACTCCGGCCGACGTTGGCGAGGTCGATGAGGAGATCGCCGTTGACTCGCCCCGAGAGCGCTTGCGTCGAAACAGAGAGCGGCGCGGCCCACGCGAGGTCGAAGGTACGCGCTTCGATGGAGACCCGCCCGCTGCCCAGGTCGACGGAGAGCGAGCCCGCGGTCCCGGCATCGACGGTGAGCGCGCCGCGCATTGAAGTGATCGGGCTCCCGGGCCGCACGGCGAGCGTGCCGTGGACGCGCGCGGTCGCGCCGCGGAGGTTGACCTGGGCTTCGGCGAGGCGGGCGGTGATGTACGCCGGGTCCGAGAGATCGACGGTGGCATCCACGCGCACGCTCGCGGTCGAAGGCCCCCTCGCGGGTGCCGGACCTAGCGCGGCGAGGAGTCCCGGACCGTTGGCCGAACCTCGGATGCGCATCACGCCAACGGGGTCGCCGACCAGATGAGCGGTAGCGTCGGCGGGCAGCACCAAACCGCGCACCGACGCCCCCTGTAGCGTCGCGACGGCATCGACGAAGCGCGTACCTCCCGCCAGCGTGAAGACGCCCCGTACCTCGCCGTGACCGACGCGCGCCGTGCCGACGGTGAGCGCGTCGGCGAGCACGACCGTGTCGATGCGAAGGTGCGCGGGGTCGCCGCTAACGTGGGCCTGACCGCGAACGCGCCCGGTGCCCAGGGCGCGAGTCCACGGGAGGGTCTCGATCGGCGGAGGCTCAAACACCACTTGCACGTCGAGGGCGTGCGGCCCTTCGATTCCGACGGTGCCCTGCGCGTGGAGCCGAGCCATCGGCACATCGAGGGCTTCGATCAGCAGGGCCTGGTTCGGGCGATACACCCCAGTGATCACGAACGGTGGAACCTCGTTGTTTGACACCGTGGCATGAAGCTCGCGTGCATCGAAGGTGACGCGATGGCCCGTACCAATGTCCTGCTCGGTGAGCGCGACGACTCCGTCGATGTCCCCATCGGGCAGGGCGGCGTGGGCTCCGCGCAAGGCGACGTGATCAAAGCGGAAAGTGGCGCTCCGATCGTAGCTTCCGATGAAAGCGGACACGGTGGTGGAGGCGCCGCCGATCACCAGTCGGCCATCGGCACTCCAGCTTGCTGCGGGCCGACCGTGCACGGCAATGTCTGCAATCGTCACGTCCGGAAGTGCCTGCGCGGGATCGAACTGCGCAAGGCGAGTGAGCGTGGCCCCAGGGAGGAAACAGTCGTGAAGCAGGATCAGTATCTCGTTGCTCGGCTGCGGCAGGACGGTGATTCCGCAGCGGAGCGCAGAGCCCGTGAGCGCGAGTCCAGCGTCGATGGAAAGCGCCGGGTAGGTTCGAACGCGCGCATGGGCCTGCAGCGCGACCGGCGAGAGTGGGGTGGTCTGTGTCTCGAGCGATAGGCTGCGGAGGCTGAAGCTGATTCCTGTGGGCTGCAGACGCAGGCCGCCCGTGAGGCGGACGTTGCGCGCTTCGATGGGGTAGCCGAGCGTGTTTCGGAGCCTCGAAACCTGCAATTTCAGCTCGGGGAAGCCCATCGTTGGAAAAGGCGACGGCGGCGACGGTGGCGCTCCGGGGCGGCTCGGAGGCGACACTGTAAGTCGCGGCGCGAACAGCGTGATGGCCTGCGCATCGACCGTAATGGCGGGCCAGGAGCCTCTCCCCACCGCCGCCAGGAGCAGGGCCGCGGAGGGTGTGGCGGTGATCACGGCGTCCTCGAGCAGCGCCCGGCCATCGAGGTCGTGCCAGTTCACCCCCTCGACCGTGACGCCGCCGGAATCAAAGCGAGTGATACGTCGGAGCGTGAAGTGACCGGGTGCAAGGTCTGCGACTGCGGCGCGGACGAGGTCGGTGGCCGCCGCGCGCCCGAGCCTGGTGGGCAGATGAAGCACCAGCGCCACGACGAAGAGAACCGGCAGGACCACAAGGCGTGCGACCTGCCCCAGCAGCCTCATCAATCCCCGATGCATCAGTAGGCCTCCCCCAACGAGAGCTGAATCGCGAGGGGAATGGCGGCACTGAAGAAGTCGCAGCGCGGCTGGGTGACGATGTAATAGCTGGCCCAGCCGCTGGGCGTAGCGCGGTTCTGCGCAGCGACGTCGGCGGAGTTGCGAGAGCAGTCGAGGTCCGAGAGCCGCACGGCAAAGTCTGCCCGCAAAGGTCCAATGGGCGTGAGGTAACGCAGACCGACGCCGACCGAAGGGTGCAGGTCGCTGAAGAGCGCGCGGACGGTGTCGAGGTTGAAGCTGCGCGGCGGCGGGAGCGAGCGGTTGCGGCGATCGATGGCGCATCCGACGCCGTCGGGGATGGCGTTGGTGGAGGTCGGCTGACAGCCGGGGGCTTGGATTCCCTGCGGGTTTACGAAGGGCTCGGGGTCGATTCCGATGACATTGGAGACGTCGAGAAACGCGACGACCCCGAAGGCGCGGGGTTGCCAGCGGGCCTCGACGGAGGCTTCGAAGATGCCGGTTCCACCGAGCGCGGTGGTGCGTTCTGCCAGGACGCCGGTGCCGGGCGTGGGCGAGACGGGGACGGTGCCGAGCACGCCGACGCGACCATAGGGATAGCCGCGGTTGGACTGCGAGCCGCCGGAGACGAAGCGCAGGTCCGACGGCAGCGGCCAGTATCGACGGCCGTTGGACTCGAACGACTCACCGATGGTTCCACCGAGCATCGCGCGAAACGCGAAGACGATACTGCGCACGGGCGAGACGTAGGTGCGTGCTTCGGCGGAGGCGCGGACGAAGGTGTAGTCCGACACCCCCGGGACGCGAACAGACTCGATGAGATTCGCGGAGAGGAAGACCCCGCGAGTGGGGTGCGCACGGTCGTCCCGGCTGTCGTACGAGAGCGCCTGCTCGAGATGCAGGTACCGCTGGTCAAAGTAGAGTTCGCTGTAGATCGGGTCGTTTTGGAGAATGTCGCCGTTCGTGTGAAACGTCGCATCGGGGTTGTTCGGGTTGGGGCTGAAACCGAGGTCGGTGAAGCGAGCGTAGAACGCGCCGTGGAGGCGTCGCGAGAACGCGTGCTCGAGACCCACCGTGAAGCGCGTCGCACGGCGGAAGGCGATCGTTGGGATGAGCGGGTCAGGAGCGAATTCAAGATGCACGGAAGCGAGCCCGAGCGTCCTGCGAAACAGTTCGGGGCGTGCGAGTTCGACCAGCGCCGAGCCGCCTAATACGGGTCGGAAAGGCGCTTGATCCTGCGCATTTCCGCCGCCGAACACGCTGCCCAGGTTGAGCAGGTACAGCAGCCCCCGGCCCTCGGCGCGAAAGCGCCAGAATCCGCCGAGCAGGTTGCGATGCTCGTACGCGACGAGACCATGGATGTTGGGGCGCACATTGTCGTACTCGAGGCCGCCACCGAGGCGAAAGCGCCAGAGACGTGCGGTCGACAGGATCACGTTGAGATCGACGTCGCCGCCGGGGCGAGGAGCCTCCTCGATGCGCGCGATGCCGAAGACGCCGAGATCGAAGAGCGCCGCTTGCCCGTCAACGAGCGCGCGCCGCGAGTAGCGATCGCCGCGATCGATGTTGAGCGCCGATCGGATGACTGACACGGGCAGCCCGTTGGGGAGTCGCGGCTCGGTGAAGGCTGTGGTGTTCGGCGAGAGGCGCAGGGTCACAATCCCGAAGCGGCTCGGTGGGCCGGTGCGCGCGGTGTATTCGACCCAAGCTCGCCGCGTTGTGGGATCTACCGCAGCGTGCGGGATCACCGTCGGCGTGGCATATCCGCCTTCGCGCAGCGAATCGAAGATGAACGCGCGGTCGTAGTGAAATCGGTCCTCGTCGAAGAGTGATCCAGGTGTCGTCAGGAGTCCGGCGCGGATGCTGTTACACATCCGCGTTGGAAGTGGGTCTGAGTCCTCCGACTCGCAGCCGCGCAGACGGAGGTCCGCGACCAGAGTAGGCATCCCCTCGGTTACGTTGATCTCGATGCGCGCGCGGCTTTGCCCGAGGTCCGTGACCTGAGGCTGCGAGACATTCGCATCGTAGTAGCCGCGTGCCTGATAGAAGCGCTGCACGCGGGCTTGATCACGCGTGAGCGCCGCCGGATCGAGATACTCCGGATCGACCCACCACCATCGCCACCACCTCAGGAAGCGAGCACGGTTCGAGGGCCAGAGGGTGGTCTCCCGGGTGGCGACCCGACTACGAAGAGCGTCCTCATCGACGTTTTGAACACCGCGAAGGTTTAGCTCCGATACCATCGTCCGCCCCGGCACAAACCGAGCGGGGCAACCTGTAATCGAGAGCGCGAGAGCAGCAACGCTGATCTGAAGAGTTCGACCCAGGCGGGACATCTGCGGCGAACATAATGCACCGCCCCGAGTCTTGCAGCGGTTCCTTTGACTCGCGGGTGTGGAAGTATCCGGGGATGGTCGATCGACGGAAGGCATTGAAAGTCGTTGTGGGATTCGCGGGCGCCGCGGCTGCAGGGGTGGTCGTGTTTCCGGCGGCGGCGGTGGTGGCATCGTCGGCGAATGCCCCGCGACTGCCCGGCCGGCGGGCGGGCGGCGATGACGGCTGGCACCCGGTGGCCCGCTGGGATGACCTCGTCGTCGCCACGCCGTTGCAAGCACACATCATCGGCGCCGAGGTCGACGCGTGGAACGTCTCGCCTGACCGACGCCTCGGCACCGTGTGGCTGCTGCGCGGCGGCGAAGGGACCGAGACCTTGCGCGCGTTGTCGGCGGTCTGTCCGCACCTCGGATGCTTGATCGAACACAGCGCCCGTGGCTTCGTATGCCCTTGTCACGTGAGCGATTTCGATGCTGCCGGCACGGCGTTGCGCGGGCCTTCTCCACGCTCGATGGACCCGATTGAGTCAAGGGTGCGCGACGGTGAGGTCGAGGTTCGCTGGGCACAGTTTCGCCTTGGCGGAGCGGACCGCATCCGTGAGGAAAGCTGACGATGGAGCCCCTTGGCTGGAAGGCATTTCTCGAAGAGCGCACGGGTCTACCGAGTGCGCTCGCTCGCGCATTTGACGTCGCGATGCCGGGCGGCCCGCGCTGGCGGCGGGTGTTCGGTGCGTCCCTCGCGATGCTGCTGCTTCTGGAGGCGCTGACCGGCGTCGCGATGATGACGGTCTACTCGCCCGGCATCACCACCGCGTGGTCGAGCACCTGGTACCTCGAGGCGGTGCTCCCGTGGGGCCGCATGGTTCGCGGGCTCCACCACTTTGGAACCCACGCCATCGTGGTGCTACTCGCCTTGCACCTCGCACAGGTCGTCATCGATCGCGCGACGCGTCGACCGCGCGAGCTCAACTATCTCCTCGGCCTTGCGCTCGCAGGGCTCGTGCTCTTCGCGACCATGACCGGCTTCCCTCTCGCGTGGGATCAACGCGGCTACTGGGTCTCTCGCATCGAGACCGGCATCATCGGGAGCGTTCCGGTGCTCGGGCCCACGCTGCAACGACTGCTCATCGGTGGCACGCACTACGGCCAACTCACGCTGACGCGGTTCTACACGCTTCACGTCTGGCTGGTCCCGCTGGCGTTGCTTCTCGGCGTCTGGGCGCACGTCGCGATGGTCCGACGGCACGGGCTTAAGGGCGATGCCGCTCGGGGCGATACGGATGCGCGCTGGTGGCCGGGGCAGGCTGCACGCGACGCACTCGTCGCTCTGATCACGGTGCTGCTGGTCACCTGGATGGCCCGGCGATGGGGTGCACCTCTCGATGCTCCGGCGGACCCATCGAGCCACTACCCGGCGGTGCCGGAGTGGTTCTTCATGCCGCTCTCGCAGTTGCTGAAACACTTCCCCGGTCGACGCCAGATCATCGGAACGATGGTCATTCCAGGCGTCCTCACGACCTTCCTCGCGCTGCTTCCCTGGATCGACCGGAGCAGTTCGCGGCTACGGCGGGGGCTGACGCTGGCGCCCATCGCCCTCGCGGGGATCGGCGCGTTGGTGTTGGGCCTTGAGTTGCGTCGGGACCTCGCGACCCCTGCCTTCCGCCGCTCGGAGCGTGCGGCAGAGGCGACCTCACGACGGGCGAGGGGGCTCGCGCGCGCGGGCATCCCTCCGGAGGGTCCGCTGGAGATGGTGCGTAACGATCCCGCCGTGCGCCCTGGCGAACTCTTCGTGCAGTACTG
The DNA here is from genome assembly GCA_947477565.1 of Deltaproteobacteria bacterium. GTDB lineage: Bacteria > Myxococcota_A > Polyangia > Polyangiales > SCUS01. The sequence goes on from CANJUR010000003.1 coordinate 165,146, forward strand.
CGGAACCTGTCACGCCGTGCGGGGCATGAGTCGGCAGCAGAAGGGCCCTCGGCTTGACGGCTTCGGTTCCCGCGACTGGGCCACAGCATTCTTGACCTGGCCCGACCACCCCGAGCTGATGGGAACCACTGAGATTCATGACATGCCGGGGCAGCGCCGCCGTCTCCACGACGATGGGATGCGCGCGGTGTCGGAGTGGCTTTACTCAAGAGGGTATGAGCCTGGCGAGGCGGCTCCCGAATCGGCGTTGGTTTCCGCGGGTGAGGCCATCTACCGCCGCCGTTGCACGACCTGCCATCAGGGCGAGGGCGACACCACGGAGACCGAGGCGGCCGACCGGGATGCTCCAAACCTCGATGCGTGGGGCTCTCGCGCTTACATCCGGGCGCAGTTAATCAATGCTGGTGCCCCGGAGAACTACGGCGCGCGCAACCACATGCCGCGCTTCCACGACCGTCTCAACGAGCGCGAGATGACGATGGTCGTCGATTACGTTCGCTCGCTACGCACGCGCCCCGCTCCCACCGTTCGGGACGAACCTCCCTCGACGACACCCTGACTTGACCCTCGGCTCAGACGGGCGCTAACGAGAATGACCCTATGTGCCCGGGTCGCCCTTCAAAGCCAACATCCGTTGCGGCGGGGCTGCTCTTCGCGGCGACGCTGGGGTCGCGTGGTGTGCTAGCCCAACCGGCACCTGACGGGGGGACGAACCTTGACCCGATCACGATTATTGACTCCCCAGAATTGCCGGATGACGGCCCGGCCCCAGCAGCGGAGACGGGTGCTCGTCCGGTGCAGGAAGAATCAACGGTCGCCCGAATAAACGGGGCCAGCGGTACATCACGGCCGGTGCGGTCTCGCATGTTCGGGCGTGCGGACGACCGGTTGGAGCACGAGCATCTGGTGGCCGCGCAGCGGTTGCGACGGCGGCGTCCTCCGACGGAGCCTGAACAACTAGAGCTCTCGGGAATTCCTGACGCATGGTTCTTCCGCCCACGCATGGCCGGACGGCAGCGGGTCTTCGTGTACCTTCACGCGCGGGGCGCAGATCCCCACGAGAACTGCGTGCGCTTCGCTCCTTTGGTGACTCCGCGCGGGTGGCTGATCTGCCCTCAAGGCCCCGGGATGCGTGGCGACGGCCATCGCGTCTGGAACAACAACGCCACGCTGGCCCATCAATTCACGATGACCGCGCTCGGTGCGCTTTCTCGACGCTTTCCGCGACGGGTACGGCAGAACGACAACGTGGTGATGGGCTTCAGCGAGGGGGCCTTCGTGGCAATGCAGACCGGGCTGATGGAGCCGGTGGTCTTTCCCCGCTGGCTGATCTTCGCAGCCCACGACGGCTATGTCGGGATGAACACCGATCTCTACCCCGCGGCGCGGCGCTCCCTTCGACGCGTCTACCTTCTTACCGGGGCTGGTGATGGCATCGTCGAGCGCACGCGCCGCGCCGCCGCCCTCATGCGCCGCGAGAGGTTGGGGCGGGTCGAACTACGCATCCTCGACGACGCAGGGCACCAACTGCCGCCGAACTTCGTGTCGGAGGTGCGTCGCGCCCTTGCCTGGGTCACCGCGAACCGCTGATCACATGCTTGACACAGGGGCACCCCTCGTTAGAGTCCACGGCCCGTCACCTTTCACCCCCCGTTGAGGCACAGCGTTCCATGCAGGTCACTGTCTCGCGTATCTCGCCCGTTGAAGTATCGCTCCGCGTTGTCCTGTCAAAGGAGAAGGTCGATGCCGAACTCGACCGCGCCTTCCTGAAGCTCGGGCGCGACGCGCAGATCCGAGGGTTCCGCAAGGGCAAGGTGCCGCGCCCGGTGCTGAAGCAGTACTTCGGTGGTCAGGTCGCGTCCGATGTGTTCCGCAAGCTCATCGACCAGACGCTCCCGGACGCCATCCGCGACCAGAAGCTCGAAGTGATCGGTCAACCGCGGGTCGAGTTGGACAGTGACATCCTCAGCACGGCCGAGTGGGCCTACACCGCGCAGGTTGAGATCCGTCCGGACATGAGCGGCATCGACCTAGGTGCGCTGAAGCTCACGCGCAAGGTTTACACCATCGGTGACAGCGCGCTCGACCTCGCGCTCGAGCAGAAGCGCGAGGAGAACGCCACTCTCCGCACGCCCGACCCTATGCGTCCCGCGCTGGAGACTGACACGGCGACTTTTGACGTTGCAATCCTGGTTGATGGCAGCGAGATCGCTGAGTTTGGCGCCAAGGGCCGGACGGTGGAGCTCGGCCGCAACACCCTGATTAAGGAGATCGACGAGGGACTGCGCGCGATGTCCCCGGGCGAGACCCGTGAGGTCCCGGTGACCTTCCCCGAGACGCACCGGCAAAGGGAGCTCGCCGGCAAGACCGGTAGCTTCCGCCTGACCCTCACCACGATTCAGGAGAAGGTACTCCCCGAGCTTGACGACGAGTTCGCCAAGGACGTCGGCGCCGAGAGCCTGGAGGCCCTCAAGGCCAGCACGCTGGCGACGATGCAGAAGCAGTTCGCTGACCGCTCGGACGATGATGTTCGCGAGGAGGCCATCAAGAAGCTGGTGGAGGCGAACACGATCCCGGTTCCACCGTCGCTGGTCACCCAGGTGCTGGGTCAGCTCCGGCCGTCTCTGCTGCGCGAACTCGGCGGCACGCTGGGCGAGGGCGCCGACCTGGAGACCACGCTGCGCGGCGAGGCTGAGCAGCGGGTGCGCGCGGGGTTGCTCCTGACGGAGGTCGCGCGGACACACAGCATCAGCGTCACCGAGGCAGACCTCAATGTGCGCCTGGAGGAGATGGCGAAAGAGACCGGGCGCGCGCTCCCTCGACTGCGCGCGGAGTACCGTGACCAGCAGAAGCGCGACCTGCTGATCAGTGAAGTTTTGGAGAAGAAGGTACTCGACCTTCTGCTTAGCAAGGCAACGATCACCGATGTGCCGACGGACTCGAGCGAAGTAGATCCGGCGAAGGAGGATTGAGCATGGACGACCGAAACCGCAACTTCATTCCGTATCCTCAGGTGATCGAGACCACGCACCGCGGTGAGCGGTCGTGGGATATTTTCTCGCGCCTACTGAAAGACCGAATCGTCTTCCTCGGCACTGAGGTCAACGACGACGTCGCGAATATCATCATCGCTCAGTTGTTGTATCTGGAGAGTGAAGATCCCGATAAGGAGATCATGCTCTACATCAACAGCCCCGGCGGGGTGATCACCTCGGGACTCGCGATCTACGACACGATGCAATACATCCGCTGCCCGGTGAGCACACTGTGCCTGGGGATGGCGGCTTCGATGGCGTCAGTGCTGCTTTGCGCGGGCACCAAGGGCCGCCGTCTGGCGCTCCCGAACTCGCGTATCCTGCTGCACCAGCCGCTCGGCGGGGCGCGCGGGCAGGCGACGGACATCGAGATCCACGCGAAGGAGATTTTGTATCTCCGCCAGAAGCTCACGGACATCTACGTGCAGCACACCGGCCAGGAGAGTGAGAAGATCCGGCGCGACACGGAGCGCGACTTCTACCTGAGCGCCGCGGACTCCAAGACCTACGGACTGATTGACGAAGTCGTCACCGGCCGCAAGGAAGCGCCCAAGCGCTGAGCTTGATGGCTGTGGTTCGCTTGCTCCGTTGTGGGGCGGCGTCTAAACTCGATTCGGAATAAGCATTTCCCAGCCACGCGCACTGAGCCGTGGAGGAACGAGGCACCGGTGACGGGCAAGGATCGAGGGGATCACGGCAACCTGACGTGCTCCTTCTGCGGCAAAAGCCAGCGGGACGTGAAGAAACTCATCGCAGGACCGACGGTCTACATTTGTGATGAGTGCATTGGGTTGTGCAATGACATCCTGGTGGAGGAGGGGGAGCGCGAGGACAACCTCCGCGGCAGTTCTCCCATCCCGAAACCGGTGGAAATCAAGGCTATTCTGGACGACTACGTGGTCGGACAGGATCGGGCCAAGAAGATCCTCGCGGTGGCAGTGCACAATCACTACAAGCGTATTGAGGCGAAGGGTGCGGGCGAGGAGGTTGACCTCCAGAAGTCCAACATCCTGCTCCTTGGCCCTACCGGCACGGGGAAGACCCTGCTGGCTCAAACGCTGGCAAAGATCCTGAATGTACCCTTCGCGATCGCCGACGCCACCACGCTTACCGAGGCGGGGTACGTCGGCGAGGACGTCGAGAACATCATTGTTCAGTTGCTCCAGAATGCCGATCACGACATTGAGCGAGCTCAGCGCGGCATCGTCTACATCGACGAGATCGACAAGATTGCTCGCAAGGGTGACAATCCTTCGATCACTCGCGATGTGTCTGGGGAAGGCGTGCAGCAGGCGCTGCTCAAGATTCTTGAGGGCACCGTTGCCAATGTGCCGCCGAAGGGTGGTCGCAAGCACCCTCAGCAGGAGTTTCTGCAGGTCGACACGACAAACATTCTCTTCATCTGCGGCGGGGCCTTCGTGGGACTCGATCAGGTGATCGAGCGACGTACAAATACGAAGAGTCTCGGATTCGGGGCTGAGATTGCCAGCAAGAACGAACGGAAGATCGGCGAACTTCTGGCGCAGGTACAGCCGGAAGACCTCCTGAAATTCGGTCTCATTCCAGAGTTTATCGGCCGTCTACCGATGATTGCGACGCTGCACGAACTCAATGAAGAAGCCCTCATCGATGTGCTGACAAAGCCTAAAAACTCACTGGAGCGACAATACAAGAAGCTCTTCGAGATGGATGGCGTGAAGCTTAAGTTCACTCGCGGTGCTCTCGCCGCGGTGGCTCGCGAGGCGCTGACACGATTGAGTGGCGCGCGTGGATTGAGGGCGATCCTTGAGAACGCGATGCTCGACGTGATGTATGAGATCCCGAGCAAGAGCGGTATCAAGGAGGTCATCGTGAGCGAGGAGGTCATCCTCCGACATGAGACCCCGCTCATCGTCTACCATAAAGAGTCTGCGGAGAGCGCGTAGCCTCCGCCCGCAGGAGCCTCCATGTCATCATTGAAGGGAGAGGGCACGGGCGAGCGCCTGGTGCTGCCGTTGCTGCCATTGCGGGACATCATTGTCTTTCCGCGTATGGTCGTGCCGCTGTTCGTTGGCCGCGAGAAGAGCATCGCCGCGATCGATGCGGCGCTTGCCGGTGACAAGGAGATTTTCCTCGCGGCTCAGAAGCGGCCGCGTACCAATGCCCCGGTGCCCGACGACATCTACGAAGTCGGTACCATCGGTAGTATTCACCAGTTTCACCGACTGCCCGATGGCACCGTGAAAGTACTGGTGGAGGGTCGCCGCCGCGGTGTTGTGCGCCGTTGGCATGACCACGAGCCCCACTTTCTCTGCGACGTCGAGGCACTCGAAGACACGGTCTCTTCGAGCCTCGAGATCGACGGACTCATGCGCTCGGTGCAATCGTCCTTTGAAGCCTATGTTAAACTCAACAAGCGAGTTCCGCCGGAGGTTTTGATCTCGGTCCAGACTCTCGATGAGCCCGGTCGACTCGCGGATACAGTGGTGGTGCACCTCGGGAGCATCAAGCTCACGGACCGCCAGGCGTTACTTGAGATGACCGATGCAGTGCAGCGCCTCGAGCAGTTGCACGAAGCGATGCAGGCGGAAATCGAGATCTTACAGGTAGAGAAGAAGATCCGCTCGCGGGTGAAGCGCCAGATGGAGCGTACTCAGAAGGAGTACTATCTGAATGAGCAGATGCAGGCGATCCAGAAGGAGCTCGGTGAGCGCGACGAGTTCAAGAATGAGATGCAGGAGTTCGAGGATCGCCTGAAGAAGAAGCGGATGTCCAAGGACGCCGTGGAGCGGGTCCGCAAGGAGATCAAGAAGCTTCGGATGATGCAGCCGATGAGTGCCGAGGCGACGGTGGTGCGCAACTACCTCGACTGGATTCTCGCGCTGCCGTGGGGTGACCGCTCCGATGACCGACTCGATGTCATCGAGGCGGAGAAGATCCTCGATGAGGACCACTATGGACTCAAGGCCGTCAAGGAGCGGGTCCTGGAGTTTCTTGCGGTTCGGGCGCTCTCGGACAAGCCTCGCAGCCCAGTGCTGTGCCTCGTCGGACCGCCAGGCGTTGGCAAGACCTCCCTCGCGCGCTCCCTCGCGCGCTCGATGAATCGGAAATTCGTGCGCATCTCGCTCGGAGGTGTGCGCGACGAGGCGGAGGTTCGCGGGCACCGACGGACGTACATCGGCGCACTCCCGGGCAAGATTATTCAGTCATTGAAGAAGGCCGGGACGGACAACCCGGTGTTCTTGTTGGATGAGGTCGATAAGATGAGCACAGACTTCCGGGGCGACCCGGCGGCTGCGTTGCTTGAGGTGCTCGACCCCGAACAGAACAATGCCTTCAATGATCATTATCTCGATATGGACTACGATCTCTCGGAGGTCATCTTCATCACTACGGCAAACACCCTCGGAAGCATTCCGTTGCCGTTGCAAGACCGGATGGAGATCATTCAACTCAGTAGTTATACTGAGTACGAGAAGCTCAACATCGCTGTGAAGTACCTCGTTCTTCGACAGCTGCGCGAGTGCGGGCTTGAGGGCGTGAAGGTAGATATCAGCGAGGGTGCAGTACGCACGGTGATCAATCACTACACCCACGAAGCTGGCGTGCGAAACCTGGAACGAGAGCTCGGTAGCTTGATTCGCAAGGTGGCGCGTCGAGTCTTGAAGGACGGGAAGGGTGGTACGTACCTCGTTGAGGCGCGGGACATCCCGAAGTACCTGGGAGTGCCGAAGTACCGCGTGGGGCGTAAGGAGGAGCAGGACGCAATCGGCCTCACGGCGGGCCTCGCGGTGACCTCCTTCGGCGGTGAACTGCTGGCCAATGAGGTCGCGGTGGTTCCCGGCAAGGGCAAGTTGATCGTCACCGGGAAGCTCGGCACGGTGATGCAGGAGTCGGCGCAGGCCGCGATGAGCTATGTGCGCTCGCGCTCCACGCTCTTCGGACTTGAGCCGGACTTCTATTCGAAGATCGATGTGCACATCCACTTTCCCGAGGGCGCGATTCCCAAGGATGGCCCAAGCGCGGGCGTAACGATGGTTACGTCGCTCGTGTCGGCGCTGCTGAAACTTCCGGTGCGTCGCGATGTGGCGATGACCGGTGAGATTACTCTCCGCGGCCGGGTGCTGGAGATCGGCGGCTTGAAGGAGAAACTCCTGGCAGCGCACCGCGGTGGCATCGGCACGGTCATCATTCCGCGGGACAATCGGAAAGACCTGCGGGATGTCCCACGGCGCGTGCTCAAGGCGATGCGAGTGGTGCTGGTCGAACACGTCGATGACGTGTTGCGCGAGGTGCTCGTCTGGCCGGAAGCCAACCTGCGGCTCGGTGACCGACCGAGGCCGATGGAGTACCGCGACGGCGCGATGGTTGAAGAGGAAGAGCGTCCGCTCGATCGCGCGGCAGGTGCACGACGCGCGGCAGGCGAGGGAGCGCGACCAATAGGTTGACCTCCCGGCCCCACGGAGTAAAAGCCGGGGGCCTTACGCGCGGTTAGCTCAGTGGCAGAGCGCCTGCTTTACACGCAGGATGTCGCAGGTTCGATCCCTGCCCCGCGCACATTCTCTGCTCGTCGAAGAAAGCCGAATGTCATGCTCGCACGCGAACATTGTCGGAATCTCGTGCTGAAGTATGCGACCGGGGCAGGGGTCGGCGGGCTCATCCCAATTCCCGGGACCTCCATGGCGGTCACCGCCGCAGAGGTGAAGCTGGTCGTCGATATCGCCTCGGCCTATGGCGCTCGCATCGATGACGCCGATGCAATCAAGCTCATCGGCCTCTCCACCATCAAGAACCTCGGGATGAAGGTCATCGGTGAGGCCATCGGATGGGTGCCGCTGGTAGGTTGGGCCGCGCGCCCGGCCTTGTTTGCGGCTTCCGTCAAGGCGGTCGGCGACGCGACTGTTCGGCACTACGAGGCCCTCCGGCCCGACGCCATCTACTCACACTGATCGACCGCCTCAGCCGATAGCAATCGCCTTCGGACGGATCGAAGGTGGCACCAGCAGCGCGCTCACAGTCACATACGCCGCGCGCGTCCGACGCACACGCACGGTGGGGGTCATCGCGGGGAGATCCTTCGCCGCGCTCCACACCGCGCTCGCAAGCTGATCCCGGCAGGGAGTGATCTGGTCACGGCGGACGGCGCGCTCCAACGCCTCGTGCAGGGAGCGCGCGTTGGCGGGGCGGTGCCGTGGTTCCATCGCCAGGCAACCGTCGATCACCGCGGCAAGGTGAGCGGGAACCTCGGGCGCCACTTCGGTCAGCAAGGGGCGTGGGCTGCGCAGCCAGGCACGCGCACGCGACGCAGGGTCGGTCTCGTGGGCCCAGAGACGACGGCCGGCGAGGAGTTCCCATAGGGTGGCACCGAGGCCGTAGAGGTCGGCCCGCATGCCATGCACTCGGCCGCGCAACACCTCCGGGGCAAGGTACCCGAGCTTGCCCACGACAATGTGCGCAGGCTGTGCGCGGGGGCAGGCGAGCCAACGAGCGAGACCGAAGTCTGCGAGCAGCGCACGGCCGTCGCGCGAGAGCAGTACGTTGCCCGGCGCAATGTCCCGGTGGAGTACCCCCGTGCGGTGCGCATGCACGGCGGCGAGCGCGGCAGCAAGGTCGAGCGCGATCACTGCCCCAGCGGCAGGAGGCACCCGCTCTCCACGTAAAACCAGGGCATGCGCGTCGATCCCGTCGACCCACTCCAGGACGAGAAACGGACCGTCGTCGAGCCCGTGGTCGAGTCCCGCGGCGACGTGCGAGTGCTCTACCGTTCGCGTGACGCGAATCTCGTCAAGGAAGCGCGCCGTCGTGTCCACGGGGTCGTGCACGGTCTCCAGCACCCGCTTGATCGCTACGCGCTCGTGCTTGTGCAGGTCGGTCGCGCACCACACGCGGGCCATCGCCCCGGCGCCCACACAATACTCCAGCTGGTAACGCCTGCCGAGGATTCTGCCGGGACGGTCCATCTCCTCGGGCGGTTAGCCTGACGATGCACGGAACGCCAAGAAACCAGCGATCAACGCAACGGTTCGATGCGCAGGCGCAGCGTCGCAGTCTGCACAGGGACGGCGCCTGCCGTGCGCACGGGCAGCGATAGTTCGGGCGTGGCCCGCGCGAGCGCGTCGGCGTCCAGGTCCGCGCTGCCGATGACCTCCTCGGTGGTCGCGTCGTCGTCGACCACCGTGAAGCGCAGCGGCAGGTCGCGCGCCACATCGAAGGCCGACGGGAGCCAGCGGCCGAAGGTCACGTCATTGTGGTCGGCCACCACCGGCGTGCGGTCGAGTTCGCGCCGCAGCGGCACCGACGCAGTGATCACCCGCACGTCGGCCTCGCCGCCGACGAGGTCCCAGGCATGGCCGTTGGCGTTGCGCGGGGTCACCGAGACGCCCACGATCTGCACCCGCACCCGACGCGCAACAGGAGGCGTCGCGACGGCGCCAGGAACCTCCGGAGCGACGCGGTAGCGCAGTCGCGCCGGGAGGGCGCTGCCGCCGCGCGTGGAGAAGGTCAGCACCAGCGGGCACCGCCCCCCCGCGACCTGCGTCGGCAGCGTGAGGTGCCGCTCGCGCGACCCCTGCGTGAGCTCCGCGAGGGTGTCCCCGGTGGGCGCCGCAGGCGTGGCCACCGGGTCGCGGAAGCGCGCGTCGAGGTAGCGGGTCAACGGCTCGGCGCACACCGCCCGAATCACCACCCCGTCGCCCTCCTCGAGCGCCACGTCGAGCCCGAGCGATCCCTGCGATGCGTCAACCGGGCCCACCACGTCGAGGCCCCCGGGCCACACCATCGAGCGTTGGTTTACCAGCCAGGGACCACCCTCCGACGCGGGATACGGCCGCTCCGGAACCTCACCCCGCTGCAGCGCGCCCACCATGAAGTCCACCTGGTGACGCTCCAACCCGATGGTCATGGTGAAGCCCGCGCCGAGCCGGTCGCGAAGCTGCGTCGAACCAAGCTCCGCAGCCTGCGTGCGGGCGCGATCGCTCACCGAAGTTCCCGTCACCGCGGCCACGCCGCCGAGCACCGACGCGAAGAACCCCTGGGCCTCAACGTTGACCATCCCCCGAGGCGTAATCGTGGCCTGCACCCCCGAGGCGGGCGTCATCCAAAGCGAAGCCACCCGGCGCGCGCGGTCGTAGCCGACAGTCACGTCCGCGCCGAGCGAGGCGCTCGCGTCGAAGAGCAAGTACTGCCGCACGCGAAACCCATCCGCCTCGCGGTCGATCCACGTCCAGCCCGAGCCGCCGATGGACAACTCCATCCGGTCGCCCACCGTGCGCGCCTCGCAGCGACGGATCCACCAGCGGCCCACCGAGGCCGTCGCGCCCGCCGCCGGACCGCGCGCATCGCTCTCGCCAGGCAGCCCCACAAACGATCCCAATAACTTCGGGCAAAGCTGCGGCGAGAGGGCTTCGGTCACCATCGCGCGAAGCTCGGCGTCAGGGCTCACCGCGGTACCGCCGCTCGTAGGCGCGCCCGCGGTCGGCGCAAGGTTGGTCGGTGTCGCCGCCCCGACCCCTCCGCCACCGCCGCCCATCAGGCCGCAGCCTGCCGTCATCCACGCCAGCACGATCGACTGTTTCCACACGCGTTTGTTCATCGGGGAGGGCGGTTCTACCCCAAGCGCAGCGATCGTTCGCGTACGGAAGCGTTGGCGACGGAACATATGTTCAGTACCCTCTGCAGCAACTCACACCGCCATGTCGTCTGCCGCCGTCGATCTCCGCCTCGCTGCCGCCCGCAAGGTGCTCTCGGAGACCTCGCAGCACCTCGGCGTCATCGTCCCGGGGCCGCACACCCCCGGTGGACGAACCCGTCCGAGGGTGGTGCCCACAGGCATCGCCCCGCTCGACCGCACCCTCGACGGTGGCTTACCCCGCGGGCGCATCAGCGAACTCTCCGGCGCGCGCTCCTCCGGGCGCATGGCCGTCACCCTGCACCTGCTCGCACACGCCTCCGCGACCGGTGAACCCGTGGCCCTCATCGACGTCGCCGATGCACTCGAACCCGAGGAACTCTCCGCCGACGAACGCGAACGACTGCTCTGGGTGCGCCCCGCGGACCTCCACGCCGCGCTCCGCTGCACCGATCTCATCCTCGATGGCGGCGGATTCGCCCTGGTCGCCCTCTATCTCGTGGGCGCGCCGACCTCGAAGGTGCTCGCCCGGGGGGTTCCGGCCTCTGCGTGGGCGCGGCTCGCACAGCGCGCCGGAAGCGCCAACGCCGCCCTCCTGGTGGTGACCGACAGCGACCCGCGTTTTCGCCCCGGCGCCTTCGCCTCGGTGGGACTCACCGTGCAACGCCGACGCGCCCTCTGGATCGGCGGCGCCCCCCTGCTCGACGGCGTGGAAGCCGAACTCATGGTGCGACGACTGCGCGGCGGAACAACCCCCGCGGAGGGCTTCCGCTGGGGAGCCCCGGCGACGCCGTGAGCCCGACTCGAGTGGCGTTCGTGCGCGTCCATGACCTCGCCCTCGCGTCGCTCCTGCGGGTCGAGCCCGAACTCGCACTGCATGCCCTCGCGGTGCTCGACGTGGCGCCCGACCTCGCGCGCGGCGACGCCCTGCCACCAGGGTACGGCGCGGCCCGGGTGATCGCCTGCACCGCCGCAGCGCGCGCGCTCGGTGTGGCCGTCGGTCAACGGGGACACCAGGCCCGCGCCATCGCCCCAGACCTGCGGCTGCGCGGCGTCTCCGATGAGTTGTTGCGGCGAGCACGCGCTGCGCTGCTCGATGCCGTAGCGACCATCGGAGCCCGACTCGCACCCGCACCCTCCGGAGTCTGGGTCGATGCAGCAGAACTCTCCGGGATGTACGACAGCGAAGCCAGCCTCGGGGCGGCGCTCACCGAGGCTCCGCGACGAGTGGGCCTGCCGGTCTCCGTGGGCATCGCTGGCAACCTCGGCGTGGCTGCAGTGGCGGCGCGACGCGAGGGCGTAACGGTGATTCCCGCCGGGGAGGAGGGGCGTTACCTCGGTCCGCTGGGCCTGGAGGCGCTGCCCCTCTCCGAGGCGCTGCGGGCCGAACTGCGGCGCTTCGGCATCACCCGGGTCGCCGAACTCGCGCAGCTGCCCCTCGACGCCGCGGGGCTGCGGCTCGGCGAGGAGGCCGCCCGCGCAGTGCGACTCGCGCGAGGCGAAGACGACCGGCCGCTCGTCCCGCACGCGCTGCCAATGCGCTTCGAGGAGGGCGTAGACCTCGAGTGGGAAGTGCAAACCGTCGAGCCGCTGCTCTTCGTCACCCGCCGCGTGCTCGATGCGCTCGTGGCGCGGCTGACCTGTCGGGGCCTCGGCGTCAGCGGAATGGTGCTCTCTCTCGACCTCGTCACCCGCGTCACCGACGAGCGCGCGCTCCCGCTCGCGACGCCCACGCGCGACGTCCCCACGCTCTTCGCCCTCGTGCGCGCCGCGCTGGAGAAACAGAGCCCACCAGACGCCGTGCGCGCACTGCGCATCACTGCGCTCCCGCGGCCCCTGCGCGCCACACAACTGGGGCTCTTCGACCCGCCCGGCCCGACGCCAGACCGTCTCGCGCTCACGCTCGCACGGCTCGCAGCGCTGGTGGGCGACGACCGCGTGGGGGCCCCGTCAGCCCCGGACACGCACCGCCCGCACGCCGCCGCAGTGACGCCCTTCGACCCGCCGCGCACGCCGCGCACGCCCGCTGGAGCCGAAGCACGCCCGCTGGCCCTGCACGTCTACCGCCCGCCGCGAGACATCGAGGTAGTTCTCGGGGAGCGCGGCCCGGTGGAGGTGCGCTCCAGCGAGGTGCGAGGGCGCGTGGTGGCGTGCAGCGGACCGTGGCGCGTGGCGGGCGCGTGGTGGGCAGAGACCTACGCGCACGAGGGCTACGACATCGAACTGGAAGACGGTGGGCTTTATCTGATCGCCTATGATCCGCTGGATGCGCGTTGGCGGATGGATGGGGCGTACGAGTAGCGTCGGCCGCGCGCGTGTCGAGGAGTGGGCAACGCCGATCGGCACGGCGTACCGTGACCACGAAGAGGAACTACGATGACCGAGTCGGTCGAACGCGCGCAGTCTGAGGAAAAGTCGGAAAGATCCGTGCCCGCGTCCGAGGAGCCGATCCCGATGGGGTCGCTCGCGGACCTGATCGAGGTCGCCGCGAGCCCCGATCGCGTGAGCGACCGGGTGATGCCGACGAGCCCGACCAGTGCACGGCTGCCGACCGGTCTGATGTTCATCGAGACCCAGCAGATGGGGGAAGAGTTCGATGTACTGCGGCAGCAGGAGGTGATGCCGTCGCTGACTCCGATGCCCGCATGGTCGCCCCAGCCCGACGCGAGCGCTGAGCCCGAAGCGAACGTGTCGCTCGTCGTCCCCGTGGCGTCCTCGCCCGCGGCGGCAGTGGCGGCCGCGCCCGCGGCGGACATCACCATGGCGACCATCGAGGGCCTGGTGAGCCAAAACCAATGGGGGAAGGTCTGCGCGCTCCTCGGGGCGCCGGAGCACCAGGGCCGGCTGCCCGTGGGAATGGCGTTCATCTATGCGGTGGCGCTGAACGAACTACGAGTGCCCGGTGGCCAGGTCGATCAGCGCGCGCCGGACATCGAGAAGATCATGCGGCGCTGCCTCGGCGTGATGCTCGGCGCCGACACCAAGGGGCCGCTCGCGCAGATCATCGCCAAGCGGCTGATGCGACGAAGCTGGCGCTCGACCCCGGCGCCCCCGACCCGCACGTCGGTGCTGCTCATCATCGCCGCACTCATGCTCGGGAGCTTCATCGGGTTCCTGATCGGCCCGGGTCACGACTGGTTCAAGAACATGTGAGCCGTCGGCGCCGCGCCGGACCGCCACCACAATCCCTCCAGCCGATCGATCACCCTTCGCACAAGCTCCCGCGGCGTCGCAGCGTCGGCGAGGGCGCCCGTCACCCAGGACGCCCAGCGCGGGTCGTCCACCTCGCCGCGCACCCGGGCGTGCGTCGCACGCACCCGAAACGCCAGCACCACCCGCTGTGATGCGTCGAGCTCCGGCACCTCCACCGGGCGCGTCCACGTGATGCGCCGGCGCAGCATCGCAGCGTCCTCCGTGGGCAGTACCGTGCGCTGCTCGGTCACGTCCGCGAGAAGCTCGCCCGCCTCCTGGCGCAGCGACGTGAGCGCGTCCGGCGTGATCGCCAGAACCACGCACGACCCCGGCAGCGTGCCGCCGCAATAGAACGACAGCGACCGCAACGCCGCGCGGCGCTGCGCAGACGAGAGGCCGCGGTAGAGGTTCTCGGCCTCGTCGATGAGAATCATCGGGCCACGGCAGTCATCCATGCGGGCGAGAAGCTCCAGCCAGAGCTGGAGGCGCTGGTAGGCGTCCTTGCGGTAGGCCGAGGTTCCGACGCGTGCAGCGAGGTCCGACGCGCCGAGAAAGCTCTCCAGCGCCACCCCGGCGCCGGCGTGACGCGACGCGCGGGAGAGCGCCTTGCGGGCGGCGATGGCGGCGTCGCCGGTGGTCGTCGTCGCGATGTCCTCGAGGGCGGCGAGCAGGTCGTAGACGCCGACGGCGGAGCGGGTCCAGGCGACGAGGCGGTCGAGCGCGCTCGGGGCCCCGGGCAACGGAAGAACCGCCTGGTCGAGCATGCGACGGAGGTGGCGCTGCGGGTTGCCGAGGTCGGCGTCGAGGTGCTCCATCGCGAGGCGAAACACCGGACGCCGCTCGGCCAGGGCGCGCGCCGTGAGGTGCATCAACAAGTGCGACTTCCCCGCGCCGTAGACGCCGGTCACCAGCGCGAAGACCGAACTCTCCAGAGCGGCGTGGTGGAAGAGTTCGGTGATGGTCGCGTCGATGCGCTCGTGGCCGACGCTCATGGAGACCTCCGGGTCCGCCGGAGGGAGGCCGTGCGAGGCGCGCATCACGGCGCGAAGCGCAGACGCCGCCGCGGGAGACGGGGCGCGCACCGTCGGGAGCACGCCGCCCGGATCCCAGTCGCCGATGGGGGAGAGATCGACGAGGGCGCGGTGGGGCGGGGGGAAGGTTCCCTCGAAGGTGGACGTGACGAGGATGCGCGTGGCGAGGGGACGGAAAGCCGTGATGGCGCGCGGTCCGTCGAAGAGAGCGGCGGTGCCGGAGACCCAGAGTTGCGCGGCGACGAGACCCCGGCCGCCGTCGGCGTTGTCCACGAGTTCGCGGAGCACCGTGAAGCTGCCGTCGCGGCGCGCCGGGGAGAGCCGCGTGAGCACCTCGCCGCCCTCGAAGACCATCAACAAGCCGTGGTGCCCGAGCGCGCGCAACAGACGGGTGAACTCGCCGAGAGCGCGACGCGCGGTGATGGACGTGAGCGAGGTGAGGGCGGTGACGCGGCCCTCCACGCGGACAAGTTCGGTGCCCGAGAGCCACGCATCGAGACGCGCAGCGACGCGGACCGGACGAGGGCCGGCGTCGAGGTACTCGCGCGACAAGACGGAGAGATCCCCGGCGGCGCCGACGCGGGCGGCAGCGCGGTCGAAGGCAACAACCGCTGCGGCGGAGGAAGGATGCGCGGCGGCGAAGCGGTCGAGCACGGCGGACCAGCCACGGGCGCGAGAGGAAGCGCCGGGCGCGCGAAGGGAGAGCAGGAGGTTGCGGACGAGGCCGTCGAGGGTGTCGAAGGCGCGCTCCTCGAGGACGCTCACGCGGGCGACGGCGAAGCCGCGGGTGAGGGCGGCCTCGCCGAGCTGATCGAAGAACGCCGCGGCGGTGGACGGGCGGCGCGCGCGGGCGAAGAGCACCTCCGCGGCGTCGGCCACGGCGACGTCTTCGAGTCCCTGAAGGGCCGCGCGGATGAGCGCCTGCTGCCACAGCACCTCGCGCGGGGCGGGTTGGTCGGGCGGCAGGTCGGGGGCGTCCACGGGCGCGGAGTGTATGCGCGATCCGCGACGACGATGGAGAGAGCGGCAGGAGACGGGGGGAGGGAGCGCCTCCGAGACACGGGGGAGCGCCACCGAGACACGGGGGAGCGCGTGCGAGATACGGGGGAGCGCGTGCGAGACACGGGGGAGCGCGTGCGAGACACGGGGGAGCGCGTGCGAGACGCGGGGGAGCGCGTGCGAGACAGTCGCGTAGGATTCGCCCGATGAAGGCCCAGTCGCTCCGTGTCGCCTCGCTCATGGTCTTCCTCACCGGTGCAGCGGCGCTGGTCTATGAGCTCGCCTGGACGCGCTGGCTGACGCTCGTGCTCGGTGCGAGCGCGGAGGGCCTCGCCGTCGTCACCGCCAGCACCATGCTCGGCTTCGCCATCGGCGCGGGCCTCCTCGGTCGCCGCATCGATACCGCCGCACGCCCGCTGCGCGCCTACGGCGTCCTGGAGGTGGCCGTCGGGCTCTCCGCCGCGCTCGTCTCCTGGGCCCTGCACGACGCCGGAACGGCCGCCTGGAGCGCCTCGCTCCCGCGCCCGGCGCTCGTGGCGCTGGTGCTCGCGATGGTGGGCCTCCCGACGGCGTTCATGGGCGTCACGCTCCCGGCGGTGGTGGCCTACGTCGGCCGCCGCGCCACCGCCGACACCCGCGGCGGACTCAGCACCCTCTACGCCGCCAACACCGCCGGCGCCGTCGTCGGAACCCTCGCCGCCGGCTTCGCGCTCATCGAACTTTTCGGCTACGGGCGCGCCGCCGCCGCCGCCATCGCGCTCAACCTCGCCGTGGGCCTCGCCGCCATCGTCCTCGACCGCGACGCCACCACCGTGGAGACCGCTCCGTCCGAGCACGCCGACGCCCCCGTCGCCGCTGCGCCGAGCCGCGCCGCCGCGCACGACGCACTGCTCGCCGCCGGGGTATCCGGCTTCGGCGTGATGGCCCACGAGGTGCTGTCGTCGCGCCTCCTCGTCTACGGCTTCTTCGCGACCTCACACGCGATCGCCATCATCCTCGCGGTGTACCTCGCAGGCCTCTCCCTCGGGGCGCGCGCGGTGGCCGGACCGCTGCGCCGCGGCGACGTCCGCCCCTGGCACCTGGGCCTCGCGCTGATCACCGCCGGAGGGATGACCCTCGCCTTCGCCCCGTCGCTCACGCAGACCTCCGCTCTCGTCGATGCGCTCCGCGGCAACCGGGTGGAGTGGTCCGTGCGCATCGGCGTCGAGGCCGCCGTCGCCGCGGCGCTCCTGCTCCCGTCGGCGGTGTCCATGGGACTGGTGTTTCCGCTCGCGACCGCGCTCGGCGCCGACGCGCGCGCGCCAGGTGCCACCATCGGCCGCGCGGTGCTCGTAAACACCCTCGCCGGCGCAGTGGGCGCCCTCGGCGCGGGCTTCGTGCTCGTACCGCTGCTGGGCGTGCGCGGCGCGGTGGCGCTCGTCTCCCTCGTGCAGGCCGTCGCCGGCGCCTGGATCGTCTCGCGCCACGCCCCCGCCCGCCGCGGCCTCGGCTGGATCGCTGCGGCGCTGCTCGCGCTCGGCGCTGGTCTCTGGTCGCAGCGGCCGCAGACCGGGGCCGAGCCGGGGGTGTCCACGCTGGTCGCGCAGCACGTCGTCGGGCACGAACGGGAGTACCGGGTGCTCTGTTACCGGGAGGGTCCGACGGCGATCACGGAGGTGCTCGAGCACCTGCCGACGGGTCGGCGCGACCTGCTCATCGACGGCTTCGTCGCCACCGGGACGGCGGACACCGCCAGCTACATGCGGCTCATGGGAACGCTGCCGATGGCGCTGCACCCTGCGCCGCGGCGCGCGCTGGTGATCTGCTTCGGCACCGGGACCACGGCGCGCGCGGTGGCCTCCTTCCCCGACGCCGCGGTGGACATCGTGGACCTCAACCCCGACGTCTTCCGCTGCGCGCCCGCGCTCTCACCGCGCAACCCGGCGCTGCTCGCCCGCGCATCCGTGCACGTCGCGGACGGCCGGGCCTTCCTTCGCGAGAGCACCGCGCGCTTCGACGTGATCACCCAGGAGCCGATGCCGCCGCACTTCGCGGGCGTCGCCTCGCTCTACTCGGCGGAGTACTACCGCCTCGCACGAGCGCGCCTCGCAGACGACGGAGTGATGGTGCAGTGGCTCCCGATGCACCTGACGGCGCCGGCGGACGCGCGGCAGATCGCGGCGGCGGCCCTCGCGGTCTTCCCGGAGACCTGGATGGTCATCACCCCAAACGACTTCACCGGCCTGCTGGTGATGTCTCCGCGGCCGATTCCCGCCGAGCGCCGCCGCGCGGTGGACGCTCGCCTCTCGACGGTGTTCGCGCTCGATCCGGCGCACCTGCGGCGCTTCATCGACGGCGCGGCCCCGATCACGGACGACCGGCCCACGCTCGAATACAACGGCATCGACCGCGTGCTCGGGCGCTTTCGATCGTCGAGCAACCTGCTGCGGTACAACCTCTCGAGGGTGTCCGCGGCGATGGGCCCCGCCGCGACGCCGTAGGTCACGCCCGGCGACGCTTGCGCCGACGCACCGCGAGCGCCCCGGCGACCAGCGTAAGCAGCCCGAACCGTTGCGGCGGCGCAACCGCCCGGCACCCGCAGCCCCCGCTCGGGGCCTCGAAGAGTTGCACGCCGCCGTCCACGCCCGCGTCGATCGGACGCATCCCGGCATCGACGCTTCGGGGCACGTCCGTCGCCACCACCGCATCGCGCACCACGGGGACATCTCGCAGCCCTGCATCGGGCGGCGGAACGCGCTGGCAGAGGCCCTCGACGCAGGTGCTCCCGGAGGGACAGGCGACGCCGAAGCAGCGGTCTGCGACGCAGCGGTTGGAGGCGTCGTCGCAGCGGGCGCCGAGCGGGCACGTCACGCCCTGGCAGGGCATCACGCAGCGGGGCGATGCGCCGGTGCAGTCCGCGGTGGTCCCGGGAAGGCAGCGCAGGGCGCGGCAGCCCGCCGACTCGCAGCGCCCGGAGGTCTCGTTGCAGGTCGAGTCGCCGGGGCACGGAACGCACGGACAGTTGGGGATGCAGCGCCCGTCGGTGCAGTGCTGGCGCATCGGGCAAGCGATGCCCGCGCAAGGATCAACGCAAGCGCCCCCGCGGCACACCTGACCGGCGGGGCACACTGCGTCGGCGCAAGGATCCTGGCAGCCGCGCGGACCGCACACCTGACCGGCGGGGCAGGTGACCCCGGCGCACGGGGTCGGGATGCAGGAGTCTGCCGCGCCGCCGTCGGCCCTCACGCAGGTGAAGCCGACATCGCAGGCGCCCTCGACGCAGCGCGGCGCGCAGAGGCCACCGAAGCACGCTGTGGCTGCGGGGCACTGCGGGGTGCTGCCGTCGCAGTTGAGGTCGCGGGTGGAGGCGCAGTTCTCGACGGCGCCGGGGTTCACTGCGGGGTCGGTGTCGTCGCAATCCGGTCCGCCGCACGCGGCCGCGCGGAAGCCATCGCGGTCGGCGTCCACGCAGACGGCGGTGTTGTCTTCGTTGAGGCCCGCCACGGCGTCAAACTCGTCCTCGTTGCTGTGAAACGCGCAGCGCGAGTCGGGGTTGCCGTAGTTGCCCGGCACCACCGCGGCGTAGCGGAAGACCACCCCGCACGGCAGCGACCACACCGTGGTGATGGAGTCCGAGACGGCCTCCTGGCCCGGCACATCGCGGCCGGTCGAGAGCGGGTGCGCGGCCATGTCGGCGACGGTGCCGGTGGAGAGCGGGTTGCTGGTCCAGCCGCGGAGGAAGCCACGGACGAGGACGGCGCGGTTCCAGCGGCTCGGATCGGGGGCCTCGCCGTCGCCGACGAAGCCCGTCGAGGCCGGATCGTCGGTGAGATAGACCGAGTACTCGAAGGCCTCGAGGCAGCTGTTCTCGACATGGTCGGTGACGGGGAAGATCACGACCCGGTTGGCGGCGCCCTGCAGGTCGAAGACGAAACCGCTGCGCCACGGTGCGGTGTAGCCGCAGAGGGCGAGGTCGCCGCCGCAGTCGTCCACGTCCCTGGCCGCGGCGCCGTCGCTGCGGATGCGGCGGTTTTGCATCCAGCGCCAGTCGAGGTTGTCGCCGTAGAGCGGCGCCTGCGCCGGGGTGACGTCGGGCACGCAGACGTAGGCGATGTAGCTTCGCGGATCGGCGGTCGGGAAGCGCATCGGGTCAACCACCGAGGAGCTCACGCCGCCGGTGCATCCGGGAACGTTGATAACGCTGCGATCGACGAGCAGATGGCCGAAGGTGAGCTCTGGACCGAAGCGCGGCGGGGTGTCGTTAGTCTGGAAGATGTCATCGACGATGCGCGTCGGGTCGCGTGGGCGGGAGCCGTCCGCGGGCCGGCCGCCGATCGCGTCGAGACAGCGGTCGAAGTAATCGACGCCGGTGCAGACCTGCGCCTCCGCGCGAGCCGCGCCGAGCGCACCGGAGAGGAGCAGCGCGGCGAAGACGAGGCGTGGCGTGGTTTGCATAGGGTGCGATTGAACCCCGGCGCGATCATCGACCACAAGCCGCGAGTCACCGTGCACGACCGAACTGATGGCGCCGGAGCGCGCTCCGCTCTACCAATGCGAGCTCCCGATGGAACCAATGAACCTGCGTGAAATCGGCGTGGTTCGCTCCGCCCACGACCACCTTGCGCGCACCCCGCGACAGCCCGGCGCCGCCGCGGCCGAGCGTGAGGCGCTGCTCGTCCTGCACCCCGCGCCGGGCATCACCGAGGCTCTGCGCGACCTCCAGGCGATGGAGCGCATCTGGGTGATCACCTGGTTCGATCGGGTGCGCGGGTGGAAGCCGATGGTGCTGCCGCCGCGCGGGCCGCGGGTGAAGCGCGGGGTCTTCGCGACGCGCTCGCCGCACCGACCAAACCCCATCGGGCTCTCGCTCGTGCGCCTGCTGGAGATCCGCGGACGCACGCTGCGCGTGGCCGACGTCGATCTGCTCGACGGCACGCCGGTGCTCGACCTGAAGCCTTACCACCCCACCGTCGAAGCCTGGCCCGAGGCCCGCGCCGGATGGATCGACGACCTCGTTCGCGCGGAGCGGGATGGCAGCGCGTTTCCCAACACGGTCACGTGGTCCGAGCGCGCCGCTGCGCAACGCACATGGCTCTGGACCGAGCACGCCGTCGATCTTCTGCCGCTCGACGATGTGCTGCGCCGCGACGCCTCGCCGCACCCGTACCGACGCATCGAGGTGCTGCCCGACGGCGACCGGCACATCGCGTGGCGCGCCTGGCGGCTGCGGCTGCGGGTGCTCGGGACGGCGGTGGACATCGTTGCGGTGGAGAGCGGCTACGCCCCGGCGGTGATCGCGGCGACGCCGGTCGGGGAGATGGTTGACGACGCCGCGCAGCGGGCCTTCGCGCGAGCGTGGTGAGCGCGCCGGGATAACCCCATGACGCGATGCACGCTGGAATGGACAGCGGCGGGCGCACTGGCGATCATCGCGCCCGCGACACGGCGAAGCACCCGTTTCGAAGGGATCGATGAGCGAGAAGCAACGGTTGGTGGAGCAGATCGAGCAAGCCAGGACGGCCCTGATGATCAGGCCCAACGACCCCTCCCAGCGCAACCGCCTGGGAAACCTCTACCGCCAGGCCGGGCGCCTGGACGAAGCGATCGTCGCCCACAAGCGCGTCATCGCCATTGATCCAAACCTCGCGGACGGCCAGTTCAACCTGGGCCTCGACTACATGGCCCGGGAAGACTTCGCCTCCGCCGCCCCCGCGCTCAAGGAGGCGACGAAGCTCAAGGCCGAGCACGCCGAGTCCTGGTACCGGCTGGGCCAGTGCCAGGCGCGGCTAAACCAGTGGGACGACTCGAGCGCGTCGTTTCGGCAGGCGCTCAAGGTCAAGCCCGACTACGCCGCGGCGGTCTCCGAGGTGGGCTTCGTCCACGTGCGCGCCAGGGCCTTCGTGGAGGCCATCCCGTACCTCGAACGCGCCAACGAGATGCGCCCTGGCGAGACCGAGATCATCCGCAACCTGGCTTGGGCCTTCCACGGTGCGAAGCGCGACGCCGACGCCGTGCGCACCTTCGAGCACCTCGCGAAGATCGAGTCCCCCACCGCCGACGATCAATACCGTCTTGGCGTGTCGCTCGAGAACGTCCAGCGCGTCGACGATGCCCTCGCTGCGTGGCGCACGTGCACGGCCGCCCACCCCGACCGCCTGGAGGCGCACCTCGCCGCCGGCAACCTCGCCGCGCGGCTCGAGCGGCACCGCGAGGCGCTCGCGTCCTTCCAGGAGGTCGCGCGCGTCGCACCGGAGGGCGTCGAAGGCTTCGCTGGCATCGCGCTGGCGTCACAGGCCCTCGGGCTGCACCCGGACGCGGTGAGCGCGTTTCGCGAGGCCATCAAGCGCGCACCGACGCAGGCCACGTTGCGCGTCGGGCTCGGAGTTTCGTGCGCGGCCGTCGGCTCGATGCAAGAGGCCGTCGAGGCGCTCGAGCAGGCCGTGCAGATCGATAGCGACTGCGCGCCGGGCTACAACCACCTGGGCATCGTCTACAAAGACCTCGGGCGCATCCCGGAGGCCGCGAAGGCGGTGCGCAACGCCATCCGGTTGCGGCCCGAGGAGGCGGAGTTTCATTACACGCTCGGGCTCCATGAGCGGGCGCTGGGCAATCTGGTGCAGGCCGAGGAGTCGCTCCGGCAGGCGACGCGGCTGCGCGCCAACCACCCGGAGTCGCTGCACGCGCTCGGCGAGGTGTGTGCCGCCATCGAGAAGCCCGAGGCGGCCATCGAGGCGTTTCGCAAGTCGATCAAGCTGCGGCCCGAGCACGCCGAGTCGCACTACGAACTGGCCCGTGTCTATGCAGGGCTCAGCCGCCAGGTGGAGGCGGTGGAGGCGTTTCGCGAGGCCATCCGGCTCAAGGCCGACTACTTCGACGCGGTGGTGCAGCTTGGCGTGACCTACGCCGCGATGAGCCGCTTCGACGACGCCGTGGACCTGTTCAAGTCCGCGCTCACCATGCGCAAGGACCACCCCGAGACCCTCCACCGCCTCGGCGCAGCGCTGCTCTCCCTCGACCGGAAAGACGAGGCCATCGAAGGGCTCTTGCGCGCCGTAAAGGTGAAGCCCGACCACCCCGACGGGCACTACAACCTCGGCCTCGCCTACCGCCGCATCGATCGCCCGGACGAGGCCATCAAGGCCTTTCAGCAGGGCATCCGGCTCCAGCCCAACAACCCCGTCCTGCACGCCGCGCTAGGCTCTGTATTCCTCGAGATCGAGCGCTTCCAGGACGCCGTCGATACGTTCGAGCAGGCCGTCTGGCTCGATCCCAACGACATGGATTCGCAGCGCAACCACGGCATCGCGCTCGAGCGCCTCGGGCGCGGCGACGAGGCGCTGGAGAGCCTGCGCAAGGCCGTGGACCGCCAGCCCGGCGACGCTCAGGGGCTGTACTTCCTCGGGCTCGCCCTCGAGCGCGGACAGCGCTGGGAAGAGGCCGCCGACTACTTCCGCCTCGCCGTGACGGAGAAGGCCGACTACGCCGAGGCGCACTATCACCTCGGGCTCATGCGCGAGCGCAAAGGCGAGGCGCGCGCCGCGGTAGAGAGCTTCCGTCAGGCGACGATGATCCAGACGGACTTCGCCGACGCGTACCTCTCGCTCGGCAACACCTACCGCGCCCTGGAGATGCCACAGGACGCCGCGCAGGCCTACCGGCAGCTTGCGCGGCTACGGCCCGAGAGCGCCGAGGCGTACATCGCGCTCGGCGCAGTGGCGCGCGACCTCGGGCGCGACCAGGAGGCCATCGAGCGGTTTCGCCAGGCGCTGCGGCTCCGGCCCAACGACGCCCGCGCGCACCTCGAACTTGGCACCCTCCACGCGAAGCTTGGGCGCGCGCAGGAGGCCGTCGATGCGCTCGTGCAGGCGATCCGTCTCGACCCACGGCAGTCTGCCGCGTACCGCGTGCTCGGCGAGACCTACCTCGCCGCGGGGATGAACGCCGAGGCCGCGGAGAATCTCCAGCGCGCGCTCGCGCTCGACCCCCACGACGGCGCGGCGCACCGCGGGTACGGCGCAGCCTCGGTAGCGCTGGGCCGCTACGAAGCCGCCATTCCGCCGCTGCGCGAGGCGATTCGCATCAACCCCGACCACGCGGACTCCTACCGGCTTCTCGCGCTCGCGAGCAAGCAGCTCGACCGGCTGCCCGAGGCCGAGGCGGCGCTGCAGCACTCGGTAGAGCTCCTTCCCCGGGAGCCCGGGCTGCGCTTCACCCTCGGTGAGGTTCTGCGCGACCTCGGACGCTACGCCGAGGCGGGCGAGGCCTTCCGCGCGTGCATCGACCTCGACCGCACCCACGCCGACGCCTGGACCGCGCTGGGCAACCTCTACGGCGATGCGAGCCACCATGCCGAGGCGGTGTCGGCCTTCGAGTCCGCGCTCGGCGTGAAGGTCGATCTCGTCGATGCGCTGCTCGGCATCGCGCGCAGCTACGGCGAACTCGGCCGCATGGAGGACTCCGCCGAGTCGCTGCGCCAGGCGGTGCGCTACCGCCCAGACCACGCCGACGCACTCTGGCGGCTCGCGCTCACCTACGAGCACATGGGCAGGTGGCAGGAGGCCACGGACGCCTGCAAGCGGGCGGTGCGGCTGCGCCCGCAGTCCGCCGAGGCGCACCACAAGCTCGGGGTACTGAGCATGTACACGGAGCGCCCGGACGAGGCCATCGAGGCGCTGCGCGAGGCCGTGCGGATCAAGCCCGAGATGGCCCACGCGCACTACTCGCTCGGGCTCGCGATGCGCCAGAAGGGCCAGGGCGAGGATGGGCTCATGCATGTGGAGAACGCCGCGCGGCTCGACCCGCGCGACCCGACCCTGCAAGCAGGCCTCGGGTACATGCTGGCCGAGGGAGGGCGCTTGCAGGAGGCTGCAGATGCGTACCAGAACGCGATCCGGCTGCGGCCCGACGATGTTGACTCGCACCTCGCGGTGGCCCTGCTGCTGGGTCAACTCGGGCGCGACGAGGAGTCCATCAAGGCGTTTCGGCGGGTGCTGCAGTCCTCGCCGGACGCCCCCACGGCGCACCGCGGTCTCGGCATGGCGTACAAGAAGACCGGGCGCTTCAAGGAGGCCGTCGATCCGCTGCGGCGGGCGTCGCGGCTCACCCCGGGCGACGCGCAGTTGCAGTTCGACCTCGGCGAATGCTGCTACCGCTCCGGCGACTGGAACAGCGCCCAGGACGTCTACAAGACTCTCAAGCTCCTGAACCGCCCGCTCTCCGACAAGCTGTTCGACCTCATCAATGTGTAGCCTTGAAGGTTGACTCTTTCGCGCCCCTGAGCGAAAGCCCAACGTCATGAAACGTGGGCTACTTTGCATGGTGATGGCGTCGCTGGCCGCAGTCGGTTGCGCCAATGGGACGGAGTCGACGGTGATCGCAGACGCCGGAGCGCCGTCCGATATGGGCACCGCAATGGACGTCCCGATGACGGCCGTAAACTGCGGTGCAGTCACCCAGTGCGGCACCTGCGCGAGCCTCGGCCCGTGCGGTTGGTGCGGCGCCACGGGCACCTGCATCGCCGGCAACGCCACCGGCCCGACGGCCGGCGCCTGCGCCTCGAACTGGACCTCCGCCCCCGATCGCTGCCCCGTCGTCGATGCGGGCACCGCTCCAGTCGACACGGGAGTCGTAGCCCCGACCGACACCGGAACCACTACGGCAGACGCAGGCGACCCCTGCGAGAGTTCGACCGCCTGCGGCGCATGTACGGCCCAGGCTTCGTGCGGGTTCTGTCAGTCCACGGGGCGATGCCAGACCGGCGGACGCGACGCGCCCACGATGGGTCCGGCGTGCGCGACGGGCTGGGCGTATGTCTCCACGCAGTGCACCACCGCCGATGCGGGCGTCGATGCCGGCACCGCGGCCGATCCTTGTGCCGCCGCGGCCAACTGCGGCGCGTGTACCCAACTCTCCCAGTGTGGCTGGTGCCCCGGCATCAACCGCTGCCTCGTCGGCACCGGCACCGGCCCCAACACCATGGCCGCCACATGCGGAACGTGGGCCTGGTACACCGGCCAGTGCACCGCAGGCGCCGATGCGGGAACGAACGCCGATGCGGGAACGACCGTCGATGCAGGCGATCCTTGCGTGAGTGCGACGACCTGCTCGACTTGCACCGGGCGCTCGCAGTGCGGCTGGTGCCCGGGCGCCAACCGCTGCTCCGTCGGCACCTCCTCGGGCCCGACGGGCGTCGTCGCAAGCTGCGGCTCGTGGGCGTGGCTCGGTTCGCAGTGCACCGCCCGCGCTGATGCGGGCACCGACTCGGGCACGCAAACCCAGGGCATCCCGGGCTTTGGCGTCCCGTCCAGCTTCAACCCCGCGGAGGTCCTGCGCGCCTGCCCGGTGGGCGGAACACTGCGGCTCCAACTGACGCGCCTCTACGCGACACCACGGCGTCCGGATGGGTCGGCCTGGGACGGGATCCCGGGGCTTACGGACTTCGTCTGCAACGCGAGCGCCGACCGGGTGCGAGAAGTGCTCCGCGACCAGATCAGCGGCATCAACATGAATGTCGGCATGACGGTCGATCAGGCCGTGGGCGAGGCCTTCCGCAATGTGGTCTCGGCGCAGTGCGGGTCTGCGACAAACTGGTTCCTCGGGCGCTGGGAGGGGCCGGACATGTACGCGCTGATGTACTCGCCGAGCACCACGACCTCGCCGCGCTGGCGCACCACCTCGGAGACCGATTCGTGGGAAGCCCCGCGCGCGGGCGCCACCTGGAGCAACGCGTTCGTGGACATCCCCTGCGTGGCGCTGAGCACCAGCACGTTTCGCCTCGAAGTGCGCGACGAAGAGCCCTTCACGCTCTGGACGAGCATGGGCGAACTGACCTTCCGCGCAAACGAGGTGTCCCCACGGGCAATGTGCAGCGGCGTGGCCTTCCACGAGGGCTTCGGCGGCATCGCGGGCGTGCTCTTCAGCACCTCCGTGACCGGCGCCACGCAGAACTGCACCGGACTGCGCTGAACGTCCACCCAGCCCAGTACCCCCGTTGACGGGCTGGGCAGATACGATATCTCTCGCTCCATCTTGAATTCCCGCCAGCGCCTCCCCCTTTCGATCTTCTCGACGGCGCTCCTCGCCCTCGGTTGCTCAGACAACGCAGCGGTGCCCGACGCGGCCGCGACCCCCGGCCCGGACGTCGTGATCCCCTCCGATCGCGGTGTCCCGGCCGTGGACAACGGCCCCGCGGTCACCGATGCGGGCTGCGTCTATGAGCCCGTCACCCTCGATCGCAACAACGAACCCCGTAACGCCGCCGGCGACATCCGCTGGTGCTGGCCCGGCGAAGCCCGCTGCACCTGCGACGCAGACGATGACTGCTACCGCGAGGCCGGATACGTCGCGCAGTGCGCCACCGCGGACGCCCCACGGGATGCCGGAACCCCGGTCCTCGACGCGGGCGTCACGCCTCCCAGGGATGCCGGAACCCCGGTCCTCGACGCGGGCGTCACGCCTCCCAGGGATGCCGGAACCCCGGTCCTCGACGCGGGCGTCACGCCTCCCAGGGACGCTGGAAACCCCGTACCGACGGACCTCGGCAACTCCGGAACGGGCCTGTGCAGCGACCCCGTTTCGCCGACGAGCACAGGGCCGATGCTCAACCTCGAGACCATCCGCTTCAACTGGTCGATGCAGTGCTACCGGCCCGAAGACGGCTCGCTCTTCGTGTTCGTGGAAGACACGGAAACCGCCATGGTGGCCCTGCGCTTCTACGACTTCCTCAACAACGGCGGACCCGCCACCGGGGACACCATCGACCTCGCACGGACGCGCGCCGGCACCCGGCCGTTCTTCGTCTCGACCCTCTCGGGCATCGTCACCGCGCCGACCTGGAGCGCCCAGCGGAGCTACCTCGCCTACGAGGGCCAGGTGGTCTTCCAGCAGCTGCAACGCACCGCCCCCATCGGCACCCGGATGCGCATCGAGATTCGTAACCTGCGCGCCCGTGAAGTGCGGCAGTACACCAACGGCCGCTGCGAAAATATCCCCAACGGCGGACGGATGTTCGTGCGCTCGCTCATCCTCGACCTCCCCGTGAACAACCTCCACACCGACGTCGATTGCATCGACTGGGCAGGCGGCTGATACAGCCGGGCGAACTCACCGGCGTGCTCGCAGCCCTCGACCCAAAACATCGGCGAGCCTGATTGCATCACTGATCGGATGAGCAGTACCGTCTCGCATGGTGCTGCCCGAACTCCATGCCAGCAGCGCGTTCAGCTTCCTGCGGGGGTCGTCGGACCCGGAGGCGCTGGTCATCCGGGCAGCAGAGCTCGGGCTGCCCGCGGTGGCGCTGCTCGATCGCGACGGCGTCAGCGGAGCGCCGCGCTTCCAGGCCGCCGCCCGCGAACATGGCGTGCGGCCGATCTTCGGGGTGAGCCTGGCGGTGCGCGACGCCGACCTCGACGGCCGCCTCTGCCTGCTCGTGACCAGCCGCGCGGGCTACCAAAACCTCTGCGCGCTCGTCACCATCGCCAAGGCCAGCATCACCAAATCGCAGGCGCGAGAGGGCCTCGCCGCAGTCACCCGCGCAGACGTCGCCGCACACCGCGGCGGCCTCGTGGCGATGCTCACCGCCGCCGACGCCCCGCTCGCCGCGATGGCACACCGCCGGTTCGATCGCGACGCCGTGCTTCGCTGGGCCGAGGCGCTGGTCGGACTCTTCGGGCGCGACGACACCGTCATCGAACTCACCCGCCACGAGCACCGCCCGGAGGAGCGGCGCACACAGCGCCTCGTCGCGCTCGCGCGGCACGTCGGCATACGCACCGTCGCCACCGGGGATGTTCGGTACGCGCGAGAAGAGAACGCCCTGCTGCACGACGTGTTCACGTGCATTCGCGAGCACACCACCATCGAGCGCGCGGGGCGGTTGCTGCTGCCCCACCACGGGTGGCACCTGCACGCCGCGGAGGTCACCCGGCGTCGGTTTCGTGACCTCCCGGCGGCGCTGCGCGACGCAGAGCGCCTCGCAGAGCGGTGCGCGTTCACGCTGGAAGACCTCGGATACAAGCTCCCGGACTACGGCACCCTCTCTCCGGAAGAGGCCGGCGCGCACCTGCACGAACTCGCCCTGACCCGGGCCCGCGAGCGCTACCGCCCAGACCATCCGCGAGCCTGGGCGCAGATTCGCAAGGAGCTGGCGCTCATCGAACGCCTACGCTTCGCAGGCTATTTCCTCATCGTGTGGGACATCGTGGAGTTCTGCAGGGCGAGCGGAATCCTCGTGCAGGGCAGAGGCTCCGCGGCCAACAGCGCGGTCTGCTATGTGCTCGGCATCACCGCCGTAGACCCGGTGGAGATGGAACTCCTCTTCGAGCGCTTTCTCTCCGAGGAGCGCGGCGAGTGGCCGGACATCGACCTCGACCTGCCGAGCGGCGAGCAGCGCGAGCGGGTGATCCAGTACGTCTACGCGAAGTACGGCGAGCACGGCGCGGCCATGACGGCCAACGTGATCACCTACCGGGCGCGCAGCGCGATGCGCGAGGTGGGGCGCGCGCTCGGGATGCCCGAAGACCTGCTCGCGAAGGTCTCCCGGCAGCTGCACCACCTGCACGGCGCGCCGCCCGAGACGCAAGCCGAGCGCGTCGCAGCAGCGGGCCTCGATCTGACCGACCGGCGCGTGGGACTCTGGCTCGAGATGGGGCGGCAGATCGAGGACCTCCCGCGGCACCTCGGGCAGCACTCCGGCGGCATGGTGATCGCGCACGGACGCCTCGACCACGTGGTGCCCGTGGAGCCCGCGGCGATGGCGGGGCGGCGGGTGATCCAGTGGGACAAGGACGACTGCGCATCCCTGGGTATCCTGAAGATCGACCTCCTGGGACTCGGGATGATGGCCGTGCTCGAGGAGGTCTTCCACAACGTGCGCACCATCGACGGCGGACCGGAGACCACCATCGCCTCGGTGCCCGCAAACGACCCGCGGACGTACGCGATGATCCAGGCGGCGGACACCGTCGGGGTGTTTCAGATCGAGTCGCGGGCGCAGATGGCGACGCTCCCGCGCATCAGGCCGACGACGTTTTACGACCTGGTGGTGGAGGTCGCGCTGATTCGCCCGGGGCCCATCGTAGGGAAGATGGTGCACCCGTACCTCGCGCGCCGTGCGGGCCGCGAGCCCGTGACGTACCCGCACCCGGACCTGGAGCCCGTGCTCCGACGAACACTGGGTATCCCGCTGTTTCAGGAGCAGCTCATGCGCGTCTCGATGGTCGCCGCGGACTTCACCGGCGGCGAGGCCGAAGAGTTGCGCCGCGCCATGGGGTCGAGGCGCAGCGCCGCGAAGATGGCGCGCATCGTCGATCGTCTGCGCGCCGGCATGACCCGCAACCACTACGCCGCGGAAGACCAGGAGCAGATCATCCGGGGCATCACTTCCTTCGCGGAGTACGGCTTCCCGGAGTCGCACAGCGCGAGCTTCGCGCTGCTGGCCTACGCGAGCGCGTACCTCCGCGCGCACTACCCGGCGACCTTCACCGGGGGGCTGCTCAACCACTGGCCGATGGGCTTCTATCACCCGGCGACGCTCATCCGGGATGCGCAGCGCCACGGGGTCACGGTGCTCCCCATCGACGTCACCCGCTCGCACTGGAACTGCTCCCGCGAAGGCGATCCGCGGGCGCAGCGGCTGCGGCTCGGGCTGCGCTTCGTGGGCGGGCTGCGCGAGTCCACCGGGCGCGCGATCGAGGCCGCGCGGGCGTCGGCGGCCTTCACCTCCCTGGAGGATTTCCGTCGGCGCACATCCCCCGACCGGGCGGAGCTGGAGACGCTCGCCGAGCTGGGCGCGCTGCGCTTCACCGACCGCGAGCGACCGTGGCATCGGCGCGAGGCCCTCTGGCAGGTGCGCGCGCTCGAGGCGATGCCGCACGGGCTCTTCGACGGCGGCGTGGCGGAACGGGAAGAGTCCCCGATACGGCCCATGGGCCTGACCGAGCGCGTCGCGGCAGACCTCGCTGCGAGCGGGGTCACGGTGGGTCCGCACCCGATGTCGTTTGCGCGGGCGGCGCTGCGGCGGGAAGGGGCGCTCTCGTCCGCGGAGCTCCCCAGCGCCCGCCATGGGAGCCCGGTGCTGGTGGCCGGAATTGTGATCACCCGCCAGCGCCCGGGGAGCGCGAAGGGCTTCTTCTTCCTGACCCTGGAGGACGAAGGCGGGGTCATCAACGCCATCGTTGCGCCGGCGCTCTACGACGAGCAGCGGGCGCTCCTGGTGACCGCCGGGGTGCTGAAGATCTACGGGGTGGTGCAGCACCAGGAGGGCGTGCTCAGCGTGAAGGCGATTCGCGCCGAAGCGGTGGCGCTCACGGCAGACATCGCGGCGCTGGCGCTGCCGCCGTCGCATGACTTCCACTGATGGGCGAGGGCGGCGCAAGGGGCTCCGGGGACGCTCGCGCCGACTGCGAGGTCATCCCGCGGGAGTCTATGGAATCAAAGGATTTATTCGGGACGATGACTCGCTGAGCCGACGCGCCGCGCGCAGGCGGTGGCGGCTCTACGCGGGCTTCTTCTTCTTGAGCGTGGAGACCACCTTCTGGGCCTCACGGAGCTTCTGCGCGGCCTCCTTGCGCTGCTGCGCGAGGGCGCGGTGCTCCTCCCGGGCGGCGACGCGGGCGCTCAACTCCTCCGCGCTCGGCGCGCGCTCCGGGCGCGGACGAAAGAACCCGCTCGCCCAGTCGCGCGCCGTCCCCGGCGGGAGCGCGGTGCGCCGCGTGTCCAGTTCGCTCCACACCCGGTCGCGCGTGACGTGGATCTTCTGCACGTACTTTGCGAATTCGCCGGTGGCGCGAAAGGCGGCGTTCTTCGCGCCGGCCACGTCGCGCGCCTTCACCGCCGCGTCGGCGGCCGCGAGCTCCGCCGCCAGGGCCTTCCGGTGCGAGCGCAGCACCGGGGCGTCGTCCGTGGCGAGGTGTTCTTGCCAGGCACGAAGGGTGACGAGCTCGTCGCCGAGCACCGGGCGCTTGAGGTCAAACGCGTTCCCCACGAAGTACAACCGATACCGGGGGTCTTCGCGATCGCCGCCCACGAGATGGCGCGCGTCGTTATCAACGGCGTCCACCCGCGAATCGAGGGACTCGTCGGCCTGGACGATGTCGCCCTGGGCTTCGGTCTGCGCGTCCCAGAGCGCGAGCTGCTTCGAGTGCACCGCCCCCCACTGGTCGATCAGCGCGCCGACGGGCCTGGCCAGGTCGGCCGCGCGTTTGTCGCGACGCAACCGATGGCGGAGGTAGACGAGGTCGTTGCGTAGGTCGTCGAGGGTGGCGTCGGAGGCGAGATATGGTGCTGGCATTGGTGTCGAGACTCCCTTCCCGCCAACGGTAACGCCCGCCGACCCGGCCGTAGCAAGCACCTTGTGCTGAAAGAGAGCGGCGAAGAGAGCCTCGGGTGCGACCCTGACGCGCAGGATCGCTCCGTCGGTCGACGACGATGCCATCCTGCACGCCAGGATTGAGTCGTCGGCCGTCGTCGGGGGAAGCGCGCGACGCTCGCCTCCGGGGAGCACCACCGATGACCTCACCCGATGACTCTGGCAGACTCCGCGACCCCAATGCGAGCGAGATCCCTGTCCCTGATTCTCCTGGTGAGCGCGTGCGGCGGCGTCCCGGCGCAGCCCACCACCCCGGTCGCTCCGCCGCCGTCCCCGCAGGCGGACCGTTCTGCGCCGCCGCCGTCGTCGTCCCCGTGCGGCGACCATCACGGCATGTCCATCGAGGGCCAGCTAGGCACCATCGCCGGAGGCAACGTGCGCCGCGTGATGCGCGACGCCGAGGCCACCCTGATGGCCTGCTACACGAACCGGGTGGAGGCGCTCCCGGTGCTCGCAGGACGCATCGAGTTGCGGCTGCGCGTGGGCGATGGGGGCGCTGTGCGGTGGGCGATTCCGGCGCGCTCGACGCTGGGCGACCGCGCGACGGAGCGATGCATGGTCGAGGCCGCGAGCGCGCTGCGCTTTGACGCACCCTGCGGCGGCGAAGCGGAGGTCACCTACGCCCTCGAGATGGACGGCGGACCCGACCGTCGGCCCGCCACGGCGTGGGGCGCACAGCGGGTGGAGGCCGCCTTGCGCGCGCGCCGCACGGCCCTCGCGACGTGTCGCCGCAACGACCACAGCCCCCTGCAGGTGACGCTCTACGTGGCCCCCAACGGGAGCGTCGCCGCCGCCGGGGCAGCGCTGTCCTCGAGCGAGGCGACGGCGATGACGGACTGCGTGCTCCGCGAGGTGCAGGCGCTCCGTCTCCCGACGCCCGGATCATGGTACGCGCGGACCACTGTCACCATCCCGTAGACGGAAGTAGAGGCTTCATGGACTTCGAACTGAACGAGACGCAGGCGATGGTGCGCGAGACCGCGCGGGCCTTCAGCGACCGGGTGTTGCGCCCGCGGGCGGCGGAGTTCGAGCGCGCCGAGCGCATCCCTGCGGAGGTGCTCAAGGAGATGGCCGAGCTTGGGCTGATGGGGGTCAACGTCCCCGCGGCGCTCGGCGGATCCGAGGCCGGAGTGGTGTCCTACGCGCTCGCGATGCGCGAGATCGCCCGCGGTTGCGCGGCGACGGCGGTGACCATGGCGGTGACCAACATGGTCTCCGAGGTGATCACGGAGTTTGGCACCGCGGAGCAGCGCGAGACGTACGTCCCGCGGCTGGTGGGGGGCGAGTACGTCGCCGGGTCTTTCGCGCTGAGCGAGACGGGCGCGGGCAGCGACCCGGGGGCGATGCGCACGACGGCGGTGCGCCACGGGGACACCTGGGTGATCAACGGCGACAAGCAGTGGATCACCTCCGGCGACCGCGCGGGCGTCTTCGTGGTGTGGGCGCGCACGGGGGGGAAAGGCACCGCGGGGCTGTCGGCGTTTCTTGTGGAGGGCGGCACCCCGGGGCTGCGCGTGGGCAAGCACGAGGACAAGATGGGCATCCGCGCTTCGGCGACGGTTCCGCTGGTCTTCGAGGAGTGCACGGTGCCCGCGAGCGCGCTGCTGGGCGTGGAGTGCGGCGGGTTCAAGATCGCGATGATGGCCCTCGACGGCGGGCGGGTGGGCATCGGCGCGCAGGCGCTGGGCATCGGGGAGGGAGCCCTCGGAGATGCGCGGCGCTACGCCACCGAGCGGCAGCAGTTCGGGAAGGCCATCGCGGAGTTTCAGGCGGTGCAGTGGATGCTGGCGGACAGCCATGCGGAGCTCGACGCGGCGCGCTGGCTGGTGCTGCGTGCGGCGTGGCTGAAGGAGTCCGGGCGGCCCTTCGCGCAGGAGGCAGCGATGGCCAAGCTGAACGCGTCGGAGACGGCGTGGCGGGTGTGCAACCGCGCGGTGCAGGTGCACGGGGGCTACGGGTACACGCGAGAGTTCGCGGTGGAGAGACGGATGCGAGACTCGCGGGCGACGATGATCTACGAGGGGACGAGCGAGATTCAACGGCTGGTCATCGCGCGGGGGGCGCTGCGCGGATGAGCCTCGCGCTGCACGTCAACGTCGATCACGTCGCCACGCTCCGACAGGCGCGCGGCACACGGTACCCAGACCCCGTGGAGGCCGCGCTGGCCTGCGAGCGCGCAGGCGCGGATGGCATCACGGTGCACCTCCGGGAAGACCGCAGACACATCCAGGAGCGCGACGTTCGGGTGATCAGGGAGGTCGTTCGCGGCACGTACAACCTGGAGATGGCGGCGACCGACGACGGCCTCGCGATTGCGTTGGCGGTGCGGCCCGACCACGTGACGCTGGTGCCCGAGCGGCGCGAGGAGCGCACGACGGAAGGGGGCCTCGACGCGGCGGGGCAGCGGTCGGCGCTGGCGCGGGTGATCGTTCCGCTGCGCGCGGCGGGCATCCGGGTGTCGCTCTTCATCGCGGCGGACGACGCGCAGATCGACGCCGCGGCGGCGCTGGGCGCGGAGCAGATCGAACTGCACACGGGCGACTACGCCGACGCGGTGGGAGCGCACCGGCGGGAGGCGCTGGCGGCGCTCGAGCGCGGCGCTGCGCGGGCGCGGGATGCGGGGATGCGGGTGGCGGCGGGGCACGGGCTCAACGTGGCGAACGTGGGCGGCATCGCGGCGATTGCGGCGGTGGAGGAGCTAAACATCGGCCACGCGATCATCGCGGACGCCGTGATGATGGGCCTTGCGGGCGCGGTGCGTGCGATGCGCGACGCGATGGACCGGGGGCGGGCGCGGGCGTGATTGTGGGCCTCGGCATCGACGTGGTGGCGTTGCCCCGCGTCGAGCGGATGTGGCGACGCTGGGGCGAGCGCATCGCCGCGCGGGTGCTCGGCGAGGACGAGCGTCGGGCGATGATGACCAGCGAGCCTCGGGTGATCGAGTGGCTTGCCGGGCGCATCGCCGCGAAGGAGGCGGCGAGCAAGGCGCTGGGGGTTCCTGCGGGAATCCACTGGCACCACGCGGAGGTGCTCGCCGCGCGGCCGGGCGCTCCGACGCTTCGGTGGCACGGGGTGGCGCGGGCGCGGGTCGAGGCGCTGGGGGTCACCGGGAGCTTCCTCTCGATCACGCACGACGCGGGCTTTGCAGCGGCGGTGGTAGTGCTGGAGCGATGAGCATCGACGACGGCCTCGCGCACGAGCGCCTCCTCACCTGCGACGAGGTGCGCAGCATCGACAAGGCACTGATGGCGCTGGGGGTGCCGGGTGTTCTGCTGATGGAGAACGCGGGGCGCGGCGCGGCGGAGGCGATTCTGCAGCGCACCCGCGAGCGGCCGCTGCGCAACGTGGCGGTGCTGGTGGGTCCGGGAAACAACGGCGGCGACGGCCTGGTGGTCGCGCGACACCTGCGGCTGCACCTCCCGGACGCGACGATCGTGGCGTGGTGTGTGGGTGATCCGGCGGCGCTCACTGGCGACGCGGCGGTGATGCGCGGCGCGGCGTCGGCGTGCGGCATCGCGATGAGGGTGGCGGCGGACGATGCGCACGCGGCGGCGCGGGCCCTGGGCGACTGCGACTGCATCGTCGACGGTCTCTTCGGGACGGGGTTGTCACGGGCGCTCACGGGCGCAGCGGCGACGTGGGTGCTGGCGGCCAACGCCCGGGAGGACGTGTTGCGCGTGGCGCTCGACGTGCCATCCGGTGTTGATGCCGAACGGGGCGCGGTGGTCGGCGACGGGGCGGCGTTTCGGGCAGACGTGACGGTGACTTTCGCGGCGCAGAAAGTGGGGCTGCACACCGGGCCGGGGCGCGTTCTTGCGGGCGAGGTGGTGTTGGCGACGCTCGGGGTGCCGGTTCCGCGTTGGGTTGCGCGATCGAAGTGCTGGCTGGAATCGACCGCGCCGCGCACGCCGCCGCGCCGCCCGGACGCGCACAAGGGGGATGCCGGGCGGGTGCTGGTGATTGGCGGACGACTCGGAATGACCGGTGCCGCGGTGCTCGCCGCGCGCGGGGCTCACCGGATGGGGGCCGGGCTGGTGAAGGTTGCGACGACGGACGCCGCGACTGCCGCGCACCTGGCAGAGACGATGGTGACGACGCTGCCCGGCGAGGCCGAAGCGTGCGCGGAGTTGCTGCGAGAGCTGGTGCAAAAGGCCGACGCGGTGGTGCTGGGGCCGGGCCTCGGGCGAGACGAGACCGCGGCGTGGATCGTCGAGACGGTGCTACGGAGCTGCGAGGTTCCGTTGGTGATCGACGCGGATGGGTTGTGGCACCTGGGGGCGCTGGGGCAGGTGGCGGCCGCGGGGCGCGCGTGGGTGTTGACGCCGCACCCGCTGGAGATGTCGCGACTGCTCGGGGTCGACACGAAGACCATCAACGACGATCGCGTCGCGAGCGCCCGGCGGGCGGCGGCGATGTTCAACGCGTGGGTGGTGCTCAAGGGGCCTGGCACGGTGATCAGCGACGCGGAGTCGTCGTGGGTGATGCCGTACATGACTCCGACGCTGGGGGTCGGCGGGACGGGTGACGTCCTGGCAGGAGCCCTCGCCGCACGGTTGGCCGAGCGCAACGGAGACGGGCCGAGGATGGTGCGCAGCCGTCTTGCGTCTGCGGTGCACGCGCACGGCCGAGCGGGCGAGCGCATCGCGGCCCTGCGGGGTGCGTCGAGGGGAGTTCTCGCATCGGAGATCGCCGACCTTCTCGCGACGACGCTCGAAACCGATTGACGATTTGTCCGACCGGCGCTGCGCCCCGCCGCCGCGGTGGCAGTTGGCGGAGACTGCGGGGCAACGGACTCTCGGTGAAAATGCCTAGAGAATCAGCTTGATCGTGTGTTGGCGCGAGAGTTGAAGAAGCCTCTCGCCATGAACCTCCAAAGCGGACGCAGGGCGCACTTCATGAACGAGACGTCGCCGTTGATCGACGGCCTGTACGCTTCGGCGCGGAGGCTGACCGGTGCGGGCGACACGGCCGACGACCTGGTGCAGGACACGATGCTGCTGGCGTGGCAGTCGTGGGAGCGCTTCACCGCGGGGACCAACCTCCGCGGGTGGCTGCACCGCATCCAGATCAACGTGTACATCACGGGCTACCGGCGGGCGCGGCGCGAGCGTTTGGCGCGCGACCGGGCGGGGGAGGCGGGCCTCGCGATGATGACTCTGACGGACGCCCAGGAGGCGGTTGGCGCACCGGACGGCGGCATCCAGCGCAGCGGGTTTGGCCCAAAGCTGCGGCAGGCGCTCGACCAGTTGCCGACGGAGTTTCGCGAGGTGGTGGTGATGGCCGATCTTGGGGAGATGTCCTACCGCGACATCGCGGACTGCATGGGCTGCCCGATGGGCACGGTGATGTCCCGGCTGCATCGCGCGCGGCGCTCGCTCGCCCGGTCGCTCACGGAGCCGACGGTGGTCGCGGAGCGCAGCGCGGCGTGAGGTGAGGGGGAGGGTGCTACGCGTCGCCGAGGTCGCGGGTGATGGCCCCGACGTCGGCCTCGCGGGCCACGCTGCGGTCGACGCCGGCGCGGCTGTGAAGGCGCGCGCCGCGGAGAATTTCCTCGCAGAGAGAAGGAAAATCGAGCCCGGCGCCGGCGGCGATCTTGGGGAGGAGCGAGGTCGCGGTGAGCCCTGGGAGGGTGTTCACTTCGAGGACGTATTCGTTCTCACCTTCCGTCGCGAGGACGTTCACGCGGGTGGCGCCGGTGCAGCCCAGAGCATGGTGGGCGCGCTCGGCGAGACGCAGCACCCCCTGGTAGCGGGTGGGGGCGAGGCGCGCGGGAAAGTAGTACTCGCAGAGGCCCCTGGAGTACTTGGCTTCGTAATCGTAGAAGGCGCGCCTGGGCACCACCTCGATGGCGCCGAGCACGCGGTCGCCGAGGATGGCGACGTGCACTTCGCGGGCGCGGATGTAGCGTTCGACGAGGACGCCGTCGTCGTGGCGCAGGGCCTCATCGACGGCCGCGCGAAGCTCCGTCGGGCTGGTGGCGCGCGAGACGCCGATGGACGAGCCCTCGCGGCGGGGCTTTACCATTACCGGGAAGCCAAAG
Organism: Deltaproteobacteria bacterium; assembly: GCA_947477565.1. Classification (GTDB taxonomy): domain Bacteria; phylum Myxococcota_A; class Polyangia; order Polyangiales; genus SCUS01. Next base: position 203,394 of record CANJUR010000003.1, read on the forward strand.
GAGCCGTGGCGGTCTTCGATCTGGGCGTCGGAGACCGGGCCGGTGAGGTCGTAGTACGGCGGGGTCGGGACGTTATGGAGGCGGAAGAGTTCCTTCGCCTTGAGCTTGTCGAGCGCGAGCGCGGAGGCGAGAACGCCGGAGCCGGTGTACGGGATGCCGAGCCATTCGAGGACGCCCTGGATGGCTCCGTCTTCACCGAAGCGGCCATGCAATGCGAGAAAGGCCACGTCGATGTTGGCGCCGCGCAACACTTGATCGATGTCGCGCCCCACGACGATCGGCACCACTTCGTGACCGCGCGACCGCAGCGCCTGCACCACCGCCTCGCCCGATCGAAGAGACACATCGCGCTCTGCGGAGATTCCACCGAACAACACGCCGACTCGCGTCATGGCCAAAGCCTCCTCAAGAATTGTCTACCCACGGCCTGCTGATTCCACGTCGATGCAGAGCAGCGCGCGGGCCAGACCAGAATTCCGCCGCGACCTCGATGAACGCCGCTCCACGAGCGACGCAGACGTGGTGAACTCGCCCTGTCAGCGCGTCCGCACGGCCTCAACAACTTCGCCAATGCCCGCTAGCAACGGAGCGGTATCGACGTCAAGAAGGCTGCAAAGCCTCGCCGACGGTCGTGAGCGTGTCCGCGGATCTTCTGCCGCTGCCAGAAACTCGACCACGATTGCGGCTTGCGACACGCGCGCGCGCTGCTCTATCGTGATCTGTCATCAGGACTGAAGACGACTTCGCGCGGACGGTCGGGAAGCTCCGACAACGCTGTGAAATCTGCCCTTCATCGCTCCTGAAGAAGACTTCCCTCTCCCTCTGGACGGCGCATCGGAGAACCACACGCGATGAGCGTAGACAATGTTCGCAGGCTGCTCGGCTCACTCCTGGATGATCCCGAGAGCGCTAATGCGTGGGCGATGCTCGAGGAGCTAGCGGCGGGCGATGAGCTCGGAGAGGCGGGCGACGAGGGCCGCGCGCTTCTCGCGGAGACACGACATCGGCTGCACGATCGCGGCGAGGCCGAGGCGGTCGCGGCGATGTTGTCCATCGAGTCCGCGGTGGCGCCCGATGCGGCGACGCGCGGGGCTCTGCTGCGAGAGCGCGCCCGTTACCTCGAGGAGGAGCTTCTCGATGACAAGTCGGCGCTCGCGACGCTCGACTCGGTGCTGTCCGACGGCGACGACCCCGAGGCGGCGGAGATGCGCGAGCGGCTCAACTCCAAGAAGGCCCGCTGGAAGGACATCACCGGGGCCTTTAAGAAGAACGCAGAAGAGGGCTCGGCAGACCCGGCGATGGTCGCGTCGCACCTCGTGAGCGCCGCCGCGGTGGTGCTCCAGTACAAGCCCAAGGGCCGCGAGAAGGAGGCCGACGCGATCTTCGAGTCCGCGCTCTCCATCGATCCGGGCAACCTCCGCGCGGCTCTGCTTTTCGAGCGCGTTCTTCGTCGACGGGGCGCCCGGTGGGACGATCTCGCGGCGCACCTCGAGCGCTCCGCCGAGGCCGTCGAGCCTGTCGGTGCCAGGGTTGATCTTCTCTTTCGTGCGGCCCGCACCCACGCCGCGCGTCGCAATGACATCGCCGCCGCCGAGCGCCTCTATCGGCACATCCTCGAACTCGATCCGGGCAACGCCCCGGCGCGACGTTTCATCGTGGCGATTCTCACGGAGCGCGAGCGCTGGGACGACCTCGCGGAGTTCTACGAGGCACAGATCGGTGCGCGCGCGGCAGACGGCGAGGACGTCGGCCTGTTGGTTCAGGCGGGCATGACGCACTGGCGTGTGCGCAACGACCCCGCACGCGCGGAGACCTTCTTCCGGCGACTGCGCGACGTCGCCGCGGACCACCCGGCCGTCCTCGCATTCTTCGAGGCGAACTCATCCGCGGTCGAAGCGGTGTCGGCGACCGAGGCACCGATCACGAACGACTCCTCATCGGCTGAAGATGAGATCGTTCACCTGAGCTCTGACGCCGACGAAGAGATCGACGTACCTGACGACGGGGATGTGCATTTCGACGCTCAAGCGCCCGTCGCGGAAGCGCCCGTCGCGGAAGCGCCCGTCGCGGAAGCGCCCGTCGCGGAAGCGCCCGTCGCGGAAGCGCCCGTCGCGGAAGCGCCCGTCGCGGAAGCGCCCGTC
>CANJUR010000004.1 GCA_947477565.1 Deltaproteobacteria bacterium
CGGATGCTCGATGATTCGACGGTGAAGGGCCAGGTTCGTGCGCACCCCCTCGACGATGAACTCGTCGAGCGCCCGGCGCATGCGCGCAATCGCTTGCGGGCGGGTCGCAGCGTGCACAATAACCTTCGCAAGCAACGAGTCGTAGTGCGGCGGCACAGTGCAGCCGCCATAGACTCCGCCATCCACCCGGACCCCCGTACCGCCAGGCGGGTGGTACTCCGTAATGCGACCCGGCGACGGCGCGAAGGTCACTGGATCTTCAGCGTTGATGCGGCACTCGATCGCGTGCCCGCGCGGTGCCAACGGTTTTACGGGGACCGTAAGCCTGCCGCCAGCGGCCACCAAGATCTGCTCTGCGACGAGGTCGAGCCCAGTCACCATCTCAGTCACAGGGTGCTCGACCTGAACTCGGGTGTTCATCTCCAGGAAGTACGCCCCGCCCTGCTCGTCCACGATGAACTCCAGCGTACCGAGCGACCGGTAGCCGGTCTCACGTAACGCCTCGACCGCGACCTCGATGAGCCGACCGTGCGCCGCCCCGCCGAGCAGCCCCGGCGAGGACTCCTCCAGCAGCTTCTGGTGCCGCCGTTGGATGCTGCACTCGCGCTCGCCCACGCAGGAGACGTGGCCGTGATGGTCGGCGATGATCTGCAACTCAATGTGCCGCGGACGCTCAATGAAGCGTTCGAGAAACAACTCGGGGTTGCCGAACCCCGCCTGAGCTTCGGCCCGGGCGCTGTCGAACGCGCGGGTCAGCGCCAGCTCGTCACGCACGACCTTGAGTCCCCTGCCACCGCCGCCACCGCTGGCCTTGAGCATCAGCGGGAAGCCCAGCGTTTGGGCTGCGGCCAGAGCGGCCGGCAGGTCGGCGAGGGTGTCAGTGCCCGGGAGAAGCGGGATCCCGAAGCGGCGGGCCTGCGCTCGCGCAGAGACCTTGTCTCCCCAGGCGCGCATCGCCTCTGGCGACGGTCCGATGAACGTGATCTGACAGCGACGGCACACCTCCGCGAAGGCCGCGCTCTCGGACAGGAATCCGTAGCCCGGGTGGATCGCGTCGGCACCGGTGATCTCCGCTGCTGCGACAAGGGCCGGGATGTGCAGGTACGACCGGCTCGCCGCCGGAGGGCCGATGCACACGGCCTCGTCCGCAAGCCGAACGTGGAGTGCATCGACGTCGCACTGCGAGTGCACCGCCACGGTGCGCATGCCGAGCTCCTTGCACGCCCGAATGACCCGCACCGCGATCTCGCCGCGGTTGGCGATCAGTACCTTGCGAAACACATCACCTCGACGGTCGCAGGCGGAACAGCGCTTCGCCGAACTCGACCGCGCGCCCGTTCTCGACGAGCACTTCCACTACGGTTCCAGCAGCCTCGGCCTCGATCTCGTTCATCAACTTCATCGCCTCGATGATGCAGAGCACCGTGCCCGTCTGGACCGTGCTGCCGACCTCGATGAAGGGACGCGATTGTGGCGATGCCGACCGGTAGAAGGTTCCGATAAGCGGAGCGGTCACGGTCAACAGGTCGGGGTCGATGGGCACAGCCACGGGCACACCCGAAGCTGCCGCCCGCGCCCCGGTATCCATCGGAAACTGGCTCGGTCTCGACAAACTAATGGGTACCAACCCGGTCGCGTTGATGTCCCCGCCGCGCGGCGAACGGCGGAGCACAATGGATTCAGTGCCCTCATGGAGTTCCACCTCATCGAGGTCGTAACGGCGCATCGCGCGCATGAGGCGCTTCATCTGGATGAGGTCGATATTCATGAGGTCGTCTCTCGGTCACCACCGGAGTGGAGCCGTCGTTCAAGGTGCGCGATGAGACCCTGGATCGCCAGCGTGTAGCTCATCGCGCCGAAGCCGGAGACCGAGCCGAGGCACGCCGGCGCCACCCGCGAACGGCGACGGAATGGCTCGCGCGCTGCGGGATTGCTCAGATGACACTCGACCGTCGGAAGCGCGCAGGCCCGGAGCGCGTCGAGAAGCGCGACGCTGGTGTGCGTAAGCCCGCCGGCGTTGAGCACCACGCCGTCGGCCACGCCGCGCGCCGCGTGGAGCCGGTCGATGAGCGCCCCCTCGTGGTTGGACTGAAAGCACGTGACGGTCGCGCCACGCAGAGCACCCTCGTGCACGATCGCAAGGTCAATCTCCGCGAGCGTGGAGTGACCGTAAATTTCTGGTTCGCGGACACCGAGAAGGTTGAGGTTTGGACCGTGCAAGACGAGCACGCTCCATCGCGGCGCAGACACGTCGGGCTCAGCTCAGTGCGTCGATGAACTTCGGCGCAGCGATACGCAGAAGGAAGCGCCCCTTGCCGATGTTGCCATCGGGTGAGAGCGCCAGCGCGACGAAGTAGTCGCCGTTGAGCATGCGCACCACCGTCGTGAGCTTCTCCGCCTGGATCGCCACCTCGTGAGCGCCGCCGGTCTCAAGTTGCTCCGCAGCACGGCGGATGTCCTTCAAGACCATCGAAAGCTCCATACCGACGGTGGTAATGTCGAGTTCACTGTCCTCTCGCGTCCAGCTATCGACGGGGATACCGTCGAACCCCATGAGCAGCCCGGCGACTCCGCCTTCGGTTCCCTCGACGATTTCCCGCAGGGTTTCATTGAACATCGCATTCGCCTCGCGTTTCCGGTGATCCGATTCGATCGTGCCAGCGCGGCGGAGAACGCGTCAACCTCCTCGCGCACTCGGCACCTCGCCCTCTGGTCCCTCGCGGTGTCTGCGTCCCTCGCTATCGGACCACGTGCGGCGCTTTATTGGGACAGCCTCGGTTACGTCGAACAATCCCTCCACGGCCGCGTCGGCGGTCTCCTCCTCGGCCGACCGCTCTTCGTCCTGGCCTGCCACCTCGCGACGCGTCTCGCGCTCGCGCTCGGAGCCTCGCCGTGGTCGCTGGAGTCCGTTCTGCGCAACGCCTGGCTCGCCCTCGCCGCCCTCGCTGCACCCCTCGTCGCCACCCTCGCCGACCGAATCGGCCTCGGACGCCGCGCCGCCTGGATTGCAGGCCTGCTCGTCGCACTGTCCCCCGCAGGCGCCCACACCCGGGACGCCGTACTCACGGATGGACCCGCGACCGCAATGGTCTTGCTCGCGCTCGTCCTCCGCGCAGGCGGGCCTACGACGCCGACCCCCAACGCCCTCCTCACCGGCGCCGCGATGGGTCTGGCCTTCGGGCTCCGAGAGCAGGCAGCGCTCCACCTTCTCACTGCGCTGCTCGTGCCGGTCCATGGCGTAGAGCGTCGGAGGTGGCAGGACGCACTCTTGCTCGGCGTTGGATTCGCGACCACTGCGACCGCACTGCTGCTCCTCGCCCGGGCGAGCAACCCCGACTACCCGGCGTCAATTCTTCGCTGGGTGCGCGGCATGGCCGCGGAGCGCCACGAGGCGCGCGTTGCCGGAGAGGCCCTCTCCCGCTACGCCCTTTGGCTCGTCGCCCTGTCCCCCGTCGCGCTTGCGGCAACCGTCGCGTGGTGGGCGCACCCGCGAGAGCGCTGGTGGCCCATGGTGATCCCCGCGAGCGTCGGACTACTCGCTCTCTCCCGCTACCAGGACATCGCCTTCTCTCCGCGCTACTTGCTGACGGAGTTCGTCGTCGCGACCACCCTGCCCGCCGCCGCGTGGCTCGACCGCACCCTCGTCCGCCGAGCAAACCACCTCGCCTGGATCTTACCATCCCTGGTAATACTTCCGCTCGCAGGGCATTTCCTCGAAGCCCGGCAGCGCCCGCTTCGCCTCCTGATCGCAGGGCTGCCCGGGAGACTTCATGCGGTGCCCCCGAATGCCGTCATCGTCACCGGCCAACCCTGCGCTGCCATCCGCCTCACCGCGCGCCTCGCCCGCACCTGGCCCCGCTCCTGGGACGGCCCTCGCCCGCGCTGGAGCCCCATGTGCCCCGGCTGGTCGTGGCCCGCGGACCCTACGATGCGGCTCGAGGAGGCCTTGCGCGAAGGCGTTCCGATCGTAATCGACCTCCGGAACGCTGCCTGGCTCGGCGAACCGCAGCGCTACCGACGGGCGCAACTCCGCACCTTCGCCGCTACGCACGCCACCGACCCGCGCGTCATTTCGTGGCGCGATGCGCCCTCCCCCTCGCGGTAGTCTGCGCTCGCCCCATGCGCCTGCTCGCCCTCGATACCAGCACTGCCTGCGCCTCTGTCGTCGTCGTCGATGACGGTTGCGTCCTCGCGGAGATTACCCGTCGCCTCCCGACGGGACACTCCGCACACCTCCTCGGGCTCATCGAACAAACGCTCGCCCTCGCAGGCCTCACCCTCGACGCACTCGACGCGCTCGCCATCGGACGCGGACCGGGCTCGTTCACCGGGCTCCGAGCGGGTTTCGCCACCGTGCGCGGACTCGAGCTCGCGACGGGGCTGCCGCTCTGGGGCGTCGGCTCATTGCAAGCGCTCGCGAGCGCGACGGCAGCCCCCGGCGCGCGAACGCTCGTGTGCATCGACGGTCGCCGCGACGAGCTCTTCGCTCAAGGTTTCGCCGACCCTCCCACGACCGATGACTGGCTCCCGCTCATGCACGCAGCGCCGGAGGAGATTGGCGCGCGGGCCCTGTCGGCCGCAGGCGATCAAACCGTGGTGGTGGTCGGCGACCTCGGGCCCGCCACAGTCGCGCGCCTTACCGCTTCCGCAGTCGAGCGCTTCGTGGTGCTGCCGCGAGCCCACGGATCGCCGTCGGGACGATCCGTAGCGCTCGAGGTACTGGCCGGTCGCGCGACCCGCGACGACGGTGCGATGGAGCCCTCGTACGTGCGCGCGCCGGACGCCAAGCTACCGAAGACCGTGCAGGGTGGCGGACGATGAGGGCGGTCGCACAGCGGGTGGCCGAGGCGCGCGTGCGGGTCGGCGGTCAGGTCGTCGGGGAGATCTCGGGTGGGCTCCTAGTGTACCTCGGCGTCGGGGCTGGTGATGACGAGGCGGCGGCGACTTATGTCGCAGACAAGATCGTCGGCCTGCGCGTCTTCGAAGATGCCGCGGGGAAGATGAGCCTCGACCTGCCGACCGTGGGAGGAGCAGTGCTGCTGGTTTCGCAGTTCACTCTTTACGGTGATGTACGGAGAGGTCGGCGGCCGTCCTTCGAGCGAGCCCTGGAGCCAGTCGGCGCGGAGGCCCTGTACCGCCGGGTAGAGGCGCTCATCCGGACTCGTGGGGTCATGGTAGAGACGGGTGTATTTCGTGCGGAGATGCTGGTGGAGAGCATCAACGATGGCCCCGTGACCATCCTCATCGACAGCGCGCGGGAGTTTTGAGAGGAGCGTTCAACGGATGTTTCCGTACGTGATTCGAGGTGCGACGCCGGACGATGCGCCGCAAATGATGGAGCTCGCGCGGCACCTCAACACCGTCAACCTCCCCAACGACGCAGAGGCCGTCGCGGAGATTCTCGACCTCTCTCTGCGATCGTTTTCCGGAGCCGTGAAAGACCCTCGCCGCCGGGAGTATGTCTTCGTCCTCGAAGACCTCCAGGCGCAGCGGATCGTCGGCACCAGCAAGATCCTCGCGCAGCTTGGGCGACGCGATGCGCCGTACATCTTCCTCGACGTCATCGTGGAGGAAAAATACAGCCCCACCCTTGACCGGCACTTCGTCCACACGGTGCTTCGGCTGGGGCACTCCTACGAGGGGCCGACGGAGATCGGCGGACTCATCGTGCTGCCGGAGTTTCGGCTCGTGCCTGAGCGCGTCGGAATGATGGTCTCTTATGTGCGATTCCTGTTCATGGCGATGCACCGCGGGCTCTTCCGAAACGAGGTCGTTGCGGAGCTCCTGCCCCCGCTGCTTCCAGACGGCACCAGCCATCTCTGGGAGGCACTCGGCCGCAAGTTTACGGACATGAGCTACTCAGAGGCTGATCGGCTCTCCAAGCGCAACAAGGAGTTCATCAAGTCGCTCTTCCCCAGCGGCGATGTCTACGTCTCGCTGCTCCCGACGGACGCCCAGGAGGTCATTGGCAAGGTCGGGCGAGAGACCCGCGGCGTCGAGAAGATGCTCCGACGCATAGGGTTCCAGTACTGCAATCGCATCGACCCCTTCGACGGCGGACCACACTTTCGCGCGGCCACGGACGAGATACTTCTCGTGCGTCGCACCCGCCACGGGCCCGCTCGCCCGGTCGATGTCCTCGAAGGGCCGCGCGCGCTCGTCGCCACCGACCTCCGCGACGCACCATTCTTCCGCGCGACCAGTTGCCCGGTCGCTTTCTCCGACGACGGAACGGTGTTGCTGCCGCGCAGAGTGTTCGACTTCCTGGGCATCGCCGAAGGGGCGGACATCTCGGTGCTCCCGCTCGATTGAGCGTCGAAAAGTTCAGTCCGGGGAGGCTGTGCTCCTAGGGTGCGCAGCGATGGACGCCATCCGTACGCGGCTCACCCTCGGGCTGCCCCTCCTGCTGCTGCTCATCACCGTGATCGGCGTGCCGACAATGATCTTCGGCACCAACGGGCTGCCGCGACATCGTCGCCTGCGGGCCCAACTGGCCGCGCAGCTGGAGGAAAACCATCGGCTCGCGAGCGATCTGCTCCGACTGCGGTCTGAGCTTGAGGCGTTTCAGCGCGACCCGCGAGCACGCGAGCGCGCCGTCCGCGAAGAACTCGGCTGGGTGCGCCGCGACGAGATCGTCGTGGAGATTCCAGCGCGGGCCGGCCGTGTGCTCTGAGATCTCCGCGGCTTACTTGCGACCGCTGGGCCGAGACTGCTAACCGCCTCGAAGGGAGACGGTGACGGCGCGTGAACATGGTCGTGATGTTCGGATCGATACGACGGGTCGCGCGGGTCATTGCCGCGCCGACGGTTACCCTTGCGGTCGCAGCGCGTATCGCCTCGGGCGCCCTGCAACCCCACAACCTCCAACCGCTCGACGGCGTGATCGTAGGCGTCGGCGTGGTCGGTCTCGCGGTTCGGCTGGTACCGACGCGCCGCGGACCCACGGACACCGAGCAGGCCCCGCTCGACCTCGGCGCGGGCACCCTCTGCCTCGCGCTCGGCTACGCGCTCACTTCCGCCCTCGGCGGCCTCGCAGGACCGCTCTCCGCGTTGCCCCTGCTGGTCGTCGCGGCGGTCGTCGCGCTCGGTGATCCGCGACGCACCTGGGTGGTCGCCGTGTGCGCGGTCGTCCTCGAGGTCGCGCTGCACCGGGCGGGTCACCCAGCGATCGACGGACTCGCACTCGGCATGCGTCTCGCGGTGGTCCTCGGAAGCGCCGGGCTGCACTTCACGCTCACCCGCGCGGAGATCGCCCGGGTTCGCACACACGCACGCTCGATGCTCAAAGACGAGCGTCAACGGCAGCGTGACTCGGCCCGGTCGCTGCGCCTCGGCGCGACGGTCACGCAGGCCAGCGTGCTCCCCCGCTCGAGTGACGACGCGCGCAACCGTGGGAGCCTCGACGAGATCCACGCCTCACTGGTGGGCCTGCTAAACCTCACTCGCCGCACGATGCAACTGCGCACCTGCGCGCTGCTCTGGGTCGATGGGAAGGCGCAAAACCTTCGGCTGGTCGAAGCGGCCTCCGACGACGCGATCCAGACCGAGTTGATCCCTGCGGGCGCGGGCGCTCTCGGGGCCGTGATGCAGCTCGGTCGTCCGGTGGCACTCGCGAGCCTGCGACCCGACTACGCAGGCCTCCCGTACTACCCGACACCCTCTGGCGTGCGCTGTTTCGTGGGCGTTCCAGTCATCGACGACGCCGCCGTGCGAGGCGTGCTGGCAGCAGACCGCGATGAAGACCGCCCGTTCACCACCGAAGAGCAGGCGACGCTAGAAAGCGTTGCCCTGCAGGCGCGTCGGCTCATCAACAACGAGCGCGTATTCGCTCGCCTTGAGCGCATCAAGAACGACATGACCTCGCTCTTCGAGGCGTCCCGCGCGCTCGGCGAGGCCACGACTGAAGACCAGTGCCTCGCAGCGCTCACCATCGCCGCGCGGGCCATCGTCGCGCACGACCTTCTGGTGTTCACCGCGTACGATCCGCACGCCGACCGGCACCGCGTTCGGCACGTCGTGGGCGACGCTCCCGCAGGTCTGGGCACGACGGAGTTCGTGGACAACGGCGGCCTCGTCTCCGCGGCGGTGCGAGCGCGCGTCGCGCTGCCCTACCGCGGGCAGCTCGACCCGAAGACACAGTTCGTGTTCACGAAGGCACTGCCGCTGAAGTCCGTCGCGTCGGTGCTCGTGCTGCCGCTCGTGGCTCGCGACAAGGTGCTCGGGACGCTAACGCTCTGCGCACAACGAAAGAGCGCATTCCCGGATGCGATTCGGCAGCTACTCGGGGTGCTCGCGTCGCACGCCTCGGTCACCCTCGCCAACGCCGCCGCGGTGCGGCGACTCGAGGAGATGGCGACCACCGATCCGATGACCGGGCACCTCAACAAGCGCGCGCTGGAGACCGAGTTCGAGCAGCGTCTACGCTCGGCAGCCCGCTTCGGCCGCACCCTCGGGCTGATCGTTCTCGACATCGACAAGTTCAAGACCGTCAACGACACCTACGGGCACGCCTTTGGGGATGTCGTGATCAAGGGCCTCGGCGCAGTCCTCGGGCGATGCCGCCGCGAGACCGACGTAGTCGCGCGCTTCGGCGGCGAGGAGTTCGTCCTCGTCTGTGAGCAGACCGACGGACCAGGAACATTTCTACTGGCCGAGCGCATTCGCGAGGAGCTTCAAAACGAGGTCTTCCACAGCGAGCACGGGCCGGTGAGGGTCACCTGCTCGCTTGGAGTCTCAGCGTTTCCCGGCGATGGCGACACCCGCGGGGTGCTCTTCGAGCGCGCTGATCAGGCCCTCTATGTGTCCAAGCACAACGGCCGCAACCAGACCCGGTCGGCCTCACCGATGGACATCCCCTCGGACCCCGCCCGCCGTGCCCCGGTCACCGCCCGACGGACCGCCAGGCCCGTTAGCCCGAAGATCTCGAAGAGCGCCTGAGGTAGCTGCGTCGCGGAATCGGCGCACAACCACACCGCCCCACACAACCCTCTCGTTGCCTCTGACTTCACGCCTCCCCTAAGGTCCGGAAACGCACGCTGGGTGCAACGGACGATTGAGTACGCGTGGCCCAGGCGCGAAGAGGGAATGATGAAGGAACATCAAGGCAGGTTTGGTCCGATCGCACTCCTGTGCGCCGCGGCCCTCCTCGGAGGAGGCTGTCTCGGCAGCTCAGTGGTCGGTGGTCCGGCGGAGGACGGCGGTGCCAGCGACGCGTCCAGCGACGCGTCCAGGGATGGCGCATTCGACGCTTTCGATGGCGCGGATGTCATCGCCGATGCCGCGGACGCGGGCAAAGCAGTCGACGCGGGAGATAGCGGCGGTGCAGACGCCAGGTCCGTATGCACAAGCAACGCGGAGTGCGCGGACAACGAGTTCGGGCAAAACGTCTGCGACGTCATGACCGGGCGCTGCGTCCGATGCACCACCGCGGAGGACACATGCGCCGCGGCTGAGTACTGCAACCCCACATCGAACACCTGCGTGCGCGGCTGTCGCAACGACGACGCCTGTCGCGGATCCGTAGCAGACGGCGGCGTAGCGGACGGCGGCGACGGCGGCTTCGTCTCCGGCGGTCGCTGCAATCCGACCACGCGGACGTGCGTCGATTGCGTCACCGACGAGCAGTGCGCGACGGGCCAGCGATGCGTTGGCAGCGTGTGCGTGACGGGCTGCACCGACTCCACGCGCTGCGGCCCGGGAGAGGCCTGCTGCGCGGGCGGGTGCGTGGACACGCGCGCCAACGTCGCCAACTGCGGGACTTGCGGTACGGTCTGCGCGACTCCAAACGCTGCGCCGCGCTGTGAGATGGGGATGTGTCGCATCGGGGAGTGCACCGGCGCCTCTCGCGACTGCGACGGAACCGTCGCCAACGGCTGCGAGACCAACACGCTCGAAGACCTCACGAACTGCGGTGGCTGCGGTCGCATGTGTCCGCGTCCCGCAAACGCGAGCCCCACCTGCACCGGGGGCACCTGCGGATTTACGTGCGACGCGGGCTTCGCCGACTGCGACGCCAACGCAGCCAACGGTTGCGAGGTCGATACCCGCAGCGACCGCACCCACTGTGGCCGTTGTATGAACGAGTGCACACCCGCGAGCGGCACCGGCGCGTGCTCTGCGGGGACTTGCACCGTGATCGCGTGCGACCAGGGCTTCGGCGACTGCGACGGCAACCCGACCAACGGGTGCGAAGTGGACGTGCGCGTCAGCACGATGCACTGCGGCACCTGCGGGACGACGTGCCCGGCGCCCGCCAACGGCGCCGCGACCTGCTCGATGGGCCGCTGCGGCGTCGCCTGCGCGGACGGCTACGCGGACTGCGACGGCAACGCGGCCAACGGCTGCGAGGTCGACGTCCGCACCGACAACACCCACTGCGGAGCGTGCGGTCGGCCGTGCGTGATCCCCAACGGCACCCCGGGCTGCGCCGACGGCGTGTGCCGGGTGGGGATGTGCAACGAGGGCTTCGCGGACTGCGACGGCGACGCGGCCAACGGCTGCGAGACCGACGTGCGCACCGCGTCGGCCAACTGCGGGCGCTGCGGCAACATGTGCCTCGTCGCCGGGGGCACCGCAGCGTGCACGGCCGGGTCATGCGTGATCGGCGGCTGCGCAACCGGGCGCGGCGACTGCGACATGAACGCGATGAACGGCTGCGAGATCGATACGCAGACCAGTGCGACGAACTGCGGTGCTTGCGGCCGAACGTGCGTGATCCCGAACGGGACGGCGGCGTGCCGGGACGGGCGCTGCGGCGTCGGCGTCTGCAACGTCGGCTTCGGGGACTGCGACGGCGACCCGACCAACGGCTGCGAGACCAACCTTCTTACGACGACGAACCACTGCGGCCTCTGCGGCAACCAGTGCGTCGTCGCCAACGGTACGGCTGCTTGCGTTGCGGGCGCCTGCATCATCAGCGCGTGCACTCCGACCTTCGCCAACTGCAACAACTTCTACGGCGACGGCTGCGAGGTCGGAACGGTGAGCGACGTCAACAACTGCGGCGTGTGCCGCAACGTCTGCCCGACGCCGCCAAGCGGCACGCGAACGTGCATCGCGGGCATCTGCTCGGTCGGCAACTGCGCGGCCGGCACCGCCGACTGCGATGGCAGCCTGATGACTGGATGCGAGACGAACACCGTCACGAGCGTGCTCCACTGCGGTGGCTGCGGGCGCGCGTGCGCGGCGAGGGCGAACGCGACAGTGACGTGCGCTGCGGGGGCGTGCGGATTTACCTGCAACGCGGGCTTCGCGGACTGCGACGGAATCGCGGCCAACGGCTGCGAGGTGAACATCCTGACGACCGCCGGAAACTGCGGCCGGTGCGGCAACGCCTGCTCGACTGCAAACGGTACGTCGGCCTGCTCGGCGGGCGTCTGCGGCATCGGGGCGTGCAACGTCGGCTTTGCCAACTGCGATGGCCTCGTCGCAACCGGCTGCGAGGTAGACCTGCGATCGAACAGTAGCAACTGCGGGTCGTGCACGACGGTGTGCGCGGCACCCGTGGGAGGCAGCGTGGCGTGCACAGCGAGCGCGTGCGTGCGGACCTGCCCGACCGGTCAGACGAACTGCGGCGGGACGTGCCGCGCAACCGGCGCAACGTGCGCCTCCGCGGGGACTGGAGGCTGCGCCCAGAGCGGCACCGTCATCTGCTCGGGGACGACCGCGGTGTGCTCGGTGGGGCCGCGTACCTCCGGCACCTGCACCTCGCCGACGGGCGGTGTGTGCAACTCGACCGGCACTTGCACGTGCGCCGCGGGCCAGACGAACTGCTCGGGGACGTGTAGGGCGCTCGCGACCGACACAGCCAACTGCGGTGCCTGCGGAACGCTGTGCTCGGCCCCGATCGGCGGCAGCGTTACGTGCAGCGCTAGCGCCTGCGTGCAGGCGTGCCCAGCGGGTCAGACGAACTGCGGTGGCACTTGCCGCGCGACCGGCGCGACGTGTTCGTCCGCCGGCTCGGGAGGCTGCGCACAGAGCGGGACGATCGTCTGCTCGGGGACGACCACCCTCTGCTCGGCCACGCCGCGGACCTCTGGAACGTGCACGACCCCGGTGGGTGGATCGTGCGACGTTTCAGGTGCCTGCGTGTGCCCGGCGGGTCAATCCAACTGCTCGGGCACGTGCCGCAACCTGACCAGTGACAACGCAAGCTGCGGCGCTTGCGGCAACGCCTGCACGTCCACGCAGGCGTGCGTGAGCGACGTGTGTGTCGGCCAGGGTTCTCTGCGCTTCACGCTGACGTGGAACACCAACGGCGACATGGACCTCCACCTGCTGCCGCCGTGCGGCACGGAGATCTACTACGGTCGGCTGTCCGCCTGCGGCGGCTCGCTCGACATCGACGACCGATCCCTGCGAGGCCCGGAGAACATCTTCTGGGCGTCGAGCTTCACCTCGGGTCGTTACTACGTCTGCCCAGAGTCCTTTACCTCCGCGGTGGCCAACGCGACCTGGACTCTCACCGTCGTCCGGAACGGCGTGACCGTCGCGACCAGCACCGGCGTTCGCGGCCGCACCGACGGCAACGTCGTCTGCGGTCCGTCCTTCCCGGGTGTGGTCGTGCTCGAGCTCTGATCCGTCACGCGTTCGCGGCGCCGGGACATTCCCCAGGCGCCGCCCGCGTCCCCCTTCGCCCCCTCGCTCCCCCCCGAACCTTCTCGTCGTAGTGACCTTCGCGCCAATTCAGCGCGGCGCGAACCGAATGCGCGTCGCGGCGGTGATGGTCCCCACGTAGGCCAATGCATTCATCGGCGAGTGGTAGTCCTGCAGTCCGACCGTCACGTTGGTCTGGGCGATCATCGGCGCCCCACCAGGACCAGCGAATGGTGCGTTGTAGAGCATGTCGAGGTTGCCGCTGTTCTCGTAGGCGATGAGCTCATACGAGAAGGTACTGGTCGGTAGCTGCGCCGAGCACACGGAATCCGCGGCGGTGCTGCAATAAAGCGTCGAGTCGACGCTCTGCACGACGAACCGCCGGGTGGGTGCCGAGCCGAGGGTCGCGACGCAGATCCCGCGTGGCCCCTGCACGAGATCGACGCCGAAGATGAAGGCTGCGGGCAACGGCAGCGGGCGGGTCGTGTTCGGCAGGGCGCCGAAGTGTCGGTACGGCGCCACGGCCGGAATCGTGTCGATGTAGGCGTAATAGTCCCCAAACCCGACCCACCCATTGCTGCTCACGGAGTAGGTGAAGTTCGTCGTCCCCCAGAACTCCACCGGGAACGAAAGCGTCCCGCTCACGCGCTCGTCGTCCGCGAGAGGCAGCACCTGCACCGCTCCGGGCGCGACGCACGCGTCGATCCAGACCACGCCTGCGGGTGGCGCACCGACGGTGTACCCACCGAACGACGCCACCGCGCAGCGGCCGGCCTCACAGGTTCGCCCTGAAGCGCACACGTTGCCGCAGGCACCGCAGTTCTGATTGTTGGCCACGGGCTGAACCTCGCAGCCCGTAGACGCGTTTCGGTCGCAGTCAGCGAAGCCGCTGGTGCACGACACGACGGTGCAGGCCGAGGCCACGCAGGCGCCGACTCCGTTGATCGGCGCGCACGCACGCCCGCAACCCCCACAATCGGTAGTGCTGCTGCGGGTGTTCACCTCGCAGCCGTTCGAAGGGAATCCGTCGCAGTCCGCGAAGCCTGGAAGGCAACTCCCAACCGCACACGTTCCGCCGCGACAAGCCGCGACCGCGTTGGGCAGCGCGCACATTGCCCCGCAGGCGCCGCACGCCATCACGTTGGTGAGGAGGTTTGTTTCGCAGCCATTGACCGCGTTGCCGTCGCAGTTGGCGAAACCTGCGGAGCAAGCAAAGCCGCACGTTCTGGCCGCGCAGGTAGGGGTCGCGTTCGCCGGTGCGGAGCATGGCGCGCCGCAACTGCCGCAGTTCGCGACCGAGGTGTTGAAATCGACTTCGCAGCCGTCCAGCGTCGATCCGTTACAGTTACCGGCACCTGCGATGCACGCCCCGAGCGAGCAGA
This sequence comes from Deltaproteobacteria bacterium, assembly GCA_947477565.1. GTDB lineage: Bacteria > Myxococcota_A > Polyangia > Polyangiales > SCUS01. The sequence goes on from CANJUR010000004.1 coordinate 13,977, forward strand.
CGCCTGCATTGCAGGTGCCCACCGCGCGAGGAAACGCGCAGCTCCGTCCGCACGCACCGCAATGGGCCAGCGACACGGCGAGGTCCGTCTCGCAGCCGTTGCTCGCCGTGAGGTCGCAGTTGTCAAAGCCAGCATCGCATCGGCCAATGGAGCAACTGCCTCCGGAGCAGAGCCCGGTCGCGCGCGGGAAGGTGCACCTCGTTCCGCACATCCGGCAGTTCGCGCTGTCGTTCTGTAGGTCTACCTCGCAGCCATTGACGGTGTTGCCGTCGCAGTCGCCACGGTCTGTCGCGCATGCAGTTCGGGTGCACAGCCCGCCGATGCAATCACCCACGCCGCCCAAAAAACTGCACTCGTTGCCGCAGCGACCGCAGTTCGTCAGCGTGCGCGCGAGGTCCACCTCGCAGCCGTTGGCGGTGTTGCCATCGCAGTCGCCGAAGCCCGGTGCGCACGCATAGGCACACGCGCCATCCGAGCACGTCGCGGTCGCGTTTGCCCGCGCCGCGCAAACCACCCCGCACCCCCCGCAGTGGGCGATCGTGATCCGGGTGTTGGTTTCGCACCCGGTCGAAGAATCGCCGTCGCAGTCGCCGAAAGGCTCGTTGCATCGACCCACGCCGCACCGATTCGCTGCACAAGCCGGGACTCCGTTGACCGTTGAGCAGAGCGCACCGCAAGCACCGCAGTTGGTCGCGTCGGTCGCTGAATCAATGCAGCCGCCGCCGCAGCATGTTCGCCCAGTCGGACACCCGCGCACGGCGTCGCAGCCGGCCACGCACGCGCGATCGGTGCAGCGCGTACCGATTGGGCAGTGTTCGTTCGTAAGGCATTGGACGCACGCGTGGCTCGCGAGGTCGCAGCGCCCGGCGCTGACGCCGCCGTCGATGGTGCCTCCGTCGGCGGCCGCGGCTGTGCACGCCTGGTCGCTGCCGCAGCCGGGTGCGCAGGTGTTTTCGGTGGCGCAGTAGCGTCCTGCGCCGCACGTGTCGCGCGTGGGGATGCAAGCGACACAACGGCCCGTGCTGGTGTCGCACACAGGGAGCCCGACAGACGCGCGAGCGCAGTCCTCATCGGCGGCGCAGCGCGAAGGGGCGTCGAAGGCGTCCATCGAAGTGCCCGCGTCGCCAGTGGCGTTCGGCACGAAGCGGTCCCACTCCCAACTGCAGCCAAGCACACAGAGCGAAGCGACCGCCACCGCGCGACGGATGACTCGATGACCCATCAGAAAGAACCTCCCACGGTGACACTTCGCCAACCTACGGATACTGCGACCGGCGGCGGCTCGGACCACCGACCGAGCGCGAAGAAAGTGACCGCAGCAGCGGCACCGACGATCCCGACGCCGAGGGAGACGTTCGTGAGCGCCTGGTAGCTTCGCCCGCCGTCCACGTCAGACTGCGTAATCGACGAACATCCGCCGCCGGCGCAGCGCTCACCGAGGTCATCGTAGCGGCCGCTCGCAAGCGCATAGAACCCAGCGAACCCGGCGAACCCAACGACTCCGACGCCAACTCCGATCCAGGCCAGCGAGCGGCGCAGACCCCCCGCGGGCGTCGTCGGTCGAACCCTCTCGACGGGTCGGCGAAGACTCGAGACCTCGGTGAAGCCCCCCGCCTGCACACGGGGACGCAGCACCACGCCGATGGTCACCTCACGGCCCGCGTCGACCTCCGAGGCGCGCTGTTCGGCCTCGAAGCCCGCAGCTTCGATTGTGATCGTCACGGGCCCTGGCATCACCGGGATCGCGATGCCAAGCGCCGCGACGGGCACGTTGCGCTGGTTGACACGAATCGACGCCCCGTCGGGGACGCCGGGAATGGTCAAGGTCAGGCGTCCCACCCGGGGCTCAACCTGCAAGAGCTCTACCTGCGCAACATCGCGAGTCTGCGCATAACGGGGGTCGAGCTGGGCGCGGTCGCCGGCCTCGCGCATCGCGCGCTCGAACTCCGGGACGGCTTCGTCCAGACGACCCAACTCACGAAGGCACCGGCCGAGGTAGAGGCGCGTGTTTGGGGAGCCATACAGCTCGACGGACGCGCGAAACTCCTCAAGCGCGTGCGGGAAATCCTGCGCGTCGTAGAGGGCGGCGCCGCGAGTGAATCGCTGCTGGGCGAACGCGGTGTTGTCCTGCGCCGAAGCGACGGCAGGGACGCAAAGGCCCACGAGGGCAGCGAACACGAAAGGAGTGATGCGCATGGGTCAGATGGATCCGGGACGAAACTCGCCGACAGGCTGCGGCTCGCGCGGAGGGGGGGGCGTAACGACCGGCGAATCCGTGGAGGGACGCACCGCCGGACGAGCACCACGGCGACCCGGCGAACGCGGCGGCGGGTTCACCGCAACGACGGTCGGAGGGGGGGCGACGACGGGCTCGGGCATGGCCAGCACGGGTTCCGGTGGGACTGCCACAGGCTCTGGTGGCACTACCACGGGCTCCGGCGGCAACACGATCGGGGTCGGCAAGACGTGGGCGGAGGGCGCTGAGAGCGCGCGGCGCGCGACGGGGCGACGAGGCTTGATGGCATATCCGATGAACACGAGCAGCATCACGATCGGCACCGCCACGAGGAGCGCCCATCGGACGCGCGACGGCGGGTCAGAAGGTCGTTCAGCGGGGGCATTGAGCTGCACGACCGACCGCGGGAGCGGCGGCGGGAGCGACGCAGCGACGGAGAGCGAGACATCGGTGCGGGCGAAATGCACCGCGGAGGGGTTGGTCAGCTCAGCGAGCACAATGACCTCACCCTCGCCGATGCGCTTCACAAGGTCGCGACGAGCCGAGAGCGTCGCCCCCTGCAGATCGTGTACGAGCGTGCTGACCAACCGAGCATTCGCTACTTTGATGGGCAGGTCTTCAAGGGCCTCCGCGAAGGCCACCGCGGTGGCAAATCGCTTCTCCGGATCACGCTCAATGGCCTTCATGACGATCGCGCTAAACACCGGATCGAGATCCGTCACGATCTCCGACGGAGGGCGAACATCCCCGTTGATCACGAGTTGAACCGTGTCGAGGTCGGTGTCGCCGCGGAAGAGCCGACGGCCCGTGAGGGTCTCCCAGAGCACCACCCCGGCGGCGTAGATGTCCGTCCGCCGGGTCACCATCGCGCCCTCGATCTGCTCCGGGGCCATGTACGCGAGCTTGCCCTTGATCTGCGCGGCGCCGACCTCCGCCACCCGGGCTTCGGTCTTCGCGATGCCGAAGTCCGTGATTCGCGCGACCCCATCGACACCCACGAGAACGTTCTGCGGGGAGACGTCACGGTGCACCACCGAGAGGTCGTTGCCGTCGTTGTCGGCCAGTTCGTGCGCCGCGTGAAGGCCCGAGAGCATGTCGATGAAGATCCGCGCGGCCACCGGCGGTGGGATACGCCGACCCCGCTTGCCAGCGGCCTTGATCAGCCCGGAAAGCCGATCGCCCTCGATGTATTCCATCACCAGGTAAAGCCGCCCGTCGTCGTCGCCGACGTCGAGGGTGCTCACCACATTGGGATGGTGGATCTTCGCCGCAAGACGAGCCTCGTCGAGGAACATCTCGGCGAACTCCTCGTCCACTCGCAGGTGCGGATGGCAGACCTTCACCGCGACGACGCGCTCGAAGCCCGCGACCCCCCTCGCGCGGCCCAGGAACACCGACGCCATACCCCCGCTAGCGATCTCCGTGAGGAGCTCGTAGCGACCCAGCACACGACCGTTCGAAGAGGCTTCTTCGTCCGGCGGCTCTTGATTGTCAGCGCCTGACGCCATGGCAGATCATTGTGCTTGCAGCGAAAGCGCCGCGGCAAGCTCCCTCGTCCGCCTTCTACACGACTCCGCCCTCGTCGCCCACCCCGAGGCTCTCTTGCACCTGCTCGCCGAAGCGCTCGACGAGGCGCGCGCGAAACCTCGCCCGCAGGCCATTGGCAAGCTGCCCCAGTCGCTGCTTGGTCAGCCCGAAGCGCGCCGCGATCTCCGCCAGCGGCCGCGGATCTTCGCTGCGCAAGTGCTCCTCCCATAACGCCCGCTCTCGCGGGTCGGTGAGCCCGCGACCGAAGTCGTCGGCCATCTCTCGCAGCACCGTCACGACCTCGTGCCCGGCCGCGAGGCGCTCCGGGTCATGACCTCCGACCATCGAATCGAGGACGCGCGCGCCGCCCTCCCGCACCGGGGCGTCGAGGGAGACCTCGGGGCCGTCGAGCGACGCCGACACCGCGCGCACGTCGGACTCGCTCACGCCCAGGTTGACCGCAAGTTGCCCCGGGGACGGATCGATGCCAGCCGTCAGCAGTCGGCGACGTTCGCGTTCGAGTTGGAAGAAGAGCTTGCGCCCAGCGCGGGTGTTGCCCGTGTGCACAAGCCGAAAGTTGGTGAGCAGGAAGCGCAGCACGAATGCGCGGATCCAGTAGCCCCCGTAGGTACCGAAGCGAGCGCCGTGCTCTGGCTCCCACCGACGCGCAGCCTCGACGAGGCCCGTGGAGCCTTCCTGGATCAGATCGAGCGCACTCGACCACTGCCGCCGAAACTCAAACGCGATGTGCACCACCAGACGGAGGTTGTGCACCACCAGGCGGCGCATCGCATCGACGTCGCCCTGGTCGCGGGCGCGCCGACCGAGGGCCCGCTCTTCCTCCGCGTCGAGTAACGGAAATCGGCGGATCTGATCGAGAAACCGTCCCAGCGCGTCGCGTGCGCCGCTCGGCACGATGGCGTGCTCGGGCGTGCCCGCCGGGTCGGCTTCGAGTGCACCCGCGGCGAGCACCTCGCCGACCAGGGCGTCGTCATCGGATGGGGCGTCGTGCTCGTCTTCGTCCGGCGCATTCACGGCGCGCGGGGAGTAGCACTATTGCGATGGGAGAGCAGCGGTGGCCCCGCGGGCGCGAGGCACCCTCGAGACTAGTAGCGGTAGTGGTTGGGCTTGAACGGGCCCGCGGACGGGACGCCGAGGTACTCCGCCTGCGACCCGGTGAGGGTCGAGAGCTCGACGCCGAGCTTGGCGAGGTGCAGCGAGGCGACCTTCTCGTCGAGGTGCTTCGGAAGCACGTGAACGCCGAGGGGGTAGTTCTCCGGTTCGTTCCAGATGGCGAGCTGGGCGAGGCACTGGTTGGTGAACGAGGTAGACATCACGAAGGACGGATGACCCTTCGCGCAGCCGAGGTTCATCAGGCGCCCGGAGGCGAGAACCGTGAGGCGCTTGCCGTTCGGGAAGACGTACTGATCAAGCTGCGGCTTGATGTTGTCCTTCTTGATCTCGGGGTGCTTCTCCAGATAGGCGACGTGAATCTCCGAGTCGAAGTGGCCAATGTTCGCGAGAATCGCGCTGTCCTTCATCCGGACCATGTGCTCGCCCGTGATGACGTCGCTGCACCCGGTCGCGGTAATGAAGATGTCGGCGTATTCGACCACGCTCTCCAGCCGCCGGACCTCGTAGCCCTCCATCGCCGCCTGCAGCGCGCAGATCGGGTCGATCTCGGTGATGATCACGCGCGCGCCCATGCCGCGGAGTGACTGCGCGCAGCCCTTGCCCACGTCGCCGTAACCGCAGACGACCGCGACCTTGCCGGCCACCATGACGTCCGTCGAGCGCTTGAGGCCGTCGAGCAGCGACTCGCGGCAGCCGTAGAGGTTGTCAAACTTCGACTTCGTGACCGAGTCGTTGACGTTGATCGCCGGCACCTTGAGCGTGCCCTTGCGGAACATGTCGTAGAGGCGGTGCACGCCCGTCGTGGTCTCCTCGGTGATGCCACGAATCGGGTCCGCGCCGTCGAAGAGTTGCGGATACTTGTTGTGGATCAAAACGGTGAGATCACCGCCGTCATCCAGGATCATGTTGGGGCCCTTGCCGCCCTCAAACGCGTAGATCTGCTGCTCGAGGCACCAGTCGTACTCGGCCTCGGTCTCGCCCTTCCAGGCGAAGACCGGAACGCCCGTGACCGCGATCGCCGCGGCGGCCTCGTCCTGCGTCGAGAAGATGTTGCAACTCGTCCAGGTGACCTCTGCGCCGAGCGCGGTCAGCGTCTCGATGAGCACCGCCGTCTCGATGGTCATGTGCAGGCAGCCCGCGATGCGCGCGCCCTTGAGCGCCTTCGACGGACCAAACTCCGCCCGCACGGCCATCAGCCCGGGCATCTCCTTCTCTGCCATGCGGATCGCCTTGCGGCCGTGCTCCGCCATCGTGACGTCCTTGACCTTGAACTTACCGGACTGCTCGTTGTTGCTCATCGTCGTTTCTCTTTCTTCGCCGCACTCGCGACGCCCTTCGTCCATCGATCGTCCCCCGCCACCCTCGCGCTCAACAACGTCCATGGCACCGCCCGATCGGGCCCGTTACCACGCCACGCCGCCGGAACCTCCACCACCGTCGCGTGCTCCAGCGCCGCCTCGCGGGCGAAGCGCCGGAGTTCGTCGGCCTCGAAGCCCAGCCACAGATCGGCCTGCTGCGCCCGCAGCGCTTCGTCTTCGTGCGGCCCGTAGTCGAGCACCATCACCGCACCGCCCGGCCTCGCCAGCGCCGCCATCCGTCGCAGCGTGTCCGTCGGACGCGGCGCGTGGTGCAGCACCCTCGACGCAAACACCACATCCGCCCCCGTCTGTCCGAGGCACTTCAGCGCGCGCTTGACCTCCACCCCGTCGAGTTCGCCCTCCACCAGTTCGACGTTGCTGAAGCCCCGCTGCAACACGCGCTCAGCGCACATCGCCAACTGCGCCCCCGCCCGATCGATCGCCAGCACCTTCTGAAACACCGGCGCCAGAATCTCCAGCAGACGCCCGTCGCCGGTGCCCACATCCACCGCAAGCGCGCGCCGCTCGATCAACGGCGCAAGCGCGAGCAGGTACGCCGCAAGCTCCGGAGGCGGCCCCACCGTCACAGCGCCCTTCGCCGTGCGTGCAAAGAACTCCCGCGTCGATCGTTCGCGCGCGCCCACCACGTCGGCCACCCGCGCCAGGCTGCCGTCCTTGTCGCAGAGCGACCGGCCAGTGCGCAGCGCATCTTCCACCACCGGATCGATCGCCCCATCGGTCGCCACCCGCACCAGCGCCCAGGTGCCATGCCGACGTACCTGCACCAGCCCGGCCTGCCGAAGCGCTGCGACATGCCGCGACACATTGGGCTGTAGCTCCCCGAGGAGCTCCGCAAGCTCACCTACCGCCAGGGCGTCCACCGAGGCCAGCGCCAGCAGCCGAAGCCGCAAAGGCTCGGAAAGGAGCCGATACAGCTCCCAACGAGCCGGTGTCGCCGGGGTATTTGTGGGCTGAGACTCCATCCGTATATTGCTCTATGCGTTCATAGGAATGCCTGCAAGCTGGAGTGCTCGCTCTCGATCATGGCACCCCGGCTGTCCGCTCTAGCGATGCCCGGAGGTTTGCTCATACAGTCCCCGCCGCTCGGCGTACCGCCGAACGAAAGGGAGTGAGTTCAGACCCATGGCAGGTGCCGCACCGACCGCGAAGCCAGCGCCGTTTCTCCGTCCCCTCGACCGCCTCGACCGGGGTGTGTTGCTGGCGGAGAGTTCGCTCAGCTTGGTCATCGTCGTATTCATGTTATTTGCCGCGGTCTCGGAGTCGGCCTTCCGGGTCATCCAGAACTGGCCAGGCCTCGGTCGCATCGGGCTCTGCTCGGCCCTGTGGCTCTTGCTCGTTGGACTCAAGCTCTCCGGCGCGCCCACCGAACCAGCCCCCGCAGAGGCCCTTCTCAAGCGCCTCCGCGGCAAGGACCTCCCACGCAGCGCCGCCGTGAGGCAGGCCATCGTGATGTTCGTGCCCGTGGCCATCGTGCTGGGCGCCGTCACCGAACGCCTCATGCGCGCCGTGCTCCCGTTCGCCTCCGATGTGCTGCTCCACGGCACCATCTGGGCGGCGTTTCTCGGCGCGAGCTTCGCCACCCGCGGGCGCAAGCACCTCGCCATCGACGCCCTCTCCCGCCTTCTGCCCGATCGCGGCCGCCGCCTCGTGGTCGGCGTCTCTGCCACCATGGGCGCCTTCGTCGCGTTTGCGCTCGCGCAGGGCGTCTACGGCTGCCTGCTCGAAGCCTCGCACCAGGTCATCCGGACCCTCGAAGAAAACCGTCGCAATGGCGTCTCGAGCCCGATCGATCAGTCGTTCGAGTTTCAGTACGTCATTCCCGCAGGCTTCCTCTTCATCGGTCTGCGCCTCGCGCTGCACGGCTTCCATGAGTTCGTCGCCGGCCTCGCCAACTACAAGGCCCCAACCGTGGTCTCGCCCGTGGGTGACCCCCTCGAGGAGGCCAAACTACCCCCCGCGGTCGATCGCGCCGACGTGACCGAGATCGCCCTCGCGCTCGCCGCGCTGGTCGGTGTCATCGCCGTCGTCGCGGGTTCGACCATCGTCAAACCAGTCGCAGGGATGTGCTTCCTCGCCGCCCTCACGCTCCTCGTCCCGCTCTTCAACCGCAAGCGAAACACCGGCAGCTACGCCCCGCCGGTCGCCGATCCTTACGAGCCCGTGCAGGGCGCGCCGCAGCACTTCGCCCTCGCCGCGGTGCTGGTGGTCGCGATCCTCGCGGGCATGCGCTACGGCCTCGTGCCGCACATCGCGACCATCCCGCTCACCGCGGGCGTCGCGTTCTTCGCGGTGATGGCCCTCCTCGGCGCGCCCCTCTTCAGCTTCCTCGGCGGAATGGGGCTCTTCCTCTTCGTGAAGTTCTTCCTGGTAGACCCCGATGTGAGCCGCCACGCCAACGCGTTCGGCAACTCCGTCGAGGACATCCTGGGCAACCACTTCGCCCGCATGAGCGTGCTCGCGACGATTCCGCTCTTCACCCTCGCGGGCTACATCATGTCCGAGTCGCGCATGCCCCAACGGCTTGTGCGCGTCTCGCGCTCGCTGCTCGGATGGATGCCCGGCGGCCTCGCCATCGTGTGCGTCTTCGCGTCGGCGTTCTTCACCATCTTCTCCGGCGCGTCGGGCATCACCATCGTCGCCGTGGGCGGGCTCCTCGTCCCGGCGCTTCTGCGCGACAAGTACCCCGAGAACTTCTCCCTCGGCCTCGTCACCGCGGGCGGCGCGCTCGGCATCACCGTCCCCCCGTGCCTGCCGCTGATCGTCTACGGCATCGTCGCCGGCCTCCAGGAGCCCGCCCCGGGCCAGGAGCGACTCGAACTACAGAAGTTTCTCGTGGTGGGCCTCGTGCCGGGGCTCGTCGCCATCGGCATCGTCGTCGTCTACTGCGTCATCGTCGGGGTCTTCGCGAAGGTGCCGCGGTCGCGCTTCGACTGGGCCGAGGCGCGGGCCGCCCTCTGGGAAGCCAAGTGGGAACTCATCCTGCCGATCTTCCTCCTCGGGGGCCTCGTGAAGGGCATCTTCAATCCCTCGCAAGCCGCTGCGTTTACAGCGTTTTACGTCGTGGTGGTGGAGGTGTTCGTCTATCGCGACCTCACCATCAAGGACGACCTCCCACGCATCATTCCGGAGTCCATGGTGCTCGTGGGCGCCATCTTCGTGAAGCTCTGCGCCGCGACCGTCCTCGTCGGCTACTTCGTGCAAGCGCAGATCGCCGATCGGCTCTTCGAATGGCTCACCTGTGGGCCACCCGCGCTGGCCTACATGCACGCCCACGCGGACAGCATCGGCACCTGCCGCGAAGCCGTGGACATCCTCGGCAACGCCGGCCGCAGCGCCGGCGGACTCATCGACTCGAAGCTCTCCTTCCTCATCGCGCTCAACTTCTTCCTGCTGTTGATCGGGATGCTGATGGACATCTTCTCGGCCATCGTGGTGGTCGTGCCGCTCATCGCCGGGATCGCCCTGCACTTCAACATCAACCCGTACCACCTGGGCATCGTCTTCCTGATGAACCTGGAAATCGGGTACCTGATGCCTCCGATGGGGCTCAACCTCTTCATCGCGGGTTTCCGCTTTAACCGCCCGGTTCCCGACCTCTACCGGATGGTGCTCCCCTTCATCGCGCTCTTCATCGGCGCGCTGATGATCGTGACCTACGTGCCCGCCCTCACGACGTTTACCGTTCCGTCCCCCGCGGCGGCCGCGCACGTCGCTTCGACCCCGGGAGGAGCGCCATCCAACGCCGCCCCGACGCCCGGAGGGGCCGCCGCGCTACCCCCGGCGAGCAGTTGTGACACCCCGCGCGATGACGAGTCCTTCGAGGATTTCATGCGCCGGTGTCAGCCCGCCGAAGACGACGGTGGAGCCCCCGCCGCGGGCGACGCAGCCCTCGTCCCCGCCGGCTGAGCGACCGCTCAGTCCAGCCCCCTCCCCCCCCCATCACTGCACCACGACACTCCCGCGGTACATGTTCATGCCGCAGGTGAACGCCAACTCGCCAGAGGCAGGCACCGTCACCGCGACCTCGACGGGCTGACCCACGGGCAGGTCGCGCTCGAGGTTGTTGAGCGAAGGAAACCGTACTTTCTCCCCACAGTTGAGCGCGTCCGTACGGCGGAAGACCAGCGTGAGCGCGCGCCCCGCCGCCGCACGTATCGTGGCCGGGTGGTAGCCCTGATCGTCCACGCGAATCTCCACCCGACCGTCTGCCGGGGCGGTCACGGCGGTCGCACCCGACGCCTGGGGGCGCGCGGACTGCGCTCGCTGACAGGCCGCGAGGAGGGACACCAGGGCGATTGCGCCAAACCGACGAGAAAGGGACATCAAAGAAGCTCCGTTTGGGGATTGGGAAGTCGTTAGTACCCACGTCCGCGGGGAGATTCAATCGGCCCGGTGGGGCGCCAACACACGGCTCCGGTGATCAATTAGGGCGAGATCGCGCGGGAAAACCACACAGAACCGCCCTCGCGCACCGGTCGGTCCTCCGAAACCCACTCGCAAGCGTCTCCGTGAGGTACCCCCCACCAGCCAGAGACACTCGCCAGCGTCTCCGTGAGGTACCCCCCACCAGCCAGAGACACTCGCAAGTGTCTTTCCCAGGTCACCCCCGGCTCGTTTCCTACCCCGGTGCGTCTCCCGTTGGTTACTGTCGGGTTGCGGGGAACCCACCACCCTTCCCTCCCCCCACTCGGAGAATGCCACCCATGAGCACCGGCGAAGAAAACACCAACGTTCAGCTCCCTTCGAAGTTGGAGGGCAGCGACCTCCTCGGCCTTTTTGACCAGCTCGACGCACGCCGCGAAGCCGTGCGCGCGGGGCGACGCAAGGGGCATGGGGTTCCCGACGGCTGTCCCATCGATGCCGCGATGCCAGCGGTCGTCGCGGCCTCGTGGAAGCGGCTTTCCCACGCGATCGGCGAACTCCGCGCCCTCACGGGCCAGCGTGATCACACGCTCTCCACAGCGCCCGCCGTCGATCCGAGCACCGCCAACGGTGATTCCGACGAAGCATGGCGCGCCTTCGAGGGGTGGCTCCTCGGATGGACCCGGCACCGCGACGACGGACAAAAGCCCTCCGGCGCCGACGCGCAGGCACTCTACACGCGGCTATTTCCGCGGCCCGACGGGCTGAAGTTCATCGGCTGGCGACCCCGGAAGCAGTGGAGCAGCATGCAGAGCCGCATGACCCTGCTCGCCGAACCCGAGATCGCGGCGAGCGTGTCGGCGATCGGAGGCGATCGGCTCCTGGCCGCGCTCAGAGCGATGCACGACACCTTCGGGAAGGCCTATGGCTTCACCGCCGCGAAGCCCGAGACGGAGGCGACCATCGTCGCGCGGCCGCAGTTTCTGGCAGGCAAGGACGCCCTGCGCGACTACGTGAAGAAGGTCGAAGGCAGCGCCGACGCCGACGTCGCCGACAGCGAAGCACTCGCCACCTGGCTGCTCGGTCCCTTCAACGAACTGGTCCACGAGTTTGCCAGCAACCCGCGCGCGAAGCAGATGCCCGGCGCCCCGTCGCCGGTCACCCCGACCTGACCACGGCCCGCGGAAGACGCGCTCTGGCTGTGAGGCTCAGAGTGCTTCAACCACCCAGGATAAACGCACGCACGACGCCCGGTTCGTCCTCCGCGGGGCTCAGCGAGATCACGTCGGCGCCGAGTTCCCAGTTGCGCTCGGTGCGCACGCGAAACTCCATCCCGCTGGCGCCGCTGGGTTCATCGACGGAGAAATCCACGGTGACGTCACGCCACCCGGCCGTCGGAAACATCGTCGGCGTCAGGTCGCGCCGCACCAGGGTCACGCCCGGCTGACGAAACACATCCACGGAGCCGATCTCGTCCCGAACCGCCCCGGACCGCTGTGCGCGGAGCCGAAACGTCACCCGGTACCTCCCCTGCGGCAGGTGAATGAAGGGGCCGAACACCAACCAACCCGCAGGCCGCGGATCGTCCGGCGTGACCACCCTCGCCCGACCATCGCTCGCCCTCGCGTCGCGCACCGAACAGTTGGTGAACTCGGTCTGCTCGGTTCCTTCGACCTCGTAGCGGCGGCGCACGAAGAGCTGGCGGATGGCCTCGGGGTTGCCCTGCGGCGAGCGCCCCCGCTGCAGCAAGATCACCCCGTCGCGTACCGCCACGGTGCCGAACCCGTTGCGCATGAGGTGCAGCAACGTGCTGTCGCGCTGCTCGACGGACGCCGGCCACGCGGGGCGCTGCAGGTCCACGAGCACCCAGTCCGCGCGGTCGAGGCCGTTGGGGAAAAGGGCGCCCCACGGGCGGTTGGAGAAGCGCGGACCGATCCAGGTGGAAGAGCTTACCGGGACGCCTGCGGGGACGAGCGCGGCGAGCGCATCGACGGCGCGGGTGTGGTCGGTGATGGCGCGGGTGTCGGTCGCGTGGGTGCGCGCGGCCATGCTCGACGGGTGCGTCGCGACGAGCATGAGCGAGGCGACGAGAACGTATGCGACGACCGCGCCCTCGGTGCGCTCCGGGCGGCGCGAGCGTGCGATGAGGGTGGCGAGGCCGAAGGCCGCGGCGAGGTACACGCCCGGGTGCTGAACGGCGCTGTAGTGGTAGCGAAGCGCGACGATCTCGGGGTTGTCGGAGAGAAGAATGATGCCCAGCGGCATGAGCAGGGTGATGCGCCAGCCTGCGAGCAGCGCCGCGAAGCCCACCGGAGTGAGCAGGGTGATGAAGGTCGTCAGACGCCCTTCGGTGAAGGCCCAGAGAACGTAGCGAACGGGCTGCCCGAGGAGGTTCCCGAGCGGACTACCGGGCCCAGCGAGGTGCCGGAAGTTACGGAGAAACTTGTATCCCTGCGGCTCGTTTCCGTCGCTCATGTAGACGGGCACGCCGGGGGGAGGCCCGAAGCGCTTGAGCAGCACCGCCATCGCGAAGAGGCACCACCCGACGGCCACCGCACCGAGCGCGGCGGACCATCGGCGGTCGCGCGCATCGCCCGGTAACGCGCACGCGAGGAGCGCGCCCATGGCCGGGATGAACATGTCTTCCTTCACGCTGACGAGCAGTGCGATGGCGACGAAGGCCTGACCGAAACGTCGACGAGAGAGCGCGAGAACGAGCCACGCGAGCGCCGGGGCTGCGAGGAGGTCCATGTGGAAGTCGTAGAGGAGGGCGGTGTGAAGCGGCGGGCTCGCGAGCATCGCGCCGGCGAGGAGCGTGGCGGTGATGCGACGCAGGCCGCGGTCGCGCGCGACGAGGTAGACGGGCCACGCGGCGACAGAGACAGCGACGGTCTGGAGGATGAGAAGGCAGGCGCTGGTGGGGGACAGCGCATAGAACGGAACCAACAGGAAGAGCACCGGGGAGAAGTGCTCGCCGAGGAAGCTGTACCCGACCGTCGGGGAGAACATCGGACGCCCGTGGAGGGTGTTCCAGAGGGCTTCTTTGAAGATTCCGAGATCGACGCTGGCCGACCAGACGCCACGGTCGCGGATGATCGCGAGCGTGGAGAACAGCACCGCGTGCGTGACGATGATCGCGACGATGGGCGCGTGCTCGCGGAGGGCCGAGCGCGGCGGTGCGGCAACGGGGGCGGGGGACGCCGGGGCGAAGAAGGCCGCGAGCGCGACGGCGACGCCGAAGCAGAGGGCCAACAGGGCGGGCCGGCGGAGCGCGTCGTCTTGCGCGAGAACAAACGGGGAGAGCAGCAGCGGCGCAAGGGTGGCGAGGAGGCGACGCCAGGGCGAGGCGAAGGCGGGCAGGTCGTCCGGGGCAGCGCGAAGGACCCGGAGCGCCAGAAGCAGGGCGAGCGCAAAGGGAGGGACGCAAGAGGCGACGAAGTGCCGCGGTGGGTGGCCGAGAAAGGTTCCGCGGGAGAGGGCGTCCCAGAGGTGCGGCGGGTCGAGCGGGAGGGCGGAGAGGGCGACGGCGATGGCGTAGGCGGCCGCGCCGGACAGCGTGACGGCGACGCCGAGGAGCACCGGGGAGACAGGCGGGCGCATGGGTGGAGCGGAGGGCGATCCGGTCACGGATCGATGCGGACGAGAACGACGGTGATGTTGTCCGGGCCGCCGTTCTCATTGGCGCTCTGCACCAGTTCTTTGGCGCGCTCGATGAGGTCGGGGCCGCGGGCGATGATGCGTGCGAGGTCCGAGTCCTTCACGACGCCACAGAGGCCATCGGAGCAGAGCATGTAGGTGTCGCCGACCTGGAGCTTTTCGCGGCGCACCTCGGGCTCGACCTCGGGGCCGGTGCCGATCGCGCGGGTGATCATGTTGGAGTAGTTGCCGAGCGCGGCGCGGGCGACGGGGTCGTCGCCGGCATACTCTTCGATGAGCGAGTGGTCGCGGGTGAGGCGCTCGAGCACGTTGTGTCGGTAGCGATAACAGCGCGAGTCGCCGACATGAACGATGCCCATCCCGTCGCGGTCGCGGATGAGCGCCACGAAGGTGCTGCCCATCCCGCGGCGCTTGCGGTTGCGGTTGCCCTCCTCGATGACCCGCGCGTTGGCGAGCCGCGTCGCATCGGCCAGGACCGCGAGGCGGTCTTCGCCCGTGTCTTTCTGCACGTGCTCGATGACCGTCGAGATGGCCATCGCGCTCGCGACCTCGCCCGCGAGGTGCCCTCCCATTCCGTCCGCCACGATGAACAACCCCATGGGCTCTTCCACCGCGTAGGAATCTTCGTTGTGGTCTCGTTCCTGACCGACATCTGACAGGCCTGCGGCGACGAGCTTCATGCGGCAATCCTCGGTAAATATTCGCGGACTCCCGCGGTGTTGGCGAACCGTACGCGGCCCCCGCGCGACGGGTCAAGGCCACTCCGGCCCGCGAGCCGTCACGGCACGAGCAGGCAGTATTGCCCGGCGCGACGTGCGACCCGCCATCGGGCGAAGCTTCGCGCGGCGTTCGACTCGCAGGCGATCAGCGCATGGGTCACGCGCCACTCCCGCAGCGCGCGGGCGGCTGCGATGGAGGAGAGCCGACCGGCGTCCAGGTCGAAGCCGAGGCGCAGCACGTCCGCGGGGTAGCAATCGTTGCGCGTGTCGAAGAAGACCGTCACCGACGGGTACGCGCGCTCGATCGCGAAGCCCGAGAAGAGGAGCGTCACGAACATCCGCGCACCGGGCGGCGTGGAAGCCAGCAGCGATGTCACGTCCTCATCGGCGGTGCTGGGTTCGATCCAGCCGACCGCGCTTCGGCGCGCGCGGGTCACCCCCCAACTGGCCGCCGCGACGGCCAGGAAGAGCACGAGGAGCAGTCGCGTCCAGGCGGGGGTACGGGCGATGCGGGGCACCCCGGAGGAGCGGGCGAGCCATGCCTCGACGGGGGCGGCGAGCAACGTCAGAGCGCTCAGGCCGAACAGTTGAAGGTGGCGGTTGTGCCGCAGCGCCAGCAGCGCGAGGGCGATGAGGAGCACCGCGCGCGGACGCCAGCGACGACTGCGGAGGAGGACGATGGGGACGAGAGCGAGGGGAGCACCGACGAGGAGTTCGAGCGGGGTGGAGACGACCTGAAGGGGAGAGCGCCAGAGCGGCCACCACTCGCGGATGCGGTCGTGGACGAGCGCGACGCTGTCGTCCGGAGCGCCCAGGAGGTATCGGCGGACGAGGTCGTGGAGGCTCAGGCCGTAGGGGTTTACGCATGTCGCCACGAGCGCGAGGAGCAGCGCGAGGCGACGGGCGCGCCGATCGCCGGAGGGTTCGAAGAGAGCCGCGGCGGCGAAGACGATCGCGAGGGGATAGCTGCCGTGGAGGTTGGTCCAGAGGAGGGTGAGGCCGGCGTAAGCGAGGGCGTGGCGGGTGGAGAACGTCGGGTCGAAGGCCAGCGCGAGGGCGGCGAGCGCAGCGCCGAGGAGCATGCCCACGGGGCGCGGTGACTCCCAGCGCGCGCCGTACGCAATGAACGCGATGGCGAGGGCAGAGGCTGCGACGCCGGGCCGGGCATCGCGCGCCGTACGACGGAGCAACGCGGCGACGATCACGAAGACCGCCGACGCGCGACCGAGGGCCAGGCCCGCGACGCCGCACAGCCGCACGAGCAGCGCGGCCGTCACACCGAAGAGCCACTCGTGCATCACCCACGGGTGCGCGGGACTGGTGAACGAGTAGCGGTTGAAGTGCGGCACCGCACCGTCGCGCAGGAGGTCTTCACCCGCGCGCAAGATCCACCAGATGTCGCCGGCCCAGACGGGCGCGGTCGCCGCCTGCCACGCCGCGAGGGCGACAAAGCAGCCCGCCAGCGCTGCGGCGACCCACGGATCGTCGGCGCGCCGCGCGAGGCGAGACCACGAATCGGACGGCGTGCTCACGTGCGGCGAACGGTATCAGAGCCGGGCCGAACGGTTTGCGTTCGTGCGCCGGAGCCGCCACGGTGCGCGGGCACGAATGGCCTCCTCTGTTTTCATCAGTCTCGTCACCACAAGCACGCTCGCGCTGACCTTCCCGACCGTCGTGCGTGCGCTGCGCCCACGGTCCTCGACGGAGCCCCTCCAGCGGCGATCGCTCCGTCGCGCGACCGTCGTGGTGGTGATGGCGGCCCTCGCGATCGAGGTGTACGGGCGCACCATCGCCCCGTTTGGTGGTGGTCCGCTTCGAGTGCTCATCGGCGGGGTGCGGACGGCGGTGCTCATGCTTTGGGGCAGCCTGCTGGTGGTCGTGGCCGCGGAGACACTCGGACGCCTGCTCGAGGCCGTCGTCCGATGGCGCTCATCCCTGCGTCGAGCGTCGACGATCGAGATCGGCCCCGCGCAGGAGTCTCGCCGTTTGTTGCTGACCCAGGCGACGACGGCGACGGCGCTGGCGGTTGGGGCGCCCGTATTCCTGCGGGGCGGACTCTGGAGCCGGACAGACCTCCAGGTGGAGACCCTCGAGGTCACCATCCCCGGCCTCCCGACAGAGCTCGAAGGGATCACGCTGATACAGCTTAGCGACCTGCACCTCGGCGTCTTCACGGGGCCGCGAGAGATCGGCGCAGTGCTCGATCGGGTCGCGCAGCTTCGCGGTGACCTCGTCGTGATCACCGGCGACATCCTCGACCAAAACCCGAGGCACATCCCCGAGGCGATGCGATCCCTCGCCGGGTTGCGGGCGCGCGGCGGGGTGCACGCGATACTCGGCAACCACGACCATTACACGGGCCCTACGCTGGTGGCTCAGGGTCTGCGCGCGGTGGGCATCCGCACGCACATCAACGGGTCGATGGCGATCGGCGCAAACGGAGCGCGTGGGCGCGGATTGATTCTCGCGGGAGTCGATGACGTCATGGCGCCGCGCATCGGCAGCGGCGTCGGGCCCGACCTCGGAGCGGCCCTTCGCGGGCGCGACCCGGACGACCCGGTGGTGTTGTTGGCTCACAATCCGACGGTCTTCGACGACATGGCGCACCGCGTGGCGCTGCAGTTGTCGGGGCACACCCACGGGGGACAGATCAACACGCTTGGGGTCGCGGGGTCGCTCCTCCGCTACGTGGCCGGCCGTTATCGGCGAGGTGCCGCGACGCTCTTCGTCTCTCGCGGAATCGGCACTACCGGGCCTCCGGTACGCCTCAACGCTCCGCCGGAAATCGTCCGAATCGCGCTGACGGGACGGGCGAAAAGCGACGGTTGAAGCGCACAAGTACGAGGGCGATTTCGGCGCGCGGTCGGTGATATCGTGCACCGCTATTTCAGGATTCCCGGGTTTGATCCGAGGTGAGGCGAGTGAGCAAGGTGAACGCAGCGCAGAAGTCGAGCGACACGTATCTCGGCCGGGTGGTGGCAGGCCGGTACCGGCTGGAGGCCCGCATCGGCGAGGGCGGGATGGGCGTCGTGTACAGGGCCCGGCACGTGCTCATCGAACGGGTGGTGGCGATGAAGTTGATTCGTCCCGACCTGCGGGGCGAGACGCACCTTCGGGCGTGGATGCTGCGCGAGGCGCGAGCCGCCAACCGCGTCGATCACGCGCACATCGTGGACATCCACGACATCGGCGAGACCGAGGAGGGCGAGCTTTATCTGGTGATGGAGTACCTCGTCGGGACGCCCCTCTCGGCGGAGATCGCCAAGGGGCAGTTTCCGCAGGTTCGGGCCATCGATGTGCTTGAGCAGATGTCTGCCGCGCTCGGCCGCGCCCACGACCTCGGCGTCGTGCACCGCGACCTCAAGAGCGACAACATCATGTGTACCAACCGCGGAGGCAGGAAGGACTTCGTGAAGATCCTGGACTTCGGGCTGGCGCACCTCGCGCGCGACCCGCGACTCGCCCCCAAGGGCGCAGTGTTTGGGACCCCTGAGTACATGTCACCCGAGCAGGCGAAGGGTGAAGAGGCCACGGCGCAGAGCGACCTGTACTCCCTTGGAGTGCTGCTGTTCGAGATGATGACCGGGCAGCTGCCGTTTCGGTCCCACGACCGCGACGTGCTCTTGGAGATGCAACGCACGGCCACCCCGGTGAACCCGAGAACGCTGCGTCCAGACCTCCACCCGGAGGCCGAGAAGATCATCCTCAAGCTGCTGCAGAAGAGCGCCGACCGTCGGTACAAGGACTGCCACCACCTGCAGGAAGACCTCAAGTCGCTGCAGCGCGCGCTGCCCTCGTCGCCGTGGGAGGCACAGTCCGGTGGGGAGGCTCAGCCCGCGCCGCCGCCGCCGCCACCGGCACCTTCGCCGGGCGTCGCGGAGTGGGCCACCCGTGCGGCGCACTTCGGGCGGATGGTGTCGCGCGCCAATCCGAGCGGCGACGCTCCTCCGGAGGTCAACAAGGCACTTGAAGAAGCCTGGCTGCTCGCCAACCGGGCATCGCGGCTCGAAGGCGAAGTTGCGTCGCACATGCGCAAGCTCGAGGCACTCGAGCGCCGTGGACGGGCGCTGCGCGCGGAAATCGGCCGAAAGGTCGAGGAACTCGCACAGGAAGAGAGCCGCGCGCTGCGCGAAGCATCGGGCGAAAACGAGGTCGTGGCGCAGGTGCGCGAGCGGCTTCTGGCGGGCGAACGCGCGGTGGTGCAGAGCAGGGCGCAGGCCGACGCGGCGGAGCGCCAGGGGCTCCCGTTGGCGCAACTGCGCGGGGTGTTTGAGCGCGCGGGGCAGGCGCAGGCTCATGTGGACGCACGCCGCGAGTTGTTGGCCGAGCATGAGATGCGCGCGGCCCGCAAGGACGCACAGGCGCGCGACCTGCGACGGCAGATTGAGGAGCTGCGAGGGCAGTTGGCGCGCTACGCAGAGGCGATGGAAGAAGACCTGGCGCAGGGCCGTGGACGGGTCGCGCAGCGGACCCGCGAGGGGCTCTCCTATGAGCGCGCCTTCGCGGAGAGCACGGACGTCCTGATGCGACACCTGCGCGGACGGCCCGAGTGCCGCGACCTGCTCGAGGAGCTTGCCCGGGACGGGGCACGAGGTCCGCAGTCGAGCGTGATCTCGTGAGCGTTGCGGTCGGCGCACGCGGCCCCCGGGGCGGCGACAAGCGGGACCGCATTCTCAAGGCCGCCGTCAAGGTCTTCGCTCGCAAGGGGTTCTACGCCTCTCGGGTGAGCGAGATCGCCCGTGCCGCAGGCGTCGCCGACGGCACGATCTACCTCTACTTCAAAAGCAAGGACGAGCTTCTCACGTCGCTCTTCGAAGACCGGATCGCGCTCCTTCTGACTCTGCTTCGAGAGGAGTGCGCGCGGTGCGACAACGCGCCCGACAAGGTGCGTCGTCTGGTGGAATTTCAGCTCGGTCTGCTCGAGGGCGAACGCGATCTGGCGGAGGTCATCACCGTCAACCTCCGTCAGTCACCGCGGCTGCTAAAACAGTACGCGACGAAGCGCTTCGGCGAGTACCTCGACCTCATGGCCGCGGTCATCGCCGACGGTCAACGCAACGGCGAACTTCGCGGCGATGTCTCCCCGCGTATCATGGCCCGCGTGATCTTCGGGGGACTCGACGGGGTCGCGATGACCTGGGCCCTCGGCAGCGCCGAAGCTGGATCCCTTCGCCGGGCGGCATCACAGTTCGCAGATGTCCTCCTTGATGGCCTCCGTGCGGCCCCCGGAGCCCCCGCCCAGGCGGACCTGGACATCTGATCGCTTGTCTACGCTTGCTTCAACGACACTGCCGCTCGCGCTATTGATGTCCCTGGCGGGATGCCTGGGCGTGCGCGCCAGCTCCGTCCCGACCAGCAGCGAACTGCTGCCGTACAACCGCGGCGCGGTGACCGTACGCGGCCTCACCGATCCGCCGGGGGCGCGCGAACTCGGCGCCGTCGAAGCCTCTGGCGAAGACCCCATCGATGCCCTGGTCGAAGCCTTCGTCGAGCAGGTGCGGAGCCTCGGCGGAAACGTCGCGCGAATCGACACCGTCACGCCCATCGTCGAGACGCGCATGCGCCCGGTGTCGCAATCCGTCCCTTGCTTCGGGATGCGCTTCCAGAGCGGTTGTTCGCAGACCTATCTCACCCCCGAAGAGGTGCCGATGGTCCGTCTCGTGGGCCGCGCGCTCCGGGTCGATACGCCATGAAGCGCGCCCTCCTCCTCATCGCCTCACTTGCTCCTGGCTGCGGCACGACGGCGGTGCAGCGATACCTCCTTGGGCCTCCGGGCCCGCCACACGCGCGTCCGGTTCGCACCATCCTGGAAGGCGATCCGGTGCCGCCCGCGCAGCCTGTAGCGCTGGTGCATGCCATCGGCCGTGGACTCAACGCCGACCTCCCGCACGTGATCGAAGGGCTGCGTGACGAAGCGCGACGCCTGGGCTGCGATGCCGTCGTGCAGGTGCGCATCGCGCGCGGCGCAGCGACGACCACCGCGGTCGGCTTCGCCGTTCGCCTGGTCAGCCACCTGGAAGGAGTGCCAGGCGCGGCTCCGATGAGCACCGCCCCCTGGGCACCGCCGCCTCCTCTCGCCGCGCCCACGCCTGCAGCATCCACCGCCGATTCGCCGCCGCCCTGGTCAGTGCACTGAGCCTCCGCGGACGCACTCCGCGGCGCTCGCGACACCGATGCTCACGACCCCGGTACTGCGCCGAAGCGCGGGCGCCATCACAGTGGATCGCTCGCTCCGCACCGCCTCGATAACCGCGTCGTAGTAGAGCGCGGAGATCTCCGTCGGCGCCCGATCGGAGCGGCTACAGCTCACGCCGACGAACGCACCGTAGCCCTCGGAAGCGGGCAGTCCCACCCAGTGTCCCGGGGTGCCGGCGATGGCGGCGCGTGCGTCGAGCACCCATCGCCCAACGCCACGGCCGACCACCGCGGCCCAGCGGCGCTGGCTCTCCTCGTCGAAGAACCCTGCGAGAACGTGACTCGCCAGCGGGTCTCCCGCACGCACGACCGCCACGCCGCGCCGCGCCATCGCCGCCCGCAGAGCGGCCTCGAGCAACGCATCTGCCGGAAGCGTCGGGAGATGCAACACCACCCGGCTCGCGCCCTCGCGCACGGCGGCCGCTAGCGCGTCGGCCCGATGCCGAAGCGTCGGGCCCACTGCGTGCGTCGTCCCGCTAACCACATCCGCGGGAGTCGGTAGCCACAGCGCAACGCCCTGCGACTGAGCAGCAGCCACCGCCGCGGGCACGTTGATATCGAGCACCGGGCCAACGATTACGACGGCGCCGCGCTCCCTCAGCGAGCGCACCAGGGCATCGATGCTGGTGACCTCCACCTCGCCAACTGCGACGCGGCGAGGCAGCGCGCGGCTCTCGTCCTCCAGCATCAACTCGATGCGCGAAAAACCCTCGATGGCTTGCTGCGCCGACCGCACGACCTCGGCCCCGACGTTGGCCACAGAGCCCGAGAGCGGCGCGAGCACTCCGATGCGCAAAACCTGCTGAGAACTTTCGCGCACCATCGGCCGAATCGCGGCCTCGTCGTCGGGCAGGTCGGCAAGGTGGCTCGTCCATTGGCGCACCTCGTCGCGCGCCTCGGCCACGGTGCGCAATCGGCGGGCGAGCGGGGTCCGCCACGGGTGCCCGGCGGGGAGAACATCGAGCACCTCCGCCACCTCTCGCGGCTCCGCCAGCGCCGAGAGTTGCACACGGAATTGCGCGGTGCGCGAAGCCGTTTCGTCGCATGAGAGCCCCGTCGGTATCCAGCGCACGCCGCGCTCGACGGCACCTTCGACCTGCGCGAGCGCGACCAGCGCCGGGGCTGCAGTCGGGGACACCGCGGCCTGCGCACAGTCGGCCTCCACGACGTCCGTCGCATCCACGAAGCGCCCCCGCAGGGTCCGCAGCGCGAGCGCCAGCGCAGCGTCCGGGCGTCCAGCGCGGGCCGTCACCAGCGCATCCACCAACGAGCGTCGCAGCGCGAGCGGCGCCTCGAGAATCGGAGGCAGCGCTCCCAGGCGCGCACGCGCAGCGACCACTGCGGCATCACCGGGGAACGCCAGGTCGATGCGCGCCAGGCGGAGCGTCGCGAAGCGTCCGGTCGGAGCCGTGCGGTGCTGCCCCTCGAGGGCCGCCCAGAGCTCTCGAGCGCGGGGCAGATCGCCCTCCGCCAGCGTCCGCTCGGCCCCGCGGATCGCTTCGTCGTCGGCCACGGATTCACCCAGCGTCAGGGCGGCGCGCCCCGGCAGACGCGTCCCCGCGCACGCGACGACTCCACCCAGCACGGCGCAGAGCACGGCCACGCGTCGGTCGATGAGCGATCGGGCTGTACGTTTTCCGCGCACTCCAAGGGAGTCATCCGGGATTCTCCGGCGATCGGCAAGCGCCACGTGCCCCCCTGCTCGCGCTTGACGCGCCGCGCGCAGCGCCGATAACACGGCTCTGGTCCTTCACCCTCGGACGCCACCCATGCACGCCCTCGCGTCTGGCGCCGCAGATCCGCGGCGCTTCCTGCTCCGCCGCCTCCACTCCCTCTGCGGCGTCTTACCGATCGGTGTATTCCTTGTGGTCCACCTCTGGACCAACCTGCACGCGATCCGTGGCCGCGGGGCATTCCGGCACGCGGTCGAAGACATTCAGTCCATTCCCGGGCTGGGCGTGATCGAGTTCGTAGCCATCCTCGCGCCCCTCGCCTTCCACGCCATCTATGGGCTCGTCATCGCGGCGCAGTCCCGCTTCAACGTCCATCGGTACAGCTATACCCGCAACTGGATGTTCGTCCTGCAGCGCGTGACGGGCCTCATCGCAGTGGCCTTTCTGGTCGTCCACCTGGGGCAGTTTCGCGCGGCAAAGTTCTTCGGCACGCTGCGCTGGGAGGCCTTCTACGACGCCCTCGCGCTCCTTCTCGGCTCGCCCGGGATGTTTGTCCTCTACCTCCTCGGGGTGACGGCTTCGGTCTTCCATTTCGCCAATGGGCTTTGGAGCGCCAGCCAGACCTGGGGACTCGCGGTGTCGGACCGCGCGCGCCGCCGCACGACCGTCGCATGCGTCGTCATCGGCCTCACGCTCTGGCTCGCCGGCGTGGACACGTTGCTGCACTTCTTCTACCGCTGCGGCGGCGTCTTCCCGTGGCCGGGTATGGACCGCGATGCGCTCTGCCGCGACGCCGACATGCTGCGTGCGATCATGGCCGCACCCCTATACTTTTCCGGCCCGACCACCTGAACCCCCGAGGCGCGTCACACCCGGCACCGGACCCACAGGTCGCTGCGTGCACTGGACGCGCGCAACCCAAGGAACCCTACGGATGGTAGCGAAGTCCTCGATCCTCACGTCGACTGGGCAGGTGCGCCGGGCGATCGTCGTCGGTGGCGGCCTGGGCGGTCTGATGACCGTGATCAAACTCTGCGAGGCGGGCATTCCAGTGGACCTGCTGTCCCTGGTTCCGGTGAAGCGCTCGCACTCGGTCTGCGCGCAGGGCGGCATCAACGCGTCGGTGAACGTGAAGGGCGAAGGCGACTCGCCGTACACGCACTTCTACGAGACCGTGAAGGGCGGCGACTTCCTCGCCAACCAGGCACCGTGCAAGGGCATGGCGGACGCCGCACCGGGCATCGTCTTCATGCTCGACCGCATGGGGGTGCCTTTCAATCGCACACCGGAGGGCAACCTCGACTTCCGGCGCTTCGGCGGAACACTCTTCCACCGCACTGCTTTCGCCGGTGCAACGACGGGCCAGCAGCTTCTCTACGCCCTCGACGAGCAGGTGCGGCGCTACGAGACCCACGACGTCGAAGACGAGCGCGGCGTGACCGTCCCGGGCGAGAAGATGGTCCGCAAGTTTGAGTTCTGGGACCTCGCGGGACTCGTACTCGACGACGCCGGCGTCTGCCGCGGCGTGGTCGCGCAAGACCTTAAAAACGGGGAGATTCGCACCTTCCGCGGCGACGCGGTGTGCCTCGCCACGGGCGGCCCCGGGGTCGTCTTCGGGCGCAGCACCAACTCGGTGATCAACACCGGCTCCGCCGCTGCCATCGCCTACAAGCATGGCGCGCGGTACGCCAACGGCGAGTTCATCCAGGTGCACCCGACGGCCATCCCCGCGGCCGACAAGCTTCGTCTGATCTCCGAGAGCGTGCGCGGTGAAGGCGGCCGCATCTGGGTTCCGAAGGACCGCTACGACCGACGTCAAGGCAAGGACATCCCCGAGGGCGAGCGGTACTACTTCCTCGAGGAGAGGTACCCGAAGTACCGCAACCTTGTGCCGCGGGACATCGCATCGCGGGAGATCTTCCGCACGGTCATCCATGAGGGCTACAGCGCCGAAGGCGAGCAGGCGGCCTACCTGGACGTGACTCACCTCTGCAAGACCGCCGCGGGCAAAACCGCCGTTCGCAAGAAGCTCGAAGGCGTGCTCGAGATCTACGAGAAGTTCGCCGGAGCGGATCCGTACGCGAACCCGATGAAGATCTTCCCCGCGGTGCACTACTCGATGGGCGGCCTGTGGGTGGACCACGAAAAGGGCTCGGACGGATCGCTCAAGCCGGGCTCGGCGCGCAACCAGGCGACCAACATTCCGGGCCTCTACGCGACTGGCGAATCGGACTTCCAGTACCACGGCGCCAATCGGCTCGGCGCCAACTCCCTGCTCTCGTGCATCTACGGTGGGATGGTCACCGGACCGGCGATGGCGACCTGGCGCGAGGGTCTGGCGAAGAGCGCGTTCGACCTCTCCTCGGCGCTCTTCGAAGCGGAGAAGAAGCGCCGCGTCGATGAGTACGCCGCGCTCGGCAGCCGCAGCGGGTCGGACTACTCCGTCAACCCCTACCGCCTGCACGAAAAGCTGGGCGAGATGATGCTCCAGAAGGTCACCGTCGAGCGCCACAACACCGAGTTGGACGGGGTGCTCGCGTCACTCCAGGACATGAAGGCGCAGTGGAAGAAAGCCGCCGCGCTCGACCCCGCCGCAAAGGGGACGATGAACCAGCCGATGGTGTTCTTGCGGCACCTCGATGGGATGCTGGCACTTGCGGAGATCATCACGCTTGGGGCCCGTGAGCGAGAAGAGTGCCGCGGGGCGCACTACAAGCCCGCCCTCGATCCGGAGTTGCACCCGGACGACCCCGCCGCGGTGGGGCGCGACGACACGCACTGGCTGAAGACCACGCTCGCTACGTTCAACGGAGAGGGCCCGACGCTCAGCTACGAGGGCGTAGACGTGTCCCTCGAACCGCTCGCCCGGCGCGACTACGGCAAGGTCAGCGAGGCAAAGCCGCCCGCGGCCGAAGCGGCCGTCGAGCACGGTACGAAGTGACCCGCGAATACCTAAGGGAGTAAGACCATGGCCACCGACACTGTCACCCTGAAGATCAAGCGCGGCGAGGCGGACGGTGCATCACGCTGGGAAGAGTTCAAGGTCCCGCGGAAGCCGATGATGAACGTGATCTCCTGCCTGATGGAGATTCAGAAGAACCCCCAGACCATCGACGGCAAGGGCACCACGCCGGTGAACTGGGAGTCATCGTGCCTCGAGGAGGTCTGCGGCTCCTGCACCATGGTCGTCAACGGCCGCGTGCGCCAGGCGTGCAGCGCGCTCGTGAAGGACCTCTCTCCGCACGGCGAGACCATCACGCTCGAGCCGATGTCGAAGTTTCCGCGCGAGCGCGACCTGGTGGTCGACCGCCAGAAGATGTTCGACGCGCTGCGCACCGTGAAGGCGTGGATCGAGATCGACGGATCGCACCAGTTGGGCGCAGGCCCGAAGGTCGCACAGGACGATCAGGAGGTGATGTACCCGCTGTCGCGCTGCATGACCTGCGGTTGCTGCGTCGAGGCGTGCCCGAACTACAACGACCGCTCGGACTTCATGGGCCCGCAGGTGATCTCACTGGTGCGTATGTACAACCTGCACCCATCGGGGAAAATGCAGGCCGGGCCGCGGCTTGACGCAATCATGGGCGTCGGCGGAATCGGGGACTGCGGCAAGGCACAGAACTGCGTGCAGGTGTGCCCGAAAGGTATCCCCCTGACCGAGTCGATCTCCGTGATGGGCCGCGAAACCCTCAAGCGCGCTCTCTTCGGTTGGTTGCTAAAGGGATGATCGTTTCGTAGCGCGCAGTTGTACGCTCGAGGTCGCCATCGGACGCATGGGCCGCCCAAACCTCTTCGTGCTGCTGCTCCTCCCCGCCGTTCTCGGCTGCCAGCAGCGTGCGCGAAATGTACCTCGTTCCTTCGACGCGAGCGTCGTCTCGGACGTGAGTCCTGTCGCGCTGGACACCGGGCCGCCGCGATCCTCGATTCCAATGCCTCCCAGCACCAACCGCGCGTGTGTCACGGACGCCGAGTGCCCCAGCGGATACTGCTTCACCGCAGGCATGGAGGCGCAGTACAGCCGGGTGCTTCGGGACTGCCCCGATGGGCGCGCGTGGCGCGCGACGCACCGACTCAACACCTGCCTCCGTGCCGGTTGTCGCACGGACGTCGAGTGCCCGCCGGGCAACCGCTGCGCGGACATCCAGATGCTTCCGTTTCCGCAGCGCGCGTGCGTTCCCGCCACCTGCCACACGCAGTGGGACTGCCGCAGCAGGCGTCTCGGACGCTGCCTCGAATACGTCTCCGGACGCCAGTGCACGCCCGGCGGATGGGCGTGTTCCTACCCCGGCGACGTCTGCGCCCCTCAGGACCACACACGGCTCTGTCCTCCGCAGCCGGGGATGATCGCGCGTTGCGTCCCGCGCGACGGCCGCTTCGGCTGCGTCTACGAACCGCCACCCGCGCCCTGAGTCGCAGCGCAGCGTCGATGCCCTCCGCGGATCGACTCCGACGCAGTCGATACCGCAGCGATTGGAGCGACGATCGAAACTCAGTCCCGATCAGTCCAGCTCACTTCGACGCCGAGACCGCGCTGCGCAGCGAGGCAGCGAGGCGACCTTTACGAAAGACCCAGAGCGTTCCGGGCTCGCCGTGGGTCCAAACCTCGTCAACGGTGAGTGGCACGGTGGCTACGACGGCCACGCGGTCGCGCGGCGTGGTCACGGCGCCGAAGTCGACGCTGACGTCGTGGTCCTTGAGGGTCGCCTTGCCGAACGGGGCGCGGCGCTCGATGAAGCACAGCTTCGTGTCGCAGCGCGCGAAGAGTGCGTCGCCGTTGGCGAGAATGAAATTGAAGGTCCCCCCGCGGCCGATCTCCGCCGCCACGCGGGCGATGTACGACCAGAGCGCCGAGGGGTCCGCGGGCTCCGTGGGAAACCGCTTCGACACTCGGTTCATCAGCGCGCAAAACGCCCTCTCGCTGTCGGTCTCCCCGATCGGAACGAAGCGCCCGGTGCGCACCCGCGGCAACCCCTTCACGGTGCCGTTGTGCGCGAACACCCAGGCTCGCCCCCAGAGTTCGCGGACGAAGGGGTGAGTGTTGGCGAGCTTCACCCGGCCGCGAGTCTTCTGCCGAATGTGAGAGACCGCCATCATCGTTTTGATCGAGTGGCTGCGCACGAAGCTCGCAAGGGGGCTGTCCGCGCACGGCGCAGCATCCACAAACGTCCGCACCGCGCGCCCCTCGAAAAACGCGAGACCCCACCCGTCGCCGTGCGGCCCCGTGCGGCCCCCGCGCTGCGAGAAGCCGGAGAAGGAAAAGAGAATGTCCGTGGGGGTGTTGCAGTCCATCCCGAGCAGCTCACACACGCTCGCCTCCCTCCTCAGGTCGTGATGCCCGCGCGGCGCCGCACGGCGACGGCCTCGGCCCGCGCCCGGACGCGCACCTCGTCCTCGTCCAACGTGGTCAGCCGCCCTTCGTGCAAGAGCACCCGTCCGTCCACCACCACGTGCCGAACGTCCCGCGACTGCGCCGCGTAGACGATGCGCGCCGCGGGCTCGCCCCACGGCTCCACGTGCGTCGTCGAGAGGTCGATCACCGTGACGTCCGCGCGCTTGCCGACCTCCAGCGAACCGACCTCGTCTGCGAGCCCGAGCGCCCGCGCTCCGTCGATGGTTGCCATGCGCAGCACCCGCCGCGCCGCGAGCGCCCCGGTGTCGCCAAAACGCTTGGCCAACAACGACGCGAGCCGCATCTCCATCAACGCGTCGAGGTTGTTGTTGCAGGCCGCGCCGTCGGCGCCGAGGGCCACCACGATGCCCGCACGCTGCATCCGCGCCACCTTCGCGATCCCGGAGCCCAACTTCAGGTTGGCGCTCGGGCAGTGCGTGACTCGCGTCTGGTCTTTCGCCATCACCCGCCGCTGCTGCGGCGTGAGTTGCACCCCGTGTGCAATGACCACGTCCGGGCCCGCGAAGCCCCACGCCCGCAGCGCGTCGATGTCATCCATGCCCAGCGCCGCGCGGACGGCAACGCGCTCGCCAGGGTGCTCCGAGGCGTGCGTGTGAAGAAGCGTCCCGTGCGACCGCGCCCGCTCGACGCAACCGCGGAAGAGAGCTTCGGTGCACGACAAGATGAACCGTGGAGAGTAGGCGTACCGCAGTCGGCCACCCTCCGCGCCGTGCCAGCGCGAGCAGAGGTCGTCGCTCTCCGCGAGGCTCCCGGCGGTGCTCTCGCGCAGCCCCGCGGGCACCCCGGCGCCAGCGTCCATCATGGTCTTGCCCGAGACCGCGCGCAGGCCCGAGTCGCGCAGCCCCTCGAACACGGCGTCGTGATGGCGAACCGTTCCCATGTCGAGCACGGTGGTGGTGCCACCCTTGATCAGTTCAGCGATGCCGAGGTCGGCGCTCGCGCGAAGGGAGCGCGGGTCGTGCGCTGCCTCGAGGGGCCAGATGCGCTCGTGCAGCCAGGTGAGCAGCGGGAGGTCGTCGCCCATCCCGCGGAAGAGCGTCTGGCAGAGGTGCACGTGTCCCTGAACGAAGCCAGGAATGACCGCGCAGCCCTCCACGTCGAGCACGCGTAAGGGGTGGCCCGAACGGATCGCCAGCGCGGCGGCGTCGGCCCCGAGGGCGACGATGCGGCCACCAGAAATCCAGAGAGAGCCAGAGGTCACGCGATCATCGGGATCGCAGGTGACGAGGGTTCCACCGCGGAGGAGCAGGTCCATGAGGTCAGGGCACAGAATGCCCGTGGTGCACGTCACAGGGCAACGGCCTCGCGTGGACGGGCGCGTTCGGGCTGCGGTAGTAAACCAAGTATGCGCGCTTTGCCTTGCCTCCTTTTGCTCTCGTTGCTGGGCGCCACGATGAGTTGCTCGCCGGAAGTTCAGCGCTTCACGGTGACAACGCGCGACGGCGGCACCCTCCCCCGCCTCGACGCGGGGACCATCGGACCGTGCGACCAGGGGCGCGTCTACTGCAACGGCAACGAGCGCTACACCTGCGACGAAGCGGGCCAGATCGTCGATCGTCAGGCTTGCGTCGCCCCTAACGGCAACTGTGTGCCCACCGTCGGCTGCCGCGTTTGCGCCCCGGCCTCGTCGCGCTGCAACCCGGCTTCGCCCCAGCAGATTCAAACGTGCAGCTCGGACGGCGCGCGTTGGGTCGACGGCGGCACCTGCAATCTTGGCAACGGCGAGAGTTGCAACGCCGGCGCGTGCGTCGATCGCTGCTCCGCAAGCTCCACCGGCCGCTCGTATCTTGGGTGCGACTACTGGCCGACGGTCACGACCAACACGGCCCTCGACCCGCAATTTTCCTTCGCGGTGGTGCTCTCCAACCCGCAGGGCTACGCCGTGCACGCCACCATCACCGGCGGATCCCTCGGTGCGCCGCGCGAGGTCGATCTCGGCCCCGGCGCCATCGAGACCGTCACCCTCCCGTGGGTCGCCGAGCTCGTGCAACTCAACCCGGCCAACCGCGGCTGCCGCGCCGATGGCAGCCCATGTCCAGACGCGACCGCGGGCATCGCGAGGTCGGTCCTCCGCCGCGGCGGCGCCTACCATGTGCGCAGCAACGGGCCCATCGCGGCGTACCAGTTCAACCCGCTGACCTTCGAGCGCGCCGGAGGCTACTTCTCGTTCACCAACGATGCTTCGCTGCTCTTGCCGCAGGGCGTTCTGCGCCAGCGTTACCTCGTCTCGACCTGGCCCAACGTCTACAACCCACTCACCCGGCGGACGGTCGGAGGCTTCATCGCCATCACCGCGGTCACCGGCGAGACCACCGATGTGACGGTCCGGCCGACCTCCAATATCGCCGCGGGCACCGGCATCCCGGCGATGCGGGCGGGCGAGTCGCGCACCTTTACGCTGACCGCGGGTGACGTCCTGGAACTCATCGGCGACGGCGCGGGCGACCTCACCGGTACGGCGATCGAATCGAGCGAGCCCGTGGCCGTCTTCGTCGGGCACGATTGCGCCACCGTCCCCACCGGGCGCGTCGCCTGCGACCACCTCGAAGAGCAGCTTTTCCCCAACGAAACCTGGGGCCGCGACTACCTCGTCTCGGCGCTACGCGACCGCGGCCCCGGGGTGCCGGCGGTGGTGCGCATCGTCTCGCAGTCCGACGACAACTCGCTCACCTTCGACCCGCCGAGCGCTCACGCGGCCGTCACCCTGAGCGCGGGCCAGCTGATCGAGTTTCAGACCAACGTGAACTTCCGTGTCAGGGGCACGCAGGCGCTGCTGGTATCGCAGTTCATGTTTGGGCAGGGCGATGCGACCAGCGGCCTCATGTCGGGCGATCCCGCGATGGTCCTCGAAGTCCCGGTGCAGCAGTACCGCACCAGCTACGACTTCTATGTCCCTCAGACGTACCCCAACAACTTCATCAACGTCGTCGCGCCCGCGGGCACCGAACTCATCATGGATGACGTGCCCCTCCGTGGCTCCATGTCCGCCGTCGGCGAAATGAGCGTCTTCACCCTCCCCATCGCAAGCGGTCCGCACAGGCTTCGCTCGTCGGCCGGTCAGCCCATCGGCGTGAAGGTCTATGGCGTCGCGCGGTACACCTCGTACATGTACCCGGGCGGCCTCGACCTGCAGCTCATCACGCCGGGCTGATTCACCTCCCTTTCCCCTGAATTTCCATCGTCGCGATTCGCCGCGCCACTACCGATGAACACCGCTGCTGAAGATCCTCGCGCCCGCCGTCGAGAACGCCTGCTTGCCTGGGGTCCCACCGTCCTGGCGCTCGCAGTGTCCCTCGCGGTCACTCTCCGGGCTCACGCTCACTTCCTGTATCCGTACGCCACGCCGGTCAGTAACGACGAGGGGTACATCTCCGCCCTCGGTCTGCGCATGATTCGCGGTCACTGGCTGCCGTACGTCGATGGCGTGTCGCAGCGCGGGCCCATCCTCTACTGGCTCGCTGCGATCGCCATGCGCATCGGCGGCATGTGGAGCTGGATACCCATTCGCGTCCTCGCGCTCCTCTGCGGGCTCGCCACGCTGGGGCTGGTCTTCGCGCTCACGCTGGAGCTCTTCACCCCAGCGGCCGCAGCCATCGCCGTGCTCGTATCGACGTACTTCTTCACCTACGAGCTCAACCCCTGGGATGGCCTCGGCTTCAACGGCGAAGTCGTCGCGATGGTCTTCGCGCTCGCCTCGTGGCTGCTCGTCGCCCGCGCGATGCGCCCCGCGGATGGCCCGCGCGCGCTCGTCCGACGTCGCGACGCCCACATCTTCGCCGCCGGAGTGCTCGCCGCATGCGCTGCCCTCAGCAAGCAGATGGCCATCATCCATGCTGCGCCCATCGCGGCGTGGCTGCTCCTCGGCACCAACGACCCAAACTCCACTCCGCGCTCGCGCACCCGCGACGTGATCCGCTTCGTCGTCGGTGGGGCGATCCCCTTCGCTGTGGTGCTGGCGATCTTCGGCGCAGCGGGGCACCTAAAGGAGTTCTTCTATTACTACCAGCGGTATGGCCGGGACATTTTCATGGCCCCGGTCACGCTCAACTCGTACCGCGACAAGCTGCGCGAGCAGTTCGACAAGTACCTCTTCGGCATCGTGGTGGTGGGCACCCTCGGGTGGCTCCTCGCCGCCCGGGTCTTCCGCCGCATCGCGGACCACGATGGCCCCCGCGGGACAGGGCTGCGCGCGGAGGCGGGCGTCCTCGTGACCTTCCTGCAGCTACTCGCCAGCGTCGTGGGTGCGTCGTTCACCGGGCGCTTCTTTCCGCACTACTTTGTCGAGGTGTTTTCCGTCGCGGCGGTGGTGGCCGGCGGCGCGCTCGCGGCCAACGTCGCCCCGGCCCGGGCCTCGCTCCGCGGGCGCTTCGTGGGCTCCCTCACCCTCGTCCTCGGCGCATCCGCCCTCCTCGCCCTCTGTGCCTGGAACCTCCATCGCAACGTTCGCCTGCGCCGCGAGACCGATCGCTGGTACCAGGACCCGCACACCGACCCGATCGTCCGCTACGTGCTCGAGCGCACCGAGCCGAACGAGCGAATCTTCGTGTGGGGCTTCCGCGCGGAGACCTACGTCTCTGCGCAGCGCATGCCCGCCTCGCGCTTCGTCTACACCGTGTACCCCGCCGGAGTGGTTCCGTGGTTTCAGGCGACCCGCGACGAGGAGGAGCGTCGGGTGGTGCCGGGCAGCCGCGCGCAACTCCTCGCCGACCTCGACCGCGAGCGCCCCGAACTCATCATCGATGCCGGTCGCACCCTGAGCGGGAGGTACATGTACAACTACCCCCAGCTGCGCGCTTACCTCGACCGCGGCTACTGCTTCATGCGCTACGTAGACGGCGAACCCGTGTACCGGCGACGGCACGGCGACACCTGTCCGCCAGCCGACTATTGACCGGGTAAAGCAAACTTCCGGCGATGTATCCTGGTGTGACAGGATATGTCCCACCAGTTGTTGACCCCCCTCGGAGCGGCCGTTACGGTGCGGCTTGTCGGGCGCTGGGCCCGCCCTTCTATAGAAACGGGGCGATACATGGCTGAAGGACTCAACAAGGCAATGCTCATCGGCCACCTCGGCGCCGATCCAGAGCTTCGCTTCACCACCAACAACCGGCCGGTCTTGAAGTTTCGCATCGCCACGACGGAGTCCTATCTGGACCAGAACCAGACCCGTCAGGAGATCACGCACTGGCACCAGATCGTGCTCTGGGGCAAGCGCGGCGAAGCGCTGTCGAAGATGCTCTCGAAGGGCTCGCGGGTGTACGTCGAAGGCCGCATCGAGACGCGCTCCTACGAAGACGCCAACGGCGTGAAGAAGAGCGTGACGGACATCGTGGCGTCCAACCTCATCCTCCTCAGCGGCCGCGCCGACGGAGCACCCGGCGGCGTTCGCCCTGCTCCCAGCGGCGGAGCGGTCAGCGCCGCTCGACCGACGCCCGCAGTGGGTGGCGGCGCACCTCCGGCAGCCGAAGCCGAGGACTTCCCCACGGACGACATCGGCGGAGTGGTCGGCAACGGTGGTGATGACGACATCCCGTTCTGATCTCCGCCCGCGGCGACGAGCGCTCCGGGTGATGGTCGCGACGGTGCTATCCGTCGCGCTGGTGCCTCTGCTCGCCGCCGCGACGGGCGGCCCCGACGATGTCGGGTACAAGATCAAACCCGCCGATAGCAACCTCTGGTCGCAGCGCTTCCGCGGCGGCCGACTCATCGGCGGCGGCGGTTGCCCCCGGCGCTGCATCTCCTTCACCTTCGACGATGGACCCAGCTGGGATACCACCCCCGCCCTGCTCGAAACGCTCGACAGTCATGGCATCCACGCGACGTTCTTCGTCACCGGGCACCGTATCGACGGCGACGGCGAGGTGGCCCGGCGCAACCGAGCAGTGCTCGCGACCGAATGGAGACACGGTCACCTCGTGGGCAACCACACGTACAACCACGACCTGCTCGACACGATGACCGAGCCCACGCTGCGCTACGAACTCGACCGCACCGAGACGCTCATCCACGGGGTCATCGGCGAGCGCGTCTGGCTGTTCCGCGCGCCGTTCGGAGCGCTGCATCACCCGCGAGCGGTCCGCGCGGTGTTTTCCCGCGAGTACACCCCGGTGTTCTGGGCGCTGGACTCCGAAGACTGGCGCGTCCACACGCCCGAGGCCGTGCTCGCCAACGTGCGCGCCGAACTCGACCGTGCGCCGCGCGGCGGAGTGCTGCTCATGCACGACACGCTGCCGTGGAGCATCGCGGCATTTCCGCTCATCCTCGACGAGATCGCAGCGCGCAACGCCGCTTTTATCGCGCGCGGCGAGGAGCCATACGAAGTGGTCGGGCTCGAGAGGTTTTATGAACCCCTGCGCGCCGCGCCCGTGAGACGACGACGGCGCTGAGGCAGGGCTTACGTCGGGTCGGCGAAGATCTCCGTCGCGCTCGCTGCGCAGAGGCATCGACGATGCCCACCCGCGCGTAGTCGCGCACGTTCTCGACGAGGTCTTTGTGCTTCGCTCCGGTGTTGCGCAGCTCAATCGCCACGTCGATTCCGCGACCCCGCGTGGCAACCACCCAGGAGCCCAGATCGAGGTCTGGATCGCAGTCCATCACCACGCTGACATCAGGGACGAGCGCGGGCTCGCCGGGGTAGATCAACGCAAGTTCGCACGCGAGAAACACCCGACGGCCTGCGCGCCGGAAGTGACCGTCGAGGTCCGCCGCGGCGCCGGACTTGTCGCGGAAGTGCGGCGTCCCCTCGGACATCGCGTGGAGCGACCCATCGAGCACGGCGACAATCTCCTCCACCGCAGCCTCGCGCTCCGCAGGGGACAGCGCCGCCCACGCGGCCTCGTCCGGCGCCACGATGCGCGGATCGTCCCATACGTCGCTGCGTGGAGAGAGAGAGGGGTCGGTCGCTGGCTCATCGCGGAGATCCTGGCGCAGCGAGCACGACGGACGCCATCGGGGCGCGGTCTCAGGTCACTGGAGGCGCGGCGAGCTTCGTCGTGGCCGCACGCGGCGTCGGGAAAAACCGTCCCGCGTAATCGCGGTTGAGCCCGCCCTTGTTGGCGTGGTCGTCGAGGGCCGTCTCCACTCCCCGGCGCACGCCGTTGGCGTCCGCGCGCCAGGTGTCGATCTTCAGCGCCACCGTCGCCGAGGCGAGCACCGCGGCCTCGCGCGCCTTCAGGGCCATGCGCCCCTTCACGTCGATTGCGGCGATCTCCTTCACGATGGCCCGCACCGCCTTCGAGGCGCCGACCTCCTCGGCCGCTGTGGAGAAGTGCGTCGAGGCGTCGAGTTGGGACTCCAGCGCAAGCCGGATGGTCTCGCTGGGCGCCTCCGGGAAGAAGACCTGGAAGGTGCGGTGATCGCGGTTGTTACCCGTGTCGGCGAGCAGTTGACCGACGAGTCGGCGGGTGACGCCGTCAAGGTGGAGGTCGAGCCAGGCGGTGAGCGCGTGGGAGTCCGCCACGGCGTCGGCAGCCTCGCGCTGGAGGGCGTCGAGCACGACCCAGCGGTCGAGGAGGCGATCGAGCGGCTTTGTCAGCGGGAGGTGAACGTTGCTGGCTTTCAACATGGATCGCGTCTGGCGGGCATCGAGGCGCATGGCGTCGAGACCATCGTTGGCTGCGTAGAGTCTCATCGGTGGGGGGGGTGTCCTTTCGAGGAAGAGGAGATCCCCTATGCGCGGCGACGGCAACCTTTCTTGCGGCCGAAAGAACGCTGCCGATGCCTCCCGCGGACGGAGGGAGGCGACCGCGAGGGCCGCGAAGGGCTCCCACGGGTCAGTGGGGCCGCACCGCGGAGCGCCCGACGGCATGGCGGCAGGCATGGGAGGCGACCGGGAGCGTCGCGAGCGACGACCACGGGCCGTGGGGACCCACTGCGGGGTCCGCGGGCGGGTCCTACGGTCGGTCAGGAGCGGAATGGAGCGGGGAGAGGAGCGGCGGGCGTTCAGCGGCCGGGGGTGGCGCCGAAGTACCAGATCGCGGAGACGGTGCCGGTGATGATGTCCGTCAGGCCGTAGTGCGGGCCCACGGTGGTGCCGATGCCGAAGGCCGACGACGCAGCGGTGGTGGTGTCGTTGGTGCTGAGCACGACCGACTTGAAGCTGGTGTTGGCGTACGCGAGCCCGAATCCAAACTGCGCCTGGAGGCCCAGCTGCGGGAGGCCGATGAAGCCGAACTGCAACTCGGCCACGGCATTGGCGCCCATGCCAAACTGCACCCCGTTGAGGGTGTTGTCCGTCGTCGAGGTGCCTGAGCCGGTAGTGATGCCGCTCGTGCCGTAGCGAAGGTAGAGGTACGGATCGACGTGAATCGAGAGGTGCTTCGCCTCCGCGACCATGATCGGGAGGGCAACCTGCAGCCCGAGCCCGAAGAAGTTCGGGTTGTCCGACGACTGCTGCATGGTGTTGCCACCGGACTGCACCGTGCGGGTGTTCGACCCGCTGGAGAAGCCGATGCCGAGGCCGGCTTCGAGGCCGAGCGAGTTGTTGAGCCAGTAGCGCATCCCGATGGTGTGGAGCGCCTGGGTGCCACCCTGCGCGGCCATGCCGCCGGTAAACGAGAGCGCCGGCATGTCCGTCGACCCGAAGTACCGGAGACCCATGTGACCCACCACCACCGAGTGATCCGTCGGGCCAGAGGTGTCCGTGATGGACCCGCCGGTCGTCGTCGTCGTCGCGGGGGCGACCTGAGCGGTGCTGAGGTCCTGTGCGCCCACGGCCGTCGCGCCCAGCACGATCGCCGCACCCATCAACGATGAAATCATTCCACGCATGCTGATCTCCACCTTCTGTTTACTCACGAAGGAACCACCGGGGACCACCGGAGTGGGCGCTCCATGCGCCGGATGCCCGGGCTTGTCAAGCAGGCGGGAGGCTTCGGCCGCACCGATAAAACAGGGCGCGCGGCCCCTCCGATCAGGGTGGCGGCGTGAGTGCGAAGACGAGGTAACGGTGCGTCGGGCGCACCGGATCGACGCGCCATCCGCGAGCGCGCAACCCATCGGCGATGCGGAAGATCGAGTCCCAGGTGTCGAGCACGACGAGGTGCGTCGGGCGCGTCGCGAGCGCGAGCCTGTGCACCGCCTCGGCGCGCGCAGGACCACACGACGCCCAGGTGAACCGCCGGTGCAGCGCCACCGCGCGCGGGGTCTTCAGCCCGACGATGTCCACCAACGCACGCTCCCCGGCGAAGGCGATGTATCCGACGTCGTGGACGAGCACCCGCGCGTCGAGTGGGAGGGCCGTCCGCACGAAGGT
Source organism: Deltaproteobacteria bacterium (assembly GCA_947477565.1). Lineage (GTDB taxonomy): Bacteria > Myxococcota_A > Polyangia > Polyangiales > SCUS01. The sequence goes on from CANJUR010000004.1 coordinate 51,522, forward strand.
CGCCACGCCCCGAAGCTCGGCGCGGGTGAACGCGACCCGCAGACGGTGCTCCCGCCAGCGCTCGCCGAGGTGCCAGGCGTTCGTGTCGATGGCGACCAGGGTGAGCGCGAGGGCCACGCCGCGAATCCAGCGGGCCGGGTGCGCGCGCGCCGACGCCAGCGCGGCGAGGGCGAAGGGCAGCAAGACGTACTGGTAACGGTATTCGTAGTGGCCGAGCGCTCCGGGAAACTGCGTGGCGTACGCGAACACAAGGGCAGCGGCGGTGACGAGCCCGACGCGCCCGGCGGTGGCGAGCGGCCAGAGCACGACGGAGCGGGAGAGGTACCCGATGCGTTCGAGGAAGCCGACGACATGGAGGCGCGCCCACTCCAGGCGGAGCGGCTGTGGGAGGCATCCCTCGGCGAAGAAAAGTCGCTTGGCCGCGATGGTGGAGGGCACCAGTGCGCCGAGTTGAGCGAGGTTGAGAAGCGCCCACGGGGCCGCGCCGAGGGTGGCGAGGCCGAGGTCGGTGAGAGCGCGACGACCATCGAGGAGGCCCGCGCGGCGGAGACGCAGCCAGCGGGTGGCCAGCAGCGCCGCGGAGGCGACGGAGAGTTCTGGGCGAAGAAAGGGGAGCAGCCCGCAGAGGCACGGTTGCATCGCAGACACGGACACGGAGGCATCGGGCTCGGTGAGCGCGAGCACCCACGCGAGTGCACCCATCGCGAGCCCGGTTTCGAGTCCGTTGGTCAACTGGTGGGGAACCTCGCCGACCACCAGCCCCAGGACCATGAGCAGCGCTGCGTCCGCGCGCCCGAGCCGGTGTCGGATGCCGAGCGACAGAACGCCGGTGACGTAGACGCCGATGCCGATCCACGCGCCCAGCCACCCCGCGGCCTCGCCAGGCACCACGGCCCCGACGATCGCGATGAGTACGGTGTGCACGGCGCTGGTCGCGCCCACCATCGCGGCGACCCCAAACTGCGCATCGAACCCGCGACGAAGAACCTCCGCGTTGTGAAGCGTGATGTACGCATCATCGACCGGCAGCGCCGTCCCCTCGACGCGGTAGTGGACCACCGCCACGGCGGCCACCGCGGCGAGCGCGAATCCGTACGCGACCCTCCGCGCAGCGACCGACCAGGGGCTCCTCACGGAGCGCCTGGATCCGCAGGGGCGGCGAGGCGTGCGCGAATCCACGCATCCCAGGGCGAGCGCGGATCGGCCTCCGCAGCGCGGTCGAGCGCGCTCGAATCGCGGCGCAAGAGCGCCTGAGCGCGCAGCACCACCGGCGCTTCATCCACGGCGGTGAGCACCGCGGCCTCGTCGGCAGCGCGGCCGACCTCGGCGCATCCCGCTGGCGAGCGTGCACAGAGGAGCACCCGCCACGCCGCCGACCACTCCGTCGCCTCGGAGTCGGGCGCGCGCACCGTCAACGCTTCGTCGATTCGAAGCAGGGGCGTCGGCCAGGCCCGCGCAGCCGCAGCCGCCAGTTGCCCATCGGGGGTTTCGAGGCCCTCCCAGGCGGCGTCGGAGGGTCGCCCGAGGCGCTCCTGCCGGGTCGCAGAGGCCACGCGCAAGGCGTCCCGTGCCGCGGCCCCAGCGACCGCCAGCGACCGCAACCGCTGCGCCGCGCGAACGATCGCGAGATCACCGATGGCAGAGTGACCCGCGCGGTCGAGCGCCGCGGCAAGGGTGGCGGTGACCAGGACGAGGGCGCTGCCCGGGGGAGAGGCTTCTGCGCGGCCCACCGCCCCGGCGCGAGCGCATCGGCCTGCCCACGGCGCGAGGGCCGGCGACGCCACGCCCGGAACGCGATCGGCCGTGGCGACGAGCGCCGCGACGCGGAGCGCCCGGGTCGTCTGGTCGCCCGCGGCCAGGGTGAGCGCGCGCACTGCGGCGGCCCCGACGACGCCTTCGCTCATCGCGAGAGCAGACTCCTCCGCGGCAAGCGAGCGCTCGCCGACCCGCCACCATAACCACGCGAGGGTGGTGCGATCGACGGCTCCCCGACGCCGCGAGAGCGCCTCGACGGCCAGGCGCGCCCCCGGAACGTCGCCACTGCAAAGGTGAGTCGCGGCCCTCGCGAGGCTGTCGTCCGCGCGCAACGGGAGACGCGAAGCCGAGGCGTCGAGCAGCGCCGCAGCGCGCGACCATGCGCCGGCGGCCGCCATGCGTTCGACGGCCACGCCCACGCCCAGCGGCGAGGGAATCACCGCGGGCATAGATTCCGTCGCGGCCTGCCGAGAGGCGATGCGAACGGCGGTCGCGCGCACCTCGGCATCCTCGGGGTCGAGTCCGACGGCGTGCGCGAGGGCGGCATTTCGCTCTGCGAGCGTGGCCGGACCGTCGGCGAGCGCCGCGGCGAGCGCCAGCCAGATCGCCGACGAAGCGGGGTGTCGCCGCGTCCCCGCGCGGGCGACATCGAGGGCGCGTTCGGTTTGCCCGGCGGCGAGGAGGTGATGCGCTCGGCGGGAGACGATCCACGGGTCGGCGTCGTCGGCGAAGGCGGCGAGGCCAAGCTGGCGATCGGCCTCGGCGAGGTTACCGCGGGCGGCGGCGAGTTCGGCCCGGAGGAAGGCTTCATAGGCGGTGGCCGAGGCGAAGGGACGCTCGCGAAGACGACCGCCGATTTGCTCGACGATGGTGCCATCCGACGAGCGCACGCACGCAGGAGCGACGAGGGACAGCAGCAGCGCGAGTGTGGACAAGGGGCTGATTCGCACGGGACTTCGGTGGGTCTAGCACCGTCCTCGCGGCAACAGAACGGGAGCCTTGTGGGGAGACCGGAGTCGCCGTTACGATCCACTTCGCTAACGGGAGGCTGGGTGGGTGCTTGCTGACCCCTCTGGCCGGTGGACACTTCTACCGTCCGTTTGCCACCCGTAGGAGACACATGACATCCGAAGTTGACGCCCACTGCCTGGAGACCTTCCCGAACTGGCTTCGCTCACTGGGCCATGACGCCGAGGCGATGATCGACGCGCTCAACGCGGAGACTACCCCGGTGGATGCGCGCCGCTCGCTCGCCGCCGGTCTCAACTATGTATTCAAGTCCGTAGACCTCATCCCCGACGGCATCGACGACATCGGCTACCTCGACGACGCGTTCGTACTGCGCATCGCCTCGGCGCAGGCCGGGGTCAACGGCGTAGACCTCGCCGCGTACCCGACGCTCCAGGCGCTGGCCAGGGACGTCGAACTCGTGAAGAGCTTCCTCGGAGCCGACTACCCTCGGCTGGAGTTCTACGTGCTCGGGCTGAAGCGCAGCGCGGCGCGCGGGCGCTCGGTCGATGACGTTCTCGGCGGAGACGCCGTGCGGGCGGACTTCACCGCCGACGTGAAGGGCTTTGCGCGAAGCTACGCCGCCCCGGGATTTGGCAAGGAGGAGAAGAACCTCATCAAGCTCCGCGCCTTCTTCGACGCGAAGCTGCCGCGCTGAGCGGCTCTGCATCGGGTGATTGACCCTTAAAGTCCAGCGACCTAAAACCCCGGCGCGTAGGCCCGTGCGAAGTGCACGGCGGATCCTCACGCAACGGTCGACGGACATGAACCCCATCGCGATGGCTCTCCTGGTCGGAGGGCTCAACGGGCTATTTGCCATGAGCGCCTTCCGGCGCCTCGTCCTGCTCGGGCAGGGGCAGCCCGAAAACCGACTCGATCGTCTCTGGGAGCGCCTCACCGTCGCCCCGGGTTCGAAAGGGCCGAGCGCGTTCGGCAGCGCGTTGGTGTTCACGGCGATCGTCTGCATGGCGGCCGCGCCGGCGGCGATGCTGGGCGGACTTGCGCCGGGTGACGTCGGCGACGGGTTCGTCCAACTCGGGACGATGCTCGCGGCCATCGGCGGCGGCGCTGGGCTGTTCTGGGCCCTTCGGGCGCAGCTGAAGATGCCGAAGTACGCGAGCGCCGGCATCGCCCACACCCTGATCTTCACTGGCTTCGCGACGCTGCTGCTGCGCACGATCATTCTGGTCGGCCGCGGCTTCGACGAGTCGTTTTACCTCTTCATCCTCGACCCGCAGGGCCCGGATCCGGTGCTCCGCGCCATGGGCTTCGGGTACAACCTGCTGAAGGACTTCGTGGTCCTCGGGGTGCTCGCGGGGGTGGGTGCTTTCTTCTACTTCCGGCTCGTCCCGAAGCTGAAGCGCCTCTCGTATAGCTGGCACGCCTGGGTCGTGCTGGGCGTCATCGGCACCATGATGGTCATGGACATCCTCGCCGACGGCGGGATGGTCCTCGCGCACGCCATCCGCGAGGGCGGGGACGTCGGCGTCAACATCGGACACATCGGCAACACCACGGGAGAAAATCTCGGCCGCGTGCTCGCGCTCATCCTCCACGGGGCCGGCGTGTCCAGCTACGCGACCGCGCACACCCTCGGCGCCGTGGGCCTCTGGGTGCACGTCTTCCTGGTGTTCGCCTTCCTCAACTACCTCCCGTACGGCAAGCACTTCCACGTGCTGACGGCGCTCCCCAACGTCTTCGCACGCAGCCTCGACGCGCCCGGGCGTCTCAAGCCCATGGCCGCGAGCTCCGATCTGCTTCTCGAATCCCTGGGCGCAGCGATGGAGCAGCCCGACCCCACCGCCGCCCGCGTCGGCGTCGGTCGCATGGATCACTTCACCTGGAAGTCCATCCTGGATTTCTACACGTGCACGGAGTGCGGCCGCTGTTCGGACAACTGCCCTGCGCACACCACGGGCAAGCTGCTCTCACCGAAGCACCTCCTCATCGACCTCCGCGACCAGCTCTACGAGAAGCAGGAAGAGGTCTTTTCGCGCGATCCGTACGGCGAGGATGGCGAAGCACCGAAGCCCATCTTCGACCTCAACCTCGTCCCAGACGTGATTCACCCCGACGTCATCTGGGCGTGCACCACCTGCCGCGCCTGCGAAGAGCAGTGCCCGGTGATGATCACGTACGTCGACAAGATCGTTGATATGCGCCGCAACCTCGTGATGGTTCGCGGGGAGTTTCCTGTGGAGTTGCAGAAGACCTTCCAGGCGCTCGAGACCAACGGCAACCCGTGGAACCTCACTCGCATGGATCGCGCGGAGTGGTCCGACGGCCTCGGCGTCCCGTTGATGAGCGAGAAGCCCGACGCAGCGGTGCTGTTCTGGGTCGGCTGCGCGGCCAGCTACGACGACCGCGCGAAGAAGATCGCCCGCGCGATGGCGAAGCTTCTGATCCAGGCGAAGGTGGACTTCGCCATCCTCGGCAGCGAGGAGACCTGCACCGGCGACCCGGCGCGGCGCGCGGGCAACGAGCACCTCTACATGATGCTCGCCGAACAGAACGTCGTGACCCTCAACAACTACAAGCCGCGTCGCATCGTCACGACGTGCCCGCACTGCTTCAACAGCTTGCTCAACGAGTACCCAGACCTCGGCGCGAAGTACGAGGTCGTGCACCACACGACCTTCCTCCAGGAGCTTCTCGCCACCGGCAAGTTGCGCCCCACGCGCGGTGTGAAGGCGAAGGTCGTCTTCCACGACTCCTGTTACCTCGGGCGTTACAACGACGTGTATGAAGCGCCCCGCGACGTGCTCTCGCGCATCGAGGGACTGGAGATCGTCGAGGCCGAGGCAAGCCGCGAGAAGGGCCTCTGCTGCGGCGCCGGCGGCGGGCAGATGTGGATGGAAGAGCAGCACGGCACCGAGCGCGTGAACAAGCGCCGCACCCTGCAACTCGTCGACACCGGCGCCACGATGGTCGCGTCCGGCTGCCCGTTCTGCCAGACGATGCTCACGGACGGCATCAAGTCGATGGAGGAGGAGCTGAAGCGCCCGGTCGAGCAGCTCGACATCGCCGAAGTCCTCGAGCGAGCCATCAACTTCGATGCCCCGGCCGTCGTATCCGACGCCGCCGTAGCGAGCTGATCCCCTTCCCTTCCCCGCACGCCTCCCGCACCATTCCGCGGGATGGATCCTCCACCGCCGCCGAGCCTCGGGGCCGCCCTGGCGCAGACGCTGCTGACCCTCGGCGCAGTCTGCGCGCTCGCCTGGTGGGTGCTGCGATGGGCCGCGCGGCGCGGCGTCGGGCGAAGCCCCGCGGGGGTGATCACCGTCGTTGACCGCGTCGCCCTCGATGCGCGGCGCACCCTCTTCGTCGTGCGCGTCGGGACAAAAGCGCTGCTCCTCGGCGGGAGCGATTCGAGCCTCACGGTGTTGAGCGAACTCGATCCGACCACGCTGCCCGACGCCGCGCCGCCCACCCCGAACGCCGCTTCGTGAACCCCAGCGGCACCTCACCCCTCGTCCTTGCGATCGTCTTTGGGATGCTCTCGCTCCTGCCGGCGCTGCTGCTCGTCGGGACCAGCTTCGTGAAGTGCTCGGTCGTGCTCGGCCTCATTCGCAACGCGCTCGGATCAGCCGAAACTCCAGGCACGCTCGTGGTGCTGGGGTTGAGCGCGATTTTATCACTCCACGTAATGGCACCGACCGCGCAGGCGATGAGCGAGCGTGCGGGCCCGCAGCTCACCGAGGCCCTCGCGGCGGACCCGCTGACCCCCGATGGGCTCGCGCGGCTCGGGCGCGCATGGGACGCCGTGAAGGTTCCGTGGGTGAGGTTTCTCCGCGCAAACGCACACGATCGGGAGCGTCGGCTCTTCGCCGACCTCGCGCGGCAGTCGGCGCGGCGGCAGGGAGCGACCACCACCGTGAACGACGACGACGTCGCCGTGCTGCTGCCGGCCTTCGTCATCACCGAACTCACGCGGGCTTTCACCATTGGTTTCCTGGTCTTCCTGCCCTTCCTGGTCGTCGATCTCGTGATCGCGTCGCTGCTGCTCTCCCTCGGCCTGACCAGCCTGCCAGCGCCGCAGGTCGCGCTGCCGTTCAAGCTGCTGCTCTTCGTCGCCGCCGACGGCTGGCTGCTGCTCGCCCGCGCCCTCGTGCTCGGCTACCACTGAGCGACGCGGGCAAAAGCCCTCGTCGTTCGTTTCCCGCAACCGAAACCTCACCGCCGACAGCACCCCGCGGATCCTCTCGGACGGCCCGCCTCCCCGTGCCTCACATCGTCGAGCAGGTGATGCGCGTCGTGAGTTCGTGCCGGCCCGCGACGAGCCTCGCCGACTGCCGCATCACCGGATGCATCCCCATGCGGGAGTAGTCGTCGTAGTCCGGCGCAGTTTCCCGCGCAGTCGTGAGCGTCGCGCCCGTCTGCTCGGCCACGCAGCGCCGGGTACCGACGGCCCACGACCATGCCGTGTCATCGAGCGAACCGCGCATGTGCCAGTGCCACGTGACGTCCCGCGCGTCGGGCAGTTCGACGCGATCGCGCACCACGAGCACTCCGGCCTCGAAGGCCAACGCGCGCGTCACCACCACGCCCGCGCGATCAAAGCTGCCGGTCGCGCCGTCCCCGTCCGCAGCGAGAATCGCGTCGGGGCCACCCTCCCCTGCGCCGAGGTCGCGAGGGAGCGTTCCCTCGACGGTGATCTCGCTGTTGGCGTCGGCACGCGCGTAGGCAGCGCGGGTGTCATAGCTGCGATAGCCCGAAGCGCCGAGCAGCAGCGCACCATCGACAACGAGCGTGAGGGCGAGCGTGTCGGGTCGCTCGTGCCCGGCGCCAGCGTTGGCGACACCATGCTCAGCGATGACAAACGCCTCGATCGGCGCACCCGATGGCGTCGTAGCGTCCAGGCGAGCAGTACCCGCGGCGGGCCAACGAGAGAGCACCGCCTCGCGCGCGGACAACTCCGGCGAAGCCAACGCGAGCGCAACGAGAGGGCCGACGTTTACCGAGCCACCCAGGCTGCCCGTGAACCCGTCTACGGACCAATGCGCGTACCGATGCGCTCCGACGAGTTGCTCGAGCAGCGGGGCCGGGAGCCCCATGAGTCGGCTGTCGTCGATGGGATGAAGCCACCCGGCGCGCGTCTCAAGCGAGGCGCTCCAGCGCACGAGGTCAAGCACGCGACGATCCCGGGACGGGCGCACAATCGACGCAGCGCTCGTGGCGCAGACGGAGAACGCGTGGTGCTCACAGCGCGCGCAACGGGTGTCGCCACCGGTCCACGCGCGGTCGATGGCGGTGAGCGCGGGGGCGGCGGCCTCGAAGCCGTACTCGAAGTAGGTCGAGCCCTCGGCCCATCCCTGAGCGCCGCCAGTCTGGTGTTGCATCGAAGCAGCCATGTGCGCGAGCGCGTAAGCGAGCACCTCGTCGCTCACGGCGTCCGCGGGCGCGATCATCGCTGCGGTCGCGAGCCCCGCTCCGAGGCGCATCCCGTGGTTGTCCTGGTGAAACGCCATGAAGATCAGACCGCCGCTTTGCAGCCATGCCTCGGTGCCCGCCGCTGCGCGCCCGACGTAGACCCGCGCCATCTCGATCTCCGCGGGCGTAAGCGGCGCTACGGAGAGAAGATCCGCCGCGGCCGCGAGATCGACCAGCGACGCTCCCACGTAGATCGGAACCTCCACCGCCCTCGCAAACCACGCCGGCGCGACCGCCGTCGCCGCGAGCGATTGCAGCGCCGTGTGCGCGGCCGTCGCGTCGCGGTCGTGCCAGGCGACGAGAGCAGCCGCCAGCGCGAGTGAAGCGACGGTCTGGTAGCTCGCGCTGTCCCCGGCCGCGAGCGTCGGCACGGTGCGCCGCGCCGTCGTGCGAGCCCGCGCGAGGATGGTCACCGCGTCGGGCGAGGCGTCGAAGCGCGCGCGAAGGTCGTCGAAGCGAAGCCCAGGCGCGGCCACGACGCTCACCCCCGCGGGTCGCGGCGCGCGCAACGCCCGGATGAGATCCGCCACGTCGGGCGCGGTGCAACCCGTGGGCGAAACGTCGATGGGTGTCCCGCTCTCCGCGTCGGTCGAGGCGTCCACGCCAGCATCGAGCGCCGGAGCGTCGAGCGTCGTGGCATCGGGCGCCGGAGCGTCCGCGAGCCCCGCCTCGGGGTCCCCGCTCGAGGCCCCGGGAACCTCTCTGCAACCGGCTATCGACAGGGCGAGGAGAGCGAACCGGAAATTCATCGAACGGAGGCTACCACCGCGGGCGCGCTCGCCTCGTCGGCGACAACTCCTACGGTGCCGCCCGCTCTGTGGGAGATGGAAACCGATGATGATCTCGCCTTCATTCAACGCGATTTTTCAGCGAGTCGAAGTGATTCCAGTCGGGTTCCGCAAAACCATGACGGAGTCGCGACCTTCGAAGGATGACGAGGCGCTCCTCGCGGCGATCGACCGGACGTTTGCGGGGCACGCGGGCAACGAATCCCGCATCGACGCTGGGGCGCTCAAGCGCGCCCTCCGCCTTCGCGGTGCCTACCTCGCGCAGAGGGTGCTCGCGCACTTCGATCGTGGCGGCGACGGAAAAATCAGCCGCGGACCCGCAGCCGACGCTGCCCTCATCGTCGCGGACGCGGACGTCCCGCAGATGCCCGACAGCGTTGCATTGGCGCCAGTGCGCTCCGTCTCCCCATGGGCTGGTGATAGAAGGTCGGGTTCATGAAGGTATTGCCCTGGGTCGGACTGGTGATCGCGGCGCTCGCGCCATCGGTGTCAAACGCGCAGACCATCGCATCGCGCACGGAGACCACGCCCTTCGCCGGGGTGCGAGTGATCGTGGGGCGCACAGCGTCTCCGGCCACAAACTTTCGCGCGACGATCGTCTCGCTCTGCAGCGACTACGTTCACGTGACCGCGACGCGAGCGCCAACCGCGCTCCAACGAACCAGCACGTGGGCCACCGCGGCGGGCGTACAGGTCGCGACCAACGGTGACTTCTTCACCAGCGGGCCGCGCATCTACGGCTATGCGATCGGCAACGGAGTGGCGTGGCCCGTACGGCAGACCGGCGTCGATCCGGCGGTCGCGGGCGAGTGGTACTACCGCCGCTACGGCTGGATCGGCTTCGGGCCAGGTGCGGTGGAGTTCTCGCACACCGAGTGGGTGAAGCAGCACGCGACGGGGTTGGGCGTCGCGGATGGATGGATGCCGACCACGGTGACCACAGGCGTCCCGCGAGGTCTCACTGCGCTGGTGAGCGGCTTTCCCGAACTCATCACCGAGGGGCAACCGTACGCGTGCGCGGTGCCCACGGCGGCGACGTGCTTCCCTGATCGCACCGACATGCGGGCGCGCAACCCGCGGACGGCGATGGGGCTGACGCGTGACCGAAGAACGTTTCTCCTCGTGACCGTCGATGGCCGTTCGGCCACGAGCGCGGGGATGTACGGCACCGAGATGGCCCGGCTGATGGAACTCCTCGGCGCCTGGCAAGCCTTCAACCTCGACGGCGGTGGCTCTACGACGATGTGGGTGCGCGGGCGCGGGGTGATCAACGCCCCGTCGGACGCCACCGGCGAGCGCCTCGTCGCGAACCACTGGGGAATCTTCGCGGGTTCCTCCGACGGCCGCCCCCGCGCGCCGGGGAGTTGTCGGGTGGTCACCGCCCCGGACGCGGGCGTACTCGATGCTGGCACTCTCGATGCGGGCATGCGCGACGCGGGCACTGACGCCGCGAGCGACCTCGGCGTACGCGACGCTCCCCTCGGCCGCGATGTGCTCCTCGACCTGGGCGATTTATCGGATGGAGGGCGACCGCAAATCGACTCAGGAGGCGATGTTCGCGACGCCCCATCCCGCGATTCCGACGCGCGCGATGCCGCTGCGCCAGTGGAAGAATCGACGCTCGGAGATGCTTCGTCGCAGGACGCAGACCCGATGGAAGAATTGCCTGAGTTCGCCGATGCAGCGAGCGTGGAGATGCCTCCCGGGGAGGTGGTCGATTCGCCCGCTGGATGTAGCTGTCGCACCGCGCAGAGCGGGCCCGCGGGGCTCCCCGGGATGAGTTTCGCGCTGTCGCTTGGCGCACTGACACTCGCGCGACGCCGGGCACGCCGGATATGAAACCTGACTCTGAGGATGCGTGGACTCGGCAACAAAACTCGGTCAATTTCGGCGAAGTGGAGACCACGGTCATCGACGAGCTTGAGCTCGCGGAAGATTCTGATGCCCTCGCCGAAGAGGCAGCGGCCGGAAGTCTCGCCGCGGCGATCGCCAAGACCCACGGAGTGCGTGCATCGCTCTCCGCAAAGAAGCTCCTGACGATCCTGAGCAATCCGGACGTTTCGCTCAACGAGGTGAGAAAGACGATCGAGATCGACAGTTCGCTAGCCGCTCGCGTTCTCCGGGTGGTCAACTCCGCGGCGTACGGTCTGCGGGTGCGCGTTCGGAAGATCAACGTCGCAGTCACGCTGCTCGGGACGAAGAAGCTCAACGAGATCGCGACGGCTGCGTCGGTGCTGGACTGGTTCGAGCAAGACGCGGTGACGGTGCCGGAGATCTTCCGACTTTCGGCTGCGACGGCTGCGCTCTCGCGACACATCGCGACGCGCTGCGCCCTCCCCCCGGAGGACTGCTACACGTGCGGATTGCTGCACGATTACGGCAAGTTGATCATGATGCAAACCGGCGACGATTCGTACGCCGACCTCATCAACAGCGCGGGGCGCGACGACGACCTCTACCTCGAAGAGCGAGCGCGGTACGGCTACGACCACGCCATCCTCGGCGCCCGCGTACTGGCCGAATGGAACCTCCCGGAGCCGTTGCCCAGCGTCATCGCGCTGCACCACCAGCCTTCGCGCGCATTCAAGCTCGGGGGCGTCCTGGGCAGGATGGTCGCGGCGCTGCGCTGGGCAGAGCGGCTGACCTACGAATTCGACCGCGGGGTTCCGATCGACGACGTGTGGCTCGCGGAGATGGCGAAGGACGAGTGCGTGGTGCTCCTCGGGCTCGCGCGCGGCGACTTTCGCCATTTCTGCCTCGATCTGCACCTCACCTGGATGGAGAGCCAGCAGACCAGGCCCGGCGAACGGGACGATGACGGGCACAACGAAAACCCGTTCGTCTCAGTGCTTCGCGTCGTCAACGAGGCCGTCACGCAGAAGGTCACGCAAACGGGCTGGAACCTCCGGAGCGTCGCCGTCTTCATCGGAGCGGCGAGCGTTGCGCTGGAGTTCGTGGACGTGTTCGCGGGATGGGGCGGCGTCGGCCACTGGCGGTTCGCGTCCTTACTCCGGTCGATGAACCACGTGATGCTTTTCTTCGCGGTCGTCCTCGGCGGCGCGCTGCTCATGCGCCGCGTGAGCGCCAATCGCCGCTAGGGCACCGGTCGGCTCCCAGCCATTCCTGCGCAGGTATTCCCAGATTCCTGCGCAGGTATGGGTGGCGCCACGGCGGCACACCGGCGGCCGCATCAAGTGCGTGTCGCTGGCGCGATCGATCGAGCGCCGACGGTTTCAGGTGAACTTGAGCTTGGTCGCGGCGACGGCGGACATCTGCAGCAGCAGCCAGCCGTGGCGGAAGCGCGAGATGTTGGTCTCGCCGTACGTGCGATCGCGGTAGCGAATCGGGATCTCGAGAATCTTCAGGTTGAGCTTCGACGCCCCGAAGATGAGGTCGAAATCACCGAACGGATCGAAGTCACCGAAGTAGGCGCGGTTGGCCGCGAGGCGCGCGTAGTCCTGGGCCCAGAGCACCTTCGTGCCGCAGAGGGTGTCCTTCAGCGGCTGATTGAGCAGGTAGGTGAAGAGCTTGCTGAAGCCGATGTTTCCCAACTTGTTGAGGAAGCGCATCGCCTCGGCTTCCATCGGGTACACGAGCCGCGTGCCCTGCACGTAATCGCTCATTCCCTGGACCATCACGTCGTAGAATTTCGGCAGGTCTTCCGGCGGCACCGTCATGTCGGCGTCGAGGATCATCAAGATTTCCCCCGTGGCCTCGCGGAAGCCCACGCGCACCGCATCTCCCTTCCCCTTGCCGGTCTGTCCGTACACCGAGATCTTGAGGGGACCGCGGTAGTCGGCGATGGCGCGCTCGATGGTGCCGCGGGTGTCGTCCTTGCTGCCGCCCTCGACGAAGATCAGTTCGGTCTCCGAGCCCATCATTGGCGTCCGCTCGATGATCTTCGAGATGTTGCCGGCCTCGTTGCGGGCGGGCACCACCACGCTGACCTTCGGCTGCGGCGTCGGAACCACCGCCTCGCCACGACGGCGGAGCACGTAGAGTCGGTACATCGACGTGCGCCGCACCAACGGCAGCTTGGAGACGTACTTGTTGAGCAGCCCCGCGACGCCCGGAACCGGCAGAGGCAGAAGCATCCGGTCTTCGAGCTTCACGACCTCGAGTCCGGCGATGTCGAAGAGGTTCTGGAGGTCGGACTCACCGAGCCAGTTTGCCGGCGGCGTCGGGAGCTTGAACCCCGCCATTTCCCCGACACGCAGCGCGACCTCCCAGAGGTAGTTGTAGCAGGTGAGGAAGACCCGCCCCCCGGGCGCGAGGTGCCGCGAGAGGTTCTCAAGGAGGCGCTGAATGTCCGGAACGCTGTGTACGAGACGGTCGCAGATGATCGCGTCGTAGCGCTCCTCGAGGCGCATCGTGAGGGCATCCTCCTCGCGAAGGTGAAGGCCCGGATGACGCCGCTTCGCCCCCGCGATGGCCGCCGGAATCGGGTCTACGCCGTCGCGCACCGCGTTGGGCAGCCTCGCCAGGGTGTCGCCCGGTCCAGAGCCGACCTCGAGCACCCGCGCGTCCTTCGGAATCGCCCGCGCCAGCGTCTCGGCCACGTCGTCGCGGAGGTACCGCACGCCGAAGCCGAAGCGCGGCTCCTCGACGGCGCTGCGTTCGAAGTATGCGCGCCAGGCTTCGTCCTCCCGGGTACCTACGATTCTGGGCTTCTCGCCCGAGCCAACGCCGTCCTGCACCACGCTTGAGGTCTCCATGAAGGGCGCGGAATAGACCATCACCGCGGCCGAGTCATCAAGCGCCCACCGTCCGCTCATGCGAGCCCCGGTACCAGCGCTTCGAAGTACGCGCGATCAGCCGGTCGCGGTGAGGTCGTCCACCATCCGCGTGACCACCGCGAGCCCGCGTGACCAGAACGCCGGATCGCGCACGTCGAGTCCAAGCTCCGCGAGGAGAGCCTCCGGGCGGTCGCGCCCGCCGCTCGCGAGCAGCCGCAGGTACTTCGGCACGAAGGCCGCGCCCTCGCGCTCCCAGAGGTCATAGAGCGCAAAGACCAGCAACTGGCCGAACGCATACGAGTAGCAATAGAAGCGATAGTGCACGAGGTGGGGAATCGCCCCCCAGCCGAAGCGGTCGCGCTCGGTGCGCCGCACGGCGTCGCCGTAGAGCCGGTCCATCTCACCGGTCCAGATCGCCGAGATGTCCTCGACGGCGACGACCCCCACGGCCCGCGCCTCATGGGTGCGCTGCTCATAGCGGGTGAACGCCACCTGCCGGTGAATCGTCCCGAGTGCCTCCTCGACTCGCGACGCTCGCATCGCCTTGCGGGCCGCCGGATCGGTCTCATGCGCCAGGAGGTTGCGCCCGAGCACCAGCTCACCGAACACGCTCGCGGTCTCGGCCATCGGGCTCGTCGGCCAGTAGTTGAGCAGCGACTGCTGCCCGGCGAGCGCGAAGTGCACCCCGTGCCCGAGCTCGTGAGCCAGCGTAAACACGTCCCGCATGCGACCGTGGTGATTCACCATCACCCGAGGTGCGACGCCCGGAATCATCCCCGCGCAAAACGCTCCGTCCTGCTTTCCCGACCGCGGCTCGGCGTCGATGCGCCCCTCGGTAAAGAACCTCCCGGCGAGCTCCGCCACGCTCGGATCGAGGTCCCCGAAGGCCCTCAGCACCTCCGCGCGCGCCGTCTCCCAGGAGGCCTCGCGGTCGCCATCCGGCGGTGGCGCGAGCACATCGTGGCTCTCGAGCACCGGCAACCCGAGGTTTGCGGCCTTCCAACGAAAGTACCGCTGCGCGACGGGGTAATGCGCCTCGACGGCGGTCATGAGCGCGTCGAGCACTGGCCGCGAGAGTTCGTCCTCGAGCATCGTCGGCGCGACCGGATCGAGGTGCCCGCGCAGCCCGTTCTCGAGGCGGTGGTCCTGGTAGAGGGTGTTGACGATGAAGGCGAGCGTGGGCGCGCTCTCGGCGAGCTGATCCTGGATGGCCACGGTGGCGCGGCGACGCACCTCGCGGTCGGGGTCCTCGCGCAGCGAACGGACGTCCGCGAGGGTGAGCGTGCGGTCCCCGCCGTGCGGCTCGACGGAGAATCGCCACCCCGCGACGAGCTCGTCGTAGAGCTGGGTCCATGCGCGGCGACCGGTAAGATCCTTCGTTGCGAGGGCCTCTTCGACCGGACCCGGCAGCGCGTGGGGTGCAGCGTCTCGGGCGCGTTCGAGATGGTGGCGGTACATCGCGAGGGCGGGGTCCGCGAGCCAGCGGTCGCACACCTCGACGCTGGCCCGACCGAGTTCAAGATCGACGAAGCGCAACTGATTGAATACTCCGTTCGCGCGCTCGCCCACCCGCGAGTGGAGTGCGCGCGTGGGCTCGTCGAGGGCGTCCGTCGAGAGCGCGAGGCTGGCGAACATCTGCGGGCGATATGCGACCGCAAGGGCGGCCTCGTAGGCCTGGAGCATCGCCGCCAGGGCGGGCGCGCTGAGCGCGGCGACCCGGTCGCGGTAGGCATCTGCGAGCGCGGTCGCGAGGCGGAGCGCTGTGTCGAGATCGGCGTCGAGCGCAGGGTCGGCGACCGAGGCGTAGAGGTCCGAGAGGTTCCATCGGGGCGGGGCTGGGAGAGTGCTCACGGAGACGGGTATACCGCAGGACGTAAGAGAGTCGATGGCGCACCGCTGCGCGCTGCGGGTTCGTGGCACCATCGGCCCCGATGGCCGGCCCCAGCGACGACTACGAACGCAAAGAACAAGAACAGCGCGCGCAAGCCTGGTATGCCGTCGTGGGATTCGGGGTGCTCGTCGCCGCGGTCGCGGTGATCCTCCAGTGGATGCCCGAGAATCCCTTCTCGCAGCCCTCGGAGACGCCCCACACGACGCGCCTCAACGCGGGCGCGCTGACCGGCCGGGACGCCCCGATGCTGGCGGTGACCCCGTCGCAACAGGCGGCCATCGCGGCGGGGTGTCGGGTGAGCGACGTGGCGCTGGTGCAGGAGTGGCGCGGGGCGTTTCGGCTCACCAATACCGAGGCTCTTCTGGCGTACAGTGCTCGCCCCCACCGAGGCGCTTTCAGCCCCGAGGGATGGACCGCCGATGCCTCGCGCGATGGCGGCGTCGGCTGCGAGGTGGTGTTCCATTCGCGCGAGGGCAGCCGCGCGAAGGACGCCCGCTGGACGATCTCCGACGACCGCACCGTCATCGCCCCGGCCAACGACTTCGCGCGCGAACTTGCCGCCATGCTCCCCGCCCGCCGTCGGTGATCGAGCGCGCGCCTCGCACTCCCCGCGGTCTCTTCGCGGCCTCGCTCGCGCTGATCACCCTCGGCTCGCTCGCACTGCGGGTGCCGCGCCTTGCGAGCATTCCCAACGCGGCCCACGACGAGGGCAACTGGCTCCTCGCCGCATGGCAGCGCGCCCACGGTGTCGCGGTGCCGCTAAGCCCCGACGCGCGCTTCGTGACCGACCTCTTCGCCTGGCTGATGGCGTTCGCGCTGCGCCTCGGCGGCCAGTCCATCATCAGCGCACGCGCCGTTCCGGTCGCCGCTAGCTTCGTCGGGCTGGTGGCCATCGCGCTGATCGCCCGCCGGGTCGCCGGTCCGGGCGCAGCGCTCGTGCTCGCGGCCCTGCTCGCGGTGCACCCGTGGGCGATCCTCTGGAGCCGCAACGTCGTCACGCCTTACGCTCTCTCGCTCGTCCTCGCGGTCTTCGCACCGCTGCTCGCGCACCTCGCCTGGAACCTCCCCTCCCCCCGCTCCGCCTGGTGGCGGCTCGCATGCGGTCAATGCATCGCGCTGGGATTCCAGTTCTCCCCGCTCGCGCTCGTGTCGGCGATCGGGGTCGCTGTGCAGCTCCTCAACGACCCGATCTCCCGCGCGCAACTCCGGACGCGCTCCACCATCACCGCGGTTCTCCTCGCGGCCGCACACGTCGCGCCCATCGCCGTCGGCGCGGCGCGCGTGGCCCAGCACGGGAGCACCCGTCCCAGCGCCCACTTCGACCACCTCGGAATACGACTCCAGGTATTCGTTCGCGCGCTCGCGGGCGTTCTTTCCGGCGAAGCCACGCTCCGGGACTTCACCACCGCTACGCTCCCGTGGCCCCTCGAGTTCGCCGCGGCGTCGGTCGCAATCGCCGTCGTCGCCGTTGCCCTCGCCCGCGGCTGTGATCCGCTGCGTCGCCTCGCGATTCCCCACCTTGCGGCGGCGCTCGTCGGCCTGCCGTTGCTGCTAGCGCCGATGCGCCAGTGGCACATGCCCTCCGTGGATGCCGAGCGCTACGGATTTGTGCTGATCGCGCCCGCAGCGCTGCTCGTCGCATCGCTCGCTGGTTCGCGACTGCGATGGGTCGCCGTCGCCGCGGTGGCCGCCCTGGCGCTGGGCCCCACGCGGCGCGGCGCGGAGTGGTTTTGTCGCGGTGGCGGGCCCGACCGTGGACTATTTTTGACGCGCGATGGGGCCGGGGGCCGTCGCTGGAAGGTCACCGCGCACGACATCGCCGTGGTGGACCAGATCATCGCAACGGCGGACACCCTCGGTGTCGGCGCACGGGTCACGGTGGTGACGGCGGACTACGTCTTCCACCCGATCTACTTCGCCAACATCGGCCACGGGCACCGCCTCATCGAGATCAACGGGACGCCCCTCCCGTTGCGCTCGGGCGAGCGGTTGCTTTTCGTCCGTTGGTCCGACGGGGTGTTCGCGCCCACGTTCTGGCCTCGCGCTGACGTGATCGCCAACGATGCGCTCACCGCACGGATGCACGCGCCCGACCTCCGCGACCTGCGCCTCGCGCGCACGCTGCGGCAGCCCGACGGCGAGGCGCTAATCGACCTCTGGACGGCGCAGGCTCCGTAGCGCGCCGCGGATGCATCGACGGACGTGCGCGACCGGTGCGAGACTCCGCGTCCGATGAGCGAACCGATGTCCCCGTACCTCCGCCGCCTGCTGGTATTCCTGAGCGTTGCGACGTTTTTTGAGGGTTACGACATGTTCGCGCTCGCGCAGATCCTCCCCAACTTGCGCGCGGACTTCCACATCACCCCACAGGCTGCGGGGATCCTCCTCGCCTGCATCAACTTCGGCACCGTCGTGGCTTATTTGCTCATCCGCGTGGCCGATCGCATCGGGCGCAAGCGGGTGCTCTCGATCACCATCGTCGGCTACACGCTGGCGTCGCTCGCCTCCGCGGCTTCTCCCAACGTCGTGGTCTTCGGCCTTCTCCAGTGCCTCGCCCGCGTCTTTCTCATCGGCGAATGGACCATCGCCATGGTGATGGCCGCCGAGGAGTACCCTGCGGCTCGTCGCGGCACGGTCATCGGCATTCTTCAGGCGTGTTCGTCTCTCGGTGGCATCGCGTGCGCGGGGCTGGTTCCGCTCATGCTGAAGAGCCCCATCGGGTGGCGACTGGTGTTCGTCGTCGGGTCCGTGCCGCTGGCGATCATGGCGTACGCGCGCCGAGGCTTGAGGGAAACGCGCCGCTTCGAGGAAGCCACCGCGCAGGGAAACACCATCCCTCAGGGCAGCCTGTTTGCGGTGCTGCGCACGCGTCACCTCAAGCGCATCCTGCAGATGGCCGTGATCTGGTTTCTCTCCTACGTGTGCACTCAAAACGCGATCACGTTCTGGAAGGAGTTCGCCGTCGGCGAGCGGCAATTTACCGACGCTGAAGTGGGCGGTGCGATCACCGTCGCGGCCATCGCTTCGATGCCGCTGGTCTTCCTCGCGGGTCGCCTGCTCGACGCGATCGGCCGACGCCGCGGCTCGATCATCATCTACGGCGCGCTCTCCCTCGGGGTGTTCACCGCGTACACGCTCCACAGTCGCGCGGCGCTGACCGCGGCGCTGGCGCTCGCGGTATTCGGGACGAGCGCATTTCTCCCGGTGCTCAACGCCTTCACGACGGAGCTTTTCCCGACGGAGTACCGGGCCGACGCATTCGCGTGGTCCAACAACCTCCTCGGGCGCATCGGGTATGTGCTGTCTCCGCCGCTCGTGGGGTACTTCGCGGCCCGCCACGGATGGGGCCCTACGGTGGGTGCGACGGCGGTGTTTCCGCTACTCGCGCTTGGGTTGATCCTGGCGCTTCTGCCCGAGACGGGCGGGCGCGAACTGGAAGAAACCGCGGGGATGTAAGTGTCCGGGAGTCTCACGCCGTACCCCCACCCCGTGCCGCCGCTGCGACCGGCTTTTCGCGTATCCCAACTCAACGATTGTTGCCAAACCGACCGGGTGCCCCGGTACACTCCCGCCAATCGTGACGCCCCCTCGAGTGATCTCTAGCGAATACATCGATGCCATCAGCGCCCTCGATGTGCGGGGCTACACCGTCGAGGGCGTCCTCGGTCGCGGCGGCATCGGCGTAGTGTTCGAAGCGACGTATGAGTCGCGGCCCGTAGCGGTGAAGGTGGCCTGGCCACATACCGGCGAGCACAACGGCAATCTCGGCGAGAAGACCGTCCACCGACTGCGGTCACCGAAGCTATCCGACGATGGCATCGGGCCGCGCTTCGTGCCGCCGACCGAACTCGGTCGCTGCAACCGCGTGATCCTTGGGGAGGTGATTCGCATTCGCGAGGTGGAGCACCCTGCGATCATCGGCATCACCGGGCAGATCATCCTCGACGGCCGACAAGGGTATGTGATGCCTCGCGTACGGGGGCGTGCGCTCGACCCGACTTCGGTAAAGGATGTCGCTCGGCTCGCCGAGGAGATTCATCAACTCCACGAACTGCAGTGGCCGCACGGCGACCTTAAACCGGAGAATGTTCTCTTCGGCGAGGACGAACGCGTCACTCTGATCGACCCGCTCCCGGTAGGCCTCGACCTCGTCACCCCCGACTGGACACACCTCAACTTCCTCGTCTCCACGCCTCTGGTCGAGAGCGCCGATCCGCGCGATCGACGGATGTTTCTGCGCCACCGCGACCTCGTGGCCCTGGCGCTGATGGGCGCGCAAGCGATCACCGGCGAGCGCCCGTGGGGCCACGCAGAAGTCGCCCTCATGACTGATCGCTCGGTCGGCATCGAGGCCAAGCGCGAACTGCTCCGCAAGGCCCGCACGAAGCTAGACGCACTGCTCCCGAAGCTACCTGCGTCACTTCGTCCGTTCGTGGGCCTCGCGCTCGACCCGGGCCTGTGGCCGGACGACGGACCCATCTTCGCGGCCTACCTTCAGGCTCGTCCGTTCGATGTGCGATGCGATGCGCTGACCTCGATGCCCTTCGGACGCCTCTTTCGCGAGGTTGCGGGCTGACTTCGGGTCGGTCCTGCGCGACAGCGGGGCCCTTCTCGGATTAGGTTCTGCCGCCCATGCGCCGCCCGAGCGCCTTCGCCCCGACGCTCCCATGGCTCGCGCTTCTGGGTGCTGTGCTTTGCTTCTTCGGCGCCAACGTCGGCCGAACGTGGGACTTCACCGTCGACGACGCGGGCATCTCTTATTCCTACGCCCGCAATCTCTGGAACGGCGACGGCCTCGTCCTCACGCCCGGGGCCGAGCGCGTCGAGGCGGCGACCAACTTCCTGTGGATCCTGCTGCTCGCCCCTGCGGATGGCCTCGGAATCACTCACGAATCCCTCTCGAAGGTGCTCGGGCTCGCCTTCGCGGGGTTTGCCCTGTGCGCCATCGCGGCCTTCCCCGCCGTCGCCTACCAGCGCCGCCCGCGGTACTACGACCTCGTCGCTCCGCTCATCGCCGCGACCTTCGCCCACGTCGCCCTCTGGACTACCTCAGGCCTGGAAAACGGCTTGTTCCAGTTCCTCGCGGCCGCGACTCTGACGGCGCTCGCGTGGGAAGAACACGACGCCGAGCGCTTCCCGTGGTCATCGGTCACTCTCGGGCTCCTATTCGCTACACGCCCCGATGGAGCCCTCTACGCCGGCGCCGTGGCCCTCGCGCGCGGTGTACGCATCATGAGCGGCAAGCCACGCAAACAGGACCTCACCTGGGCACTCACCCTCGCCGTGATGGTCGGAGCACTAGAGCTTTTCCGCCTCGCATACTTCGCGTGGCCCTTCCCCAACAGCTTCTACACCAAGAAGCGCACCTTCGATTTCGGCAAAGACCTCACGAAGTTCGACTCTGCGGGCTGGGTCTACGTCCGGCAGTTCGTCCGCACCTACGACCTGACCCGCGCCCTCGCGATCGTCCCTGCGTTGCTCCTCGCCCTGCGCGCCCCGGTCGCCCGCATGGCCCTCCTGTTGAGCATCGCCGTCGGGTTCTTCTTCCCGATCTACTCGCACGGCGACTGGATGGAGGAATGGCGCTTCCTGACATTCGTGATGCCGCTTCTTGCGCTCGGGTTCGCGGAGGCCGTGCGGGCCCTCGCCCGTATCGTCGTAGTCGCAGTCCCTCGGAGCCTGCGCGCGCCGGTTGCGATCGCGCTCACCCCGTTCGCGGCGTGGATGGTCATCAAGGAGACGACACACCATTACCCGGCGCGCTTCACCAACACCCACCACCACGACACGCTGGAGTTCTCGGTGGTGCGGGGCCGAGCGCGGTACTACGCCGCGGCCGCGCGAACGCTCAACCTTCGCGACGCCTCGGTACTCGACCCTGATGTCGGTGGCATGAGCTACGACTCGGGCCTCGAAGTCGTAGACCTCTTTGGTCTCGGCGACGTGGCCATCGCGCGAACACACCCTCAGGACGAACCCGGCATGCGGGAGGCAATTTTTGACGAGCGTCGCCCGACCTTCGTCCACCTCCACGGCGCCTGGTACGCGGCGGTCAACCTTGAGCGACTCGAAGAACTGGACGAGGCCTACCTGCGCCTCCCGGGCTTCATCGGTGTCGAGCACGACGACGCCAGTAACTACGTCCGGCGCGACGTCCTCGCTGCCCCATGGACCGAAGAAGCCCACCAGGGACCCCTCTTCTCGGCCGGCCCCGCGGGGCACATCGAGGGCTACACGCTCTCCGCGCGCGGGCTCGAGGCGGGGAGCGCGCTGCAGGTCGAGGTGACCTTCGCGCACGCAAACGAGGTGACGCCCGGGAGCATCATCGCAGAGCCGTTGCAGGGCGGCGCGCGGGTGTCGGTGCCGCTGCACCCGATGGGGGACATCATCCCGCCGTCGAGCCTCTGGGCCGGCGAGCGACCGTGGGCGCGGGCTCGCCTGGTGCTGCCCGCGGGCCGTTACGAGATCCACTGGCGAAACGACCAGGCCGAGGCGACGCTGGGCACCGTGACCGTCGCCCGGGGCGAGGCGCGCCGCGAACTCGACCAGTTGCGCGCCACGATGGACGACCTCCTGCAGCACGGTCGCCTCCACGATGCGCGCCGTCTGGTGTTATCGCTGCGCCTGCGGGCGCTCGATGACTCGGAAACCGAAGCTCGACTACTGGTGTCCCGCTACGCCCGAGCGTTGGCCGAGCGCGCGCTTACTCTCTCGTCGCATTCGCAGTTCGCGATGGCCCGCGAGCTAGCGGCGCAGGCGAGACGATTCGGTCGCCATGATCCGGAGACGACGACGCTGGTGCAGCGCACCGCCGAGCGCATGGCTGAGCGCTCTCGAGCGGCCGAGCGCAGCGGGCAGATCGAGGAGGCCTTCACCCTCGCACGCGACGCTGTGTTGCTCGACCCGCGCCGAAGTTGGATGCGGCGGCGCGCCGAGACCCTCCGTGCCCAACGCCGACACGACTACGACGGTGGGCGCGAGACTGCGGCCTATCGCAACGCGGCGTGGGTACTTGAGCACCTCGGAGAGTCCGGTGAATCCCACCAGGACTTCCACGATGCGCTGGTGATGCTCGGATCCATTGGTCGGTCGATCGACGCCGCGGCGCTGGTCGATCGGACGGGCATCGAACCGCGGGGCGCCTGGGCCCGTCTTGTCACGGCGCGAGGATATCTGGCGCGCGGGGAAGTCGATGAGGCGCGACGGCTGGCGACGACGGTGCCGTGCCGCGACGCCTGGGACCCGACCTTTGCGCAGGCCTTCACGGCGCTCACGGGACAATCCTACCGGGCGGGAGAAGCGGACTGCGCACACCATGGGATGGCGGCGCCGTGGCAGCGCGGGGGGGCCCCTTTTGACGCCATCGAAGGCTCCTTTGAGGTGTCGCGCTACACCGGCTGGGTCGCAAGCGGAACCGCATTCAACCTGGGCCCGGTTCACGACCTTCCCACGGGCCAGACCTTTGTGAATGGATGGCGTGGGCAACGCTACGCCACCTCGTTCAACCGGCTCGGTGACGCTGCGGTGGGCACGCTGCGCTCGCGGGATTTCAGCATCACGACCGACGCAATTTCGTTCCTGATCGGCGGCGGTTCAAACGTCGATGAGATGGGCGCACGGTTGATGGTCGACGGTCAGGCCGTGCGTCGCACGGCGGGCGATGACACCGAGGGGATGCACCGGGCTTTTTGGGATGTGCGTGAGTGGCGTGGTCGCCGCGCGCACCTGGAAATCTACGATCAGGCCACCGCTGGCTGGGGCCACGTGATGGTGGACGATTTCCTTCTCGAACCAACCTTCCCCCACCGCTGAGCGGTCAGCGGAGATCGGCGCAGCAGCGGAAACCGATCGAGTAGTCGTGGTAGCTCGGACTGTGCGCGCGCGTGGCGTAGTCGCAGCCGTCACCGTTGATGCGCACATCGACGTAGTACCCACCACGAAACACTCCACGTCCGCCTCGGGTGGTGGCCTCGACCCACTCATGGAGGTTGCCAACCATATCGAACACCCCGAAGCGGTTGCGACAACGCGCGTGTGAGCCGCTGCGGGCGAGCGTCCCAGGGAGTTGATTGAGTCGCGGATCGTTCATCTGCGTCTCATGAAAAACGTCTCCGAGGCCAAAGATGCGCCGCACGGGCCCTTCCCGATTGTCGTTACAGCGCCGCGGAACATACGTAGGTCCATAAGGCCACGGGGTCGTAGCCGGCCCCTTGCATGCGCGGACCCACTCTGGCTCGGCGCACAGCCGCCGCCCGGCTGCCCGACACGCGGCGCGGGCCTGTACCTGCGAGATGTAGCCCTGGGGAAAGGCCCTGACGCGGGACAACGCGCGCACCTGTACTCCCACCGGCAGCGCCACGAATGGGCTCCACGGCCGCACTCGCCCGCGTCCCAGCATCTCGACGAGCGATCCCTCAAACCGATCGATGCAAAATTCACCGGCGATGGAGATCATCCCCGTGGGGCACCCGCGCCGCCGACCGCCCACGAACCCCATTGAGCCGACGGCGAGCGCGGCCATGACGCCATAACCGATCGTCACTCGCAGCCGACGCCGTCCCGCCATGCTCATGCCTCGTCGTCGGGCTCCACGAACTGCCACTTTACCTCTGGGCAGCGCGCGCGCACCCGGCTCTCAAGATCATTGATCGTGGCGATCAGTTCGGCCCCGGAGAGGCCATCACGCGGTTTCACCTTCATGGCGAGCACGACTTCGCCGGGCCCTTGCTGAATGCTCACGAGGCGAAGCATGGATAGCAAACGTGGGTCTTCCGCGAGGGCTTCCCGCACATGGCGCTCGACCGCCGGGTCGGCGCTCTCGCCAAGCAGCAGAGACTTCGTTTCCTGCGCCAGGAAAAAGGCTACCGCGATGAGGCCGAGTCCCACCGCAACGCTCCCGAGCCCGTCCCAGACACCGTTGTGCGTACGCCACGCGATGAAGAGAAATAGCGACGCCACGGACAGCCCGAGCACGGCCGCGAAATTCTCTCCGGTGACGACGATGAGGTCGGCGTCCTTCGTGTCCCGCAGACGACTCGTGAGGCTGCCAGAGATGCCCTGTTTCCTCACTTCCCGAAGGCACTGCGCGAGAGAGGCGCCCTCGAGCGCGAGCGAAAATCCCAGGACAAGAAACGCCCATCCGACGCGCTCGACTGGCTCCGGGTGGAGCACCTTGTGAACTCCCTCGTAAATTGCGACGACACCGCCGCCGAAAAACAGCATGAGCGCAACGAGGAAACTCCAGAGGTAGGACTCGCGTCCATGACCCATTGGATGCGACTCCGATGGCGGACGCCGCGCCTGACGATTGCCAATCAACAGCAGGATCTGGTTCACGCAGTCGGAGAACGAGTGCAGGGCTTCCGCGAGCATCGAACCCGATCCGGTGACAATGGCGGCGGCGGTCTTTGCGACCGCGATACCCACGTTGGCGGCCAGGGACGAGAGAATGACGTTGGTACTGCCGCCGTGAGCCATGATTGTGGCCACACTAGCAGACTGCGCCGATGACCACGTCGTCCGCTCCGTGATAGCCCATGTAGCCATGAACCGAAGCAAACGATCTCGCTGGGTCTACGCATGGATGTTCGCAACGATGTCGGTGTCCGGCTGCAGTGACCGCAGCACAACCCCCATGGCGGGTTGCTTCCCTGAATGCCGCGCGGGGACGGTGTGTTCGCCAGCAGGAACCTGTGTGAGTGCATGCAACCCGACCTGCGGCGCGATGGAGACCTGCCTGGGTTCCGGGGCGAGCGCGCGCTGCATGCTTGGCGGCGCGGACAGCGGAGCGCAGACCGACCTCGGCGCAACGAACGATGTCACGACGCGTGCGGACACCGGAGCCATGGAGGACGGCGGGACAACGACCGACCTCGGGACAACGACCGACCTCGGGACAACGACCGACCTCGGAACGATCACCGACACAGGCGCAACGGTGGACGTATTCACGCCGCCAATGAACTGCGGGATGCCCGGGCAGACGTGCTGCGTCGCCCGCGGATGTTACGGGGGTGGGTATTGTGAGGGCGGCATTTGTCACGCGCCCTCGATGCGTGACCCTGGTGAGTGCAATCGCGCAGAGGACTGCTCGGGCGGACAGACCTGCGGCGGACCATTCTTCTGTGGGGGCGGCCCGGACGCCGGGTTCAACGACGCGGGCGCAATTATCGCGCGACGCTGCTTTCACTGCGAGGCGCCTCCAGGCGGAGGCATCTTCGGAGCGAACTGCACCAACGGTGGCGAGTGCCAGAGCGGCGTCTGTTCCAATAGCCGCTGCACCATCGCGTGCCCGATCGGCGACGCGGGCGACACACTCTGCCAGAGCCGCGGCGCGGCCCAGCGCTGCATCAACGTCTTCTACTCACCCGTCGCGATGGGGCCGCTCACCACGCTCGGTGTGTGTGCACCCACATGCAGCCGCGACGCCGACTGCCTGGCCGCCTCTGCCTGTGTTCCGCGACTGAACTATTTTGGCGACCGGATGGATTTCGTCTGCTCGCCACCGCCTTCCGCGGCGACGACGCGTGTCGGCGAGTCGTGCAATCCCTCGGGAGCGAGCACGTGTCGCAACGTGCTCTGCGTCGGCACCACCGGCACCGCAGGGTATTGCACCGCACCGTGCGTCGTGGATACCGACTGCCCGAGCGCAGCTCCGCGCTGCAGTCCGATCATCTACAGCCGCCCGAGTGGTGCTGGGCAACCCGGTCGTGGATGCGGGCCGGCGTGAGGAAATCCAGCCCCGGCAATCTTACCTGACCCTACAAAAAAGGCCCTGGTGAAGAGTGGTTCAACCTCTTCCCAGGGCCCTGCCCGGCGACGATCAGGTACCCGGCGAGAAGGTGAACGGGAAACTGAACTCGACGCTACCGCCCTCAGGAGTCGGGAATACGAGGTTTCGGAGGCGGCCCGTGACGCAAGTCCCGACCGCAGGAGCCGCAGCCAGCCCTGATGTCGAGGCTCTGGTGATTCGGCCACTGGCACCGATGGTAAAGCTCACCTCGAGTCGTCCCGAGAGGGCGGGATTGTTGCGCAGTTCACGCTCGTAACAGGCTCGGATGCCACCGAGTTGACCTCGGATGATACGAGCAACTGCGTTGGCATCGACCTGACCCTCGCCGCCCGTCGAGTCGCCGCTTCCGACATCCGCATTGCCACGAATTACCCGCTCTCGAACGACCTCTTGCCCACTACCGATAGCGTTGCCGCTGGAGGCGACCGCAGTGCCCTGACCCAGTCCACGACCACCAAGACCGCCCCCACCAGCCGAGGCAAGCCCACCACGGCGTACGCCAACCTGACCACTAGCCGCCGAGATACCACCCACATTGGCAAGATCGCGCTCGGTACCTGCCATGAGACCGCCCTGGTTCAGGGCATCCCGGGCGCTTCCGCGGCCAGTATCGTTCGCGCCGGTGAGCGCGGCAAACTCCGCGCTATTATTGAGGGCAGATAGTGCAGCATCGACCGCACGGTTTGCCGCCGACGCCGCCGCTTCGCTTCGGCGCTCAGCCGAGGCCTGTCGGGCGGCCTCGCGCTCGGCAGGATTCTGTGTGGGACGGCGCTCGGCCGCGGCAGGGGCCGCAGGCGCATTGGCAGCAACCTCAGTCGAAGCCGCCTCTGCCTGCGGCTCGGGCTCATCGACCGGGGGTGGAGTCGCAAGGAGTCGCACGAGGCGCGAGTCGTCGAGCGAAAGTTCGTCGTCTACGATGGGATCGTACACGTACTCGACGTACGCGATGCTCGCGATGGCCAACACAAGAAAACCTGAGAAACAGGCGTTGTAGGTCCAGTCGATATTCTTGACCCACCCAGCTCGGATCGCCGCGGGAAGTTGAGGCTTCGGCTGCGGCGGCGGCGGCACCACGAACTGGAAGAGAAACATCACCCCCCCCAGCTGAATCTTGCCGCGAGAAGTCTCCGAAAGTGGCACCTGCCACCCGGTCGGACCACGCTTGACGCTGGCACTGGAGCGCAGGTCTACGAGTTTCTTGATGCCGTCGGGGAGTGCGAGTTGCCCCTCCATCTTCTCAGTGAAGTTCAGTAGGTACTGTCCACCAACCATGGAGAATAGTTCAAAGGTCGATGGGAGTTCCGATGAAGCCACCGTGAATGTGTTGCGCTCGATAGTTCCGACGCTGACCGAACCACGGTCGCGGATGATCCGCTCTTCGGACATCCGGGTCCCCTGCATCACGCCGATGCGCAGAACCTTAGGGCCCGTAGCCACCTTCTGGGCGGCCATCGCCTGGGTCATCGCGCCCGGCTTGCCGCCACGCGGGGATTGTACCTGCTCCGCCATCGTCATAGCCTCCGTCTTACAAAATCCGTCGTCATATCGGACCCCAGTTGCTGCGGAAGGTTCTCCGCGAACTACAAGGGATCAGAATGGTGCCCGCCGCACCGCGTCCACGATCTCTCGAATGAAGTGAATCGGAGCCTCAAAGTACGAATACCCAAGGCTCGAACGGCCCGACACTGAGAACGCATAGGGGCGCTGAATCTCCCCGCGAACTTCAATAGTAGTACTGGCGACGTAAACGCGGCGACCATTTTCGGTGCGCACGGTCGCGACCATGTCCTGATTAGCGACTGGCGCCGTAGACGTTGTAGGGTCTGCAGAGGGAGGAACCTGCGCGGCAGCCTCGATGCTCCAGAGCGCCGTAACACCAACCACCGACGCAACCGCCAGCGCCGTCTGAACTGATCTCACCATTGGGAACCTCACGGAAGGTATCACGGAGCAGTCCCGGGGGATGCACCTGGAGAAGCACCTGACGAATCATCCGCCGGGGAGGGCGCAGCCGACGGGGGCCCAGCCGACGCGGGCTCGGCTCCCGACGGCGGGGTCGGCGAAGGAGCAGCGGTTGAGGTGGAAGTGCGACGCGCCGCCGCCTGCGCGCGCTGCAGAGCACGGTTTGCACGCTCCAGAGCCTGCGGCAGCCGCGTAAGTTGTCCCTCGACATCTTCGTGCCTCGGGTGAGAAGCGTACTGGGCACCAAGCGAGTCACGGAAGCGAGTGAAAGCTGCTTGCGCCTGCTGAAGCAAGGTCACCTTTCGCTGTAGTGCGTCCACAGCGGTCCCCGAAACATCCCTGGCCTGATCGGCATAGAGTCGGCCAGAGTTGTAATGCACCTCGAGCAGCGAACCATCCAGTTGTTGTGCCCTCTGGAACTCCTGCAGCGCCCGCTCGTACTGCCGCGTCGCACGGAGGGCATCTCCAAGGTTGAGATGCGCTTTTGCCCAGCCCGGGGAGAGCGCGACAGCCGCCGAAAGGTTCTCCACTGCCCGCTGATAGTTTCCGGCGTTAAGAAACTGCACGCCGAGGTTGTTCCGTGCCTCGACGTACTCAGGCGACAACTGCACCGCCCGCTCAAACGACTGAATCGCCGCGGGCACATTCCGCTCGACCTCGATCTGAAGCAGCCCGCGGAGATGCTGAACCTCTGAATTGTTCACCCCGGCACCATTGTTCTGATGGTTCGGGTCCGCACCATTGATAAGGTCGTTGACGATATAGAGCGCGAGATCACCGTGAAGTTGCGCACGGTAAGCCTCAGCAACGGCGAGCCGAGCAGCGACGCTCCGTTCGTCGAAGCGAAGAACCTGCCGAGCCTCTTCGATCGCATCGGGAAGTCGCCCATTCAACACCAGTAGTCGTGCGTATTCCGCTCGAACCAGGGCATTCCGTGGATTGGCCCGCGCCACGGCGGCAGCAAAGGAGACCGCCTCAGGAATCCTTCGCTGGCGAACCAGCATCCGTGCCCTCCCGACGACCGCAGGATGATAGTCGGCCTGTATCGCTAGCGCACGGGTGTAGAGTCCGTCCGCGACACCGTCATTGCCCTGACGTTCCGCCACTACCGCCGCATTGTAAGCGGCCTGCGCGGCACGGGGCTCGGCACTCATCGCCGCCTGAAAGGACTGCATCGCCTGCTCGAGTTGGCCCGCGCGCGCAGCTTCGAGCCCCTGATCGAAAGAAGCCCTTGCCGACCCTGACAGCGCAACACGCGAACTGCCCGAGGTCGTAGCCGAAGGAGCGGGCTCCGACGTATCGGTTACAGGCGGCGTGACCACCGCCGCGGGCTGTGCCGACGGAGGTGGAGGAGCAGTCGGAACAGTGGTGGACTCAGCCGGGAGCCCAGCGTCTTCGGACGCATTGGCGGTCGTGTCCCCGCCCGAAGTGGATTGCTGCACAGGTGGCGTGGTCTCCTCGGTCGAGGACGAACACGCGTTGGCCGATAGACTCAGCAAAACCGCGATGACCACAGGGGTAGAGGGAGAAGCGCGCATCGTTCCTCTGATCATTCGCTAACGAGACCGGGACCCGCAAGGGGAGTCAGTTGGGTGACGGTCGCACCAGGTGCTTCCCCGTCGAACATACCACTACGGTACTCGAACACACGCTGCTGGGTTAGCGCTGAATCCACAAGCCCACGGTTCTCATCCAGTCGCATGTGCTCTAGCGCCCGGGCTGCGTATGGCGTCGGAATATTCTGGTTGCGTGCCGTGTAGACCGCGGTTCCGTAGTTAATAATCGCCAGCTTTCGTTCGGCCTCGGCCTCGGCGTCGAAACTACGCTGTACCTCCTCCTGCTGATTCTGTTGCTGCGCCGCAAGTCGATCGCGCCCCTCCTGCACCCGGTCAAGCAACGCCTGTCGCTGGGGATTTTCCTCCGGCAAGCGGTTCGCTGCTGCCTCTGCCCTATCAAGCTGAGCGGTCGCCGACGCGATCTGCCGCTGCTGGGAAACGGGCACGATGATGAGCGTCGCAATCCGAGCCTCCTGGGTCGCTAGGTATTCATGCGCCTCGCCCTGCCGCGTCAACGCACCGATCGAATACTCCCCACCCCGCAGAGAAACCACCTCCCGGGCAGACGCATCGATCACCCGGAGTTGCTCCTTGAAGCGATTGATCTGCGCAGTCAGAGCCGACGGCTCACCCCGTTGGAACTGCACCTGAGTGAACTGGTTGACCTGATCATCGAGGTCGCGAAAAAGTGCTTCTGCCGCCCACGCGGCAGCGGGAGAGCCGGGCTGCTGGCCAGAACTGCGAAACACCGCGACGACCTCACGAAGCGCTACGCGATAGTTTCTGTCGTTACCCAGGCTCCGATGGGTCAGCGCGATATCGTACTGCGCTCGCACTCGAAACTGGGCGGTGTCGGCTCCCGAAGGCGTGCGACGAAGATACTCCTGCAGAGAGGTGAGTGCGACAGTCCAACTCGAGGCCTTGAATGGCATCTCGGCCGCCCGGAAGTCAGCCTCTGCCCGCTCGCGGCCAGCCTCAGCCCGCGGAGCGAATGCCACCCATGCCGAACGCGCAGCATCCCAGCGCCCCAGGTTGGTGTTGATCAACGCAATCGAAGCCAGTGAGTCATGGACGTGACTGGCATGGTCGGCGGCTGATGCGAACCGTCCGTCGGTCACGACATTGTTGTAGTAACGAATCGAGCTGTCGAAATCGAAGATACGTTCAAGGTTCACCGCAGCGCGGAAGTTGGACATCTCAAGAATGTTTACCCGCTCGGTCAGCGCCTCACCGGCGAGTTCGTGCCCCCCGGTGTCCTGGGTGTTGTTGAAGTCACGCGTGATCCGCTGGTAAGTCTGGGTCGCCGTGTCGAATCGGCCGGTCCGCTCAAACGACAGTGCGGTGTAGTAGGTCGCAAGCGCTGCCTGTGGATGGCTGCGATTGGTAGCGACCGCCTCCTCCATCTCGTGAGCGGCACGTTCGTACAGCGCGCCCGCCTGATCCGGGGTGGCGCGCTCCGCCTGCCGGAAGACGTCCATCGCATGGCGGAAGCGCGCGTCCGTCAGGATAGCCTCGAGTCTCGCTCCACCAGTGCCTCCGACACCCTCACAGCGGCGCCCCTGCTGTTCACGGGCGAGCGTCTCAAGTTCATCCTGACGTCCTTGCAGGAGGTACAGGTTGTTGAGGTCATCAAACGATGCCGCGGCCACCGTTGCGTCCGAGCAGTACACCTGCAAGATCTGCCGGTAGAGCGCTTCTGCCTCGCTTGCATGACCGTAACGGAGGAGCGTCCGAGCATTAAGGTAGGCAAACTTTGGCCGAAACGGAGGATTGTTCTCGGGGTGATCAGAATCTGCGGTCACCACATCGGCCAGCGCCGAGGCCGTATCGAGATTCACAGGGACGCGGTTCGAGTACGCGATCCGAACTGCCATCAGCGAAGATACGGGCTCTGGAATGTTGAGTTCCGTCACTGCCGTACCAGCCGATGGAGGTGCCGTACAGGTGATCACTTGCTCATCTGTCAACAAGCGCGAACCCCCCTCATCCATCATGAGGTCCGCAGCAGGGATACCGGCACGGAGTGCGAGACACGGATCGAGAGCGCGCCGCTGTGCCTGGAGACGGATGAAAGCCTCCTGTGACTTCACTGCCATGTACGCAGAAGCCACGAGGAACTGATCATTCTCGTTTGACTCCCGTACGTCAGAATAGGCCCGGGAAGATTCCTGGTAGTTGCGTGACCAGAAAAGTGCGTCAGCCCTATTGTACCGAAACTCGTAAGCAGCCTCGTCGTTCGGGTAGTTCTCGATGAACTGGGTGTAGGCATGCACAGCCGCCTGATACTCAGTGGCCGCTTGACGGAGCTTGTCGAGCGCATCGGCCTGCGATTGCGCCTGGACGGCCCCGCTCTGACTCGCAGCGGCTTGGATAAGTTCGCGGCCTCGCTGACGCAACTGCCCAGCGGTTTGGTGGTGCTGGAGAGCAGTGTCGTGCAATGAGTTGCGAGCAGCCGTGTCGGCGAAGCGCTGTGCGTCAGGGTGGTTGTTATTTGCGTTCCACCAGGCGCTGCCCTCGGTGTAGCGAGCGAGACCACCGCGGGCATCGATTGCCTGGTCAAAACGACGCTGGCGCTCGTACGAGATAGCGATGCTCTCGGCGACTCGCGGCGCCCGCTCGTGCAGTGGGTACAACGCGAGAAAGAGGCGATAGAGCGTGACTGCCTCGTAGTACTTCGTCTGCTGGAAGTAGTCGTTGGCAAGTTCGAGGTAAGCCTCCGGAGTCCATGGCCGATCCTGGGGAATGTAGGTCGGTCGACCGGGCACTGCCACCGCGCGCTGCGCCGCCTGACCCTCGCGAGCAGAGGCGATCTGCGCGGGATCCGCAGGTGAAGTCATTCGCAAAATACCAGCGCAATCGAACGGGCGCGCCGCGTCCGCAGGCGGCTGGGCGAGCTGGTCAACGAGACCCTGACAACGATTGACATCGTCCCCAGGCCCCGCACCCCAATCGCTCTCCGAGAAGATCACTCCGATCCACTTAATTGTGTCGGAACGGTTACCTTGAGTTCCCGCCTCAGTACCGACGTAGTCGTAGTAATCCAAAAGAAGAGAGAAGTTACGAAGGGCTTCTGGATAGCCGTTCTGCATCCGGAAGAAGGCCCAGCCGACTTTGTAGAGGGACTTCGACCAGAAGACGCCATACTCCATCGCCGAATCGAATTGCGCCCTCGCCGCGGCTGGCATCTGTACCCCATCCTCCCCGGCCCCCTGAATGGCGGCGCTGGGTGTTTGGTTGATCACAGGGGGCCGTGGCTTCAAACTCGCCCGCATCGAAGCGCGGTACGCGGCGATCGAGAGCGCGTTTCCATCGTCATCCCGGGCGCTGTCGAAATGATAATCACCAATGTAGTACCAAACCTCACCGGCGTACCGAGATGGGAGGTTGTTTGGACCGCGCATCGGCTCGCAGGCCGCATAGTCATTGGGAATAGCAACAGTCTGGTTGGCTGCGAACTCGGTCTGCAGTGGGGCGAGCAAGCCCCCATCCGCTCCAGGAGCAACCATCGGAACGCTAGGAGAAACTAGTTCCGGGGCCCGAGGACCCAGCATTTCAAAGAGGTGAGGACACACCACCGGTTGGTCACTCGGCGCGAGCGGCGCTGCCAAGTCGAGACCCGACGAGGGATCATAATGAAATCGGGATGGGCAGACCATGCCCTTGTAGGCGTTAATTGCCTCATCCTCGCGTCCCATCTCCTTCAGCACCCAGCCGAGGAGGTAGTGGGTAGTGTCGCTCATCCGGAATCCCGAAAAACGCGAGATCACGTGACGGTAGAGCAGGACCGAACAGCGGTAGTCGATCGGCGGATCCTGGACGGAATCGGTTGGCAGACCCTGCGCGCGAAGTTCCTCACGGCGGTGGTCGGCGGCGTCCATCGCGGTCAGTCGGGAGTACGCCGACTCGTCGTAGTAAAGTTCCGCAAGGCGGAACATGACGTCGGGTGTTCGTTCTGCGTCCTCGGGATATGTTTCGAGGAATCGCTCGAAGACCTGAATGGCATGACGTCGGGCCTCGCCTTCGGCAGCGCGCTCTGCCTGAATCTGTCGATCGAACCCCGCCCGAAGACGACCAAGCTGCCGGTCGTGCTCGCGTGTCAGCAGTCCATTGACCGAACTACGGAACCCCTGTCCACGCTGAAGGAAGCCGTCTACCTCTGCCTCAAGGAGACGGAGCGCCTCGATCTGAGCGGCGGTCGGGGCAGGCCTCGGAGTGACCGAATGGGGAGAAGAACCTCCCGCGAGGGCCGACCCCACATTTGGATCAGCGCCCGTGCGTGGCGCGAGCGAGGCATCGTCGGTGGACATCCCCGAGGCCATCGATGACGCATCCGACACGACTGATTGAGAGGCCACATCGGCGTCAACGGCAGGCAGAGGCTGTGCTTCGGACCGAACGCGCCCGGCGAGGGTCGCCACCAGCAAAAGAAAACCGATCCGCCATCGCATGGAAGCCCTCATTGCCCCGACCCCTGTGTCGTGCCTTGCGGCGCTGTCGGAGGCGGGGTGACACCCGGCGCAGGCGCCGGGGCTGGAGTCGGCGCGGGAGTCTGCCCCGACGCAGCAGGAGAAGCAGGCGAGGCTTCGGACGAAGCCTGTGGTGAGCCGACAAGTTGCTGTGCGTCCGTAGTCGAGGCACCCTCGACCACTTCACTGAACTCATCGTTGAGCGCGGAAATCTCCCGATTCTGCTCCTCTGCGAGGAGGCGAGCGCGGTTGTTATGCTCCTCACGTTCCTCCCAGGCGACGTCCACGAGCCCAAGATCGGCACGCAGAACGATCTGGTAAAACTGCAAGCGCACCTGCCGGAATTGCTGTTGAATCAGATTTCCAACCACGTCCTCGGCCTCACGTTCGAGAGCGCCGAGGCGCTCTCGATACCCAGCAACCCGAGTCTCTTCCTCGTGCACTTGAGTCGTGATTACAACGATACGCTGATCGACCAGAGTATTGATGCGACCATCCGCCTCCTCGATACCCCGGTCGAGCAGATCGAGGCGAGCCAGAAGACTGGTCGCCTCCGCGGGAAGACGTCCGGCGGCTCCCAATGCGGACGCCTCACGAGCGACGAGGTCACGGAGTTGCGCACGCATCTCCACATCGTGGGCATAGCGAGGATCGCCAGCGCCAATCTGTGAGCGAGCCGCGGAAATCATCCGTCGGATATTGGTGACCCGGTCCCGGTACTGCTGAAGGGCGAGGCGCTGTTGGCTGAGCTCGGCCAGGAGAGTTGCCCGATCAAGTTGCGCACTCTGGTGCGAAGGATCAGTCAAGTAGCGCTCTATCGCTACGACCATTGCCTCAAGGCCATCGACGCGTTGCTGGTTGCGCTGAAGAGTTTGCGAGAGGGTTTGCAGTTCGTTGTCCGCCTGGCGGTCGCGGCGACGAAGACCATCGTCGTCCACCGGGAGTCGCCCGATCTGCGCCGCAAGCGCGCGCCGTTGGCTGATGATCCCCTGTAGGTCGATGTTGGTGACGTCAGCATTTCGATCCATCGCGAGCGCTACGGACTCACGGAGCTGCGATCCGCGGTTTAGCACCTGCCACACCCGCTGTCGGGCCCGCCCCAGATCCTGAAACACGTGCGACCGGGAAGGAGCACCGAGCGCGGCGTTGAGCCGGTCGATAAGTTCTGTGGCCTCCCGGACATAGGTGCGACAAGTGTTGAGATCCGAGATCACGCGGAGGCTGCTGTCCAGGCCGCCTTCCTGTCGCACCCAAGCGAGTGCCTGCGCAGGGAGAAAACTACTCGCATCAAACACCTGTAGGTTGGAGCGAATGAGTTCCCGAAAGTACTGCTCGGGGTTCGCGCGGTCGGTTGCCTGGGTAATCTGTTGATAGATCGGCCCAAACTGATCACGAACTTCCTGGAATACCTGCTGGGCACGCTGAAACCGACCCGTTCGAAGGAGAAGATTTCCCCATAGCAACTTTCCCTCGGGAATGAGTGGAGAGTCCGGCGCAGAGATCGCGAGGATCTCCAAGGCGCGTTCGGCCCGAATCGCATCGCCCAGCTTGATATACGACCAGGCCTGTTCAAACAGGGCGCGATCGAAATATGAAGAGTTTCTTCCGATTCGCTGATAGCTCTCGATCGCGGAATCGAAGCTCTCTCGCTCAACCTGCAGCCGACCCACCGCCAAGATCGAAAGGTCGATGACCCGCTGCTGCTCAGGGCCATCAGCCTCAAGTTGGCTGACCCGTTGAAAGGCCTCAATCGCCTCAGGATACTGTTGCCGAACGGTCAGGATCGCGCCAAGGAAATACCGTGCCTGAGGGTAGAGCGGCGCGGTCGTTGGAATGGCCTCAAAGGCCTGCCGAGCGCCGTCAAGGTCTGGTGTACCCCTCAGAAAAAGGAACTTCCCACGGGTGTACGTCGTCTGCGCTTCAATCTCAGACGGTGGAATCTGGCCAAGACGCCGAAAGTACTCCTCGACCCGTCGACCACTGTCCTCATCATTGGCACCGAGGGAGATCTCGATCTCAATCAACCGACCTAAAGCACGCTGCACAAACGGTCGAAAAACCGGCTCGGTTGAGTGGTCGAGAACCTGCCTGAATCGCGTGCGCGCTCCGTAGCGATCCCCTGCCTGAAACAGCGCGTCGCCGAGAAGATAAAGACCCTGTGGAAAAGCCGGGGTATTGGCAAAATTCTCGACAATGTCAGTGAAGAGCACCGCAGAACGCGCATAATCGCGGAGGCGATAAAGAAGTTCAGCGTCTGCGAAGCGCTCCTGATAATCCGGACCCCGCCGAGTCGCGCCGCTCGCCGCGGCGGTTGCGAGTTGACCGATCTGAGCCGTCTGCCCCTCCAATAAACTCAGCTGCGAGGCAACCTCTCCAAGGTTCTGCGCCAAAGCTCCATACGGCGCAATGAGCGCCGCGAGCACCGCGGACAGACTCCACCCCCGAAGTCCCGGGCGCTTCATCGGGTCCCGCTCCCCGCCGTTGGTGCCTGGGTCGATGACGCAGCCTCGGCCCCCTCCGCCGCTTCACGCAGCGAGATCACACGCTGAACATACCGAACTGCCGGACGGCTCTCGGGGGACTCCAAGGGGCCACCCTTTTCGAAACCTACGACCCGAATCTGAATCGCCTTGCCTTCGGGCACGGAGAAGCTCTGCGTCGAGCGTACGGAGAATCGATACCCGCGCATGTAGGGTAGACCCGCGCCGATATAAGTGAGGTTTACTCCAAGGCTGTGATCGCCGGAGCCGATCTGCCCGTTGTACACTTGGAACTCACGCCGATCAGCCAAAGCTCCAGACTCGTCCTCGCGATTGAAGATCGGAGCGCCGTCGAGCGAATAGACGACTGTTGCCAACCGGTATGATGAGCCCATCTCGTTCTGATGAACGATATGCGCTCGCGAACCTCCGACGGCATTCTGCAGTACCGACTCCGCGAGGAGTGACAGCCGCGCCTTTGAGCGAAAAATTTCCTCTTTGAGCTCGTTGATGCGCTGTTCGAGGTTGCGCAGCCGAACGACATACTGCTCGCCTGACACCGTGCCCGCGTCGTCTCCGGACGGAAAGGCCATTGGAGCCGCTGTTCCGCCGTCCCCGGGACCAGGGGCGGTCGTCATGATCGAGGGGGTGATCCCGCCATCACCCAGCTGCTGCGCCAATGCAACCCCGCCTGGTGCCATAGCCGCGAGAACCATTACCGTCGCCGTAAACCGCCGCATGCCGTCTCGCCTCTTCACTGACTGCCTCATCGCGCCGCCGGCGCTGCTGCCGCTCCGCCCACGGAGGCGTTTGACAACGCCGTCGCCTCTTGCATTGTCATCACCTGCTGCGTGTACCGGATCGCCGGCCGCTCTTCGACCGCGGTGGTTGCACCGCCGCGCTCGTATCCGACCACCGTCACCCGTAGAGCACGCCCCTCGGGCACGCTGAACGCTTGAACCGATCGGGCGCGGAAGGTGTAGCCCCTAATATACGAAAAGATCCCGAACCCGTTCCCCTGGTATTCCAGGCTCACCGTGAGCGAATGCTCACCGGAGGTGATGCGACCATCAAAGACAGGAAAGGTGCGCTGCTCAGCTAGTGATCCACCCTCATCGGTACGTGTGCCGATGGTAGCGCCATCAAGGCTGTAGGTCGCCCGCACCAACCGAAACGTCGAGCCCATATCGTTCTGGTGCTCGATGTTCAACTGCGCGCCCCCGCCGCCAACCTGACTGAGAACCGTCGCCGTCAACTGCTGCAACCTGGTGTGCGCCGCGGTCAGGTCGTTCGAGAGCGAAGTCATCTCGCCATCGATCTCGCGTAGTGACACCGAACGACCGGTCACCCGCGCGGGCGCTGGGAGGTCGAACGTTCCCCGCGCGACCGGAGTCGCCGCAGACGGCGCGGCCATCACGAGCGGTACCGTGGGCGCCGGGGTCAATGCGACCGTCGGCGTCGGAACGGGCGTCGGCTGCGCAAGGAGAGCCGCCGGTGCGACGAAGAACACCGCTGAAATCAACCATCGAGGCAGCATCCGCCGTTGCACGCGCACCCTCCATCTCGCCACGTTATCGGGCAGGACCGCTTGTATCGTTCGAGGTGGTGTACCTCAGGGGGCTCCCGAGGGTCAACGCGCACATTGGCGCAGGAGTCGACCTTCCGGATCGCCGCACGCAACGATGGACCCCGCACCCGAACATGACCTAGGATGTTCAGGCGGGTTGATTGCCCCGTGCGGGTCTCTGCGCGAGGCGGCAGATCGCCCGCGGCTGTCGTGCGTTCAAGGCAATCGTAAGTAACGACCTTCAAGATCCCAAGTGCCTGGCACAGTGAACGCTGATCGGCTCGCAACGCTTAGCGACGAACTGCTGCTCGATCGCTTTCGGGAAGGTGAGGCGCGCGCTTTCGAGGAGCTCATGCGCAGACATCGGACGCCGATTTTTCACTTTATCCTGCGGTCTGTGAAGAATCCTGCGACCGCTGACGAAATTCTGCAGGACGCGTGGCTGAGGATGATTCAGGGAGCGAGGGAGTTTCAGCGCGCGTCCCGTTTCACCACGTGGGCCTACACCG
Source organism: Deltaproteobacteria bacterium (assembly GCA_947477565.1). Classification (GTDB taxonomy): domain Bacteria; phylum Myxococcota_A; class Polyangia; order Polyangiales; genus SCUS01. Next base: position 90,462 of record CANJUR010000004.1, read on the forward strand.
TTGCCAGAAACCTCTGTATCGATCACGCACGGAAGGCTGTTCACCGTCGTCACCCTTCCCTCGATCAGTCGCGTGATGAGGACGGTGCGGTGCTCGGAGACTCGGTTGCCTCCAGCGATGCCGGTGCCGAGCGCAACGCAATCGGGCAGCAACTCCAGCGCAGCCTCGTCGCGGCGATAGAGTCACTACCGAGCGAACAGCGCGAGGTCTTCGTGATGCGCGAATACTCCAACCTCTCGTTCAAGGAGATCGCCGACGTGGTTGGTGCACCGGAGAACACTGTGAAGTCGCGGATGCGCTACGCTATCGAGCGCTTGCAGTCTTTCCTCGTCGAGTACGAGGACTACGCCCGCACCATAGGGTGACGTCATGGATTGCGAGACCAGCAACGACCTCCTGATGGATCTTCACTACGACGAACTCGACGGGTCGAGGGTCGCCGAGCTTCAGGCTCACCTGGCAGGGTGTGAGAGTTGCCGCTTGGCGAGCGAGCGCCTCTCTCGCACCCGAAGGCTCGCCGTAAAGCTGACGCTGCCCGACGCACCGACGCATTCCGCCGCGGTGATGGCTGCGCTGCTTTCGACCGCCCCGATCGCCGCCGCAACGGCGGGTCGGGTATCGGCGGTCATACCGATCGAGCGGGCGCGGGAAGCCGCGGCGGTGAACTGGCTTCAGCGAGTGGGCGAACTCGCGATGCGCCGACAGGTCGCCATGGTCGCGATTTCGCTTCTGATGGTGGGCCTCGGTTTGCGGTACCTCCCGTTCCGATCGCCGACTCAGTCGATGAACGTCGAAGCGTCGCAACCTGAGGTCATTCCTGCGACCGAGCTCACTCCGGTGCCGGTGACTTCGGCGACGCAGGGCGCGGTCCAAAACACTGCCTCTACGATGCGCGCCCGTGCACCGATCACACGGCCGACCGCCGGCGCAGATGTCCATGGGCAGAACCACGTCCTGAGCGCCGATGGGGCTCGAGGTGCGACCTCGGGTGACGGGATGAATGGACTCGGAGGCACAGCGGGTGCTCGGGCAGGCAGCGCGGAGAGCCGTGCCGAACTTGAGAGATCGAGCGAGACCGAGGCGCCGACGGTGGCGGCACCTTCATCCAATGGGCTCGGACAGGTTCCGACCGATGAAGAGCACCATCTGCAGCAGGCGCTCCCCGTAGCGCCGGGGCCCATGCCTGTGAGTTGGTCGGCCGCGAGAAGCAGTGCCGAGAGTGCCTCATCTCATGGTGATCTTGCGGCGACCATCGTCGGCTACCAACGAGCTCTGGCACTCGACCCGCCGCCGAACGAGCGCCAGGCCATCGCGCTTTCGCTGCACCGCGCCCTCGTCAGCGCCGGACGCAGTGAGGAGGCCAACCGCGTTCGAGCGCAGTATCTGACTCAGGCGGCAGATCCGGCCGCGCTGGCTGGGCAGGTGCTGACGTCCGCGCCACGCACACAGACCTCAGCAGGAACCGTCCTTCCATCCTCCCCTCGACCCGCCTCGACCCGGCCCGCCCGCCGGTCGAATTCCAACATCAACACCGACTTCAACCAGTCAGCGTACTGAGCGTCTCGCGGGGTGCCCTGGCTGTCCTTGATGTTCGTTCGTCGGATCAGCACGGCCTCGCCAACGAGACGATGGCCCTATATCCGCCTCTCGGCCCGCGAGGCGAACACGCGACCCCAGATCAGCGCTGGCAACGAGACGATCATGTGGGCTAGTGTACGAGCCGGAAGCACGACCTGATCTGGTGACGGGCCCAGTCTTCAAAACTGGTGGCGACGGTGCCTTTCGCATCGCGCGGGAGGTTCGATTCCTCTGTGCTTCCGCCAGAAATGGATTTTTTCACAGCGTTTGCGGCGAAGATGGCGCTGCGCGTCAGGGGATCGTCCGGGTTATTCACGGGGGAGGACGGAGGCGGCTCCGTGCCGGTCGGTGGCTCCGTCGGGTCGGCGGCGGTGGGGAGCACGATCTGGAGCTTGCGGAGTTCGCGGCACAGGCTCGTCCACTGCTGGCGTGAGTATCCGTCGTACGCGGTTCTCGGCGGAGCGTGCGTGATCCAACGGAGCACCGTTCCGCCGCCGCCGTCCTCTTGGGTCAGCGTGATGAACGTGTGCCGCGCGCAGTTCCGATGGCGGTCACGGACGCCCGCGACCTTGCAGTCGGTGTGAAACGCTCGCGTGGCCGTGCTTCCATTGAGCTCCGAACCCTTCCGTCGTCCCCGGAACGCTGGTGTCACGAGGTCGCGGTCGGTCGTTGAGCGCCCGGTGACTCCGCCCAGCCACGCTGCTGCCAGTCGGTGAGGAGCCGTTCCTGGACTGGGTGGATTGGCACCTGCTTGACGGCTTGCGTCTTCGTCGGCACGCCACCGCCGGAGACCACCTCCCCGCCCCCGAGATCGTGATGCGAGTGAGCGCACGGACCGTGCGATCCAAGTCGGCGAATCGTACGGCTCCGATCTCTCGAGGTCGCATTCCGGTTGTCACCGAGCGAGTGAGTTGAGGCTTTGCGGTTGTCTTTCGCGCCGAATCCTTGATGGCAGTTGGGTTGCCACCGCGACGATGGCCCTCATCGGATTGCCCGTGCGCTCGCCGGTGGTCGCGCGCCAGGAGCGGAGCCGCGACGCCATGTCGGCGATTGCAATAAGTGACGGGATCGGTGCGCCAACACCCTCCTGTCGGACCCGATGATGTCCTGGGAGAAAGTCATCGAGACCCACCACGAGTCGTCCGCTTCGCGCTCTCCGTCAGGGACTGGATCGCCGATACCCCGAACGTCCTCGATGCCCGACCGCCCATCCCCCCGTGCTGTCACTTCGCCAGCTCCCTGCCCGGTGGCCGCCTCGTGCTCCATGGTCACGGGTGCCGTACTCGCACCGTTCGCGGGATCCTCACGAACGACGAAACCCCAACCCTCCAAGAACTCCTTGCGCGCCGCTACCTCTTCGCTACGTGTGGCGTGACCTCCACCGTCGTGCCCGCCGATGTGCTCCCGCGCAAGCACTTCGGCGTCGTCACCATCGCCCGCGCATTCGCCGTCGACGGCGCGATCCGGCAGTCGCTCGACGCAGTCTACCGATCGCTCAATCCCGCGCGTGTCCGCGGCTTAAGGTGCGCGCGGCTGGTGCTCGATGCTCCGCTGGCTCTCCGTCGCCCCGACGTTCTTCCCCAACGTGCACCCGTCGCCCTCCGAGTGCTCCTCGCGCCGCTTCGCAGAGCGCACTGCCATGACCCTCGCGGCCCTCGTCGCCGACGAGTCGCTCCAGATTCCAGTGCGCGTCGTCCGCGCCGTCTGCCACCCGCCTTGATGCCCATCGCCTTGTTTTAGACAGGGAATCGCAGCTCCTCCGGTTGGGCCGACTCCCACGCGCGGCACACACCGATACCGCTCATCCCGAATCGCCCACCAAAGCCCGGGCTCAGGAGACCTCCATGCCTGACGATGACCACGAGATTACTCCCCGCCATCACGGCGAAGAGACCGCCCTCTTCCGCCTCGGCGTCATCGACGCTCTCACCCGACGCACGCTCGAGGCGAGCCAGCGAGCGCCTCCAGCGCGGTGAACGGGTGCTCTCGACGGCGCGCAGCGGGGGGAGCTTCGCATATAGATGTGATCAGGTACCTGGAGCGAATCCGTGCCAGCGGGCGTGCCGCGTTGGATCGCTTATCCCCTAGATTTCGCTCCACACCGGCGCTCCGACCCGCAGTACCAATGGTCTCTGGAGGTCGAATATCATGAGTCGAACAAGAGCCTTTTCCGCGGTGCTGACCGCGGCGCTGCTGGCTGCGTGCAGCAGCAACTCCTCGGTGGTCGGTGGTGACGACGTCGGCAACCTCGGCGCCGACGCCTCGGCCGACGCAGGCTTCGACGCAGGCTTCGACGCAGGCTTCGACGCAGGCTTCGACGCAGGCTTCGACGCGGCGCCCGACGTCCCCGCCGACGTCGGCCGCGCGGGCTGTCGCGACAACATCGACTGCGCGGGCGACGAGCTCGGCAACCGCGTGTGCGACGTCGCGGAGGCGCGCTGCGTGGCCTGCACGGCGACCAACCGCGGCTCGTGCGGAGGCAGGCAGTTCTGCACCGCCGCGAACCGCTGCGAAGCGGGCTGTAGCGCCGATGGCGACTGCGCCGGCGGCGGCGACGCGGGTGCCCCGGCCGACGGCGCGGCCACGGCCGGGTTGCGCTGCGACACCGCGCGGCACGCCTGCGTGGCTTGCGTGAGTGACGACCACTGCTCGGTGGGCCAGGTCTGCCAGTCGGGCGCCTGCGTCGCGGGCTGCAACGAGCGCCGCGGCTGCCCGACGGGCCAGGCCTGCTGCGGCTCGACCTGCGCCAATGTGCAGGACGACGCGCTCCGCTGCGGCACCTGCACGACTGTCTGTGCCGGGGGCAACAACGCCGCCCCCGCGTGCTCAATGGGCGCGTGCACCCGCCGCTGCCTGCCCGGCTTCGCCGACTGCGACGGCGACACCACAAACGGCTGCGAGGTCTCGCTCGAGGGCTCGGCCAACTGCGGCGCGTGCGGCCGCACCTGCACCGGCGCGACGCCCCTCTGCTCGACCACCGCGGGCGCCTCGCGCTGCGTCTCGGGCTGCGATGCGATGCAGACCCGCTGCGGCTCGGTCTGCGCCGACACCCAGAACGACGCCACCGACTGCGGCCGCTGCGGCAACGTGTGCCCCGGCGGCGCCAACGCGACCGGGTCGTGCGCGGCCGGCGCCTGCCGCCTCGCCTGCAACGCCGGCTTCGCCGACTGCGAAGGCGACGCCACCAACGGCTGCGAGGCCAACCTCAACACCGGCGTCGGCAGCTGCGGCGCCTGCGGCACGGTCTGCCCCTCCGGGGGCAACAGCACCTCCTCCTGCGCGGCCGGGCGCTGCCGCCTCGCCTGCAACGCAGGCTTCGCCGACTGCGACGCCAACGCCGTCAACGGCTGCGAGGTCAACGTGCTCACCTCGTCGGGCAGCTGCGGCGCCTGCAGGCGCACCTGCCCCGGCGGCGCCAACGGCTCGGCCACATGCAGCAACGGAACCTGCCAGGTCGCCTGCAACCCCGGCTTCGGCGACTGCGACGGCGACGCGTCCAACGGCTGCGAGCAGTCCCTCGACAACGCCACCCACTGCGGCCGCTGCGCCAACGGCTGCGCCGGCGCGACGCCGGTGTGCGCCGCCGCTATGGGCGCGAGCGCGACTTGCACCAGCGGCTGCGCCTCCGGGCAGCAGCGCTGCGGCAGCTCGTGCTTCGACCCGCAGACTGACCCCGATCACTGCGGCGACTGCACGACGGTCTGCCGCACGACGCCGAACACCCGCGCGACCTGCGCGGTCGGCCGCTGCGGCACCGCCTGCGCGCCGGGCTTCTCCGACTGCGACGGCGACGCGGCCAACGGCTGCGAGGTCAACACCCAGGTGAGTACGACCCATTGCGGCGCGTGCAACAACACCTGCCGCACCGGGCAGAACTCCACCGTGGCCTGCGTGTCGAGTCAGTGCCGCGCGACCTGCAACGTCGGCTACGGCGACTGCGACACGCTCGAGCTCAACGGCTGCGAGGCCAACCTGCTCACCGCCACCGCACACTGCGGCGGCTGCGGGCGCCTGTGCCCCCCCGCGGCCAACGCGGTGCCGACGTGCACTGACGGGGGCTGCGCGTTCCGCTGCGTGACGGGCTTCGCCGACTGCGACGGCAACGCAGCCAACGGCTGCGAGACCGCCCTCGACGGCGCCACCAACTGCGGCGGCTGCGGCCGCGTCTGCGGCTCGGCCACGCCGCTCTGCTCCACCGCGGGTGCGACGCCGACGTGCATCTCCGGCTGCGACGCCACGCAGGTGCGCTGCGGCAGCAGCTGCGTCGACCTGCAGAGCGACCCGACCCACTGCGGCGCCTGCTCGGCCGCGTGCTCCACCGGGCCCAACGCCACCCGCACCTGCACCACCGGGCGCTGCGGCATCACCTGCGCGTCGGGCTTCGGCGACTGCGACAACGCGCCCTCCAACGGCTGCGAGGTGGCATTCGCCGCCGACAACGCCAACTGCGGCGGCTGCGGCCGTGCGTGCCCCTCGACGCAGACCTGCACCGCGGGCGCCTGCCGCGACCGCTGCGCCGCCGGCCTCACCTTTTGCAGTGGCGTCTGCGTCAACGGGCAGAACGACAACGACAACTGCGGCGCCTGCGGCAACTCCTGCGGCACGGGGCGCTACTGCCTCGCGGGAACCTGCCGCACGGGCAACGTCTCGACGGTGACGTCGGGCAACGACCATGTCTGCGCGATCCGCGGCTCCGGCACCGTCTGGTGCTGGGGCTACAACGGCTGGGGCCAGCTGGGCAACGGCAACACCACCAGCAGCCTCGTGCTTCAGCAAGTGCCGCGGATCACCAACGCGGTGGAGGTCGGCGCCTCGAGCGGGAGTTCCTTCGCGCGCCTGGCCGACGGCACGGTCGTCGGGTGGGGCTTGCACTACGGCGCCGGCGAGCTCGGCGACGGCAGCACGGTCCCGCAGCGCACCTCGCCGGTATCGGTGGTGGGCCTGACCAACATCGTCGACATCTCCACCGGCGGCTGGGCGCACAGCTGCGCGGTCGACGCCTCGGGCCGCGCCTGGTGCTGGGGCTGGAACAACTACGCCCAGCTCGGCGACGGCAGCACGGCGAGCCGTGTGGCGCCGGGACTGGTCGCGGGCATCTCGACGGCCGTGGAGGTGTGCGCGGGCTACGTGCACAGCTGCGCGCGCCTCCAGGACGGCACCGTCCGCTGCTGGGGTTACAACGGCAACGGTCAGCTTGGCACGGGCAACACCTCCAACGCCGCCACCGCGGTGGCGGTGGTGGGCATCAGCACGGCGGTCGAGATCGCCTGCGGCACGAGCCACACCTGCGCGCGCCTCGCCAACGGCACCGTGCAGTGCTGGGGCTTTAACGCCTACGGCCAGCTGGGCGACGGCACCACCGCGGGGCGCGTGGCACCGGGCCTGGTCGCGGGCCTGACCGACGCCGTCGAGATCGCCACCGGCGACGACGTGTGGCGCGCCGACCAATCGGGCTCCTCGGCCGACCGCAGCTGCGCGCGCCGCGCGGGCGGAACCATCGTGTGCTGGGGATACAACGGCTACGGCGGCATCGGCGACGGCACCACGACCACCCGGCTCGTGCCGACGACCGTGGTGGGCATCACGGACGCAACCGAGATCGACGCCTCGGGGCGCTACCACACCTGCGCGCGCCGTGCGGGGGGTGCGATCTCCTGCTGGGGCTACGGCGGCAACGGGCAGATGGGCGACGGCACCGCCAACAGTCGCAGCGCCCCCGGCCTCGTCGTCGGCTTCCCGTAAACTCTCGTATTCCCCCGCCTCCCCGCTGAGATGGGCGCTCCAGGCGCTCGCCTCCCGCCCTCCGCCTCGATTACCATCCGCAAGCGATCACCTCCAGCGCGGTGAACGGGTGCTCTCGACGGCTCGAACAGGGTGATCTTCGCACATAGAGATGATCAGGTACCTGGAGCGAATCCGTGCCAAAACGGTAAGGGGTGTTGGATCGCTTATTCTCCCGCGATCGTGCGAAGCTCGACTGATGCTCTCCCACTCCGCCCGCCTCGCGATTGCTTCGCTCGTCGCGCTCACCGCCGCCTGCGCCGAGTCGTCCAACGGAACCACCGACGACGCCGGCAAGGACGTCTCGCAAGACCTCACGCAGACAGTCGACGTGGCACCCGATGTCACCCCGGACGTGGCACCCGATGTGCTGGACGCGGCCGACGTGTCGAACGTTCCTGACGCGGCGGACGTGGTCGACGTGGTGGACGTTTCGGTGGACCTCGGGACGGTGTGTGGCAACGGGATGACCACCTGCGGTGGCAACTGCCGCAACCTTCAGAGTGACCCGGGCCACTGCGGGAGCTGCCTCCTGGCGTGCCTCACAGGAGAAGACTGCGTCGCGGGCGTTTGTCGGTCATCGTGCCCGGTCGGGCGCTCGCTTTGCGGCGGGGCGTGTCGTGACCTCTCGCTCGACACCGCCAACTGTGGCAGCTGCGACCACGCGTGCGCCACGGGCGAGAGCTGTGTGATGGGCGCGTGCGCCGTCATCTGCCCGTCGGGCCGCACCCTCTGCGGCGGCGTCTGCGCGGACACCGCGTCGAGCGCGACCCACTGCGGCCGCTGCGGAAACGCCTGCGCCACTGGTCAGATCTGCGCGTCGGGCGTGTGCACGGCGCCCGTGTGCGCCGCCGGGCAGACCCAGTGCGCGGGCGGGTGCGCTGACCTCATGAGCAGCGCGGCCAACTGTGGAGCATGCGGAACCGTCTGCGACACCGGGCTCTCGTGCGCGATGAGCGCGTGCCGGACGCCGCCCCCGAGCGGGCAGACGATGACGTGCACGGCGGCCACCGAGGCGCCGCGGTTCTCTACCTGCCTGCCGGGCCCTGGGGATTCGGTGCGGGTATGCACCGCCACCGACCTGACTGCGACGCTCCCGACGCGGCGGGCGGTGTTCGACGCGACGGGGGCGGACCAGCCGTGGGTGGTCCCCGCCGGGGTGACGCGGGTGGTGGTGAAGCTCTGGGGCTCGGGAGGCGGGTCGCACTATGCCAGCAGCGGCGGCGCGGGCGGCGCGGGGGCCTTCGTGCGGGCGGCGCTTGTCGTCACGGCGGGCGAGACCCTCACCGTCATCGCCGGGCGCGGCGGGAGCGACGGGTTCACGCGCACGCCCATCTACGGCGGCGGGGGCCTCGGGGGGTACTTCGGGTCGAGCGGCGGCGGGCGCAGCGGGATCCGTCGCGGCACCACCGAGCTGGTCACTGCGGGCGGCGGTGGCGGCGGCGCGAGCGCGTCGGGTTCCGTCATGAGCGGAGACGGCGGCGGCGGCGGCGCCCCCGTCGGCGCCGGCGGAACCAACTCTGGGCGCACCGACGCGAGCTACGGGGTCGCGGGCACTGGCGCAACGCTCCTGTGTGGTGGAACGGGCGGCTGGACTACCTGCGGCTGCGGCTCGGTGGCGGGCGAGGGCGAGGCCGGACAGCGATTTCAGGGGGGAAACACCATCGGCTCGGCCACCGGTCAGGGCGCGGGCGGCGGCGGCGGTGGCTGGATGGGCGGCGGCGCAGGCGGCGGCGACTGCGGCGGAAACACCGGCGGCGGCGGCGGCGGCGGGTCAAGCTACGTTCGAAGCGCCGACGGGTGCGCCGAGGCGGCCATCGGCCCGAACCCGGGTCAGCCATCCGACGCCGATCGCGGTACCAGCAGCGCGGGCGCGGCGGCGGCTTCAAGTGCCAACGGCCAAGACGGGCGCGTGGTGGTCTACTACTGACCCATCACACCCCCTCGTGCTCGGATCGCTCGCGCTCTCAAAAGGCCCGCTGATCACGTTGGGCGCGGCCCTCGCGGGCGCATGAAGCATAAGCCGGGACACCACTGTCCCCATGATCAGCCCAGATCTCCATGGGGTTGAAGCTCACGGCAACACGCGACAGAAGCGGGTCGCTGATCCTTCCCGCAGAGGGCGATGTGCATGGGCAACCCGCTCTCGATCCCTGATCCTCGCAAGCTCGTCCTCGCTCTCAGGTCCAACTCGACGCGGCCACCGAGCACCTCAAGGGGCGCTTGGATCCCGAGCTGTTCCACGCCAGGAAGGGCCTGAGCGATGCCTTCGGCCTGCGCGCTCACGGCGGCCCACAAGGCATGCTCCAGGGCAGCGCTCGCGGCGCTGCGCCTCGACGCCCAGCCCGTCGCCCACGACACGACCGCCGACGCCGCACCCTCGCCTCCGCAGGTCGAGGTCGCGCGGGCGTTGCAGGCCGCGCAGGAGGCGATGCGGCAGGCCGAGGCCGAACAGACGACCCTGCACATGCCGCACCCGCTGGATCTGCACACGGATGCCTTGGGCGACGCGGACGGGGTCGCGGGCGTCGTGGAGGACGAGCTCTGTCGGCTCGATCCGATCGCGGAATGCCAGGGCGCAAGTGCCGTGTCGCGGTCGCGAGCGAGAGAGAAGATCCCGACGTGGACGGCCGTGGTGGCGCAGTGGCGACTGCGGGTGCAGGGGCGCGTGACGCAGGAGATTCTCTCGGCGGAGCTGCGTGTTCGGATGATTTCGCTATGGATCCTGCCTGCTGCCTGGCGTGGGTGAGCGTTTGCAACCACCTGCCGGCAGCGGTGCGGACCTAATTTCGGGCGCGGACGCGGAGATGCTGAGGCCGGTGGCGGCGAACGCCGAGTGGTCGTCGCTCCCGGTGGGTCTACGCGTGCATGGCCATCCGCGCGGTGTTCTCCCGGAGGATGCTGGACGCCGCCTGCGGTGTTCATCGTTCGTCCACAGCTCGTCGCGGCCGTGTTGCATCGCGCACGCAGCGTAAAGCGCGTCCCGGGTCGTCAGTGAGAGTTGCGCGCGCAGCTCCGCGGCGAGATCGAAGACCCGAGGCGGCAGATGCAGGCGTTCAAACCTCGCGAACTGTGCTTCGTCGGCAGTCCGAAGGTCGGAGTCGCGCCGATGTCGACTGCCAGAAAATCCCCGATGTTGGTCCTCTCGATCGAAGGACTTCAGCCCGAGAAGCGAGGCCGTCGAGCATAGATAGGCGCGGTTTCTGCGGCGTCTTCGGGCTCAATTCCCGAAGATCTCTCCCAGCGCGCGGTCGCCTTCGAACCGTCACCCAGGTGGGTGAGTCGTCACCAGCGGTCAATCCATTGACCGGTCCCCGATGGAGGCGCGGCACCGGTCCACGGCCCCAACACGCCAGCACCCTTCGTGATCGATCGGTAAGCGACGACACGCGAAAATCGCCAGCAATAGCCTCGAAATCGCACATAATTACGTCCTGTGCGCGCACGACCAACTCGTGCTGACCGATCGGTCAGCCCATGGCGGGTACACCGCTTGCTAAGCGACCGGACGGAGACGGCTTCGCGGAGAGACGATTCCCCCCCCTCGCCCGACCGTAGCAAGCCCCGTGGTGAACCCGATGATCACGCTTTTTCGGAGAGACTCTCTCATCGCGCGCTTCGTGGGCCTTGCGCTGTCGCTCCCCGTCGGCTGCGCCGTCGACGACGCCCCGGACTTCGGTGGCGACGGTGCTTTGGTCTTCGAGGATGCAATGCTCGACCGGCCGAGCGCGCCCGACGTGCGCCGTCCCCCAAGCGATGCCGGGCTGGTCACGCTCCCGGATGGCGCCCGCGTGGTCGTGGGCGCGTGCGGTGGGTTGCTCATGCGCGCCGAGTGCGTGTGTACCCCGCGTACGGAGACGCCGTGCTACCCGGGACCGTCTGCGCAGGTTGGCGTGGGTGTGTGTCGCCCGGGGCGCAGCCGCTGCGAGGCTACGACCGAGGAGTTTGGCCGTTGGGGCGCGTGTGCGGGCGCAGTGACGGCGAGCGCCGAGACCTGCGACGGAATCGACAATGACTGCGACGGTGTCACCGACAACGGCTGCGCCTGTCGTCCGGGTGCCACACGAAGCTGCTACGCGGGCACCGCGGGCACCGCGGGCGTCGCGCGCTGCCGAGCGGGTGCGCAAACCTGCATGAGCACGAACGGCGGAAGTTCCGCCAGTTGGAGCGCCTGCGCGGGGGAGGTCGGGCCGGCCACAGAAACCTGCAACGGCACCGACGACAACTGCAACGGCACGACCGATGAGGGATGCCTCTGCGCGCCGGGCACCAGCCGCGTTTGCTACACCCGCGCGGCGAGCACCCTCGGCGTGGGGATTTGCCGCGGCGGCACGCAAGCCTGCGATGCAACGGGACGGGCCTACGGAGCCTGCGTCGGCGAGCGTGGACCCGGCGTCGAGAGCTGCAACGGCATCGACGACGACTGCGACGGCACGGCCGATGAGAGCCTCGGGTGTACCTGCGTCCCGAACATGATGCGTAGCTGCTACTCGGGACCAGCGGGGACGGTAGGCGTAGGTCCGTGCCGTGCGGGGAATCAGATGTGTGGGCCTGCAGGCACGATCTGGGGAATGTGCGTTGGGGAGCGCGCCCCCCAGGCCGAGGTTTGCAACGGCATCGACGACAACTGCAACGGCCGCACGGACGAGACCTGCGTGTGCACGCCGGGCGCACGGCGCGCTTGCTATGAAGGTCCCGCAGGCACAGCCGGTGTCGGCCTCTGCCGCGGAGGGATGCAAGCTTGCGATGCGAGCGGGATGCGCTGGGGAGCGTGCGACCCGCAGCGGCTGCCCACGGGCGAAATTTGCAACGGCATGGACGACGACTGCAACGGCCGCACGGACGAGATCGCAGCCTGCACACCCCCCACGGCGACATGTCCCGGCAGTGCGAGCGGACCCGCAGGGACGCCCGTTGCCCTCAGCGCCACCGCGTCGGCGGGAGGAGCGTGTCGGTGGGAGGTGCTCTCGAGACCCGCGGGTGCCGGAACCGAGGGGAGGTTCACAACTCCAGACGCCTGCACGACGACCTTCTCTTCGGTAATCGTGGGGACCTACTCGGTCAGGGTCACCGTGACCGACGCGATGGGCCGCAGCGTAACGTGCATCACTGCCATCACTCTCACCGGGAGAGGCCTGCGAGTTGAACTCACATGGTCCACGCCGGGCGACGTGGACCTGCACCTGCTCAACGCCGCAGCCATGGGTTGGTTCTCCTCGCCCGGCGACTGTCACTACGCAAACCGACGGCCCTTGTGGGACGCAACGCCGACCTCATCGCCCGAACTCGACGTAGACAACACCTCTGCCAACGGTCCCGAAAACATTCGAATCGACAGCCCCATCGCAGGGTCGGTCTATCGCATCGGCGTGCATGCGTTCAGCCGCGTAGATGGCGGCTCCGAGGCGACGCTTCGAATCTACTGCGGGAGCACCACCACGGTGACCCGGACGTTTACGCACATGCTCCGCTCGTTCACGGCCTCCGGGAGCAATGATGTGTGGCGCGTCGCGGACGTGCGAATCAACGCCGACGGGTCCTGCGCGCTGACCTCCCTCGACACGGTGCTCACCGCGACCGCGGCGCGTCTCACGCGGTAGCGCCTACCGAACGGTCAGTGTCGGCCCGTGAAACCGATCGAGAGCACGTCGTACGCAGCGGCGTAGTTTCCCTGGTTGTTGGTGCAGGCGCCGGCGCCGGGGTAGCCCGCGCCGCGCGCGCAGTCCGAAGCTGTGATGGGCACCGTGCCGCTCAGGGTCGGGGCGCGGCCCACGGCAACGGTCTGACCCGCGGTGAAGATGTGCTGGTACGCAAGGTCTACGGTGAGCCAGCGCCATCGTAAGCTCGCGCCCGCAGACAGCCCGAAGGTGTCGTAACCCGCGGTGTCGATGCCAGCATCGGGGTTCCACCCAATCACGCGACCGTTGTAGGTGCGATCACCCGTCTGCGCGCCGAGGTCCCACGAGAAGCCACCGCGGATGGCGAGGGTGTCGGGGATGACATTGCGCTCCGCCCCCACGCGCAAGCCAAAGGTGTCGCGCCAGCTTCGACGAAGGATCACTTCGGGCGTTGCGGGAGAGCCCATCCCCGGCTCTACCTCGACGTTCCCGGTGCTCCGCGTGACCACCTGCTGAAGCAACGACGAGGTCTCGTAGTGGAAGTCGACTTCGACGTCGAAGTCTTCGTCCCGCATCGGGTCGCGATCGGCCCAGGCCTCGGGCGCCCCCGCGCGCAGCGACGCGAAGCGGGCCCCAAAGCGGAAGAGGCTCGGCAGCGGAAGCGTCACCACGCTCTCGAACTTCGACGTGTGAATCCGCGAAGCGTCGGCCGCGTAGGGGCGCACCGTCGCGGTCGAAGTGCCCGTGAAAACAACGGGAGTTTCGTTGATGTGGGCGTGTGCGCCGAGGGTGATCCACGGCGCGGGTTGCACCATGATCCCGAAGTTGGCCGCCCAGAAGAAGCCCCAGGCGTCGGCCTCGGTGCGCACGTCCGTGGCGGGCGATTGCGACCCGACCGCGTTGGCCATCGTCGCGCCCGCGAAGTGACCGAAGGAGGGCTGAAGCGCAGCGCCGATGCGCAACCATGGCGTGGGAGCGACCGCGACCCCAAGGGTCGGGTGAATGATCGCAACGTTGGTCGCCAGGACCATGTACCGCGAGGGAGAAGGCGCGAGACCCGCGGAAGTTACCACTCGGTCAGGGAAGCGCTGCGTGCCGATGCCCGCGGGCGTGAGAATCCCGGCGCCCACTGCGATCCACGACCGAGGCCGCCACGTCACCACAAGCTGCGGAACGATCGCGGGCTCAAGCTCGTTGCACACCTCGGGGTACGCGGGTCGGGCGGTTGAATACGACCCCGACGCGAACACCGTCCCTCGCGTCTCGACGCCGCTTTCGACGCCGTCGTAGCGTCCCACGCGGGAAAAACAGTGACGAAACAGCCCAACGTTCATCGACGCCGTCCATTGGACGCCCGCGAGGCCCACGAGGCCTGCGACATTGTGACCGAGCGCCATCGGATCCGACGCGCGGGCCACGAAGGCACCGCCGCGACCGACGGCCGCGACACCCACGGCCCCGAGTTCGGTGCCCCCCGCGAAGCAAAGAGGCGCATAGGCGACGGATCCCACTGCGAGCACCGCAACGGCCCCTCGGCTTCGAACTCGCTGCGTAAAGATCATCGCATGAGTCTTGCAACAACCCTGCCCGTGCGAAATCCAATTCGAGGCTCGAGCGGTCGGTGGGCTGTGGGCTCGTGGTCCCCTGCGGTGCTCTGCGTGGCGGTCTTTGTGAGCTTCTTCGCGGCGTGCGGCGCGCCCGAAGTGACGAACGCTCAGGTCGCCTCGCCCAGTGACACAGCGTCCATGGACGCCGGCGCGATGCTCCGATGCGCGCAGAGTCCGGGCATCGACCCCGAGAGTCTCCCGAGGTGCTGCATCGGGCGTGGGCGGGCGCGGTGCCTCCCCGCAGGGCTCGTTCCGGGCCGCGCCTCGATGCTCTCGGAGTGTCTCAACGGCGGGCTCTGCGTGCCCGATGTCATTGTGCGTGCGGGGACAAGTTATGTCCCTCCGCGCTGCCGTTCGTTCGGCGGTCTCGCGGGCGCTTGCGTGTCGCGCTGCGTCCCGACGGTGGCCGAGCAGGGCGATCTCCTCCCGCGAGACATTTGCGAAAGCGACGAACGTTGCGCCCCTTGCTACGACCCGAGCGACGGCAACCGCTCGACGGGCGCCTGCGAGGCCGCGGACCCTTGTTCCGACGCGGGAACGGCACCCCCGCCGCCGCCGATTCAGTGCCCGTACACTGGCCCGCCCCTGCTCGACCCGAGCAACATACCCGCCTGCGACTGCGCGGGCACTCGTTGCATGCCCACCGGGCGCGTTCCGGCTGCACAGCGTACGAGGCTCGCGGCCTGCGAGGGCGGGTTCTGCGTACCCGAGCCCTACATTCGCGCGGCCAACAACTATGTACCGCGACGCTGCACGGCCTTCGGAGGGCTCGTCGGTGGCTGCGTCTCGCGCTGCGTCCCAGGAGTGGCTGCGCAAGCCGACGTGCTCACGCGCGACGTCTGCGACGACGGTGAACTCTGCGCGCCCTGCTACGACCCAGAGGACGGAAACCAGCCTACGGGTGCGTGCGATGTGCCTCCCAACTGTGGTGACGGTGGCTTTCCGACACAGCCGCCGCCGCTGCAGTGTCCGCACACGGGCCCCGACGTGATCAACCCATCGTTTCTCCCTGCTTGTCCCTGCGCGGGAACACACTGCATGCCTGCCTCGCGCGTACCCGACGCCCAGCGCGGGATGCTGTCGTCCTGCGCAGGGGGGTTTTGTGTGCCCGACGATTTTATCCGCGCCGCAAACAATTTTGTGCCGCCGACCTGTCGGCCGTTTGGTGGCATGGGCGAGGGACGATGCCTCTCGCGCTGCGTCCCGATGGTGGCCTCGCAGGCCGCGACGCTCGTGCAGTCCACATGCAACCCCACGCAACTCTGCGTACCGTGTTTCGACCCGCGCACCGGCGCAAGCACGTCCGCGTGCGACCAGAGCTGCGACCCGGGACCGCAGCAGCCACCGTTTCGTTTTCAAGACTGCTGCGGCGGACGGGCAAAGTGCGTCCCGACGGCCTCGATTCCCGCGGCGCAGCGCGGCAGCCTCAGCGCGATGAGCTGCCCGCCAGACTTTCTCTGCGCGCCCAATGAAAACCTCGACCCGAGCTTTCGACCCATTGCATGCCGCGCGAGCCCCGTCCCGATCCCCATTCTCGGACAGCTCCCTGCCTACGTGGGCTTCTGCGTGAGCACGTGCGTCAACCGCAGCTTCTTCGAACGCCTCGGCACCGCGCAGGGTAGCTGCGCGGGCGGATACTTCTGCGCCCCCTGCCGTACGCCCTTCGGAGCAGCCACAGGCGTCCCCGGCTGCACCTGAACCGCCATTCTACCGATCGGTCAGAGTGTTGGCCCTCGCAGAAGCGCGGCCCCACCAGGCGATTGTCCGCGCCGTGCGCACTCCCCGTGGTGCGCTGAGATGCCGTTAAACACCATTGATGTGTGAGGCTTCGAGCAGGCTTTTTCACTGGTCACTGTACCCACCGTCCGTGGTCACTGTACCTACCGTCGACGGTCACGGCGCCGTACGACAGGGCGGTCGTCTCCCTACGGATCGGTAAGGAAGGCTTCCGCAACACGCTGGCCCGACTCATGCTGAAGCGGGACGGATGCAACTTCGACGACGGGGTACATTCGATAGGGGTCTTCTGGGGTCTCCGCGCTCGCGATATGCGCTGTTGGCGCTGGGGTGCCTGGGGGCAGTGGGTGCGTGTTCGGCAGAGCCCGAGGGGGGGCGGTGGATGCGCGGCGTACTTACGCACAGCGACGGGATCGTGCGCGCAGTGGGCGAGGCGACGGCGTATCCGTATGTGTGCACGGTGCGCCTGGGGACTTCGGCGGCCTGCTCGGGTTCGCTTGTCGCACGCAACGTCGTGCTCACTGCGTCACACTGTGTGGAAGGCGAGCGTTCGTTCACGGTCACGTGCCCGTACTCGGGCGACACGGCCTCGGCGTCCGCCCACGAGTCGGTCATGTCCCCGACGGGGGGAGATTCGTTCGCGGGGGATTACATCACCCCGGAGTCCGGGAGCGACGTCGCGCTGATCCACCTCGATCGAGACATTCACGCAACCCGCTTCGGCTCCGTGCGACTCGTGAACGTCGCGCCGCCGCAGCGCGTCTTCGTGATCGGTCGCATCAACGACGGTACCTTCACCAACCGCCTCTGGATCAGCCCGTCCTTCAACGCCATCTGGCGTTACGGGAGCGGTCTGATTCCCAACGCCATCGGCGCGAACACCGGGGTGACGCAACCCGGCGACTCGGGCGGCGCGCTCTTCGACGCCGCTACGCAGGAAATCATCGGGGTTGTCTCTGGCGGCAGCGACGACACCAGCATCTATGGGGTCGTGGGCAAGCAGGCCGATTGGTACCGCAGCACCCTCGCGCGCTGGTCGGGCGCGGCGCCGCCTTCGACGCCGCCCTCGACGCCGCCCTCGACGCCGCCCTCGACGCCGCCCTCCGACGAGTGCGCCGCGCAGGCGACGAGTTGCGGCGCATGCACGCCCATCGCGGGCTGCGGGTGGTGCGGCGCAACGAGCGCGTGCGTCTCGGTCGATCGCGACGGTGTGCCGCTCGCCGCATGCGCGTCGGGCTTCGCGCTCAACCCCCCGGACTGCGCGCCGCCCATGACGCCCCCTCCCCCCCCTGGTCCCGCTCGACCGCCGGGTGCGTCCGAGACCTGCGGCCGCTACGAGGGATGGGACAATCGATCGTGCGTGAGCGGGTCTGAGATGGTGCGCTGCGTGGACAGCTCCCTCGAGCGCGTGCAGTGTACCCTGGGGGGTTCGTGCATTGGGCGCCCGGCGGGCTTCGACGATGTGTGCGTCCCGCCGCCCGGCGAGGGTGAGCCCTGCGGCGAGTACGACTGGATCGATGTGTTCACTTGCAACCAGTCGCACACGCAGCGCGTGATCTGCGTGGACGGTCGGCTCCTTCGCGAGCCCTGCGCCCGCGGATGCGTGACGTACCCTGACGGCGTCGACGACCTCTGCGCTCCCTGACCGATCGGTAAAACGTCACCGTAGCGCGCCGCGGACCTCTCGCGAGGGAGCCGCGGCGGTGCTGTCACCGCCGATCCCCGAGCGCGTGACGAAATATCCAAACCGCTTGCAACGCACCGGGAAGTACCCTCGAAATCCGCTGGGATTTCCTGTGGTTCACGACGGCTGCTCTCTCGCTCCTGCACGCACCTCCCCCCGATCGTTGCGCCACGACGCGCGCTCCCGATGGCTCCGCCGTCGCGCTTCGGAGCAGCGGGGTAGCGCCTCCTCGCGGCCCTCGCCGACACTCCATCTCGCCAACGAACTCCACGCCAGTCGGCATCACCTGCTCGACCACCGTCATCACGTTCAGGATCTCGGCCTCGAATGCCTTTCCCCATCGTGGTTCGACGACGCGATCGTCGAGACGGAGCAGAGAACGCCGGCGAGAAGGGCGATCCGCACCGCGACCCTGACGATCCCCTCCGCCGCTGCGCCAACAAATTCAATGACCACGGCAACGATGACCAGGACGGTCCGCTCATTCTCGGCGTCATCGGGCGATCTTCTGCCAAGATCTACTTGCAAGAGACTCATCGCAGTTGCGCGAGATGATGACGGAGATGGCGTGCGCGAGGTCCACACCAACACCATCGAAGGGCAGTGAGCGCCTCTTCATGGCGGGGTGTACGGCGGCAGGCCCTGCGCCGCCCGAGCCCGACTTCAGGGTGTACGGTTTCCCGTAGGGCGTCCCCTGCGCGTGGAAGTTATCGACCGTCGACATCGTGTCCCGGCCCGCCGGCGTCGGGGTGTCGAGGCCGCGCACGCCGTCCATCCTCTGCCGCTGCTCAGTGAGCCATGTACGACGTGCGGGGACGACAGCGAGAGTTGGGGCCCCACCGGATGAACGTCGCCCGCCGCAGCGTGGCCCGGGGTCGAAATGGCTGTCGAAGTGTTCGATGCTGGCGCTCCGCTCGAGGCCGTGGACGGCGGCGTTCTCCACGTCCATCACGGCGATGTTCTGCCCCTGGGCGAACGCCCGATCCATCGACGGTGGCGTAGTAGACTGACGTGAGCCGCGGCCCTCGCGCACGGGGACTTTCGGGTGCGCTCTCGGATGCGTTGTCGGAGATAAGTCTGGAAGCGCTTCGCGCGGGGTGCGATCGCAAGTATGCGCCGCTCAGCTACTCCCGAGTACCTGCGTAGCTACTCCCGAGTACCTGCGTAGCTACTCCCGAGTACCTCCAGAGCTAACCCCGCGACGCGGATGCAGATGGCGACATCGTGCGCGCATTCGCGGACGCACTGGGGGGAGACTTCTGCACTCACGATTGCGCAGCACGAGATGCTCGTCGCTCTGATCCGCTGCAGCGCCTCCGCACTCGGCGGCCACCTCGCGGTTTGCGACACCTGCGGCTACGCGATGCCGGTCTACCACTCGTGCCGCAACCGGCACTGCCGCACGTTCCAGAACCTCGACCCGCATCGATGGCTCGAAGACGCTCGTGGCGTTGGCGCGCGACCCGCAGCGCCTGTGCGCGCTGCCCGCCATCACGATGGTGTTGCAGTCCGTAGAAGCGCGAACTGCTCATTCATCCCCACATCCACGCCTTCGTGAGTGCCGGAGGCCTGTCGCCGGACGGCGCGCGTGGGGTGGCGAAGAAATGCGACGACCTCTTCCCGGTCCAAGTTGCAGGCGAAGATCTTCGGCGGGACTTCGCGCGCGGCGGTCTACCGAACCGACTGGGTGGTCTACGCGAAGGCGCCCTTCGGCGGCGCCGTTCAGGTGTTCGCGTACCTCCGCACGATGGACGAGCGCGGCGTGAACTTCGACACGAAAGGTGGCCGTGAGTGCACGTTCTCGGGGGTCGATTTTCTTTGGCGATTCCGCGATCGGGTGTTCGCGAAGAGCTTCACGCGCATCCGGCACTTCGGGCTGCTCGCGCCCCGTTCCCACATCGACGACTGACTCGCCTCGGAGGCTCCGCGGGTTCGTTCAGCTGCGTCTGGGCAGGTTTGCGGGATTTTCGTCGGATATGGTCAGCACGGCGATGTGTCCCGCTCGCCGCGGGCTGAAGCCCACCATTCACAAGCGAGACGGACCCTCCGGAGAGTCGACCGTGCCTTCGTCAGGACGGTTTTTTCCGAGAATCAAAGGCGTGATGGAAGAAATTTCGCGCACTGAGTTGCATCCCTCGACACTTTGGCGCCGCCCTCACGCTCCCAACGAACAAGATCGAGCCTGAGCTTCCGATAGCCTGAGGAGCGGGCGCCTGCTGTCGTTAGCCTGGGTTGCAGGCGCGGGACGCGACCAACCCCGGTCCGCCAGCCGCTTGTGCCCGTTGCCGAACGGGCTCACCGAAGTGCGGCTGTCGTCGTAGGGGCCTATCGAGCCGGCGGCGCAACCTCGCATCCGCTCGCGTGCTGACAGGCCGGCGCGTCGTCGAGCGGATCCTCCACCTGCAGCGTCGTGTGGCAGATGCCAAAGCGAGCGAGCATGGCGGCGTCGATGCTTGCCTGAAACGCCCGCGTCGAGGTGCCACTGGTCATCATCAGGTGTGCCGTCATCGCAACGTCGGTGGTGCTCAGAGACCAGACGTGGAGATCGTGCACCCCGAGCACGCCCGGCTGCGCGAGGAGGCACGCGCGAACCGCCGCGAGTTCGATGTGCTTAGGCACCGCGTCGAGGCTCAGGTCGAGGGCGTCGCGGAGCAGCGACCAGGTTCCGCCGACGATGACGACGGAGACCGCGAGGCTCATCACGGGGTCGAGCCACCACCAGTGCGTGCGCCACATCACGAACCCAGCGAACACCACCGCGAGGGAGACCAGCGCGTCGCTCGCGAGGTGCAGAAACGCCCCGCGCGCGTTGGCGTCCGACTTTTGCGAGCGATGAAACATCATCGCGGACGCCCCGTTGACCAGCACCCCAGCGGCAGCCACGAGGATCACGGTAACACCCGGCACCGGCTGCAGCGCACCGAGGCGATGCACCGCGTCGCGGCACACCACCCCCACTGCGACGAGCAGCAGCACTGCGTTGGTTAGCGCGGCGAGGATGGTTCCGCGGCGCAGTCCGTAGGTGCGCCGGGACGACGGAGGACGCCGCGCGAGCACCGCCGCTCCCCACGCAAGCAGCAGCCCGAGGACGTCGCCCAGATTGTGTGCCGCGTCGGCTACGAGGGCCATCGAGTGAACAAGAAAGCCCGCCACCGACTCGATCACCACGAAGGCAACATTGAGTGCCACGCCGACCCCGAACGCCGCCCCGGTGGCCGCGACGCCGACCCCGTGGAGGTGCCCGTGCTGGCCGTGGTTGTGGTTGTGCTCGTGGTCGTGATGGGTCATCGAAGCTCCGACCGGAGTTATAGCGCTTCGGTCGGCGATTCACGCACCGATTGACGATCGGTGTTTGACGTGGTTACGGTCTGACGATGGACCCGCTGCCGCGGCTCGGAGAGCTTGAGACGGCGGTGCTGAGGCACCTCTGGGCGCGCGGCGCTGCGGACGCGAAGGAGGTTCACCGAACGCTCCGGGAGGCCGCAGACATCACCCTGAGCACGGTGCAATCGACCCTCGAACGACTGCACCGCAAACAACTCCTGCTGCGCGAGAAGCTTGGCCACGCGTACCGCTATGCCCCTGCGATTACGGCCGAACAGTTTCGCGCCCGTGCCATCGCCGAGGCCGCAGGCGACCTGCGAGGCGCGGCGGCCGAAGGAATCCTCGCAGCCTTCGTCGATCTCGCCGCACGGGCCGATCGCGCCAACCTCGACCGACTCGATCGGGCGCTCTCCGCGGCCCGCGCGCGCCCCGCCCGGAGGTCCAGTTGAGCCGGCGCGAAGAGGCGAAGAAGAAGCCGATTGACGGTCGGTTTTCGTCGGTTCAGTCTCCTGCGCCGCGGATGGTCACGGCGCACTCAAGTCGAGCACTCCGAAGCGGTAGATGGCTCACCGAAGGGCTCCTTACGCTCGCCCTCACGACGACCGCGACCGCCGCCGCCGCGCAGCCCGTCACCGCGACGGTGCTTGATCGCACGGCGGTCGTTGAGCAGGCGCGGCGACGGTCGTGGGGCGTGCGCGTCGCAACTGCGCGTTCAGGAGAGGCGCGGGCCCTGCGTGAAGGCGCCGCGCTGCCCGCAAGAGAGAACCCGAGCCTCCAACTTCGAAGCGGCCCGCGCTGGACAAGCGACCGCGGCCCCGTCGCCGACCTCAGCCTCGCGCTCAGTTGGCCCGTCGATCTATCGGGCTCCGCCGGAGCGCGCACGCGGCACGCCGACGCCGCCGCGGATTCCGCCGAGGCGGAGGTGCGAAACAGCGTCCGCGTGGCGATCGGCGAGGCACTCGACCTCTACGCGAGGGTGCTGGGCGCAGCCGCAACGGTGGGGCTCGCGGAGGCCCGCACGACGCTCGACGACGAACTCGTGCGAGCAGCGGGCGTGCGGCGAGCGGCGGGCGCAACGGGGGATGGCGACGTGGCCATGGCAGACGCGGTTCGGGCCGAGGCCGCCGCGCGGATGCACCGGGCGCGGGCAGAGCGGGAGGCGCTCCGGGCAGAGCTACTGGCCGCGCTGGGCCTCGACGCGCAGGGGGCCACAGAGATCGCGGGCGACCTTGCTCCGCCGACGGAACCGGCGTCGTTGGAGACGCTGCTCGCGCGGGCCGAGCGGCGCAGCGACGTGCTCTCGAGCGAGGCTCTCGTGCGGCTCGCGCGAACCGATGTGGAAGTACAGCGGCGTGCGGGACTGCCAGTGCCGCGGCTGATGGTTCAGGGCATTCGGGAGAATGAGATCTTCGTGCAAGCAGGGGTCGAGGTTCCGCTTCCGGTGTACCAGCGCAACCAGACGGCCCGGGCCGTGAGCGTCGCGGTGGCGGCGACGCGCGAGGCGCAGCAGGAGGCCCTGCGGGCGCGGGCGCGGTGCGAAGTGGTGGCAGCCTGGCGGCGCAGCGACGGGGCGGCGCAGGCCTTCGCGGTGATCAACGGAGCGCGCGGCGCAGTCGAGGAGTCCGAGCGGCTCGCGCTGCGGGCCTACGAGCTGGGCCGGGCGGAGCTGGTGGGCGTGCTGGTGGTGCGCCGCGCGGCGATGGATGCGCGGGCAGCACAGGTGGATGCGCTGGTGACGTGGGTGCGGGCGCGCGTCGCGCTCGACGTCGCGGCGGGGACGGAGCCCTGAGATGCGCGCGATGAGCGTAGCCCTGCTGTGCGGTGCGGTGGCCTGTCGGCGCGCGACGCCAGAGGTCGCGCGCGCAGCGCCGCCGGCGCGGGACGAGCCGCGGGTGATCGAACTCACCGCCGAAGGGATCACCAACGCGGAGGTGCGCACGATCGCGCTCACGCCGTCGGCGCTGGCGGCGCGTCTCCCGGTGATCGGTACGTTGATGGCCGATCCGCAACGGGTGGCGCGAGTGGGCGCGCGGTTTAGCGGGCGTGTGACGGCGCTGCGTGCGCGGCTGGGGGACACCGTCACGGTGGGTTCAGCGCTGGCGGAGATCGACACGGTCGAACTGCACCAGGTCTCGACGGAGTACCTGACCGCAGTGGCAAGGGCACGCGAGGCCGCGGACGCGCTTGAGCGGCAGCGCGTGCTGGTGGGCGAGCGCGTGGGTGCGCTGCAAGACCTCCGGCACCTCGAGGCCAACGCCGACGAGGCCAACGCCACGCTGCACGAGGCCGAGGAGCACCTGCACGTGCTCGGGCTGACCGAGCAGGACATCCGATCGCTGCGGGCGCGCACCTCCCACGGCGAGTCGCGGAGCGTGGTGCGCTCACCCATTTCAGGGCGAGTGGTGGCGTTTTCGATCGGTCTCGGACAGGTGGTGGCGGGCACCGAGGAGGTCGCCACGGTGGCTCAGCCGGGGGCCGTGTGGGCGAGCCTGCGGGTGCCCGAGGCCGACATGGCGTCGCTGCACGCGGGCGCTGCGGTGGAGGTGCGCACCGCGGCAGAACCAGCCGAGGCGCTCAGCGCGACACTCGATTTCGTCGGCGATCTGGTAGATCCGGCGACGCGCATGGTCGAGTGCCGGGCGTCCCTCGCGGGCGTCGGGGCGTCGCTTCGTGCAGGCATGAGCCTCGCGGCGTGGATCAGCCTGCGCGCAGGCCCACCGGCGCTCTGGATTCCAGAGGAGGCGGTGCTGCAGCACGAGGCCTCACCGGTGGTCTTCGTGCAGGTGGGCGAGCGGCGCTTCTCGCCGCGCTCGGTGCGCGTAGGCGCGCCACGCGCGGGACAGGTTCCGGTCACCGCGGGCGTGGCGGCGGGCGATCGGGTAGTCGTGCACGGGGCGTTCAGCTTGCGCGGCGAACTCGACCGCGCCGAGCTCGAGGAGGACTGACCGCCGATGCTCGCCTGGGTGGTCGCGGCGAGCATCCGGCACCGACTCGCGGTGCTGCTGGGCGTGGTGATTCTCGTGGTGCTGGGCGCGCGGGCCTTCGCGGCGCTGCCCATCGACGCGGTGCCCGACCTCACCAACGTGCAGGTGCAGGTGCTCACGGCGGCTCCGTCGCTCGGGGCGCTCGACGTCGAGCGGCTGGTGAGCGCGCCCGTCGAGATGGCCCTGAGCGGCATCCCCGGCGCACGAGAGCTCCGGTCGCTCTCGCGCTACGGCGTCTCCGCGGTGACCGTGGTCTTCGACGACGACGTGGACCCGCAGGTGGCGCGCAACCGCGTGAGCGAGCGCATGCCGCGTATCCGCGGAGAGGTCGCGCCGGACATCGGCGTACCGGAGATGGGGCCGCTCGCAACCGGGCTCGGGGAGATCTACCAGTTCGAAGTGCGAGGCGAGGCGATGGGCCCCATGGCACTGCGCTCGATTCTCGACTGGCAGATCGCGCCGCGGCTGCGAATGGTCCCTGGGGTCATCGACGTCAACGTCTTCGGGGGCGAACTGCGCACCTACGAGGTCACCCTAGACCCGCAGCGCATGGCCATCCGCCACGTGGCGCTCGGGGAGATCATCACCGCGCTTGAGCGCAACCACGTGGCCGTGGGCGGCGGCGCGATCCAGCGCGGACCCGAGGGGCTGCTCGTGCGGGGCGACGCGATGATTCGCTCGCTCGACGACCTCGGCGACATCGCGGTGTCCCAGCAGGGCGGCGCGCCGATCTATGTCCGCGACGTGGCGACCCCGCGGTTTGCCCCGATGCTCCGGCAGGGCGCAGCGACGCGGGACGGGCGCGGCGAGGTGGTGGTCGGCATGACCCTGATGCTCCTCGGCGACAACTCCCGAGTGGTCTCGCGCGCGGTGGCGGACGCCGTGCGGCGCATCAACCCGACGCTCCCGGCGGGGGTGCGCATCGACGCCTTCTACGACCGCACCACCCTGGTCGAGCGCACGCTGCAGACGGTCTCGCACAGCCTCGTGGAAGGCGGGCTGCTCGTGGTGCTCGTGCTCTTCCTCATGCTCCGCAACCTGCGCGCGGGACTCGTGGCGGCGGCCATGATTCCGCTCTGTATGCTGGGCGCGTTTATCGGCATGCGGGCGCTCGGCATCAGCGGCAACCTGATGAGCCTCGGGGCCATCGATTTCGGCCTCGTCGTCGATGGCGCGATCATCCTTCTAGAGAACGCCGTGCATCACCTCGCGGCTGCGAGCGCCGCCCGCGGACGACCGTTGACCCGCGGCGAGCGCGACGACGGGGTGCTGCGCGCGGCGCTCGAGGTACGCGGCGCGACGGCCTTCGGGGAGATCATCATTGCGCTGGTCTACCTGCCCGTGCTCACGCTCCAGGGGGTGGAGGGCAAGACCTTCCAACCCATGGCGCTGACGGTGCTCTTCGCACTCGCGGGAGCGTTCGTGCTTTCGCTCACTTTCGTGCCTGCGCTGGCCTCACTGCTGCTCGCGGCGGACGCCCGGGATCTCCCATCGCCCATCGTGACGGCTGCGCGCTGGGCCTACGCGCCGCTGCTGCGCGCAACGCTCCGGCGGCCCGCGGTGACGCTCGCGGTCGCCCTCGTCGCGCTGGGCGTGAGCGGGGCCCTCGCGCGAGGGCTCGGGTCGGAGTTCGTGCCGCAGCTCAACGAGGGCGCGTTTATCGTGGAGATGGTGCGGCAGCCCTCGACGAGCCTCGATGAATCCGTGCGCCAGGCGACGCTGGTCGAGCGGGTGCTGCGGCGCTTCCCGGAGGTCACCACGGTGGTCTGCAAGACCGGGCGGCCGGAGATCGCCAACGACCCGATGGGGGTCGAGCAGAGCGACGTACTGGTGATGCTGCGACCGTGGGCGCAGACGCTTCCCGCGGCGGAGCGGGAGGCCCTGATCGCGCGCATGGAGGCGGCGCTCACCAGCGCGGTGCCGGGCGTGGCCTTCGGCTTCACGCAGCCGATCCAGATGCGAATGAACGAACTCCTGAGCGGCGTACGCGCCGACGTCGCAGTGAAGGTGTACGGCGACGACCTGCCGACGCTCGCCCGCCTCGGGGCGCAGATCGCCCGCGTCCTGCGCACGGTGCGCGGCGCGACGGACCTCCGGGCCGATCGGGTCGAGGGCATGCCGGTGCTGCGTGCGACGGTCGATCGACACGCCGCAGCGCGGCTCGGCGCGGACGCCCAGGAGGCCCTCTCGATGATCGAGGCGATCGGTGGACGCACGGTCGGAAGCGTGCTCGAGGGGCGGCAGAGGTACCCACTGCGGGTGCGGCTCCCGGCGGGGCTGCGCGACGACCTCGAAGCCCTGCGGCGCTTGCCGGTGCACATCGCGGGCGACGCAACGGTGCCGCTACGGGACGTAGCGCGGCTCGAGCTTATCGATGAGCCCGTGGTGATCAACCGGGAGTCCCTCGCGCGGAGGCTGGTGGTGCAGACCAACGTGCGCGGCCGCGATCTAGGGGGGTTCGCTGCGGAGGCGCAGCGCGCGGTGACCCGCTCGGTGCACCTTCCCCCTGGGTATCGCCTGGAGTGGGGCGGCCAGTTCGAGAACCTGGAGCGCGCGAAGCTCCGGCTGATGGTGGTGGTGCCGCTCGCTCTCGCGATGATTCTGGCGCTGCTCTACGCGTCGTTTCGCTCCGTCGGGGCGACGCTTCTGATCTTCGCCAACGTGCCCTTCGCCGCGACCGGCGGCGTGCTCGCGCTCTGGGCCCGGGGGTTGCCGCTGAGCCTCTCGGCGAGCGTGGGGTTCATCGCGCTCTTCGGCGTGGCGGTGCTCAACGGGCTCGTACTGGTCACCCAGGTGCGGCAGTTGCGCGCGGCCGGCGACTCGCTCATCGATGCCGCGCAGGACGGCGCGCTTCGAAGGCTGCGCCCGGTACTGACGACCGCGCTGGTGGCCTCTCTCGGGTTCGTTCCAATGGCACTCACGACGGGTGCAGGCAGCGAGGTGCAGCGCCCGCTCGCCACGGTGGTGATCGGCGGCCTCGTCTCCTCGACTCTCCTCACCCTGCTCGTTCTGCCGACGCTCTACGCCTGGCTCGGCCGCGCGTGGGCTTCGAAGGATCCTCCCGCGGAGTAGGGCGTGCTTTGCGAAGCGGACGCCCGCGGGAGTGTCGGCCCGCTACCGCGTCGCGAGAACCTTCTCCCCGTGCCCCGTGAGGGATGCAACGCCGCCCGGTTCGCTGCCCGTCGGGGCAAGCATCGCCGCGTCCACCGCCCGCATCGCCTCCGCCTCAAACCCTCGAAACGCGATCGTCCGATGCGGCCGCAGCAGGGAGAGCGAATACAGCTCCTGGTAAGCTGCGAGCACCTCCGGGCTCTCACGCAGCGCCCCGAGAGCGCGCCCGACCGAGAGCGGGTACTGCGCCCTGGCCTCCGCCACGAGCGCCGCCACCTTCACGCCGGTATCGGCTTCGAGCTGCGCTGCCGCCAGCCGACCGTTCTCGTCGAGGGCTGCTTTCGCGCGCTCGAGCCGCGCGGCGATGGTGCTGAAGATGTGTCGCGACACCTCCGGGAGCAGCTTCACGTTGCGGATAAACACCCGCTCGATCTTCAGCCCCCAGCGCGCGGTCTCTTCGGAGATGTCGTGCTGCAGACGCTCGCCCAGCTCCGTGCGATCGCTCAGAATGTGCGCGAATTCACGGTTTCCCAAGATCGACGTGGCCGCGTGCGAGACGAGGTTGTGCAGCGCATGGTCCCAGTCCGCGACGCCAAAGAGGGCCTTTGCAGGGTCGTCGATGCGAAACTCCAACCAGAGATCGACCATCAGCGTGGTGCCGCGCGCGTCGTTGACGTGCACGTCGTCGAAGAGGCGAAAGTCACGGCGCAACGAGACCTTGCGGAGGGTCACCCAGGGAAACAGCCGCGTGGGCAGCCAGAGAAGCCCCGGCTCGCGCACCGTCCGGACGAGCCGACCGAAGCTCGTGAGCAGCACGGCCTCCTCGTCATCGACCTCCACGGTCATCGCGCGGCCGACGGACAGAAGCAACGGGATCAACGCGAGTCCGCCCAGCACTCCGAGTACGAGGCGAATGACTTCGGTGCTGTTCATGAGTGGTCCTTGACGAAGACGGCCCGGGACTCGGAGAGAACCTCGGCGCGGCGGCGATCGACGTAGTCGCGGAGGGTGCCGTCGCGATGGAGGATCGCGAGCGCTGCGCCGAGCGTGCGCACCTCGGTCTCGACGGCCTCTGCGCGGGCCCGGGCGATGGCGATGCCCTGCTCCGAGGCGAGCACCCGCTGTTCGCAGTCGGCCTGCGTGCGGAAGTAGTGCGCCTCTGCCTCGGTCTGCGCCTGAATCATCCCGTTGAGCGCCTCCGCGAGCTCGTCCGGCGGCAGGATGTCCGTGAGGTCTACGGCGTTGAAGTGCACCCCGTAGCGGTCGCCGATCTGCGTCCGGCAGAACTCCGCGATATGCCGGTTGAGGGCCACGCGCTCGCGGCGAATCAGGGCGTACGCCCCGCCGCCGGCGCTCAGGTCTGCGCGCGTGAGGTCACGGGAGGCGCTCCCCTCGGCGCGGAAGTTGGCGATCTCGTTGCGCAGCAAGCACGTGAAGAGACCAGTGATGTGCTCGATCGGAGCTCGCAGTCCAAAGAGGAATTCCTCCAGCCGCGCCACGATGGGTTGATATCGGAGAATGGAGTCGAAGCGCAGGACGGTGCCGTCCTCCGCCATCGCCATCTGTCCACCCTTCTCCCCGGAGAGATCCACCGACTGCTCCATTGTCGGCACCATCACCACGTGTTGCCACGGGCGCTTGCGGTGCAGCCCAGGGCTGTAGGTGCGCAACGCCCCGGACGTCGCTCGCTCCACCGCCCCGAAGGTGGTGAGCACCGCGAGGTGCCCCTCCCCGACGCGGAAGAAGCAGTGCGAGGTCACCATCGCGCCGTACAACAAGACTCCGATCATCAATCCCCAGACCATCATCTTCAGGCTTCCTCTTCTTGCTTTCGGCTGATCCCGTTAGAAACGTTGCGGGTCGCGCTCGGTCTGCCAGCGCTCGTCCCAGCTCGGGCCGCGGCGCTCTTCTTCCGTCGCGCGCGGCCGCACCGGGCCAGGCCCATCGGCGATCTCGCGGTACGCCGCCACGAGGCCGCGGTTGACCTCCACCACGTCTTCGTTGAACTCCCGGTGCACATCGCCGACGAGCGGGAGGCGCTCCACCGCGTCCGCCGAGTCCACGATCATCCCGTGCGGAACGAGCCGTCCGTCGGGCACCTCGACCCCCACCACGACGGCGCCGATGCCGATGTAGCAATGCGACCCGACCACCGCGTCGTGCACCACCGCTTTGAAGCCGACGAAGGTGTCGTCGCCGATGTAGCAGGGCCCGTGCACCAGCGCGTTGTGGGCGATGGACACGTTTCGCCCGACGTAGACCGCCCAGTCCTCCCCGGCGACGGACACCCACTTGTTTTTCAGCGCATGAACCACCACGCCGTCTTGCAGGTTGGTGTTGCTGCCGATGAAGAAGGGCGATCCCTCGTCCGCGCGCACGGAGCTACCCGCCGCGATGTGGACGTTTTCTCCCAGTACCACGCGACCGATCACCGATGCCTGCCGGTGCACGTATGACGACGCCGTCACCAGCGCGCGGTCCCTGATCTGCGAGAGCCACTTGTGGTGCCCCGGCGACTCGGTCTCCCCCGCCGGACGCCGGGCCTTCGCGTCGTCGCGCCCCAGCACCGCGCGAATCCCCTTCTCGCGCCGGCTGGATAGTTGCTCCTTCGCGGCGTGCTCGTGGCGATGGAGCCAGGCGTGCAGCGCGTGCAGCGCGAGGCCCGCCAGGAGGCCCGTCACGAGGTGGCCCGTGACCGTCCCGGCAGCGGTGACCACAAACGCCGCGGCCTCGATGCGCTCCTTGCGGGCAAGCTCGACCAGGGTCTTCACATCGACGAGCCGAAAGCCCACCACGCACAGCAATCCCCCGAGCGCCGCCAGCGGAACCTGCGCGATCGTCCGCCCGAGCAACAGCACCGCCGCGGCGAGGAGAATGCCGTGCACCAGCGCCGCCAAACGGGTGCGACCGCCGCTCTGCACGTTGACGCCCGAGCGCACGATCACGCCCGTCACGGGCATCCCTTGCAGCAGTCCTACGGCCAGGTTGGCCAGGCCCTGTCCGAAGAGTTCGAGGTCGGGGTTGTGGGCCTTGAACTCCGGGGTCATGCGATCGACGGCGCGCGCCGAGAGCAGCGACTCCACCGCGGCCAGCAGGGCGAGCGGGAGCGTGGCGGTGGCGAGGTCGATCCAGCGCTCGTCGGGGATGCTCGGAAACGACGGCCGCGGAATGGCCGCGGAGACCGCCCCGACGCGCTCGATGTCCCAACGGAGATAGATCGATACGGCGGTGATGAGTCCGATGCCGACGATGGCCGCGGGGAAGCGCTTCATGTTGCGCGTCGAGCTGACGAGAAAGGCCACGAAGAGACCGCTGACCACGGCGATCCACGAGACGTGATGCAGCCACGCGGGGCGGTGCATCATCTGGGCGAGTTCGAAGACCCGGTAGTCGAAGCCGAGCACCTCGGGAATCTGGCTGTCCAGAAGCTTGAGCCCGACGCCGGTGGTGAAGCCCGCCAGCACCGACTCCGGGACCCTCCGACCGAGGCGTCCGGCCAGCGAGAACGACAGCACCAGCTGAATCGCCCCGATGAGAATCGCCGCTGCCGCGACGCCCGTCGCGCCGAAGCGCTGAGCCAGCGCGAGCACCATCACGTTGAGCGCCGCGGCGGGTCCGGTGACCTGCAAGCGCGCCCCGCCGAAGGCCGCCGCGATGCCACCACCGACGGCGCCCGCGATGAGGCCCGCCACCGGCGGCAGGCCGCTCGCGACGGCCAGCGCGACGTTGAGCGGCAGGGCCACGGCGGCGACCGTGAGCCCCGCGAGGAGGTCTGCCACGATGTTGGGCGAGTGGGCGACGTCCACCCAGCTTCGCCACCAGTCCGTGGCCATCCCGCGCCATGCCGCGCGGAGCGTCTCACCCAGGTGATCTCGACCGCCTGACGGAAACTTCGATGGCGTCGGGTGCGGGGCAGAGTTCATCGGCGAAGCTCGTTTGCACGACGCGATCCAACGTAAATATTGTTGTTTTAGCGAGGAAGACGAGTCGCCTGGTGCGGTGGGATGTCGCACCGGCGCGCCAGCGTGCCGCATGGTCTCTCTGGGATGTTGTCCGTACGGTTTTGGTGTGGACGAGGTGATATCGTCGCGCCCGTGCTGCACCTGCTCGACGCTGTCGTGACATTTCCGGGGGCGATGTATTCGGCGCTCCTGGGCGTCGTGGTTCTCTACTGGCTGTCGATGTTGATGGGCGCGGTAGACATCGATCTGCTCGGTGGCGCTGACCATGCCGGGGCCGACGGTGCGGCCGATGGGGCGATGCACGCCGACGGCGCCGCGGGTTCGCACGGCGGCCACGGCCACGTGGGCGACGCGGACGGCGGCGATGCGGACGGCGGCGATGCGGACGGCGGCGATGCGGGCGACGCGGACGGCGGCGTGTTGGGCGCTCTGGGCGCTCTGGGGCTGCGCAAGCTACCGATGACGGTGAGCGTGAGCTTGCTTGTGATCTGGGGGTGGCTCATCAGCGTGCTGGGGACGGTGTTGTTGGCCGAGACGGCGGCGCGGCACGTCCCGGTGGGGGTGTTTCGGGGGCTACTCTTCGCGGTGTCGCTGCTCGCTTCGTTGATGCTGGCGAGCGTGTCGGCGCGCCCGATCGCTCCGCTCTTCGTGGCCAACAAGGCATCCCGGCGCGAGCAGCTCGTGGGCAAGGTTGCGGAGGTATCCACCGGGCGGCTCGACGCGGGCTTCGGCCAGGTGCTGGTGGCCGACGGCGGGGCGGGGCTTCTGATCGACGCTCGCCACGAGGGTGGCGTGGTGTTGAAGCGCGGGGACAAGGTGATTGTCACGTCGTGGGATTCGGACAAGGGGTTCGTGCTGGTAGAGCCCCTTGATCGGTTCACGAGCGTGCGGATTGACACGGACGCGAAGGCCGAGGACGACGCGGAGAATCTCTCGGCGAAGTCCAGCGACGGCGCGGGCAAGCGGGTGCTAGGGTAGAGGCGGTCTGGTGGGTTGCGGGCCTTCTTGGTGGCCTCGCAGGTTCGACGGAGGAGTGTCTGATGGAGCAGTTGATCCCCATCCTTGTTGCGGTGGTCGCGCTGGTTTTGCTGGCGTTCGGAGTGTTTGCGCTGCTGGCGCGATTCTACCGACAGGTCGATCAGGGCAAGGCCCTCATCGTAAACACCCTTAAAAACGAGCCGCTCGTGACGTTCACGGGCGCGATTGTCTATCCGATCATCCATCGGGCCGAGGTGATGGACATCTCGGTGAAGACCATCGAGATCGACCGCCGCGGCAAAGAAGGGTTGATCTGCAAAGACAACATCCGCGGGGACATCAAGGTCACGTTCTTTGTGCGGGTCAACAAGACCCACGAAGACGTGCTGAAGGTGGCGCAGGCGATTGGGTGTGTTCGCGCGAGCGACCAGGGCACTGTCGAGGGGCTCTTCGAAGCGAAGTTTGCCGAGGCGCTGAAAACCGTCGGCAAGAGGATGAACTTCGAAGACCTCTACAAAGAACGCGACCACTTCAAGGACTCGATCATCGAGATCATCGGCAAGGATCTCAACGGGTTCGTGATGGACGACTGCGCCATCGACTACCTGGAGCAGACGCCGATCGAGTCCCTCGACCAGAACAACATCATGGACGCCGAAGGGATCCGGAAGATCACCGATCTCACGGTGACCCAGAACCTCAAGACCAACGAGCTTCGCCAGAAGGAGCGCATGGAGACCGGGTCGCAGAACCTGGCCGGCGACGAGGCGATTTTCCGCTTCGAGCAGAAGCGCTCGGAGGCCGAGGCGCGCAAGAACAAGGAGGTCTCCATCGCGCAGTCGCGTGAGCAAAACGAGGCCCAGCGCGTCGCCAACGATGAGGCCAAGCGCACCCTGCTCGGGCAGGAGAAGAACTCCGAAGAGACCCTCGTCGCGCAGCAGACCCGTGAGCGCGGTGTGCTCGTCGCGATGAAGAGCAAGGAGCGCGAGATTGCTGTGGAGATCGAGCGCGTGGAGCGGGCGCGGCAGATGGAGGTCACCACGCGAGAGAGCGACGTGATGGCCCAGAAGATCACCCGGCAGGCGGAGATCGAGCGACAGAAGAAGGAGATCGCCGAGGTGGTGCGCAGTCGCATCGCGGTGGACAAGACCGTCGCGGAAGAAGAGGAGCGCATCAAGGACGTGCGCGTGTTGGCGGAGGCCAACCGGCAGCGCGAGGCGATGAAGATCGGCGCGGAGGCCGAGGCGTCGCAGAACACCACGCGGCTGGTGAAGGCGGCGGAGGCGGCGGAGGAGGTCGCCCGGGCGCAGGCGCGGCAGCGGCTGGTGCTAGCGGATGCGGACCTCGAAGTGGCGGACAAGCAGTCGCGCGCGAAGGTGCGGCTGGCCGAAGGCAACCAGGCGGAGGCGGCGGCGGCGGGCCTCGCGGCGGCGCGTGTGCGCGAGGCCGACGCGAAGGCACTGGAGCTGACCGGCGCGGCGGAGGCGAGCTCGATTCGCGCGAAGATGAGCGCCGAGGCGTCGGGAATCGGCGAGAAGGCCGAGGCCATGAAGGCGCTCGACAGCGTGAGCCGCGAGCACGAGGAGTTCAGGCTGCGGCTGGAGCAGCAGAAGGTGATCGCGCTGGAGTCGATTCACGCCAAGCGGGACGTCGCCGGGGTGCAGGCGGAGGTGCTCCGCTCGGCGTTTGAACACGCGAAGATCAACATCGTGGGCGGTGACGGCGCGTTCTTCGAGCGCTTCATCCGCGCGGTGACGGTGGGCCAGTCCATCGACGGTGCGGTCGATCAGAGCGAGGTGCTCAAGAGCCTCATGAGCCAGCTCGGGACGGTCTCCAGCGACGACGCACCCAAGGACTGATCCATCATGGCCGACGCCTCGCCGGACGCTCCCACCCCGAACGCGCCGACGAGCGCGGCCACGACGACTGATGACCTCGGCGGCAGCTACGAGGTCATCCGTCGGCGGCTTATCGCCACCACGGAAACGCTCTCGCAGAAGGCCGAGCAGCTCAACGCCCGCCGCAAGGAGGTCTTCGGCGGCAGCGAGCTTGCGCTCGTCGCCACGGAGCGGGTGCGCACGGAGAACAACTGCCTCCCGCGGGACATCGTCGCGATCGGCTCGCGCCTGCTCGTGGGCTTCGACGTCTTCGTCGGGATGAAGGCCGAGGTGACCGTCCCGGACGTGTTCGCCCTCTTCAGCCTCGACCGCACCGACGCCACCGCGCTCACGCTCTCTTCTCTCCCCCTCGACGACGGCGGAATCTTCTCCGAAGAGCGCTTCCAGAAGGACTTCACCGACCTTTTCCGGTACGTCCGCGACGCCCGCCTTGGGCAACTCCGGCGCACCGATCAGCGCCTGCTGGCGGTTTTCAACACCGGTGCGGGCGAGCGTGACAAGCGGGTGCTCCGCTGGGGCATCGACGCCGGCGGCCAGGTCTCGTACCTGGACGCGCGCGGCGAAGACGACCACGTCCGGCCGCGGGCGCATGACTTCACCTGGAAGGTCACCACCCGCGACGACCAGGTGCAGGGGCGCTTCCCTCACGTGTCGATTCTCGACGAGGTCTTCGTCGAGACCATCGGCGGCGACCTCACCATCAAGGTCGAGAACAACACCGCCTCGGGCCAGGGGCTCTATTCCGAGCCCGTCGAGGACGCCAACCAGGCCCTCGACGACGCGCAGATCGCGTATGCGCGACTGGGCACGCTGATCCTGCTGCGGGTGAAGCCCTACCGCGAGACGGCGTCGCGGTACTTCATCTACAACCCGCGGCGGCGGCAGGTGCTTCGCGTCGATTCGCTCGAGCAGGCGTGCCTCGCGCTGCCCGAAGACCAGGGGGTTCTTTACCCCGATGGGTATTACCTCCTCACCGGCGAGCACAAGCGCTTCGAGACCACCGGCGGTCCGATGCAGTTTGAGCGGGTGGTGAAGGCGCCCAACGGCGAAGACGTGCTCTACGTTTTCTACCGCGACTCCGACGGGAGCTACCTGCTCTTCCCGTACAACCTGATCCGCAAGGAGGTGGCCGCGCCCATCGCGTGCCACGGGTATTCGTTGTTCGAAGACGGCACGCTCATCGTGGTGCGTGCGGCGCCCGGCGACGAGCCCACGCGCGTCCACCCGATGCAGGTCTGGCGCACGCCCTTCACCTCCGCGGAGTTTGCGGCGACGGCGCCGAAGACAGGATCTTTCCTGGCGAAAGTGGGCAACCCCGACCTGGTGCGGGGGATCTCCGAGTCGCTCTCTCTCAAGCGCCTCGCCAACGCCGACGCGCCCACGCGGCAAACCTGGGAAGACCTCATCGGGGCGAGCGGCCGGATGGTGGATGCGTTCCACTGGCTGGGCCACGCGGAGTGCTTCGATCTCCTCTCGACCCTGAAGGAGCTGCGCGCCATCGCCGAGCAGATCATCGACGAGTTTGAGAAGGTCGAGGCGATTCGCAAGCGCGCGGTCGAGGCGCTCGCGAAGGCCGAGGAGCAGCAGCGGGCCATCCTCGCGGGTCGGCCGGAAGACATCGCATCGGCGGCGGAATTCATGGCCGCGCTCACGGCGCTACGACGGCAGCGGGGCGTGCTCGGCACCCTGCGTGAGCTGCGCTACATGAACCTCGCGCGGGTCGAGGCGCTCGAGAAGCAGGTCGATGCGCGCTTCAAGGAAACGAGCTTTGCAGCTGCGGGATTTCTGTCCGGCGGCGACTCGCTCAAGCCGCTGCTCGACGCCATCGCGGTGGCCGTCGAGCGCGCCAGCAAGGCCGTGCGCACGATCGAAGTCGCGCCCGTGGCCGCGGAGGTTGACACCGTCCACGAGGGGCTGACGGTGCTGTCTGAGACCGTCGCGGGGCTCGAGGTCGATGACCCGACGATGCGCACGAAGATCCTCGATGCGGTGAGCGAGGTGTTTGCGCAGCTCAACCGCGCCCGGGCGATCGTGCAGGCCCGCGCGAAGGAGCTTCGGGGAGCAGAAGGTCGCGCCGAGTTCGCCGTGCAGGTGAAGGTCTTCCAGCAGGCCGTGCAGAGCGCCCTCGCGGTGGCCGAATCGCCGGAGAAGTGCGACGCCTCGCTCTCGCGCCTGCTGGTGCAGGTCGAGGAGTTGGAGGGGCGCTTCGGGGAGTTTGACGAGTTTGCCGTGGAGCTCGCCACGCGCCGCGAAGAGCTGCACGACGCCTTCAGCGGGCGACGGCAGACGCTCCTCGATGAGCGGCAGAAGCGCGCACAAAACCTCCTCACGGCCGCCGATCGCATCCTTCAGGGGGTGCTGCGGCGGGCGCGGGCGTTCGCCTCCGCGGAGGAGCTCAACGCGTTCTTTGCGGGCGACCCGATGGTGTCCAAGGCGCGCGAGCTGGTCGAGCAGCTTCGCGGTCTCAACGACACGGTCAAGGCTGACGAGGTTGACGGACGCATCCGTTCGGCGAAACAGGACGGGCTGCGCGCCCTGCGCGATCGGAGTGACCTCTTCGAGGGCGCGGACAACGTCATCAAGTTTGGGCGGCACCGGTTCTTCGTAAACACGCAGCCTCTGGAGCTGACCATCGTCCCGCGGGACGGTCTGCTCGCGGTGCACCTCACGGGCACGGACTACTTCGAGTCCATCGAAGACGCGGTGCTCAACGAGGCCCGCGATCTCTGGGAGCAGACGCTCCCGAGCGAGTCCCCGGAGGTCTACCGCGGCGAGTACCTCGCATACACGGTGCTGCGCGCCGCCCTCCGCGGCGAGGCGGGCCTCTCCCTCGACCGACTGAAGCAGGAGAGCCTCACCGATGGGGGATTGCTCGCGACGGTGCGCGCGGCGGCGGCCGACCGCCACGACGAGGGCTACGAGCGCGGGGTACACGACGTCGATGCGGCGCTGATCCTGGCGAAGTCAGTGGTTCTTCTGGGCGCGGCGGGGACGCTCCGCCACGAGAGCGCGGCGCGGGCCCTCGGCGTGCTGCACCTCGCGTCGCTCGACGACACCACCCGCTCGCTGCTCACGCGGCGCTGCCGGAGCGCGGCGCGGCTGCGGGCCATCACCGGCGCCGCCGATGCTCAAGACGAAATCACCCGCGAACTCACGGAGACCATCGCGGCGACGAGCGCGCACTGGCGGCTCCCTGCGAGCGAGGGTGAGCGACGGCGGGCCGGGCGCTACCTGGTCGATGAGATGGGCACTGGGAAGACGAAGTGCGTGCTGTCCGGCGAGGCTGTCGCGCTGCGCGACGCGTTTCTGGCAGCGGCGCACGAGGCAGGCGCGCGGCTGCCCTTCGAGGACGACGTGCGGGCGCTGGAGAAGTTTCCCGCCGAGGCACTGGCGCTGGCGCTGCGCTGGGTAGAGGGATTCGCGACGCGCACGCCCGGTGGAGGAGGGTTTGCGCGCGAGGTGGCGGTCGCGCTCATCACCGCAAAGCGGGTCGAGCGCGAGGCGAGCAGCGTGGTCCTGGAGGGCACCGTGGAGGGCCTGCTCGGGCAGCACGGGCGGGTGCGCGAGCGGGCGATGGCGCTGCGTCTGGATGAGTTTCTGGCGCGGCTGGAGGGGTACGTCGAAGACCGGCTGCCGCGGTGGCGCGCGTACCGCAAGGCGCGCACGGACGTGGCGACGCGCGAGCGGAACCGGCTACGGCTCGACGAGTTTGCGGCGCGGGTGCTCTCAAGCTTCGTGCGCAACCAGCTCATCGACGAGGTGTACCTCCCGCTTGTGGGGGCCAACCTGGCCAAGCAGCTGGGCGCAGCCGGGGACGCCAAGCGCACCGACCTGATGGGGTTGCTGCTGCTTGTCTCGCCGCCGGGGTACGGCAAGACCACGCTGATGGAATACGTGGCCAGTAAGCTTGGCCTGGTGTTCGTGAAGGTGAACGGGCCGTCGCTCGGGCACGGGGTGCTGAGCCTCGACCCGGCGGAGGCGCCCAACGCCACGTCGCGGCAGGAGGTGGAGAAGATCAGCCTCGCGCTCGAGATGGGCAACAACGTGATGCTGTACCTGGATGACATTCAGCACACGAACCCTGAGCTGCTGCAGAAGTTCATCTCGCTCTGCGACGGGTCGCGGCGCATCGAAGGCGTCTGGAAGGGTCGTACGCGAACGTACGATCTCCGCGGCAAGCGGTTTTGCGTGGTGATGGCGGGCAACCCGTACACCGAGTCTGGTGCGCGTTTTCGCATCCCGGACATGCTCGCCAATCGTGCGGATACGTACAATCTCGGCGACATCCTGGGTGGCCGCGACGACGCCTTCGCGCGTTCGTACCTGGAGAACGCCCTCACCTCCAACGCCACCCTCGCCCCGCTCGCCGGCAGAGACCCGAAGGACCTCGACAAGCTCATCCGCATGGCGGAAGGCGAGGCTGTCCCATCGACGGAGCTTGCGCACCCGTACAGCGCGGCGGAGGTCGCGGAGGTCACCGCGGTGCTGCGCAACCTCATGCTCGCGCAGCGGGTG
Organism: Deltaproteobacteria bacterium; assembly: GCA_947477565.1. Taxonomy (GTDB): domain Bacteria; phylum Myxococcota_A; class Polyangia; order Polyangiales; genus SCUS01. The sequence continues at coordinate 129,239 of CANJUR010000004.1, forward strand.
CTGCTGGCCGTCAACGCGGAGTACATCCGCAGCGCATCGCAGGAGGACAGCTACCGCACGGAGCCTGCGTTCAAGCTGCAGGGCAGCTATCGCAACATGAACAAGATCGCCGAAAAGGTGGTCTCCGCGCACACCGCCGACGAGGTGCAGCGGCTGATCGACGACCACTACGCGAGCGAGTCGCAGACGCTCACCACCGGCGCCGAGCAGAACCTCCTGAAGCTCGCCGAGATGCGGGGCCGCGCCTCCGACGAGCAACGGGCGCGCTGGGAGGCGATCAAGAAGGAATTCGCGCGGCAGAAGCGCGTCGGCGGGAAGGACGACGACCCGGTCGCGCGCGTCACCGGGACGCTCTCCACGCTCGGCGAAGAGCTTGAACGCATGCGCGTGGAGATCACCCGCGCGTCGGATCGTTCGGTGGACGAACAATCCAACACCGTGAAGGCCCTCGGGCCGCAGTTGGTGAACCTGGAGTCGGCGCTCCGCGCGGTGGCGCGGCCGACGCTGGAGGTGAAGGTTCCTGGGCCGGAGGCGACCGCGAGCGCGATCGTCGATCGGTTGTCAGGCCTGGCCACCACGCTCGGTCCGGTGTTGCGCGCGACGCAGCACGGGCTCGGCACGCTGCCGGACGTGCTGACCACCATCGTCACGGTGCTCGAACGCCTCGAGAAGCAGCTCGCCGAAGGGGGCTTCGCGGTCGCCGTGGCGGGCGCTGGAGCCGCGTCGTCGGGCGAGTCCTCGGTCGCTCCCGCGGTCTCCTCGGCTCCGGCCGCGGTGCCGGCGGTCGGTCGTCGAGCGACGGTGCCGCCGCCGTCCCGGCGCGCCGAAGTGCCGACCGCGGCCTACGAGCTTCCGCCGCTGGCGGGCGTCGGCGAGGCCGCCCCGGCGATCGGACGGTTGCGCTTCGAGTCCGAACTCGGCGCGGTGAGCGTGTCGAACTTCTTTGTTTCCCCGGGGGTCGATCGCGACGTCGTGCGCGAGGGCGGCGTCTTCGTGCAGACGTACCGCAAGCTTCCCGCGGTCGGCGCGGTGGTGACCGTGGCGCTGCGCTTCGCGGGCGGCGCGGTGATCGAGACCGAGAGCGAGGTGGTCTTCGCCGTCGAGGCGTCGCTGAGCGAGCCGCACCCCGGCTTCGGCGCGCGCCTGCTGCGGCTCACCCCGGCGCAGGAGGGCATCCTGCGGCGCTACCTTCTCGACCGCGATCCGCAGGTGCTGAAGGGCTGAACCCTGGGCCCGTGGGCGCAGGCACGGGGTCACGACGGACTCCCGATGGCAACCGCGCACGAAATGGACTAGAGCCGCGCGGCACGAAACGCGCGATCCCGCTGGGGTGGCGCTGCAATGACGGAAGAAAGAGGCAATCCATGGCGGTGTTGAGCGTCACGACGGCGACCTTCCAGCGCGAGGTGCTGCAGAGCGAACTCCCGGTTCTGATCGACCTGTGGGCGCCCGGTTTTCCGGCGTGCCGACAGCTCTCCGCGAGGGTGGAGGAGGTCGCGCGCGAGCTGGACGGCAAGCTCAAGACGGTGAAGTGCAACATCGAGGAGAACCCGCAAATCGGGCAGATGTTCAGGGCGACGGAGGTGCCGGTGCTGATCGTCGTCGTGGGTGGGCGACCGGTCAACGCAGCCAAAGGGGCCATCACGAAAGCGGAGATTCTCGAACTGGTCGAGCCGCACCTCCCCGGCGCCGAAGACGAGATTCCCGCGAAAGAACTCCCGGCCCTGATCAAGGCCTCGAAGGTTCTCGTCGTTGATGTGCGCGAGACCGCGCCGTACCACCGGGCCCACATTCCCGGAGCGCGCAACGTGCCCGGCGAGAGCATCACCCTCGCCGTGCAGGGGCTCGCGATGGAGCGCAAACCTGTAATTCTCTATGACCGCTCCGGCGGCGAAGAAGTGCGCAAGGCCTTCGAGGCGCTGCAGCAGGTCGGCCTGCCCGCGGCGATCTTGAAGGGCGGCTTCCTGGCCTGGGAGGCCGAGGGCTACGACATCGAACGCTCGTAGCCGCGACACGCCGGTTGGCTGATGGACGGAACGATCGTGGAGTTCAAGGAAGCTTCACGAGAGATCCGCGCCAGACGCCAACAGCGGACGGCGACGTGAACATCGATGCCCAACCCGTCGATGCCCAACCCACGACCGTGTCGATGCTCGAAGCGAAAATCGCCAAACTCGAGCGCCTTCGATTTCTTTCGCAGCTGACCCACCTCCTCCTCGTCGTACCCGACTTTGACAGGTGGCCTCCTGAGCCATGCACACAACCATCGGAAACTACAAGTGTTTCCGACTGATCCGCGCTCGCACCCCGTGTTACCAGGTTCCGGGTTTCTCGGCGGCCGGGATCGCCGTTACGGCGTGCAGCTTCGGCGGCAGGCACACCTTCAGCTTTCGCAGCAGGGCCGCCGCCTCCGGGCGGACGTCCGTCGTCTGCCGGACCCGCACGCCTCCGCGCTCGTACTCGACGACCCGTAGCCCAGGGCCAGATCCTCGGCCGTGAGCGTGTCGTCATTCGAGGAGATCACCCACTTGCCGTCCTATCGCTCTGCGTCCTTCACGGCCGCCCGATCGATTGCCAGACCGCCAGTCCCAACCGGATGCAGATATCGTTTGAAGCGGCCACTGGTCAGCAGTTCATGCGCGCGAGTCGTATGCCCGCCGCCGGGCCTCTGCTGGAGAGTTTCGAGCTCTGCGGCCCAGCTTTTCGAGAACCTTCTCCCGGTGTTTCCGCTGCCGTGTCTCCTCGTCCGGGTTGTGACCGATGACGTACCGGCGGCGCCGCTCGCCATCCCCGACGATCACCGTCTTCACTCGGAGGTTGTCCTTCACTTCCTTGTAGCGACCGGGGCGGGCGAGTACCTCCCCGGTGACTTCGTCGTTCGCTCGCATCTTCGCCCCGAGTATGTACTTGCCATTCCTGAGACTGAGCTTCTTCCTATTGTCTTCCTTGACCTTCTCCACGGTCGTCACGTCCGTGGTGTTCCCGGGAAAAACCCACGAACGCACGGGCAATCCCTCGCGCGTCACCGCGAGTCCGACTTCAATCTGCGGCGCGTCCTCTCGCCCGTTACTGGAGTGGCCACGCTTGCGCAACGCCTCATACGAGCGCCCATGAGAGGGCATATCCACCTCATCGGCCTCATCGATCTCGAAGTGCAGTGATGTCGTATCGTAGAAGATCAGATCGACATCTGCGTTCATCAAGTAGGCCATTTTAATGTAGATGGACTTCTCGATCTCGGCCTTGTGGTCTTCAAAGAAGTCCGTCGACCGATAGAGATGTTGCAACTAGATGGCATCGCCACCCGGCAGAAACACCTCCTCTCGCAACCACTGCTCCCGGCAGTAGAGCTTCGAGTACGGCGCGAGGGTGCGATTGGCGACCATCGCGAACAGCGCCCGCTCGAAGGGCGCGCAGATGTGCCGCGAATCCCCAGTAGGCGAACGAGAAGGAGGCCGAGCCCGAACTCCTTCCACAACTGCTCCTGGACGTAGATGCCACCGCACACCCGTTGCCGAACGGGCGCCCAGAAGTGTGGCTGGAGTCTCAGGGCCGATGGTCTCTGCCGTCACCCCGGTGGACGCAGACGCCAGAGGTCCACGGAGCTAGCCGCGGGGTACTCCATCATCACGTCGGTCAACGGAACGATGCGCCACGCCTGCAGGCGACCGTAGCCGTTCTTCTCAAAAAGGTAGCCCCCGAGCAGCCAGGTTGCAGAGTGGAGCGGACGCTGCTCGGCGTCGCGCACCACCAGGACGTCACCGAAGCGCGCTGCGGAGGGCACCCGTATAAAGTCGCTCCGCAAAACAGCGTCGAGCGCAGCGCCATTGCCGATCACTCCACTCGCGTGGTCCAAAAAACGGAGCACCGTCCAGAAGCAGTTGGTCCACTCTTCCCCGGCTGCGGGGAAGGTTCCGAGCCGGGAGCGCGCCCACGAAGGAAGAAGCGCTTCGAGCGGCAACGTCGCTTCCCCCGCGGCGCGCGCGGTGCTCAGGCGATCGCGCACGGCGGCCTGCTCGGTCGGTAAAAAGCTCATCAGGAGTCGCTCAATCACTGAGGGATCACTCAGTCGCAACGAAACCGCTGCGGTCGGTCGGCTGAGCATCGCCCTCATGAACCCCCGGCAGGCCTCCCGCGTACCGAGGCGTCCGCAGACCACAGCGATGTCCGAGAAGGCAGGAACGCCCTCGCGGTGCCACGTCAGGGTGTCCATGAGGGGACGGATGGCGGAGGGAATCCCCGGGGCTGCGCTGAAGGGCCCCAGCGGGTCGGAGCGGTAGAAAGTGTCCCCGGCCTGCGGGTTGCCGTCGATGAGCGCGAGGACGCTGTAGACGCGTGAACGAACCGACGCTGACAGCGCGGCGACGGACTCCAACGGTGGCAGCACGACGCACCCGGAGGCATCGCAATCGAGGCGAGGCGACGCGCCAGGGACGTCCGCGAGAAGCGCGATGGCACGCTCGCGGGAGTAGCCCGGGAGACGCCAACGAATGGGCACCGCCCAGTCGCGCGCCGGGAGTAGCTCATCGGGAAGCGACACGATTCGAGTCTCGACGACGAGGTCTTCCGCCCGGACGCTCACGGATTGATCGATGGCAGTCACCGGATGCGGGCTCGTCGTCACCGTCGAACGCCCCGGCGACCAGACAACCCCGAAAGCCACGGCCAGGCCAGCGACAAGCAGAAACGCAAAGACGAAAAGATGCTCGTTTCCCGCAGCCGTGGGCGGCGTGGCGGGAATCGGATCAGGGATGCGGACCACAGGCCGCCGGACGCGTTTCCTGGACATGGGAAAGCAACCTCAAAAGGACCGAAACGACTCGTCGGCCCACGGGATTCCTGAGTGGTAGCAGGGATTGAACCATACGATTAAATCGCTGTAATAACCTCGAGAATTGGTGCGCGCGGGCTGCGTTGCGCAAGGAGCGTGCAGTGCTCCGTGCAGCGCCTTGCACACCGGGCAATCGGTCTAAGGTGGCGGAGCCCGTACCACCGGGGCCCACCTACAGTAGCGGCCCTCTCGGCAGCCCGTCCGATCAGGGTTTATGGCTGATCGAGACGCCGTCCGCCGGGGAGACGAGGGCTCCGACGGGCCCCTGCGACGGGCTCAGCGGCAGCCGCGCCACGAACACCGCCCCGCCATGAGCACCCGCGCGAAGCGCCACGGTGCCACCATGCTCCTCGATGATACGGCGGACCACCGCGAGGCCGAGCCCCGTGCCTGTAGCCTTTAACGTAAAGAACGGCTCGAACACCCGCGACAGGTCTACGGAAGCGACGCCCACGCCGGTGTCCTCCACTTCAAGGTCCACCGCCGACACACCGTGGCTCAACTCTGCCGCCCGCGCCCGCAGCGTGACCGTCCCCCCGTGCGGCAGCGCCTGAATCGCGTTGACCATCACGTTCACCAGCGCCTGTCGCAGCAGCCGGCTGTCGGCTTCGAGCATCGGCAGCCCCGGGGCGATCTCGCGCCGCACCACGACCGCCGTCGGGTTGGTCGCCGTGGTGGCTGCCGTCCACGCCTCGTCGAGCGCCTGCTCAACCGGCATGGGCAGGGTCGAGAGGTTCACCGGCCGCGCGAAATCCAGGAGGTCGCCGACGATGCGGTTGAGCCGATCGCTCTCCTCTCGCAAAATGTCCAACAAGATCTTCGCGTCTCCGGTGGGCTTCAAGAGCCGGTCGAGCGAGCCCAGGGAGTTGAAGATCACCCCGAGCGGGTTGCGCACCTCGTGGGCCATCACCGCCGAGAGTTCGCCGAGGGCCGCGAGCCGCTCTCGCTGCACCAGCCTTGACTGCGCCGCGGTCAGCGCGTCGAGCCGCCGACGAGCCTCCTCGTGGAGGTCGGCATTCTCCAGTCCAACGCGCACCACGCTCGCCGCCGCGCGCGCCAGCGCCACCTCGTCGTCACGCAGCCGCCGACCAGGAACATCACCCACCAGCAGCGCCCCGCGCACTCCGCCCTGCCCCTCAAACGGGATGATTGTGAGCGACCGCGGGGTCGTCTCGTCACGCCAGAACGTCCCTGCTCGCGGCGCGCTACGCGAGTCGCCGAGGGCCACCACGTCCCCTTGCTCGAGAATGTCCACCAGCCACTGGGCCGTCACGACGCGCACCCGCACGACCGGCGCGACATCCCCGCCGGGCCACGCCGCCAGGCGGAGCAGTGACTCACCCCGCCGCAGCACCCACGCCGATACCTCCACCGCGCCCATCATCTCCGCGACCACTTCGCACGCCGCGCGCAGCAGGGGCACCGACCCCGCCCGCGCCTCGGCCAACATCGCCCGCGCGAGGCTGCTCACCGCCTCCAACTCCCGCTCTCGCCGCCGCGAGCGCGCGAGGTCGCGCACGTTTTCGAGCGCTGCGGACACCTGCGCGGAGAGCAGCCGCGCCACCGGGAGGTCGTCCTCGCGCAGCCACCGTCCGGCGAGCAGGAGCAGCGCCGGGCCGCCCGCCCACCCATCGACGCGAGTGATCGCCACGTGCAGCGAATCGAGCACCGAGGCGTCCCCGTCGCGGCTCGCGCCAATCGGAACATTCGCCACCGCGGCAAGCTCGGCGTACCCGTCGTCGGAGTAGGCCTCGCCCCAGCCCCATGCCTCGTGACAAATCGGAGTCCAGTGGGCGGGAGACGCCTCCAGCGATCGCCCGAGCGCCCGCTCGACCGCCTTGCGATCGTTCGCGCCCCCCTCGACGAAGCGCACCGCAAGTCGGTCGCCGTCGGGCTGGAGCAGCACCCCGATAAGCTCCGCAGCGGCGAGGCCCGCGCGCAGGCTGGCCGCAACCTCTTCCTCGGTGCGCAGCAGGTGCACGGACACGCCGAGGTGCGCGAGGCTGAAGCGGCGGATGCGCAGCGCGGCGCGGTCGGTGACGTCGCGTGCGAGCACGAGCACCTCGCTGCCGACTCTGCTCAGTTGAAGTTCGACGGTGCGACGGGCTCCGTCGGGCCTTCGCACGACGACCTCGTACTCGCGCGGAGCCGCCTCCCCGCGCATACGGCGGGCGACGCGATCGCTCACACGGACGCTGTGCTCGGGCGCAACAAGCTCCGCCGTCGAGCGCCCGATCAGCGCCTCCCCCGGGAGGCCGATGATCTCGGCGATGGCTTCGTTGGCGTACACCACGATGCCGTCACGGTGGATCAGGGCTCCGAGCGAGCAGGCGTCGAGCAGATGGCGATACAATGAACGGACCTCCCGATGGCTGACCAGCAGAGACGGAGCGTCAGACAGAGCCGCGTAGGAGTCATCGCAGTGCGTCGCTGCCGTGACGCGGGCGCCACCCAAACCACGCTAAGGACTGTAAGGCCGCGAAGGGGTTTTGTTCAAGGTAGACCCTGTGCTAGACGCCCCGCGGACGATGGCCGCGAGCTACTTTGACGTCGACGGAACCCTGGTCCGCACGAACCTCGTTCACCCGACCCTGTTTTACCTCCTCAATCAGGCTACGCCTGCGCGCACGCTTGCCCGCCTCGGAGGCGCCCTGCTGCGCTCTCCAAAGCTCGTACTGGCTGAGCTACGCGACCGGCGCGCCTTCAACGAAGAGCTGTACATGCTCTTCCGCGGCATGAGCGAAGACCGCCTGCACGCCCTGGCCGACGAGGTCGTCGACAAGGTGCTGCGCCCGGCGATCTACCCTGGTTCTCGAGACCTCATCCGCCGATGCAAAGACCTCGGTCACGCGGTGGTCATCTGCTCGGGCGCGCTCGATTTCCTGATGGTTCCGCTCGCCCGCGAGCTCGGGGCGGACGAGGTCATCGCCAACCGCCTCGAGTTTCATGACCGCATCGCGAGCGGCCGGATGATTCCCCCGGTGGTCGCTGGGCCGACCAAGGCGCTGCTCATCCGCGAGCACGCCCGGCGCAACGGCCACGACCTCGACGCCAGCTTCGCTTACAGTGACTCGTATTCCGACGTGCCGATGCTCTCGGTCGTCGGCCATCCCTCCGCCGTCAACCCGGACGCGGCCCTCGAGCGACTCGCGCATGCGCACCGCTGGCCCGTCGTGCACCTGGATCGGACCCCGTGACACACCCCTGCGTCGTGACCCTCGACCGCAAGAGCGCGCCCCGCGTTCTCTTCGCGGGCAACCGCCTCATCGAAGTTGACCTCCCCGCAGGCACCCGGGTGATCTACCCGAAGCCTCCGCTGGAAGGTCTCCGCGACCCCGACGCGGCCATCCGGTACGCGATCAACCACCCGTACAACCGCGAGCCGCTCTACGCGCTCTTGCGCCCCGGGATGAAGGTCGTCATCGCGATGGATGACATCTCGCTGCCGCTGCCGCCGATGAAGCGGCCGGACGTGCGCGAGCGGGTGCTCACCATCGTGCTTCAACTCCTCGCGGACCACGGGGTCGATGACTTCGAGATGATCATCGCGACGAGCGTCCACCGGAAGATGACCGGCCCGGAGGTGCGGCACATCGTCGGCGACCGGATCTTCGACGCGTACTGGCCCAGGCGCCTCTACAACCACGACGCGGAGGATCTCGACAACATGGCCTTCGTCGGCGAGACCGACCTGGGCGAGCGCGTGGTGCTCAACAAGAAGGCCGTCGAGGCCGACCTGGTCATCTACGTGAACCTCAACCTCGTCCCGATGGACGGCGGTCACAAGAGCGTGGCCGTGGGGCTCTGCGGGTACGAGAGCCTGAAGCCGCATCACAACCCCAAGGTGATGCGCAAGTGCCACTCGTACATGGACCCGAAGACCAGCGAGCTCAACACCATCGTCGAGCGCATGGGCAAGGTCACCAACAAGGTGCTCAAGGTCTTCACCATCGAGACCACGGTGAACAACCGGATGTTCGATCGGGCGCTGTCGTTTCTGCACAAGAACGAGGATGACTGGTCGGGCAACGAGCGCCTCGCGTTCAAAGGGATGCAGTTCGCGCTCGACCGCACGCCGGACTCCGCGCGACAGAAGATCTTCGAGCGCGTTCCGTCGCCGTTTGAGCTGACGGGCGTATTCGCGGGGGAGACTGAGGCCGCGCACGTCCACACGCTCAAGCGCTGCTTCGAGCAGTACTGCGTGCCCGTGGAAGGGCAGGCAGACATCCTGATCAGCGGGATTCCTTACGTGTCTCCGTACAACGTCAACGCCTTCCTCAACCCACTGCTCGTGCAGGTGATGGCGCAGGGCTACCTCTTCAACATGTACCGGGGTCAGCCCCTCGTGAAGAAGGGCGGAACCATCATCATCACGCACCCGTGCACGGACCGCTTCGACCACGCGCAGCACGCGCCGTACGTCGAATTCGTGCACCGGTTGCTGCCCGAGACGCGCGACGCGATGGAGCTTCACAAGCGCTTCGAGAACGAGTTTGCGCAGCACCCGGCGTACCTGCAGATGTATCGCCGCGGCAACGCGTACCACCCGGTGCACGCGTTCTTCATGTGGTACTGGGGCGAGGCCGGACGGCAGCACGTGGGGCGCGTGATCGTGGTGGGCGCGGACAACGCGTACATCCCGCAGGTGCTCGGATACGAGACCGCGCGCTCGATGCACGAAGCCATCGAGATGGCCAAAGACACGGCGCCGCAGTCGCCGCAGATCACCTGCATGCACCTCCCGCCGATCGTGATGGCGGACATGGTCATGCCCCGAAGCCCAGGAGTCGCCACGTGATGAAGAACGGGCACGGCCCGCTCGACGTCGCGAAGGTGCTCGACGGCGCGCGGATCATCGTCGTCGGCGGAACCGGGTTCCTCGGCAAGGTCTGGCTCTCGCTGCTGCTCTGCCACTACCCCGACGTAGGGAAGGTCTTCCTGGTGGTGCGCTCGAAGGGCGCGCAGGACTCCGAGGCCCGCTTCTGGACCGACATCGCACCGAGCGAGCCCTTCTCGCCGCTGCGCGCACGGCACCCCGGCACGACCTACGAGGCGTTTCTCCGGCAGAAGATTCACGTCGTCGATGCGGACGTATCGAAGCCGCTCTGCGGGTTCAGCAACGCGCTGCGGGCGGAGATCGAAGGCACCGTCGATGCGATGATCAACGTCGCCGGCGTGGTGGATTTCAACCCGCCGCTCGACGAGGCGCTGCTCACCAACGCCGCCGGGATGCAGAACCTCGTCGTGCTCGCCAAGGCGCTGGGCAACGTACCGGTGCTCCACACGAGCACCTGCTACGTGGCCGGGTACCGCAGCGGGCGCGTGGAGGAGGTCGATCCGCGGGCTGATCCGTTTCCGCTCTTCAAGGACATGCCCGACGCCCCGTGGGATCCGCACCGCGAGATCTCCGAAGGGCTGGCGCTGGCCGCGAGCGTCACGAAGCACGCCGATGATGCCAACCGTGTGGCCCAGTATGAGCGCGACGCGCGGGCCAACCTGGAGGCGAAGAAGGAGCCCAGCACCGGGGCGATCTTTACCGCGGAGGTAAAGAAGGTGCGGGAGAAGTGGCTGTCCGCCGAGGGCGAGCGCGTCGGGATGGAGCGTGCGAAGTTCTGGGGCTGGACCAACACGTACACGTACACAAAGTCCCTCGGCGAGCAGGTTCTGGCGGGCTCCGGGCTGCCGTTCACCATCGTGCGCCCAGCGGTGATCGAGTCCTCCGTCGCCTTCCCCTCCCCGGGTTGGAACGAGGGCATCAACACCATGGCCCCGATCATGTTCATGTTCATGAGCGGGCACATGCAGATTCCGTCACACGCGACGGCCGGGCTCGACATCATTCCCGTGGACATGGTTTCCGGGGGCATGATTTTGGCGTTGGCCGCCCTGCTCGAGGGCACCCACGCACCGACGTACCACCTCGGCTCGAGCCACAAGAACCCCATCTCGATGAACCGCATCGTCGAGCTTTCCGGCCTCTACAAGCGCAAGCACTACCAGCGCACGAGCAAGGGCAACCCGTGGGTGAACTTCGCCCAGGCGCACTGGGAGCCCACGCCGGTCAGCAAGGAGGCCTTCTTCGGCCGGGGCGCCCCCGCGTTTGCCCGCGCGGCGAAGACCCTCTCGCAACTCGCGCGCAAGGCCTCGGTAGGCCCCGCCGCGGTGCTCTTCGCCCCGACCTCCCGCGCGCTCAGCTCGTATAGCGACCTCGCGAAGCGCAACGGCGAGATCTTCGCTCTCTTCGTCCCGTTCATGGCCGAGACCAACTACCAGTTCGTGACCGACGGGATGTCGGCGCTGGTGGCGCGACTCAACGAGACCGACCGCGCCGCCCTCAACTGGGCGCCGGAGGCCATCGACTGGCGGCACTACCTGATGGAGGTCCATTACCCGGGCCTCGACCGATGGGTGATGCCGCTCATCGAGGAGCGCCTCAACCGCCCCGCCAAGCCACTGCGGGCGTACGTCTCGCTGCTCGACGTTCTCGACGAGGCGGCTGACCGCCACGACCTTTGCCCCGCGCTCCTGCGCATGGAAGGCGATGGTCTGGCGCGTGTTTCGTTTGTCGAGTGGAAGGCGCGCGCGGAGGCCACCGCGGCACGACTGGTCGCCGCGGGCGTACGTTCGGGCGACCGCGTGGTGCTCTGCGCGGGCAACCACCCGGCCTGGCCGATCGCGTATTTCGGCATCCTGCGCGCGGGCGCCGTGGCCGTCCCGACGGACGCCGCGATGGAAATCGGACCGCTCGAAAACGTGCTTCGCGCATCACGCGCGGTAGTGATCATCGCCGACGAGAAGGTGCGCGAGCGGCTCGCGGCCCTCGGCGACCTCACGGTCACGGCGATGGAAATCCACTCCATCACCGCCGAAGACTCCGCGCTGCTCGCGCCGACGCTCACGCCGCCCACCGCAGACACTCTCGCCAGCGTGATCTACACCTCCGGGACCACCGGGACCCCGAAGGGCGTGATGCTCTCGCACGGCAACTTCTGCCGCCTGATCGCGTCGCTCGCGCCGGTGTTTCCGCTCGGCGAGGGCGATCGCGTTCTGTCCGTCCTGCCGCTGCACCACACGTTCGAATTCACCTGCGGGATGCTGCTTCCGCTCTCGCGCGGCTCGTCGATGGTCTACCTCGACGAGCTCACCGGCGAGCGCATCGTCGAGGCACTGCGCGACGCAAAGGTGTCCGCGATGGTGGGCGTTCCGGCGCTCTGGCAACTCCTCGAGCGCCGCATCACGCAGCAGGTGAAAGACCTCGGACCCGGCGCATCGACGGTCTTCGACGCAGCCCTCGCGCTCAACCGCACGCTCGGAGAGAAGGCGGGCATCAACGTCGGACAGGTGCTCTTCGGACCCGTGCACGCACGCCTCGGGGGGCGGCTGCGCTTCCTGATTTCCGGCGGAGCGGCGCTGCCGAAGGAGACCTCGGAGATGTTTCGCGGCCTGGGTTTGCCACTCGCGGAGGGCTATGGGCTCACCGAGGCGTCGCCCGTGCTCACCGTCGCAAAGGCAAGCTCCTCAGCGAAGCCGGGCAGCGTCGGGATGCCCATCCCCGGCGTCGAAGTGAAGATCGTCAATCCCGATCCGTCGGGCGTGGGCGAGGTCGTGGCGCGCGGTCCGAACGTGATGCTGGGCTACGCCGACGATCCGGAGGCCACTGCCGCGGTGCTCTCGCCAGACGGATGGCTGCGCACGGGCGACCTCGGGGCCATCGACAAGAAGGGCCGTCTGACCCTCGTCGGTCGCAGCAAGGACGTCGTCGTGGCCGCCAACGGGGAGAACATCTACCCCGATGACGTCGAGCGCGCGCTCGGCGAGGTCGCGCTCGTGAAAGAACTCGTCGTGCTCGGCATCGCGGACACCCGCGGCGGTGAGAGACTCGCGCTACTGGCCGTGCCCGACCTGGACAACGTCGATCCGGACGACCGTGTGCAGCGCCGCGAGAAGGCCCTGCGCAATCTCAAGAACGCCGTGCGCGACCTGCCGCCCGGGTGGCAGCCCGCGGTGGTGCTCCCGTACGACGCGACGCTGCCGCGCACCGCTACGCGCAAGGTGAAGCGAAACGAGGTGCGGCCCATCGTCGAGCGCCTCGTCGCAGCGACCACGCCGACGCGTCCCGCAGCGGGGCGAACCTCGACGGACAACCCGGTGCGCAAGGCCATCGCTGCGATCGCGCGGCGTCCAGTGGAGGACGTCACCGAGAAGACGCGGCTGCGCGGAGACCTCGGGTACGACTCGCTCATGGCGATGGAGCTCGCTGTTGCACTCGAGGCGATTCGCGGGAGGGCGGTTCCGCAAGAGTTGGTGGCGCTCGAAACGGTGGGCGACCTCGAGCGGGCGCTTGGGCTCGAGAGCGAGCAGGCGCGGCTCCATGACGACGCGCGCACAACGGCGCCGACGGACGACGACGACGGACTGCGCCTCAACGTCCCAGGGCCACTGAAGGACGCAGCGAAGGCGGCGCTGTCGTTGTTGCAGCGCGAGTTCTACGCGTCGCTGATGAAGCCGAAAGTGACCGGTCGCGCGTACATCCCGCACAACCGCAACGCATTGGTGGTGGCCAACCACTCCAGCCACCTCGACATGGGATTCGTGAAGTACGCCCTCGGGACGTACGGCAAGAACCTCGTCGCTCTGGCCGCGCGCGACTACTTCTTCGACACCGCCATCAAGCGCGCATTGATGGAAAACCTCACCAACGTCGCGAGCTTCGACCGCGACGCAGGGCTGCACGAGACCCTCAACGAAGTCGGGGAGCTCCTGCGCGCCGGTAAGACGGTGCTGATCTTCCCGGAGGGCACGCGCAGCCCGGACGGGCGCATCCAGAAGTTTCTCGGAGCGGTGGGGTTTCTGGCGCTGCACCACGAGGTGGACGTGCTGCCGGTGTGGCTCGGCGGAACCTTCGAAGCGATGCCCAGGAGCAGTGTGGTTCCGACGAAGCGGGACATCACCGCGCGCATCGGGCCGCCGCTGGACTTCGAGCAACTTCGGCGGCTCACCAGGGGAATGAAGCCCGTGGAGTCCGCACGCACCGTGGCGCGCCTCGCGCAGCGCGCCGTGGAGTCCCTGCGCGACGGCGCCGTGCTCAACCTGTCGCTGCTCGCAGATGCCAAAGACGACGCGCCCCGCAAGCATCCACTTGTGGCGCTCTTCGAAGACCTCCCGCGGCGTTTCCTCGCAGGTCGGGTGGAAGACCCGGTGAGCTTCTACTTCACACTCGGCGCCGAACCCGAGGCGAAGTGGTCCGTCACCGTCACCGCAACGGAGTGCCGGGTAGTCAACGGCAAGCCCGAGGGGAGCACCGCGGATTGCGTCCTCAAGACGAGCGCGGAGTTGTTCACTCGCATCGTGCGCGAGGGCTATCAGCCCGGGGTGCAGGAGTTCATGTCGGGACAGGTGAAGTCCAACGATGTGGGCCTCTTGCAGACCTTCACGCGCGCCTTCCAACTGGGTTGAAGCATTGAGGCAACGATGAAGGCACTGGTCACCGGAGCGACGGGATTCCTTGGCACCCACCTGGTCGATGCTCTGCTGGCGCGCGGTCACTCCGTCGTGGCGCTCGCCCGCACTCCGGGCCGCTTGAAGCCGCGCGAAGGAATCACCGCGGTGAAGGGGGACATCCTCGACGCAGACTCGCTCCAGGCCGCCGCGGAGGGCTGCGAAGCGGTATTTCACTGCGCGGGCGTGGTGTCCCGCGACCCCGACGACGGCGAACTGCTCTGGCGCACGCATGTCCTCGGCACACGCAACGTGGCGCTGGCTGCGAAGGCCGCCGGAGCGAAGCGGTTGATTCACGCGAGCACCAGCGGAACCGTCGGCATCAGCGAAGACGCCACGCAGGTCAGCCGCGAGGATGACCCGACGCCGTACGCGCTGATCGAGAAGTTTCCGTACTACCGGTCGAAGCTCTACGCCGAGCAGGAGGCGCTGCGGGCCAACGGCGCGGCGCTCGCGGTGATCAGCGTCAACCCGTCGCTGCTGCTGGGTCCAGGCGACGAGCTGGGCTCGTCCACCGGCGACGTGCAGAACTTCCTCGATCGGAAGATTCCGGCGGTGCCGGCGGGCGGCGTCGCATACGTAGACGCGCGCGACGCCGCGGAGGCGATGGCCCTCGCATACGAAAAAGGAACGCCCGGAAAGCGCTACCTGATCAACGCGAGCAACTGCACCCTGAGGGAGTTCTTCGACCGGCTCGAGCGGGTGACCGGCGTGAAGGCGCCGACGCTGCGCATGCCTCCATCGCGGGCGCTGGCGACCTTCGGAGCACGGCTGATGGAGGCCGGGGCGAAGTTCGCCGGGGTGAAGGCGCCGGTGGATGCCGTAAGCGTGGAGATGGCGCAGCTCTACTGGTACTGCGACAGCGGACGCGCCACGCGAGAGCTGGGATGGACTCCCCGCGATCCGATCGCCACGCTGGCGGACACCGTCGATGACCTGCATCGGCGGGTTCGCTTTACGCCCCTTCGTTGAACACACTCCCGGCGAGGTTTCCCGTGCGCGCTCTATCCTGCCTTCTGCTCCCGTTCATCATTGCGAGCTGCAGTGATCCCGTGCGTCCGCCGGTCACGACGGACCTCGGCGGCGGCGTCGATGCCTCGATCGATGCGCCCTCCACCGACGTCGCCGCGACCGATCGCGCGCCCACAACCGACCTCCCAGCGGTCGCCGTCGATGCCGCATTGGATGCTCCCACAGACCTCGGCACGGACATCCCGGCGAACCTCCCGGATGCACCGATCGAGGCGGGCACGGACGCCGGGTTGACCGACGCCGCGGATGTAGTCCTGCTCGATGACGGCGGCCTGGGGGCGTGGTTTCCGCTCGGAGACGGCGCTTGCGGCGCGCGGGCCCGCCGGGTCGCAGCCCTCCCTGGGACACACGTCGATCCAGACGCGGGGCCCATCGAGTGGCTGACCAACCCGCCCTCGTCGGGCAGCCATTTTGGCAACTGGGCTCGCTGGGGCGCGTGGCCCGACCTCGCCCGCGGCAACTGGGTGCACAACCTCGAGCACGGCGGCGTGGCGTTTCTCTACCGCTGCACCACGGCCCCCTGCGCCGCCACCCGCGACGCGCTCCTCACGGTCATGAACGGCCTCCCGCTTGATCCTGCGTGCATGCCGGACGACGCGGCGCCAACACGGGTACGCGTGGTCATTACCAACGACAACCTCATCACGACGCCCATCGCAGCCGCAGCCTGGGGAGCCGTCTACGAGGCGACCTGCGTGGATGCCGCCTCGCTGCGGCAGTTCGTCGCGATGTTTGCCGGGCACGCGCCGGAAGACTTCTGCTTCGAGGGCTCAGTCCCCTGAGATTTCTCCCGAGGCGCGTGCGCAGCCGTCAGGCCCGCAGCGCCGTCTCCACTGCCTGCGGCAACGTGCCTGCGAGCAGCGCCTTCGCGCACGGTGCAATCACCTCCAGCAACGCCTCGAGTACCTCCGCGGTGTGCTCTCGCCGATCGAGTCGGCCCCACGCACGCCACGCGCTCAGGTCCACCTCCGCCGCGGTCGGCCCCACCGCGTCCGGGGCCCGCGCGAGGGCATCGCGAAACGCCCTTTCAGCCACAGGGCGCAGGTGCGGGTGCGCCGTCAGCGCCCACGCAACGAAGCGCCACGCCAGACCCGCATGACGCTCCTCGTCGGCCGCGATGCGGGTGAGCACTGCGCGCACCTCGGGCTCCGACGCCCCGTCGAGTTGCGCCTTCGCCAACAGCGCGGAGACCGTCTCGCCCACGCAGCCCTCTACGATCGCGTCGCGCACGCTCTTCTCCGCGCACACCCCGTCGAGGGCACCGCGCACGTCCAGGGCTCCGGGCCCCTCGGTGGAGGCGTCGAGGCGCGCTGCCAGGGCGAGGCAGGTGCGCGCGTGCTCGATCTCGTCGAGCGCCGCGAGTTGGGCATCCGCCAGTAGCGCCGGCGGAGCGCCCAGGGCCATCAACTCCAGCGTGAAGCGCGCGAAGGAGGCCACGGACGCGTGCTCCATTCGACCGTCATCGCGCCATGCCTTCGCGAGCGCTGCGCGAGTGGCCGCGTCGAGCGCCGTAGCCGCTCCCGCAGACGCAGTCGCCCACGGGGAATCCAGGACCATCTGCGCTGCGCGGGCCTCCCCGGCGACCACCAGCGGGCGACCGCAGCACGCCATGTCGCACCAGAGGTAGCAGCACTGGTCACCCACGCGCTCGACCGCGTACGCCGGGTTGCAACAGCCGCTCTGAACATACCGTGGGGCGTAACATCCATTCGTGGCGACGGGCACGTCGAGCGGCGCGAGGTCCGCGTCGGAGGATCCTGCGTCGAGGGGCGGCAGACCTCCCGGCGGGTTGCGGATGCGGGACTCGACCTCCGCGAGCGTGAAGCACTGGCGGCTGCCTCGCCCGGCGGGACACTTCGGCCCGACATCGAGCGCCACGGGGACATCGAGCGCCACGGGAACATCAAGCACCGCGGGGGCATCGAGCGCCACGGGGACATCGGGCACCGCGGGGACATCGGGCACCGCGGGGACATCGAGCACCGCTTGCACATCGAGCGACGGCGGGCGATCGGCAGCAGACCCGAGGTCGATCGGGCTGGGAGCGTCGGCAGAGGCATCGGTCGCAGTCGCGGAACCACCGCAGCCCAGCGGGAGAAGCGGAGCGAATGTGGCGAGGAGGCCGATCCGGAATCGGGTGGAGTTGCGCATGGTGCGATGGAGCATCGCACTGCTCTCGCGAGACAGGAATCAGCGTCGACTATCGGAGAGGGGACGAACGGGAGGAGGCGGGCGGGCGATCAGAGCGCGATGCGCTGGAGCGTACCGGCGTTGTCGATGCCGTAGAGGTTGCCGCTGGCGGAGAAAAGGTGCCGAACGTCGCTCAGGTCAGCGCCGGTAAGCTCCTGGTACACGCCGTCGTCGAGCGTCGTGGCGCCGAGCGCACCGTCGTCCTCGACCGCGTAGAAGACACCCTGGTGGATCGTCGCCGCGAGCGTGTCGTCGTACGCGCCTTCGGCGCCGAAGATCTCCCACTCGCCGCTCTCGGCGTCGACCTTGTAGAGCGAGCCGTCGTGCTCGAGCACGTATACGTATCCCTGCCAGAAGAAGAGCGCCGCGGTGTCGTAGCCCTCGCCGAGATCAGTCGCGTCTCCACCGTCGACCGGCATCGCGAAGAGGCTGCCGTCTTCGTCGGCGTAGTAGACCGTTCCGTCCGCCGCGTCGGCGGCCACCACGTCGGCCCATGCCTCGTCGTCACCGATCTGCTCCCACTCTCCCGACGACGGGTCGATCTGATACAGGGTGCCGCTGTTTTCGATCGCGTAGAGCAGGCCCTCATCGCTGCTGTCAGCGAGTAGGAAACGGGTGTTGTAGCCCTCGCCAAGCGCCTTGAAGGTGCCGAACTTCGCGCTCGTCGAGTAGAGCGTGCCGCCCTCTTCGTAGGTGAAGAGCTTGCGCCCGAGGCCCACGCCCGTGACCGTGTTCTTCCACGCGCCCGGTTCGCTCTCCTGGATCTTGCTGACCATCTTCGACTCCTCCATCAACAACGCGGGAGGAATCTTCTCCTCCGCGTTTGGGGGCGCACCCTCTCATGGAGCTACGCGCGCACGCCACGTCCACATCGCTAAAGTCGCCCCACGACCGCGCTTTTCTCCCGCGTCGACGCGACCATCGAGCGCCGTGCGGCCCTACTTCTTCTCCGCGGGCAGCACCGATGTCGATCGTAGAGGCAGCAACAGCGAGAACACGCTGCCCCCGCCCGGAGCGCGACGGAGCGACGATGTCCCGCCCATGAATTCGATCATTCGCCGCGGGAGCGCGGGCACTTCACCCCTGCGTGGACGCGCCTCGAGCGGGCTCTCGTCCTCGACCTCCACGCAGAAGAGATCGGCGTCCTCCGGCTGCGACCGAATCACCACCCGCCCGCCCTCGCGGCTCATGTGAATCGCCTCGTCGAGAGCGTTGCGCAACACCACCTTCAAGCGCGCCGGATCGACCTCGACCACGGGCATCCCGGGGTGAATCTCCACTTCGAGCCGGATCGCGCGCGCCGTCGCGACGGGAGTCGCCGCCGCGCACACCTGCATCCACAGCAGTTCGATGGACACGGGCTCGCTTCGAAGCTGGATCGTCCCGTTTTCGAGGCGCGCCACGTCCACGAGGTCATCGATGACGCGCAAGAGTTGCCTCCCGCTCGAGAGGATATCGCCGAGGTATTCCTTGTGTTGTGGCGTCGATGGGTCCACCAGCCCCTCGTAGAGCAGCTCGGCGAAACCGATGACGGCGTTGAGCGGCGTGCGCAGCTCGTGCGACATGCTCGCGACCACCTCTCCCCGGCTGCGCTGGACCCACCGATCGCCCGCCTCGATCCGCCGCTCGTGCGCCGCGACGGTGTCGCTTAGCGCCTTCAGGCGAAGCTGCGTGCGCACCCGGCCGAGCAGATCGTCGCGGCTAAAGGGCTTGCCCACCACATCGTCGGCGCCCGCCTCGAGGCAGCGCGCGCGCTCGTCCACGGCGTCGAGCCCGGTGACCATCACCACCGAAACCGTCGCCGTCGCTGGGTTGGCCCGCAGCGCGCGGCACACGTCATGGCCGCTCATCCCGGGCATGATCACGTCGAGCAGAATCAACTGTGGTGACTCGCGCGCGACGACCTCGAGCGCCTCCGCCCCAGAGCCCGCCGTCACCACGGGATACCCCTGCAACGTCAGGATCTGCTTGAAAAGACGCACGTTTTGTGGTCCGTCATCGACAACGAGTATCTTGGCCAGGGAGGTCATCACGAGTGATGCCCCCACGATGGCACGGTCGCGCGACCGGGACGAGGACTCACGGTGCTCGCGGGCGCAGAACGGGGGTCACCCGCCCCGGGGACGCTCACGAGTTCATCACCGGTGATGTGGAGTTCATCACCGGTGATGTGGCTCATTCACGTTGCCCGACGGCACCGACTTCAACCAGAATGTCGGCGACACCGTGAAGGCTTGATTCAAGGCCTTCCGACGATGAGCGCGCCCTCCGTCAACGACGCCACCACGCAATCGCCCGCGGTGCCGTCTTCCCATACGAGGCAGGTGAAATCGATCGTGTCGTCGAGGGCGATCATCGGGTGGTGCCACACGCCGGGCCGGTAGCTCACGCCTTGCACCGCGCTAGCGAGGAAGGCCCGCGCGGTCGCCAGATCGGGCGCTTCATCGCCCAACGCGACAAGCACCAGGTAGCGCCGCGCGTTCATGGGAATAAACACCTGCGTCGATAGCGGATGCTTCTCCAGGAGCGCCACCGGGAGCGGCCACGCCGTCTTCGGCGAACATCGGAAGCTGCACACGTTGAGCGCCGCCCCGGGGCGCAGCGAAGCCACCGCAGCGAGGAAGTCCCGGCGCGCAGCGGTGCCCTGATTGGCCGGCTTCGCAGGGATGTCCGAGCGCTCAGCAGAGACGACATCCCCGAAGGGCGCGTAGGCCTCCGAGGTGAGGGCCTCGGCGATCAGCGCGCGCACGTCAGCTACCGCGATAGGTGCTGAACCCGAAGGGGCTCAGCAACAGCGGAACATGGTGGTGCTGCCCCGCGTCGCGGACGCGAAAGACGATCACCGCCTCGGGGAAGAAGCCTTCGAGGGTGAGGGCGTTGAAATAGGCGTCCGTGTCGAAGGTCAACCGATACACCCCGACCGCGAGATGCACCGCCGACGGAACAAGCGTGCGCAAACGGCCGTCTTCATCCGTGACGCCCGCTCCGACGAGCGCCCATGAGCCGTCGTCCACGCGGTGTTCGAGGGTGATCGGAACCCCTGCGGCGGGACGCCCGCGCGCAGTGTCGAGAACGTGTGTGGTGATGCTGTTCATGGCTCGATGAGCTTCTCCAATCGAAGTCGGGTGATGCGGTGCTGCTCCGCCGCGGCGATGCGTAGCTCCGTCGCAGGGTCGTTGGTCATCCGCGCGCGCGCGATGGAAAGCATCTCGTCGAGCGTCCGCCCGGTCGCGCACACGATGTAGATGAACCCAAAGCGCGCCTCGTAGGCCTCGTTGATCGCCGCAAGCTCCGCGCGCATCGCCGCGGTCGCATCGTGGGTACCCGCCTGCTCGGCGCTCGACCACGCCTGCGCCGTCGCACCTTGCCCAGCCGCGGCCTTCTTCTCTCCGATGCGCGGGTGCGCCCGGAAGGCCTCGTGCCAGTCGTCCGAAGACGTCCGCGACCACGCCGCGTCCGCTGCCGCGCGCAACGCAGCCACCGAGGCGTAGGGCGAACCATCGCGCATCCATTCGTTCCATCGGGTCGAGCCGCAACAGGAACGCAGGTCGGACTCCTGCGCGGTCGGCGTCAGCGTGTTGAAGCGGGCGAGACCGAGGCCGAGTCGGGCTTCCGGAGAGAGTGTTCCGAAGGCGCGCAGGCGACTCACGCCGCCGTCGGGGTGCACCTCCATCTTGAGGTGCGTGACCTCCCCCGAAGGCGCGAGCTGGTCTTCAAACCAGTGGCGGGTGTCGGCTTGCAGCTTCGTGCGCGGGAGCACCTCGCGCCACGCGGCCGCGTCGTCGAGCCGCGCCTCGCCGCCCTCCCCCGTGGCGTCGCAGACGAGCACCCGGCACGTGTCGGGGTAGTTGCCCTTGAAGTGATGCGTGTCGATGACGAGGCGCGAGAGGGTGCCGCGCGCGGCGAGCTTCACCAGCGTCCAGTCATGGTGCGGACCGCGGCTGCGGCGGGTCTCCCAGCCGTCGCCCATGTTGAGCGCGCGGTCGGGCATGATCAGGTTGCGCCGCTCGCCAAAAAACATGTCGCTGCAGGTGAGGACATGGGCGCCGTTTTCCGCCGCCGCGAGGTCCACCTCGCCGCGCGCGTGCCCAGTGCGACGCCAGTCAGGAACCGCCTCGCCGAACACCCTCAATCGGGCCACGCCGCCGTCGGGGAAGATGTTCAAGCGCACGTGGCTGAACGCGAACGGAACCTCGATGAAAAACGGGTTCTTCGCGTCGCCGTTGAGGGGTGAGCGAGGGAGAATTTCGATCCATTCCAGGGAAGGGTCGGTGAGCTCTTCGATGCGGGCGTCGGTGCGGGCCGCGCACGCCTCCATCGAACAGTGCGACGGATAGTTTCCGCGAAAGAACGCCGTATCCACCACGACCCCGCGGATGACCCCCGGAACGCCCAATCGCACGATGGCCCAGTCGAAGCCTTCCACCCGCTTGCGGCGGCTCTCCCAGCCGTCCATCCACTTCCCGCGGTCGGTGTACTCATGCGGGAGAAACACCGCCTCGGCGGGCTTCAGGAGGTTCTCCTTCTCGGCGAAGAAATCGTCGCTCGCGGCGATCACCGCCGCCCGCAGGCGCAGCGAGGCGAGGTCCATCAGATCGGTGAAATGGGGAGTGCTCATGAGCGTGCGATCCAGCGTCCGTGGGCGCTTTGTTGTGGGGGGTTGGTTCCGTCGTAGACCGGTTGCCCGCGGAGGTAGGTCGCGCGCACCACGCCGCGCAGCGTCTCGCCCTCGTAGGGGGTCAGCTTGTTGCGATGGTGGATAAACGGCGCGCGCACCACGAAGGTCGCGTCCGGGTCGAGCATCACCAGATCGGCGTCGCGGCCCTCCGCAATGGCGCCCTTGCGACCGGCGATTCCAGCGTGTCGCGCGGGCGCCGCGCACATCCACTCGACCACGCGCTCGAGGGCGATGCCGCGGGCATGCGCCTCGCTCCACACCGCCGGGAAACTAAACTGCAGCCCCGCGATGCCGCCCCACGCGGCCACGAAATCCCCGGTGTCGATGCGCTTGAGGTCCGGCGTGCAGGGCGAGTGGTCGGACACCACCATCGAGATCAGCCCGTCTTCGAGGGCCTGCCAGAGCTTGTCGCGATTGCCGCGGTCGCGGATGGGCGGCGCGCACTTGTACCAGGTGGCCCCGTCGGGCACCTGTTCGGCAGTGAAATGCAGATAGTGCGGGGCCGTCTCGGCGCTCAGCGGAACCCCTTCGTCCCGGGCCCGCGCGAGCGTCCCGAGGGCGCCCGCGGAGGAGAGGTGCACCACATGGACGGGCGTCCCGATCTCCTTGCAGAGCCTGTAGAGCAGCGCGACGGCCTCGTCTTCCGCCGCGGGCGGGCGCGAACGCAGCCAGGTGGCGTAGGCCCGACTATCCGGCGGCGGCATTTCCGCGGCCATCGCTCGCGCAGCCGCGTCGAGCGGGCCGGGAAGTTCAGCGTGCACCATGAAAACCGCCCCGGTGCCATGCAGTCGGATGAGCGCGCGACGCACCTCGTCGGCGTTTACACATGGAAACTCATCGACCCCGGAGGGGGCGAGGAAACACTTGAAACCAAGGGCTCCGCGATCAAGCACGCGAGCGAGCACCGCGGCATCGTCGCGGGTGTTCTCGGGGATGGCACCACCCCACAAACCAACATCCACGAAGCAGCGACCGTCCATGGTCTCGGCCTTGGTCATCAGCCCGGCCTCGCTCGTGGCGGGCGGGAGGCTGTTGAGCGGCATGTCCACCACCGTGGTGATGCCCCCGACGGCGGCGGCGCGCGTGGCGCTCCCGAAGCCCTCCCACTCGGTTCGCCCAGGCTCGTTGATGTGTACGTGCGTATCGACCACGCCAGGCATCAGCACGTGCTCGCCCGCGTCGATGACCGGCGCGCCGGCGGGCACGTCGTCGTAGGCGGCCACCCGCGCGATGCGCCCGTCACGCACGTGGACCGAAGCGGCGCGTACACCCTCGGGCGTCACCACGCGGCGCGCGCGAAAGATCGTGTCTACTGCCATGTCCGGTGTCTTTCTCTTAGTCTGCGGTGGCGCCCTGATCGATCCATGCGCCGATGCGGTCGCGCTCGGCGTCGGTGATCTGCGTGGCGTTGTTGAGCGGCATGTTGTGGAGCGTCACGACCCGTAGCTTGATGCGCTCCTTCCACTGGGAAACCTGGGCGTAGCGCTCGAAGATGATTCCGTTGGGGGCGACGGTGACCGCGGCGTGCGTGGGATGCGTGGAGTGACACGGCACGCAGCGCTGCTGGAAGATGGGCTCGACGTCCGCCCAGTGCTGCGGGCCCGTCGCGCTGCTCACGTGGTGCTCAAACCCGGTGGGGTACGAGAAGAAAACAAGCGTCGCCACGCAGGTCGCGAAGAAGACCAGGGTGGTCGGGAGGAGCCAGTTTTGCCACGTGAACCGGATGTTCATGAAGTGGCGGATGAGGGCGCTGCCGAAGGCCAGGACGAGCAGCACCGCCCAGTTGAGCGAGTGCCCGAAGGTGAGCGGAAAGTGGTTGCTGATCATGATGAACAGCAACGGAAAGGTCATGTAGTTGTTGTGAATCGAGCGCGCCTTGGCTTGATAGCCTTTGGCGAGGTTTTGTCGGCGGTGCTCGCGCGTGGCGTTCACCAACTCGCTCTGCGAAGGGACGATGACAAACCAGACATTGCCGGTCATCAGGGTGCCGAGCATGACGCCGACATGCATGTACGCCGCGCGCCCGCTCAGGAAGTGGAAGAGCACTCCGGACAGGCCCAGCACGATGGCGATGGAGAGCACGAAGGAGAGCGTCTGCCGCTTGCCCAGCGGAGAGCGCCAGAGCAGGTCGTAAAAGACCCACGCCGCCGCGACGCAACCGACGCCCAGTGCGACCGCGCGTGGGCCGGTGATGCGCGAGACCGCGGCGTCAGTCATGAGCGCCGCGCCGCCCATGTAATAGACGAGGACGAGCAGCGACATGCCGGTCAGCCAGGTGATGCCGTTTTGCCACTTGAACCAGTGCAAAACCTTCGGGAGCGCTCCCGGCTCGGGGTTGATCTTCTTCACCTGGTAGAAGCCACCGCTGTGGATCATCCAGTTTTCGCCGACGAGTCCCTTTTCGGGGTGGTCGGGCATCACCAGGTTGCGGTCGAGCCAGTTGAAGAGCATCGAATTGCCGATCCACATGATGCCGGCGATGAGGTGGACCCATCGCGCGATGAGGTGGAGAAGCTCGGTGAAGGACGCCATGATGCGGGACTATAGACAGGCCCCGCGCGGAGGCCAATCGCGCGAATTCAGCGAGGCATGACGGCGAGGTCGTTGATGCGCCAGCGGCCGCCGAGGGCGTCCGTGTCGAGCAGGTGGCAGCCCATGCTTGCGCCGCCGAAGCGCACGACGGTGTACTGCGTTCCGCTGATTTCGCAGATGGCCGCGGCGGAGAACTCCTCGTCGGGGTAGGCCACCGCGCGGGTGATTCCCGGACACGCTTCGGCGCATCGCACCGTCGGCTGGAAGACGTCAGTCAGCGAGGCCGACGACGGGCTGCTGCCTGCGATGTAGACAACCGGAACGGTGCCGCTCCCGGACTGGGGCAGAGCGTAGTGGCCGCGGCGATCGACGGTGCGATACGCGCTGATCGTCTGGGCACCGTTGCGGTTGGCAATGATCGGGGGAGTCGTGGCCGTGTGGAAGCCGCTGCTCGATGGAAACATGATGGACGCCGAGTACCCGCTGCCGGTGCTGTCCGCGGGACGAAGCTGAAGATACTGGCCCTGGTTGCCGGGGAAGGCCGTCATCGAGCGGACGCTCAGGCCGAACTGGACATTGCGGTTCCAGGCCTGGACCTCGCGGAGGTTGTTGTCGCGATGATCGAAGACCCGCACGTTGCCAACGCTGCCGGGGGGCGAGTCGCCCATGAACGAATAGGCCACCGCGAAGGTTCCGACGCCGTTGGAGACGATGTCGAAGACCGAGCGCGGCTGACCCGGCACGGAGAGGTCACGGATGACCGCGCCGCTGGTCGCATCAACGACACTGACGGCGGAGTCGTTGACCACGATGAGTTGCGGTCCACCAAGGTCACTGGCGGTATCGAACGTGACGCCGATGGCGCGCGGGTGCGCGATGTTGATCATGAGGTCGTCGCAGCGAAGGTCGTCCGCGAACGACCAGCGGAGCAAGCGCGCGGTGTTGGCGTCGAGGTTCTCCGCGACTGCGAGGAGGTAGGGCGCGTGGCAGAGCCGCGGGGCCACGATCCCCGTGTCGGTGGGCGCGACAACCCCGGTGTCGCTGGGCGGAGTCACTACGCCGGTGTCTGTGACCGTCACCACACCGGCATCCCGCGGCGGGGTGACGCCGAGGTCCGTCGGAGCCGCGCCGGTGTCCCTGGGAGTGCCAGCGTCTACGCCAGGACCGCGGAGAAAATGGTCAAAATCGATGCTGCACCCGGCGAGGAGCGTCAGCGTGCAGAGGGTCATCGGGCGAAGCACGGCGGGCATCGCCCGGGGTTGTGGCAGAAGCAGAAGCCGCCGTCACGGCTCGAGGGGTGTGTGGACATAGTCCGTCACGAGCGCTTGCGCGAAGGCGCGCCGGGGCGGCATAGCATCGGGACTACGGATGCAGCTCATCATCACAGAGAAGCCCAGTGTGGCCCGCGATCTGGCCCGCGCGCTCGGGGTGCGCGGCGGCGGCCAGGGGTGCATCGAGGGCGACGGTCGGGTGATCACCTGGTGCCTCGGGCACCTCGTCGAACTGGAGGAGCCTGACGCCTACGATCCGGGATGGAAACCCTGGCGAATGGCGACGCTCCCGATGCTGCCCGAGGCCTTCAAGCTGCGTCCGGTGCGAAGCTCGGCGTCGCAGTGGAAGGTGGTTCGGACGCTGCTGCGCGACCCCCGGTTCGCCGAGGTGGTGAACGCGTGCGATGCGGGGCGCGAGGGGGAGCTTATCTTCCGGCTCTGCCACGAGCTTGCGGGGGGCCGCGCGCCGGTGCGTCGGCTCTGGATTTCTTCGCTCACCGAGGCGGCCATCCGCGACGGGTTTGCGCGGCTGGAGCCATCGGCGAAGTACGACGCCCTCGGCGACGCTGCGCGCTGCCGCTCGGAGGCCGACTGGCTGGTGGGCATCAACGCAACGCGAGCGGTGACGGTTCGCGGACGTAGCGCCGGGAGCGACGCGCTCTTCTCCGTGGGGCGGGTGCAGACCCCGACGCTGGCGATGCTGGTGGCGCGCGACCAGGCGATTCGTGCGTTTGTACCGAAGGACTATTGGGAGATCGCGGGGGAGTTTGCGACCGCAACGAACGTCCGTTTCGCTGCGCGCTGGACCTACGACGGACGGCAGCGGCTCGGGCGGGCCGCGGTTGCGGAGGGTCTCATCGCGCGGTCCGCGGAGCAGGTGGGGATGCCGCACGGGCCGCGGGTGGAGTCCGTCGAGACGAAGCGGCAGCGGGTGGCACCGCCGATGCTCTTCGATCTGACGTCGCTGCAGCGCACGGCCAACGGGCGCTACGGATTCTCCGCGCAGCGCACTCTCGACCTCGCGCAGGCGCTCTACGAGAAGCACAAGGTGCTGACGTACCCGCGCACGGACTCGCGGCATCTGCAGAAGGGAATGCACGAGACGCTTCCGCAGGTGATTCGTGTGGTGGGTGAACAATCGGAATACGCGGGCTTCGCGCAGCGGCTGCTCGGGGCGCCGCTACCCCGCGCGGGGCGGGTCTTCGATGACAGCAAGGTGCGCGACCACCACGCGATCATTCCCACGGACCACAAGGGTTCGCTGCACGCGCTGGCCCCGGACGAGCGGCGGCTGTTCGACCTGGTGGTGCGGCGGTTTTTAGGGGTGTTCTACCCCGACGCGGAGTTTGATCAGACGGTGGCGCTGGTGGTCGTCGGGGCCGGGAGCGCGACACCGCGCACGGCGACGAAGCGCGCCCCGAAGGACGACGAAAAGAAGGAAGAAGAGACCGACGATCGGCTCATCGATGCGCTGCCTCCTCCGCCCGATCGATTCGTGGCGCGCGGGCGCGTGCGGGTCGCGGCGGGCTGGCAGGAGGTCGCGGGCTTCGGCGACGACGAGCCTTCGGCGAAGGAGTCCAAGGGCGGTCGCGACGACACGCAGACGCTTCCGGCGCTGCGCGAGGGAGAGAGCCTCACCGGGCGCTACGCAGCGGAGAAGAAGCAGACGCAGGCGCCGCGACGCTTCAATGACGCGAGCATCCTCGGAGCGATGGAGTCCGCGGGGCGTCAGGTGGACGACGAAGCCCTGCGCGAGGCACTGAAGGAGCGCGGCCTGGGGACGCCGGCCACGCGGGCCTCGATGATCGAGACGCTGATTACTCGAGGGTACGCAGAGCGGGAGCAGAAATCGCTGGTGTCTACCGCCCTGGGTGAGGCGCTCATCAACGGGCTACCGGTTCCGCAGTTGGCCTCGGCGGAGCTCACCGGAGCGTGGGAGGAGCGGCTCGCGCGCATCGCCCGAGGCGTCGAGAAGCGCGCGGATTTCATGCGCGACATCAAGGACGCCGTGCGTGATCTGGTGAAGCGGGTGTCCAGTGCGCCGGGCATCGCCGCGCCGGGTGCGATGCGGGCGTCGCGAGAGAGCGGAGCGCGGCCGGCGACGGTGGCCCCGACGACGGTGGCCCCGACGACGATTGCGCTGGGCAGCGGGACGGGCGTGGCGTGCCCTGTGTGTGGCGCGGGGACGCTGATCGTTGGGCGGCGGGCGTGGGGGTGTTCACGCTGGCGGGAGGGGTGCAGGGCGGTGTTTCCGTTCGAGGCGGGTTTGCCCGGCGCGGAGCCTGCGACGAAGCCAAAGTGGGTGCGCAAGCCGAGCGCGACGCCTGCGAAGCCGCGGCGCAAGAAGACGCCTTAGGGACGGCGGCGAATCAGGCCCTCCTGGGCGCAGCTCGCGACGAGGCGTCCGGCGCGGTCGAAGAAGCGGCCGCGGACGAGGCCCCGGGAGCCCGACGCCGAGGGGCTATCGACGGCGTAGAGAAGCCAGTCGTCGAAGCGAAACGGGCGGTGAAACCACATCGCGTGGTCGAGCGATGCGACCTGCATCCCCGGGGTGAGCCAGCTCACGCCGTGCGGATCCATCGCGGTGCCGAGGAAGGAGAAATCCGACGCATAGGCGAGCATGTAGCGATGCAGCGCAGGGACATCCGGGAGCGCATCGATGGCCCGCACCCAGAGGTGCCGACGGGGTTCGACGGCGATGGGCTTGAGGGGATTGCGCGGCTCGACGGGGCGGATCTCGATGGGCCGCTCGGCGGTGGCGATGGCGCGAAACGCCTCCGGGAGACGGTCGGCGAAGGCCAGGGCGAGGTCGCGCTCGGAGCGCAACGCCTCTGGGGGCGGGACGTCGGGCATCGGGTCCTGGTGTTCGAGTCCTTCTTCTTCGCGCTGAAACGACGCCTCGAGGCTGAAGATGGCCTCGCCCTCCTGCACGGCATCGACGCGGCGGGTGACGAAGCTCTTGCCGTCGCGAAGCCGACCCACGGAGTAGATGATCGGGCGGTTGAGGTCGCCTGCGCGGATGAAGTACCCGTGGAGCGAGTGCACCGAGCGGTCCGCGGGGACGGTCTGTGCAGCGGCGGAGAGCGCCTGGCCCAGCACCTGGCCACCGAAGATGGCGCCCCAGCCGAGGTCCTGGCTGCGTCCGCGGAAGAGATCGCGGTCGAGGCGCTCGAGCGCGAGAAGATCGACGAGGTCGGACAACAATCGCTGCATGGTCGGTTGCCGAGCGTACTGGTGCGAGTCGCCGGAGCGCGTCAAGAGCCGACATCGCGGCCCCTCCCCCCGCGCCGTTGAACCCCCGCACCCGCACGCGGAAATCAGCACCCGCACGAAGCCCTAAGCGGGGCGCTGCCGGCGATGACCCGTTGATCCGCGCAAGGCCGCCGGGAGTATCCTCCCGGGGATGACCACCCCCGACGACCGACGTTTCGCCCCTGCTACCCTGCGCAATCGTGATCCCATCCTCTCGGTGCTCGGGCGGGTACTCCCGGCGCGCGGCGTGGTGTTGGAGATCGCGAGCGGTAGCGGCGAGCACGCGATCTACTTTGCGGAGAGCCTTCCCGCGCTGACGTGGCAGCCGTCGGACCCGAGCGCTGCGGCGCGAGCAAGCATCGCGGCCTGGGCCGCGCAGGCGGGGCTGCGCAACGTGCTGCCGCCGGTGGCGCTCGATGCGGCGGCGGTGTGGCCGGTGGACGTGTCGGACGCGGTGGTGTGCATCAACATGGTGCACATCGCGCCGTGGGAGGCGTGCGTGGGGCTGCTGCGCGGGGCCGCGCGGGTGCTTTCTCCGGGTGCACCGCTAGTGCTCTACGGGCCGTATCGGGTGGCAGGCGCTCACACTGCGCCGAGCAATGCAGCATTCGACGAAGACCTCCGCGGGCGCGACCCGCGCTGGGGGGTGCGCGACCTCGAGGCTGTCGTCGCGGAGGCTCAAGCGCACGGCATCGCGCACGTCGAGACGGTGGCGATGCCCGCAAACAATCTCGCGGTGGTGTTTCGACGCGATGGGGGGATGCGAATGGCTTAGCGAGGGAGGGCGATCAGCGCGGGCGGCACTGTCCGTTAACGAAGAACCATCCAGGGGGGCACGCCACGGGCTGGGCGCCTCCCTGGATGCAGGTGCCGTTGGCGAAGAAGTACCCCGGCGGGCATGCGACGGGCTGCGACGGCATCGCGAGCGGGGTGCAAACACCGTTACTCAGGACGGTGTTGGGAGGACAGAGGATCGGTGCGGGCTGCCCCATCTGGAGGCAGCGGCCGTTGGAGAGGAAGAACCCCGGCGGGCAGACCACGGGCGGTTGCTGCTGCATCGGGACGCACGATCCGTTGGCGAAGGAGTAGCCCGGCGGGCAGGCCACGGTCGGCTGCTGCATCGGGACGCACGATCCGTTGAGGAAGGCGTAACCCGGCGGACAGGCCACCGGCTGCGGCACGGCGACGGTGACGCACATGCCGTTTCGAAACCTCTGTCCGGGTGGACAGGCCTGGCCCCGGAACGGAGCGCAACGGCCCCATCGAGTGCGCGTGAACCCAGGCGGACAACGAAACTGCGCCGAAGCCGGGACCGCGACGAGTAGCGTGCCGAGCGCTGCGAGGAAGGGGACAAGCATCGAAGTCGAGCGGCGAGTGAAGATCATGTTGAAGGCCTCCGGTGGCGAAGGACGAACCTTCCTCCCCACGGCTTCACTTCACAATCAGGGATTGGAGCGATTGCCCACCCTCGCAAGGGGGGTGAGCGACAATCTCCGAGTGGCGCGAGGGCCCTCGCAAGGCGTTTCGCTCGCTCAGAACCCCAGGCGGTACTAGGGCCGCTGGCCGTAGTCGATGTCGATGCCCGCGGCGGTGGTGCCGTTGCCGAGCTGTCCGTAGTTGTTGAATCCCCAGCAGCGAACCGTCGTGTCGGGCCGCACCACGCAGGTGTGCATTCCCGCGAGCCCAAGCTCCGCCACCGGCCCCGCGCGCGCCACAAGTAGCGGACCGCGCGGCGCCTGAAAACTGCCCACCCCGATCTGGCAGGTGGTGTTCTCGCCCCAGCAGACCAGCGACCGGTCGCGGCGCACTACGCACGTGTGGTGGTAGCCCGCCGCGATGCGCACCGCGGGCCCCGCGCCCGCGACGATCACCGGGTTCGGCTGAATCCCTTCGCCCGCCACGCCGACTGCGCCTTGTGCGTTGGATCCCCAGCACAACACCGAGCCATCGCGCCGCAGCGCGCACGTGTGGCTCTCCCCCGCCGCGAGGGCCGCCACATCGGTCACCCCGGGCACCAGGGTCGGCCTCGTCACCGGCTCGCGCGCCCGGTGTCCGTTACCGATCTGTCCCTGCTCCTGCTGGCCCCAGCACCACACGAAGCCCCCGCGATCGACCGCGCAGGAGTGCTGCGCCCCGGCCGCCACCTGCACCAGGTTGGCGAGGCCCAGTACCGGCACCGCCGCGAAGCGCAGGCTGTCGGTGCCGTCGCCGAGCTGTCCGTTGCCGTTTTGCCCCCAGCAGCGCGCCGTGCCGTCGGCCAGCGTCGCGCAACCGTGGAACCCGCCAACCGTCACCGAGGTCGCGCCCTCGATACCGTCAATCGCAGTCGGTTGGCCGCGCGCACCGCGCAGCAGCAAACCCCAACACAACACCTGCCCCGTCTGCAGCAGCGCACAGGTGGTCTGCTCGCCCGCCGCGATCTGACGCACGTTGCCGAGGCCCGGAACAAGCACGGGGGTGAGTTGATCTTCGGTGGTGTCGTTGCCGATCTGACGAGAGCTGTTCCAGCCCCAGCAGGCGACGGTTGCGGTGCGCTGGAGCGCGCAGGAGTGAAAGCGCCCCGCCGCAAGTTGCACCACGCCGCCGAGACCGGCGAGGTCGCGGTCCATCCCGGTGCCGCGACACTCCGGTGGGTGGTAGCCTGGAATCGTGCGCGTCGCCGTCGCCGTGGTGGTGGCCGGCGGCGGCGGAACCTCACCCGCCGTGGGTGACTTCGTCGAGTTGGCTCCGCTCCGCGCGAGCGCGACGCCCAGCACCGCTGCGATGCACAACACCACGACCGCGAGCCCGACGAGCACCCCCATCGACGCTCCGCTCTTCGGCGGCATCGGCGGCGGCGCGTAGCCCTGCGACGGCGGCCCATAGCCCGGCTGCGCCATCGTCGGATGAACCAACGGACCCGATCCGTACCCCGCCGGGGTGGGCATCGGGAGTGACATCGGCGCGGCGTTGAGCGGCCCGCTGGGCCCGTAGCCGGGTGGTGTCGCGAGCGGCGCGGCGGTGGGCAGCGGCCCGGGGTACGTCTGCGCCATCACGGGGATTCCCGCCGCGTTGGAGAGCACCGGGATGAGCGCCGCAAGCGCCTCGTTGGCGTCGTGGAAGCGCTGCGCCGGTTCACGAACCACGCACCGCGCGAACCACGCATCGAAGCCCGGCGGAATCATCCCCGCGCGACCATAGAGGCCCGCGCGCACGGTCGCTGGGTCGATCGGGTCCACGAAGATCTCTTTGAGCAGCACAGCGAGGGCAAAGTCACGGTGCGCGACGCGCCAGTAGTACATCCCGGTGAGCGCATAGAACCCGATAAGCCCGAGCGCCCAAACGTCCGTCGCGGGCCGGATGGCGCCCTGCTCCGCCTGCTCCGGCGCCATCCAGAGGGGCGAGCCCAGGGTCGATGTCGCCATCGCCGCCGTGCGCGACTCGTCGATCACCACGGCGATGCCGAAATCCAGGATCTTGACGGTGTACGGCGCGCCATCGCGGCGAGCGTGCGCGAGGAAGATGTTCTCGGGCTTGAGGTCGCGGTGCACGAGGCCCCCGCGGTGCGCGGCGCCGAGGCCATGACAAAGCTGCCGGTAGACCTCCAGCATCTCCCCGGGCGCGAGCGCGCGCTTCTCCAACACCTGCGCAAGCTCCTCGCCTTCGAGGAGTTCCATGGCCATCCACGGGGTCTCCGTGGCCTCGTCGATGCCTGCCGCCACCACCTCGACGAGGTGATCACTGCGGATGCGCGCGCCGACGGTCGCCTCTTGCGTGAAGCGCTCGCGGTTCTTCGGGTCGCGCACGAGTTCGGGCAGCATGATCTTCAACGCTCGCTGGCGTTGCGTACTCACCTGCTCGACGACGTACACCGCGCCCATCCCACCGGCGCTCAGGTGCCTCAACACGCGGTAATCCCGCGCGAATATCATCCCCGGAACCAACTGCGGCAACGCCATGGAGCATTCGATGCTACCGCCCCCCGGGCGTCTCCGGAGGGCGAATCCTCGCGCTCGACCCGACGACGACCGGCTGCCACGCCCGGTCTGCCACTCGACCGATGGCGAAACCGTCATCGAGGCCCCTCCCCCGCGCTCACATCAAGCCGCGACCATCGATGAATTCCGTCCGAACATCGACGCGACCGCGGGTTCGTGGTCCGCTCTCGATCGATGCGATTCCTTCCGGCCTTGCTGCTCACGCTCGCTTCGTGCTCTGCGTCGTCCCCGGGTGATCCCGACGCGGCCGACGCAGCCACGCAAGACCTCAGCGTCACGAGCGACGCGAGGGTCATCCCGATCAACCCCGGCACGGACGTCCCGGTGGCGCTCGATCGCGGCGCGGTCGTCGATGCTCCAGTGCTCAGCTACAGCGCTTTGCCCGCTCTCTCGGCGATGCCGATTCGTCGCTTCGACGCGGCTCCCGAGGCGATGCTCATGCCCGGCTACGACTACCGGGCGACCATCACCACGGACGTCGGCGCGATGACCCTCGACCTCTTCGAGGACGCCACGCCCGTCACGGTCAACTCCTTCGTCTGGCTAGCGCGCAATCACTTCTTCGACGGTGTCGCGTTTCATCGGGTGATCGAAGGGTTCGTCGCGCAGGGGGGCGACCCCAACACCGTGGACGGCGCTCGCACCACCTGGGGCCGCGGCGGACCGGGCTACACCTTCGGCCTCGAGGTCGTCGATGAACTGCGCTTCGACGCCCCCGGGGTCATCGGCATGGCGCGCTCCACAAGCCCCAACAGCAACGGCTCGCAGTTCTACCTGACCCTCGCGGCGACCCCGAACCTCGACGGCCAATACACCGTATTCGGCCGCGTACTCGGACCCGCAGACCTCGCCGTCCTCGACCAGATCGTCCGCGGCGAGCCGCCCGCCACGCCGACGCGCATCACGTCGGTGACGATCCTCGCTGGTCAGCGCTGACCGCCAGGAATCGTCCAACCCCCAATGTTGCCCTCCTACGCCAAGAGCACCCCCGATACCCGTCGCACGCGGACGCTTGTGCTCGTCTTCGGGGCCGTGGCTCTGGTCGCCTCGGTGGTGCTCTCCGCGTGGGTCTTCCGGGAGTCACAGCGGCGAGAGTCCGAAGCCGTCACGAGCGCTGGAGCACAGCTCGCCGCGGCCTTCGAGCACGAGATCGGGCTGCGTACCTTCGCCGTCGAGTCGATGGCTGCGCAGATGGAAGATGCCCTGGCCGGCCGCGCGCGTCCGACCGCCAACGTGGCCTCGCACCTCCTTGCGGTGCCCGCTCATCATGGCTTCACGCTCGATGTTCCGCCGGGCTACTCCCCAGCGGAAATCGGCAACCTCACCGGTGAGGGACCCATGCCGGTGCAGGGTTCACCCGCCGCCGACGAGATGGCCGCGGCCTTCGCGCTTTCGCCTACATTTCGAGCGATCGCCGCACCCGAGCGCGACGTCCCGTGGGTCTATTACCTGTCCCTCCGGGGCTTCGTGTACCTGTACCCGCGAGTCGGCCCGGAGGAGTTCTTCTGGAGCCACGATCTGCTGCGCAGCCGCGCGCTCGGCACCGACGACGCCAACCGCCGCAACTTCTGGTCGAGCATCTACACCGACACCGGCGGCAAGGGCCTGCTCTCGACGGTGAGTCGCAGGGTGGTCTCCGACGGTCGCCTCGTCGGCAGCGTCAACGTCGATGTGAGCATCCGAACCTTCACCTGGCTGCTCGCGAGCTACCGGGTCCCCGGCGCTTCGGTGCACCTGCTCAATGCAGCTGGAAAAGACGTGCTCGACCCCACTGCGCTGCGCGGGCTGATCCCCATCACGTCGCTGCGCCCCGGGAGGCTCACCCGCGTCGGCGATCGCGAGGTCGTGATGTTTCCGCTGAGGCCCACCGGATGGCATCTCGCGGTGGTCACGCCGCGGCGCACCCTCGTCGTCCGCGCCCTGCGGGAGTCGATGGTCTACGGCTGCATGGTGCTCTTCATGCTGGCGAGCCTCGTGCTGCTCGTCTCGCTCACGGGATCGCTCCGGCAGCTTGCAGCGCTCACGGTGCGCGACGCGCTCACGGGCGTCTTCAACCGCCGACACTTCGATGAGGTCGTGCGCGCCGAACTCGCCCGCGTCCGCCGCGGCGGCGGGGCGGTGGGCCTCGCGCTCATCGACATCGATCAGTTCAAACAATTCAACGACCGCTACGGGCATCCCGCGGGTGATCTCATTCTGCGCACCGTCGCCGAAGCGTTGCGCGCCACGCTGCGACGGGACACAGACCGGCTCTTTCGCGTCGGCGGCGAGGAGTTTGCCGTGCTCGTGACCATCGAGCGGCCCGACCAGCTAGGGCTCGTCGCGGAGAAGCTCTGCGAGGCAGTGCGCGCCCTGGCGATACCCCACGAGAGCGGCGCCGCGGGCTACGTGACGATCTCCGTCGGCGCCACGACCGTCGATGCCACGCACTGGCTCGATTTCGAAGCGACCTACCAGCAAGCCGATCGCGCCCTCTACCGCGCGAAGGAAGCCGGACGCGATCGGGTCGAACTCAGCTGATCTCCAGCGAAAGGCCCTGAGCGCAACTCACGGCGACCAGAGCCACCCGAGCACCTCGCGGACACGCGCCGACCACGCGCGCTCGTCGTGCGTAGCGCCCTCGACGAGGAGCGTCCGCTGCGATTCACCGACGAGGCCCGCGGTACGGGCAGCGTCGCGCACGGCAAGCATGTTGCGAGTGATCACGTCCGGGCCTAGTTCGCGAATGTGCTCTGCGGTGCCCACGTCCTGATGGAGCCGAAACGGCAGCGTGAGACGCTGCGCGCGCACGTAGGCGGGCATCGCGGGAGTGGCCGCGAGGGTGTTCTGGTAGCTGGGCGAGAGCGCGGCGACGCGGGAGAATATGTCCGGGTGCGAGAAGCCCGCGCGCACGGCCATCGAGCCGCCCATCGAACTGCCTGCAACGGCGGTGTCGGCGCGCCCCGGACGCGTGCGAAAATCCCTGTCAATACGGGGTTTGAGGGTCTCGACGAGGAAGCCAACGGTGCGATCGCCGAGCGCCGACCGATCGCCGCACGCCGGGTGCGGATCGCTCGCGAACACGTTGTATTCACAGCCGCGCGCGGCGCTGTTTTCAACGCCGACGACGATGATCCCGGGCAGGCGACCTTCGTAGTGCATCGCCTCGAGCGCCTCGTCGATCTGCCACTCGCTGCCGAAGGCCGAGGCGCGCGCGTCGAAGAGATTTTGCCCGTCGAACATGTACGTCACGGGGTAACGCTCGCTCGCGGAGGCGTATCCCGGCGGGAGATACACCCACACGTTGCGCGTGCTCCCAAGCTGCGGAACCACCACGTCGCGCAGCATCCGTACGTCCCCCGAGCGCGTACTG
Organism: Deltaproteobacteria bacterium; assembly: GCA_947477565.1. Lineage (GTDB taxonomy): Bacteria > Myxococcota_A > Polyangia > Polyangiales > SCUS01. The sequence continues at coordinate 165,852 of CANJUR010000004.1, forward strand.
GCGGGCGCCGGCAGGTCGGCCCAGCGCTCGACGAAGAGCGCCACCACGGGGTGCACGGGGTCGAATACGGCGACTCGGTTGGACACGTCGCCGCCGCGGTCCGCGCGCTCCACGGTCGCCCAGCTTCCGCGGGTGAACTTGAACTCCACCCGCTGCCCCGGCGCGAGCCCGCCGAGACGCACCGCGAGCGCCCCCACAGCGTTGCGCTCAAGCCGGGCGCGTGGGTCCGCGGACGCCCAGCCGTTGACTGTCCCCGCGAGGAAGACCTCCGCGCCCGGCGGCGTGTTGTCGGGCACTCGAAACACCACGACCGTCATCACGTCCCCGAGCGGAACGTCGGCGGGAAAAACCTCGGTGCCAGTGATGGCGTCCACCAAGGGAGGAGAGGCGTCCGCCAACTCGGTGGGGGCCGCCGTCGGAGCGGTGGCGCAGGCCGCGACGAGCATGGCAGCGAATCCGAGGCGTCGCACCGCGCGACCGTACCATCGCCGACGCGCGATTCGCGGGCTCGCGTGGATTCCGCGCTCGACAAGCGGAGCGTTCGCGGTTGCGATGCCGCCGATGCCACGACCTCTCCCATGGCCGATTCTCGCGCTGGTGGTGACGCTCCACCTCGGCGCATTCGGCTGCCGCAAGCGACCCGTCTCGCCGACCGAGAGCGGGCCTATCGCGGCCCTGCGCGCCCGCTGCGACCGGCGCGACCTCGCCGCCTGCGACACGCTCGGTGACCGCTACGAGCACGGCACCGAGATCGCGACAAACGACGTTCTCGCACTCGATTTCTACCGCCGCGCGTGCGCGGGAGGCCTCGCCGCGGGCTGCACCCACCAGGGCTGGATGCGCGAAGTGGGTCACGGAGCGACCCGCGACCTCGCCGCCGCCGCCGTGCTCTACCGCCGTGCGTGCGACACCGGCCACGAGCGCGGGTGCACCAACCTGGGCTGGCTGCACGAGTCCGGCGCCGGGATGACCGCAGACCTGCCCGGCGCCCTCGCTCTCTATGGGCGCGCCTGCGCGGGAAACGAGGGCATCGCGTGCGGCAACCTCGGGCGCATCCACGCCGACGCCGAAGGGGTCGCACGAGACCTCCCGGGGGCAATGACCTTCTTCGCGAAGAGCTGCAGCCACGAGGCGTGGCCGAGTTGCACGCGCCTGGGCTGGATGAACGAGTCCGGCGCAGGCACCACCGTGAACTACCCCGAGGCCGCGCGGCTCTACCTCCGCGCCTGTGACGGCGGCGAGGCGCGCGGGTGCGCCAACCTCGGATGGCTCTATCAAAACGGCGCCGGGGTCGCGACCGACGCCAACCGCGCGCGACAACTTTACGAGCGCTCGTGCACCGCCGGAAACGCCGTGGGATGCAGCAACCTCGCGACCCTCTACGAGCGGGGCATCGGCGTTGCCGTAGACCTCGCGCGCGCAGTGACCTGGTACCAACGCGCCTGCGACGGCGGAAACGAGCGCGCCTGCGCCGCACTGGGATCGATGTATCAAGACGGCCGCGGCACGACCCAGGACTACGCGCGGGCGCTCACCCTCGAAGAGCGCGCCTGCGAGGGCGGCAACGCGATGGCCTGCAACAACGCGGGATGGATTCAGAACGAGGCGCCCGGGCGACCGCACGACTCCGCCCGCGCGCTCGCGCTCTACGCCCGCGGCTGCGAAAGCGGCAACGCTCTCGCGTGCGCCAACCTCGGCTCGATGTACCAGCACGGCGTCGCGGTCGCGGTGGACCTGATGCGCGCCCGCAGCCTCTACTCCCTCGCCTGCAACCGCGAACTCGAGGCGGGCTGCCGCCTCCGCGACGCGCTCCCTCGCTGACGCCTCAGCGCACCCGAAGCACCCGCACGCTGCGAGGCGCAAGCTCCACGCGACCGCCCGGATCGGCGGGAGTCCCGTCGCGCATCAGGTCGTCGTACATCGCGGCGGGAATCTCCACCGTGCGGGCGGCGTCGGCGCGGTTGATCGCCACGACGATGTCGCGCGCGGCCATGCCGCAGCCGCCCATGCGATAGACCCAGGTGTCCTGCGCGCTGGCGAGCGTCGTGCGGCTGCCGCGGCCGAGCACCGGGTTGGCCGCACGGATGCGCCCGAGCCGCCGCACCTGCGCCCGCAGAGCGATCTGGAAGGGGTTCAGGGCGGCGTCGGTCCAGGGCATCATGCGACGGTTGTCGGGGTCGCCGCCGCCCGCGAGGCCGATCTCGTCGCCGTAGTACATCAACGGAACGCCAGGGTTGGTGAGCATCACCGCGAAGGCCAGGCCGAGGCGCTCGTAGGGCAGCGCATCCGTCGGCTGGCGGAAGTCCGTCGACCACCCGTTGGCGGTGTTGCTTCCGGTGCGACAGTCGGCGATCTGTCGGCTGGCGAAGTGAATCGCCCTGGGGATGTCATGGTTGCCGATGAAGGTGCTCATAAGGGCGGTGGCTCCGTAGAAGGAGTCGTTGCTGGAGAGCCAGTCGGCGAAGCGGTCGAGGCCCCCGGCGGGCGTGAAGAGGGCCTCGCAGAGACGCGCCTTGAAGGGGAAATCAAACTGCCCGTCGAGCATGGTCGAAGGGTTGACGGCGCTGCGAAGGGCGTTGCGGTCGTCGTAGTTGAAGGTCTCGCCCACGAGGTAGAAGCGGCCGCCGAGCGGCGAAGTGACCTCGCGGTTGAGACGCGCGCGGAGGTCCGTCAGCCAGCGCAACGGAACATGCTTGATGGCATCGAGGCGCAGCCCGTCGATCTGGTAGGTGCGGGCCCACCAGAGGGCGTCGTTGACGCTCCACGCGCGGGCGGCGTCGTTGTCGTAGTCAAAGGGCGCGAGGTACGAGGTGAAGGCGCAGCGCGTGCCCCAGATCGGGTCGTCCCAGAGGTTGTCTGGGCCGCAGAGGCGAAACGCTCCGCCGGGGCCGCGGGCGAACCAATCGTGGTGCGCGACGTAGAGCCCGCTCTGGTCGTCGGCGTGCTTCATCACGTAGTCGAAGAGCACCCGCACGCCGTGGCCACCGGGGCCCGTCGCGCCGTGCGCCGCGGTGACGAGCGCACGCAGGTCGGTGTCCGTGCCGAAGCGCGGCTCCACCCTGGGCACGGGAACCGGGCGCATCGGGTCGGTGAAGTCCGTGTTGGCGGGCGACGGCCAGTACCCGTGATAGCTCGAATACACGTGAGGATCGGCCACTGGATCGATGGCCGCCCCGGCGGTGTCGCGGGCCTTGTACGGCCCGGAGAGCCAGAGCGCCGTGACGCCCAGGTCGGCCAGGTACGGAACGCGCCGGGTGAGCCCGGGGAGATCGCCGCCCGCGTACTGTCCGCTTGCTCCGCGGGTGGCGTCGCCGTCGGTTGCGCCGGGCACGAGGGAGCGCTGGCCGTCGCCGTCACTGAAGCGGTCGGTCATCGCGAAGTACATGAACGCGTCGCGCCAATCGAAGGCTGCGACGTCGCCGCACGTGGCCACGGCCCCGCCGCACACGTTGAGTACGCTGTTCTCCCCACCGGACCCGTCGGAGACGCGCTGGGTGTTCATCGGGTCGGCGATCCAGCGGGAGCCGTCGATGATGAACTTGTACTCCTGGTGGCCGCGGGGCTCGACGCGCGTGGTGACCGTCCATGCGCCGTCGGCACCGCGCACAAGGGGCAGCGCACCCGCAGCGGGGGTGGCCGGCCAGTGCAGCCACGAGCCGCTCAACCACACACTGGTGGCGGAGTCGCCGACGTAGCGAAACTGCACCTCGTTGCACGGAGGAGGAGGCGGCGTCGGAGGAACATCCGCCATCACCACGGCCCCGTCCGCAAGGACGGTGGTGCCGCACGCGCCGTCCGCGAGGCGGCTCGCGTCGCCGGCGCACGACCCATCCGGGGGGCTGGTGACCATGGTGCGCGGGATGTCGAAATCCGCGCCGATGTCCGGCAGGGATTCGCCGCCGTCGAGCAGCCGGGCGTTGTCCGTCGCGCAGCCTTCTGCGAGCGCCGCGGTGAGGACGAGCGCGCGGGTCCACCGGGAGAGGGAGGGGTTCATGTGGGGGGTCGGACGGTACCCGAACTGCTCAGCCCACAAACAGTTGGGCCGCGACCGATTCGCTGGGGATGAGGTTCGCCGGGTCACGAGCGCGTCGATGACCCGCTGCGCCGCGCGTCCCGGCGTGCGCTCGCTGCGGGTATACACATGCGGCTGGTAGAGGTGGGTGCTGCCGGCCTTCCAGACCGCCGAGAAACTCCGCCCTGACGGTGAGCTTTGTCGGCACCCGCTCGCGGGTCAGATCGCCCACCTCGCGCAGCAGACCCGCGGCCTGAACGACCCCGTCAAAGACAATGCCCCGCGCGGTTCCCACCCCGTGCGAATCACCTCACAGAGCACCGCGAGGTCGCGCTCTGCATCGAGTATTCGGCGGCACTGGGCCAGCACCCGTTCGCCCTCGACGGTGAGCTTCGAGCGTGCGCACGGCGTAGAGGTCCGCCGCGGCCTTCGCAAAGGTTCCGTGGCGCGCGAGGAATGCTCGGGTGAGCGTGGTCACGCTTCTTGATGGTGATTCGATCACGCTCTTTGATGGGATGAGGGCGAGCGAGTGAGGACGACCGACGACATCCTCACGTCGCGCGTGGCCGCCGTCAGAAGGGGAGGTCGTCGTTTGGCTGGTTGGCAGCGCGCTCGCGCTGTCGGTCGAGGAGGCGCGCGTATCGCACCAGCTCTCGTCGCAGCGCGTGACCGTGCCCGAGGATCCGATGTGCGACTCGGAAGCAGGGGATCTGCGCCCGCTCGGGCATTGCGGTCCACCCGTCGTCGAGCATCTCGGGATTAGCCGCGATCAGCGTCAGGAGGGTGACGTCGAGCACCGCGCGCAGGGCCTCGACGGTGGCCCGCTCGGGCGTCTCGACGAGCATCTCCGGGGTCAGCCGCGTCACGATCTCGCGCGGGTCCCGCGGGTGTTTCATCGCCGCGCCGCCGGGGCGGCGGTCCGGCGTACCGTGGGCGGGGCGAAGACCTCCAGGTAGAGCTTCTCGTCGAGGGTCGTCTGCTCCCGGGCGACGGCGGCGTCGAGCAGCTCGGCGGCCATCGTGAGCAGCACGCGGTAGTTGCCCGCCGCGTGTTCGCAGAGCGTGTCGAGCAGCTGCGGCGTCGCGAGCGTCGCGTTGCCGGCCTGCGTGAGCCGATGCATGAGGCAGCCGCGCAGCTCCTCGCGCGTCGCGTACTCGTGCGTCATCCGTACGCGCATCCGGCTGCCGAGCGGCACCAGCTCCTCGCGCCGAAACATCTCCGGCAGCCGCGCGTCCCCGGCGAGCACCACCGTCAGGATCGCCCTCGAATCGAAGCACGTACTGGTCAGCACGCGCAGCTCGGAGAGCACCTCGGGGTACATCTCCTGCGCTTCGTCGATGAGCAGCACCGGGCGCATCAAGGTCGCCTCGATGTGCGCGTGCCACTTCTCGCGCAAGGCCTTGAAGCCGCCCCAGCGGTTGCTCGCGGTGCAGGTGGTTCCGAAAATCTCGCCGAGCTCCCGGTAGAAGTCTGCGACGTGGGTGCGCGGGTGCGTGAGCGTGCCGACGGTGACGTCGCGCAGCCCACCGAGGCGCTCGGCGAGCACGCGCAGCGTCACCGACTTGCCCGTGCCGACGTCGCCGGTGACGAGTGCGAAGCCGCCCTCGCGCACCTGGTTTTTGACCCGCCAACAGAAGTGCTCGGTCTTCGGCGAGATCCACAGCGCCTCGACCGGGACGTCAGGGGAAAAGGGGTTGTACTTCAGCCCCAGCGCCGACCATGCCCTCGCGCTCATCGTGACGCCTGCTCGTTGCTGGAACCGGTCTGCGCAGCGGCCTCGGGGGTCGCGTCCGGCGACGTCACCACCCGAGGCAGGTACGCAGGCGGCAGGCCCGTCGCGGCGTACTGCGCCATCAGCTCTCGCAGCCGCGGCGCGATCGCTTCGGGCTCGGGCATCGGCATCGGAGTGCTCGCGTCCCCGACGGGCGCCGGAGCCTCGCGCACGCGGCGCCGACGGTCGGCGTTGGCGGCCTTGTCGAGCGGCATCACGACGCACAGCCGCGTGCCGTGGCGCTCGTCGTAGAGGTCTACGCACGACAGGTCCCAGCGCGCGTAGCGCACCGAGAGCGTGGTCATTTGCCGGTAGCGCGAGGGCACTTCGAAGCGCACGCCATCGAGCGTAAAAGTGCCATCGCTCTTGCGCTGTCGCCGCTCGGCCTTCATTCGAAATGCCCTGCGCAGCGCGTCGCTCGAAGGGCTCGGACGACCCACCGAGGGCGCGTGTAGAAAGCGATCAAACGGCGTCGCGCCGGTCTCCCGATGGACCTTGTGGTGATACTCGCCTTCGAGCCACGCCATCGTGGCCTCGTTGAGTAGCGCGAGGGTCAGCTCGGGGTGCCCTTCGAGCATCGCCATCAGTCGTCCTTCGACCTGCGCCCAGAAGATTTCCATCTTCGCGTTTTGCTCGGGGCTGTAGGCCCGCGTGGTGTCCCCAATAATGCCCAGCGCGTCGAGTCCTTCGACGGTCTCGGCGGCGACCATCGCACTGCCGTTGTCGGTCAAGAGCTGCCTCGGCAACCCGCGCTTCTGGATCGCCTGCGAGAGCCCATGCACCAGATCAGCGGCGGTCTCGCCGACGTACCACTGGCCGTGGCAGAGCAGGCGCGAGTGGTCATCGATCACGCCGAGCATCCGCGGCGTCACCCACTGCCCGTCGGGCAGCAGCACCTTGCGTGAGCCGACGTGGAAGTCGAGGTGCCACAGTCCGTGGACGTGCGTGGCCTCGTAGCTCCGCGTCTCCCGCAGCGTCCGCGCTACGGCGGCGCGCACCTCGCCCGGGCGCGCGACCTCGTGGAGCCTCGGCTGGCGCGTGAGCCCGCGGCGCGTGAGGTAGCGCCGCACCGTCGAGTACGAGGGCATCACGCCGAGCGCGGGATCCTCGCGAACGAGCGTGCCGAGGTTGTCCGCGTGCAGCTGAAACGACCACCCCGGATGCCGCTGGTGCTGCTCCGCGAGGGCGATGCCCATGCGTGCGGAGACCGCCGACTGCGTGCCGCGGTCCGCGCGCACCTGCCGACGCAGCGCGCTCACCGGATCAATGCGCTCGCGCTTCGCGGCGTACATCCACCGCTCGATCGTCGAGGCGCTGAACTTCACTGGCGCCTCCGTGGTGGGGTGCTGCCACGTCTGCGCAGCGAGCGCGGCGATCGCGCGACGCACCCCGCCACGCGCCGTAGGTGGCGCGGCCAACAGCTGACCCACGACCGCGAATCGCATCCGCGCCCACCCATCTGGAACCCTCGTACCGTGCTCGTCTTTCACCCGTTTTGCTCCCTTCGTCGGACCACTGGAGGGACCGTATTCGTCGGGTCCGCGGGCGTCGTCGGGCATGCTCTGCGGGCTTTAGGATCCCATCGAAATGCGTGATCCCTTCCCCGGCGAGGTAGTGCTCAACGGGAGCAGCCAGGACAGGATCGATTGCACCCGTTTGAGTTCGTCCATCGCGCCCATCGCGTCGAGCCAGGACCTCGGGAGCGTCTCGATGTTGGGCGCGGGGATCACCCGCCCGCACACGCGCTTCCAGACCTCGCTCGCGACGAAGGTCTGGAGCCACCACCGTCGCCAGCGCCCGAGGGTCCGGCGGCTGACGCCGAACCACTCGGTGAGCTTCGCGGCGCGCACGGCGGTGATGCCGTGGCGCATCGCGGAGGCCAGGACGAACACCGCGGCGAGATAGACGCGCCGGCCGAGGAAGCGCACCGACGGCGGGGTGGTGCGCTTGCGGCACGCGTCGCGATCACAGCAGAAGCTGAAGCGTCGGTCGTACTCGGGGCCGAGCGCGGCGGGGCTACCCCGTGGTTTGCGCGAGTAATTGGCGCGGTGCAGTCGCCCGCCGCACCACACGCAGTCGCCCTCCCGGGCGTCGGTGGCAAGGTCGTCGTCGAAGCGAAACAAGGCGTCGTAGAGTCTGGGGTCGGCCAGCAGTCCGTGAGACAATGGAGTCCTCCTTTCGCCTGCCAGGGCTGAACGGAGGGGACCCCCTCGGATCGTGCTGATCAAGCTCGCCGAGGGGGTTTCTTTTGGAACATCACCCAGCGTGATCAGGCAGGGCGAGATTCCCATCGGATATCGTGACCACGCTCACTCGGGCAGCACGCGTTCTTCGACCCGGCGGTGGTGCGGGTGCCGACGCCAGACAAAGGCTCGACCCTGTCGCCCAATGCAGACGGCGAGACTACGCCAGCGTCTTCGACCACGTACCCTAAGGTGGCCGAAGACCACTCGCGCCTCCGCGATCATCCGGTGCTCATCGACGGTGACGCCGACGGCTACCTGCTGCAGATTTTCGCGAAAACCCTGGTGGGTCCGATCTTCATCGAGCGCGACGAGGCGAAGCGCGGCGTCTTCAACGAGAGCTAACGCCCTCCCCCGCCTCTCCCGTCACCCTCCCCCATCGAGCGCGCCTGCATCCATCGAGGCCGCGGAGCGCGCGCAGGCGTTGGTGCCATCGGGCCGCGCGCACGGTTGCGCGTCACAGGTATCCCCCTCGCCGTCGCCGTCTGCGTCGTCTTGCATCGTGTTGAGATCGAAGGGCGGGTTGAACACCCGCGGGCAGTTGTCCCGCGCGTTGGCCACCCCGTCGCCGTCGTCGTCTACGCCCGCCATCGGGACGCCCGACACCGCCGGAATCATCCCCGCGCCCGCCGCCCGCCGCGTGATCGCCGGGTGCCCGAAGTCGCAGCGATCGAGCTCCGGCCCGCCGCAACGAAACAGAGGAAACAACTCGTATGCGTAGCAGTAATTCCCCGTCGCAGCGCCGGTGCACATGGTGTCCGCGAGGCGCGCGGTATCGAGCGCTCCGGCGATGGCGCCGCGGAGACCGGCGAGGTCCGATGGCTGCGCGCAGACCACCTTGCGTACGCCGCACACCCCCGACGTTCCCGTCGGCGACATCCCCTCAGGGACGGCCATGCAGCCCATGCCGGACACCACCGTTCCGGCCAGCAGCGGGGCGTCGCCGTAGATGGCCCGGCCCCCCACAATCACCAGCCGGACGTCCTGCGCGTGGGCGTCAAGCAGCGCCCGGTACGGCCGCGTGCGGTCGCCCGAAAACACAGCGAGATCGGCCAGATAGCCGGGTGCGACGCGACCCAGCTGATCGTCGAGGTTCATTGCGATGGCGCCGTTGACGGTGGCCATCGCGACAAGCTCAACGTCACTGAAAGCGTGGTCGTAGTAGCGATCGTTGAGGTGCGCGGCGCACTGCAACTCGCCGAGGAGGTTGAGGCTGCCCGACGGGGTCCAGTCTACGCCGAGCGCGATGGTCACCCCGAGGGCGTGCGCCGTCGTCACGTCCGCGGTCTCGCCGTACAGATCGATGTTGCTCCGCGGCGACCAGATCAGGTCAGCCTCGACCTCGGCCATGCGGGCAAACTGCGGCGTCGAGCAGCCGAGGCAGTGCACGATGCCCGTCTTGTCGGTGATCACCCCGTTGCGGTCCGCGACGTCAAACTCCGCGCGCGCGTTGGCATCGATGCCCTCCGCGATGTGCGGGAGAAATGCCCGGTAACTGCGGTCCGTGGCCATGCGGGCGCGCACCGTCGCGAGGTGCGTTGCGGTGGTCGTCTCGTTGGGCGCCCCGGTGGCGCTCGACACGAGCACCGAGTCGATGTCGGGATCTACGAAGGCGTTGACCAGGCCACTGGCCACGGTCTGGTACGCATCGACGTTGCGCACCCACCCGCCGACGGTGACGTCGTCGAGCAGCGTGCCCGCGGTGCCCGCCATGGAGGTGGTTCCGGCCATCGCGAGGCGCACTTCGGCGTAGCGCTGCGCGAGGCGCTGGTTGGTGCGGCTGGTCGAGCCAAACGGCCGATGCGGGATCTTGAACGTGTCGTACAGGGGCTCGTGATTGCGCCACGTGTTGCGGTTGTCGTAGCGCAGCGCGTGCCGAAACACGGGCATATGGTTGTAGTCCGCGTGCTGGTGCGTATCGATGAGCCCAGGGAAGATGACCCCGTCGGCGCAGACCACCTGGGCGCCGCGAGCGTTGGGGTCCGCGCCGCAATCGGGACCGACGCACGCGATGCGCCCGGTGTCCGCGGAGAAGAGCACCTCGCCGTCGCAGAGCACCCGATCGGGCGTCACCACGGTGCCCCGGAGGCGCACGAAGCGGTTGCTCCCGCTGGCCGCGACGCACGCTGCGAAGCGGTTGGGGCAGGTCTGGCTCACCACCCCGATGGCGGCGTCTGCGGCGATCACAGAAACATCCACGGAGGCGTCCACCACCGCAGCTGCGTCCGGCGAATCAACCGGCTCGGACGAGCACGCAGCGAGAACCACCACGGACCCAAAACACCACGACAACCTCGGCTGCATGGGCGTCGATCGTTGTCGATCGGCCCACCGATGTCTACGACCGGCTTCGTCGCCTTGTGCACTGCGCCGGGCCCCGCGCATCCTCTGCGGCCATGCTTGAAACCATCGCCGACGACCTCTGGACCACCGCCCGATCGCAGCGCTTCTGGGGGCTCGAGACGGGCACCCGAATGACCCTCGCGCGGCTCTCCGACGGGGGGCTCTTCGTCCACTGCCCGGTGGCCCTCGACGCCGACACGCGCCGCGCCGTAGACGCACTCGGCCCGGTGCGCGCGGTGGTGGCCTCGAGCCTCTTTCATCACCTCTACGTGGGCCAGTGGATGGCCGCGTACCCGAAGGCCACCTTCTGGGGCTGCCCCGGCCTCGCGAAGAAGCGCCCCGACCTGGCCTTCACGGGCGTGCTCGGCGACCAACCCCACGACGCCTGGGGAGCAGACATCGATCAGGCTCCGTTCACCGCCCGCTTCGAGCGCGAAGTGGTGTTTCTCCACCGCAAGAGCCGCACGATGGTGTGCGCCGACGCGCTGCTCAACCTCTCCGTGCACCCCTCGCCGATGACCCGCGCGGTGGCCTTCCTCACGGCCAACACCGCGCCTGGGAAGGGCTACCTGGAGCGCGTCGCCGTGCGCGACCGGGCCCTCGGCCGCAAGCAGGTCGACCGCATCCTGGAGTGGGAGATCGACGGCATCGTGCTGGCCCACGGCGGACTCGTCTCGCACGACGGCCGCGAGGCGGTGCGCACGGCCTACTCCTGGCTGTAACGCTCCGTCCCCGTCGCGCTCACGCCTTCTTCAGAAACTCCGTCCGCAACACGAGACCCTTGACCTTCTCGTGGCGTCCTTCGACCTCGTCGTCGTTGTCGGTGAGGTGAATACCCTTGATGAGCGTGCCGCGCTTCAGGGTGACGTTCGCTCCCTTCACTTTGAGATCCTTGATGAGCGTGACGGAGTCGCCTTCGTGGAGCGGGGTTCCGTTGCTGTCCTTGACGTCGTCCATGGGCGCAAATACCCCGCCCCGGCGACGGGTGGAAAGGTCGTCGCCCACGAATCGATGAGCCCTGCGCGGATGTTCGGCCGATGCATCGAAGCTCGCGCAGAGGCTTCGATGCTGCACGGCAGCGTCGCCCGCGATTCGCTTGTCGCAATCCGTCCATCCCGGGCCAGGACGTCGCTCGCCTCTTCCGTTCTGCCGCGGAATCACCTACCGCCGTTGGGTGTCTCCGGCGTCCTGGAAAGGAGTCTCCTGTGAAAGACTTTTTCGACGAGCCCGCGCCGCCAATCGGCCCGGAGCCCCGGCTGGATATTCCGTCCGGAGCGCGGCTCGACGCCATCGTGACCCTGGTGCGCGAGGCGCGCGCGGTGACCGATCGGGTCTTCGATGCGATCTACCCTGAGCCAATTCGCGAACTGTCGCACCGCCACTGGACGCCGCTCGCGGTGGCTCGGCGCGCGGCAGAGATGCTCTCCCTCGACGGGGAAAAGCGGGTGCTCGATGTCGGCGCGGGCGCGGGCAAGTTTTGCCTCGTCGCGGCGCTGACGAACCCCGGGCACTTCGTCGGCATCGAGCGGCGAGGCCACCTCGTGGACCTGGCCCGCACGATCGCGGCCCAGTACGGCGCGACCAACGCGGAGTACGTCCACGGCGACATGACGGACATCGACTGGCGCGAATTCGACGCGTTCTATCTGTACAACCCGTTCGCGGAGAACCTCTTCGGGGTGCGCGAGCGCATCGACGACACCGTGGAGTTCTCCACCGAGCGATTTGAAGTCGATAACGCCGCCGCCTTCCAGCGCCTCGCGCAGACGCGCCTCGGCACGCGCGTCGTCACGTACCACGGCCCCCGCGGAGCGATTCCGGACACCTTCGAACTGTGCGACTTCGAGCCCTGCGGCACCGATGTTCTCGAACTCTGGATCAAGGAGCGCTCGTAGACGCCCATCTGCATCATTCGTGATTTTTTCGCGGGTCACAGAATTCATCGAGCCGACTAGAACGCTGCACAGGAGGTTTCCTTCCATGAACAAGCTTCTCTCCCCGCGCACCCTCGCCTTCCTCGGCCTGCTCTCCCTCGGCACCGGCATCGGGGCGACGCTCACGGTCACGCAGGTATTCCAGAAGGCCGGCGACTGCTGCTACCCGGGGTCGCCGTGCTGTCACCCCGGCGCGGCCTGCTGCCAGTCGCGTCACCGCACGGGCTGATTCTTCGCGCCCCGTGCCTCCGCTCCACGCGCCCTCGGAGGCCGAACTCGACGCCCTGATGGCGCGCGTCAGCGATGGAGAACGCGAGGCGTTTACCCCACTCTTTCGTGCCCTCTACCCGCGCGCCCGACGCGTCGCCGCACGTCGGCTGGAGGCAGCACGCGCCGACGAGGTCGCGCAGGCGTCGATGCTCAATGTCTTCACTCGCGCGGCTTCGTTTACCAGTGGGCGGGCCGTGCTGCCGTGGTTCTACGCGGTGGTGGCCAACGAGGTGCGGGCCGAGCTTCGACGCGCTCGCCACGCCGGCGAAGCGGTCTCCGAAGACCACCCGAGCCCCGAGGCGCGCGCCGACGACGCCCTCGCCGAGCGCGAACTTCGTCGAGCCCTGCAACACTGCGTAGACGCGCTCGACCCGACCTCCGCGGAAGCCATCGCCGTGCTCCTCGGAGAGGCCGCTCCCACCGTGGTCGCCCCGGCCGCGCACCGCAAGCGCCTGTCCCGTGCGTACGCCCGCATCCGAGTCCTTCTTGGAGGTGCCCGTGACGACTGATTCGACTGACTCGTTGCGCCTCGAAGCCAGCGCCCGCCGCGCCTACGAGTGGGGCCTCGCTCGCGATGGCCTCGGGCGCGCGCTGCTCGTGCTGGGCTTGTCGATTCTCGCGGCGCGCGTCGCCGGGGTCGCGCTGCAGCCCATCCCCTTCGCGCTCGTCCTCGTCGCCTGGACCTTCCTCGGATGGCGACGTGGGTGGTGGTTGCGCGGCGCTCGCATCGGCCTGCTCGGCGGCCTCGCGACGCTGCTGCTCCCGATGTCCCTGCTGCGCCCGTGCTGCCCGCCCGGGATGATGGCCTGCGAAAACTGCTGCGCCCTCCCCGGAACCTGCGCCCTCGCGGGCCTGGGCCTCGGCGTGGTGCTCGCGGCGATGCTCCCCCGGCGGGGCGACCGCGGGCAGCGCGCGAAGGCCGGCATCGGGATGCTCCTCGGTGTGGTGTCTGTGGGCTCGGTGCGATGCACCGGGCTCTTTCTGGGCGAAGGCCTGGGGATGTTCGCGGGGTTGCTCGGCGGGGCCGTCGCCATGGGCGCTGGAACCTGGCTCTGGTCCCGAACGCACGTGGCCACCTGAGGTACGGTGCTGCGGGTGAGACTTTCCACCCACCTCTCCTGGTGGTCCCTCGTCTGCTCGCTGGCCGCGTGCGGCGGACCGCGCGTGCCTCGACGGACGATCCTCAACCTGCCGCCGCCGCTGCCGCCGCCCGACTCCGATGAGGCGCGGTTGATGGCCGTGGCGCTTCGTCCCGACGCGCGCGAACCCGTCGAGACCCCGCCGTCGCCGTCCCTCCACGCGATGGCTCGCCGCGCCCTCGACGATTCGCAAGGAGACATCATCCACTGCTACGAGCGCTTGCTGCTGGGGCAGCCAACCGCCACCGGGGGCCTCGAAGTACAACTCGACCTCGCCTCAAACGGCGCGGTCACCCGAGTACTCCTCGATCAGGATGGCGCGCACGACCTCGACGGGATGCTCCCGTGCATCGAAGGGGTCTTGCGCGACGTACGGGTGCGCGACGTCGCCCCGCGCGGGCAGTACCTCTCGCGGATTTATTCGTTCGCGAGCCCGACCATCGACCGCGTCGTGGCGGCTCCGGTGGTTGTCCTTGCAGCGCCTGCGCCCGGCCGGGGTCGTGCGCGACGTGGGGCGTCTGGCCGCCCGACGACGCCGCCGGTGCTGCCGTGGGCCCCCGCCCCGGTGCCCGCGCCCGCTCCTGGCTCCGTGCGCGCCGACGAACTCACCCTCGCCCTCACCGACACCCCCGCGCTGCGCGCCTGTGCACCCGTTGCGTCCCGTCGCGGGCGGACGGTTCCCGCGCTCGGTGCGATGACGCTGCACATGACCGTGGGCCCCACAGGGAGGGTCTCCGAAGCGGCCCTCGAAGGCGCACCTCCCCCCGTCGCGACCTGCGTCGCCGCGTTCGCGCAGGCGCTGCGTTTCCGCGAATCCGGAATCACCGTCCGCGCCACGATGACCCTGCGCTTCGGGCGCTGACGCGCGGGGCACTCGTTGCGCCGCCCGGCCGACGCGCCCACCCTCCACCGTCATGAATCCCTCGCAGGCGCTCCAGTCCCAGCGGAATCTTTGGGCAGTGCTTTTCGCGTCGAATTTCTTCTCTCTCGGCGAGTTGTTCTCCGTCGGCATCCAACGATCGGGGCCGACGGGGCCGGGGCCCGAACGCACGTGGACGTCGGTGCTCGCGGCGATCGCGGCGGTGAGTGTGCGGCTCCTGCGACGGCTCATTCGCGCGTACGCGGCGCCGCCGCCGGTGGAGCTACGCGACGACGTGAAGGATCACCCGACGGGTGCGCTGCAGGGCTTCCGGCGACCCGCGCCGAGCGATCGCATCTTCGGCGATCCGGACACCGCGCGACGCCTCGCCGTCGCCCAGAGCGCCGTAGCGTTCATCGGCGGCATGGCCCTCGCGCGGCAGCACGGCGCGCGCTTTAGCGGTGACGCCTGATGCCGTCGGACGCGCTGCACCAGTACTTCGCGGGGGAGCGTGACGGCGGAGTGCTGTTGGCCGCGCTCGGCGTCGCCGCGCTCGCCTTCGCGTGGTGGCTGCGAGCGGACGGCGGGGCGTTCCGCTCGATGCTCTACCCCCTCGCAATCGTCGGGCTTCTCGAACTCGCCGTCGGAGTCGGACTCGCGGCGAAGGCTGGCCCACAGGTCGCCCGGCTGGAGCAGGCGTTCGCCGCCGACGCGATCGCGGCGCGGGCTACCGAGGGCGCGCGCATGGCCGAAGTGCAGCGCAACTTCGTCAGAATCAAGCTTGTCGAGACGACGCTGGTGCTGGCGGCGCTGGCGATGGTGATGCTCGGCCGACGCGAGGTGCTCATCGCGGTGGGGATGGGCCTCGCACTTCAGGGGGCGGTGATGCTGTCCTTCGACGTGTTCGCCGAGCGGCGCGGCGTGGCGTATTCGGTCTGGCTGCGCGCGGGCTGAGCGCGAAGAGAGCGCTCCGATCCGGGGCGCAGACCGCCGTTCAGTCGCCGACCGCGAGCGCGCGGCAGAGAGGGCACTCCGCCGCCGCGTGCGGCACGTCGCGCCGGTGCTGATCGAGGATGCGGCGCGCGGTGTCGGCAAGCTCCCGGCGGACGGCGCGGCGTTCGCCCTTTACCCGCGCGATTTTCATTGAGTCGTAGGCTGTCGTCTGGTGGCGCATCCACGCGATGACGGCCGCCTCTGCGCGCTCGTCCACGGAGATGCGCTGCGTGCGCGCGACGGTGCCGCTGCCCACCGGGGTAGCGTGCGCGGTGACCGCCGCGGCGAGGGTGCGTCCGGCCTCCGCAAACGTCGGCGCGAAGCGCAGAAACGCCAGCACTTCCCCAGCGAACTCATCGACGTATTCGCTCTGCGCGACCTCACGGCGCTTCGCATCGGCGGCCAGGCGCTTCGCGTAGGCGGGCTTCGCGCGCTCGACCTCCAGGGCACCGCGGGCGGCGTCGATATGCGCGCCGGGCGCCCACACGCCACGGGAGAAGTTCTTGTTGCCGCGACGCTCGACGACCGTCCAGGTGGGGCCCGCGGCCTTGACCCGCCGCGTCAGCCCAGCGTCGCCGGGCGGCAGCAGCGCCCATCCTGCGGGGGCGGCGAGCACGGTGCCGTCCGCCGCGCGCACGCGCTGGGGATCGGCAGTGGGAGCGACGGTCAGGGTGCAATCGGTGGGGTGGGCCATGGCGGTGCGGGGAGGGATCTAGCACTGCCGCCGCGGAGTCCCGATTTTTCGACGCCGCGGCGACGGTCGAATACCCCACCTGGTACGACCGCGCGGGGTCGGTACCCTCGAACAGACCGTGCGCGTGAGCGAGTGGACGCGACGCGTCAGCCCTGCGCCAGAGAGTTTCCGCACGACGAGACCGGCAGGAACCGGATCACTGACGTCGTGGAACGCCTTGTCCAACGGTGATGCGTAGTGGCGCAACGCCCTTCCAACGGGTCGACGAACTCCACGGCGCCGACCGGCGCTCGTTCGGCCGCGCGCTGCCTTGAGGCAGAATCGTCGCGCCGCCTCCGCGGTGAGGCTGTAGGGTCGGCCGAATGCGTACGATCACCGCGGAAATCCTGGCGTCGACCCTCCTCTCACTCGCCCTCGCTCCGGGGGCTGCGTCGGCCCAGACGGTGGATCCGGCGACCACCCTTTACACGATGGACTACCTCGACGGGGTGACGTTGCACGGGTCGCTCTCAGCGCTCTCCATCGTCCCGCCGTACGGGGTGCTGCGTACGCTCCCGCGCAGCCACATCAACGGCGCCCTCACGCTCGACCCCACGCGCGGAATCATCTACGGCGGCTCATGCTGCCTCGCGGGCACCTCCATCGAGGCCTACGACGCGTCCCTGCTCGAACCCGTCCCCTCGCGCGACATCGCGCTCACCACGACGGGCTCGGTGTCGATGAAGGTCGATGCCGTGCGCCGCGAGCTTTTCGTTTTTGACACCGTCGCTCGCACGCTGCGCGCGGTGAGCCTCGCCGACGCCACGTACGGCATGCTCACTGCCACGACCACCATCACGGAGGTGCCCGCCGAGCCCTCGCCCACTTCCGTCGGCGACATGATCGCGGTGGACACGGCCAGCGGTCGCATCTTCCTCACCGGCGGCGATGGCGGCCCGCTGGTCACGGTAGATATCTCGGGAATCTCCGGGCACACGGGCTCCTTCGGCGCCGTCACGCTCACGGGCTCCACAGCGCGGCGCAGCGGCAACAGCGCCGGATCGGTGACCGTCGACGTGGCGGGGCGGCGGGTGTTCTTCATCCCCGCGACGGGGACCGTGCGCGTGATCTCCGCCGACCCGCCCTACGCGATGATCCGGGACATCGCCATCGCCGGTCAGCGCGGCAACGACTGCGGCCTCTTCTACGACCGCCGCAACGACACGCTCTTCGTGGGCCGCGGGACGGGGACGGTTCCCGTCGCGGTGGTGCTCTCGACGGGTGCCGTCACCACCCTGCCGACGGGCGTCGGCAACGGCCTCACCTTCACGGGCATCATCGCCGCCTGCCCCTCCACCGGACCCTGCGCCGCCTGCACGGCCTCCGCTGGCTGCCCCGCCGCCGCACCCGTGTGCGACACGACGATGGGCCTATGCCGGGGGTGCTCGTCCGACACCGACTGCCGCGCGCCCACGGCCGTGTGCCTCCCCTCGGGCGCGTGCGGCGCGTGCACGCCCACCAACGCGCGGAGCTGCGCCAGCACGACGCCCGCATGCGCGACGGACAACACCTGCGTGCTCTGCACCACCGGCAACCCGGCGGCCTGCGCGATGAGCGCCGACGGCCACGCATGCCAGGCGAGCACGACGAGGGTGTTTTGCGGGTGCGCCACGGACGCCGACTGCGGCGGCGCGACGTCGGGGCGAATGTGCGACGCGAGCGCGCACCTCTGCATCGACGGCTGCTCGCCCGCACCGGGACGCAACGGCTGCCCGATGGGCCAGTTCTGCACTTCGGACGACACAACGGGCGCGCGTGCGGGGACGTGCACGACGACGTGCAACTTCGGCGCGGACTGCATGCGCACGATGCCCACTCTCCCCTACTGCCTCGTCGCGGGTGACGCCGGCACCAACCGCTGCGCTGCGTGCCTGATTGACATCCACTGCGCGAGCGCGCCCGACGGGCAGACGGTGTGCGCGGCGACCACTCACGCCTGCGTCCAGTGCACGCCATCGCAGCGCGGCGCCTGCCGCGGGGACATGACCGGCGCGGCCTGCCTCGGGTCTGGCCGCTGCGGATGCGGCGTCGATGAGGACTGCAGCGCCGGTCGCATGTGCGATCCGACCACGCACGCGTGCGTCGCGCGCCCCGACGCGGCGCCCGAGGCCGGCGTCGATGCGACGACCGACGTGGCGAGCGATGTCGTCGTCAGCGACGTCACGACGATGGATGCACCCGCGGACGCAAGCACGCCGCAGGACGCTGGCCTCGATGCGGAGCCCGACGTGGCGGACGCCGGACCTGCGGACGCGCAGGACGTGGCGACGAGCACTGACGTGGGGCAGCCGACGCCCCCTGCGGCGATGCAGAGCGGCGGGTGCGGGTGCGCGGTTGCGAACGGGCAAGGCGGGCGCGGCGCGAGGCTCTGGGCGCTGCTAGGCGCGGTGCTGCTGCTGCGTCGGCGCGTCGCGCGACGCCGCGCGGCCTGAGCGTCGCCACGGGCTCCCCGACGGGCAACGGGGAGCCCGGCTCGCGTGGCGCCCACGGGCCATAGACCTCGGAGCGGGAACCAGGATCTGGAGCCTCGAAGCGGTGGACCCGGTCGTCGGGTCGATCGCTGCCTATGCGGGGGAGGCTCAGGTTGGGGGTGAGGTCTCGCAAGGGGGGACGATCCTTCGGGGGCCTGTCGTTAGCCCTCCAGCGGGTCGTTGTTCAGAAGCCCGTTCTGCTCCTGGCAGAAGGGCTGCGGGGCAACGCGGGGTGAGGTCGCGCGAGCTGCGTCTCAGCCACCGCCAGGGCGCGTGGCATCACGGCCGACTTCTCAGGTCACGATCTCTGGAATCAGAACCTCCCGCCGACACCCATCTCCAGACCATGCGCGGTGGGTACGATGCTCGCGCTCCATTGAGGTCCTCGGGGCGTGCGCTGCGCCGACGAAGGGGAGGTTGACTCATAGGAGAGCGAGGCGATGTCCACGATACTCGCAATGATTTGGCCGATGCCCAGGCCAATGACCATCGCAGTCGCTCGAGGGGAGCAATCCTCGAGAACGGGGAGGCTGGGGTTACCGACAACAGTGAAAGTACATTTGGTAGCGCTATAGGCTGCGAGTGCACCCATGAGAGGAAGGGCGAGTCGGATTCCCATAGAGCTAAAGCCGGCACCGATCCGACCGTGCGACCAGTGGACGATCGGAGGGACAAACAACTGGATTCCTCCCGCGACGTAAGTGAGCGCAGTAGACCCGCTCCCCAGTGCTGCGCTGCTTAACCCGAGCGCTCCCAGATCGACGAGGAGCACCTGCCATCCGTACCAATGCCGCTGCTCGCGAACGGCAACGGGGTCAACCATCGGTGCGACGAGACGTGATGAATTCGTCCTCGAATTGCCTTCGAGTGATGTCGCACTTTCCTCGCATGGGCCAAGTCCGGATCCGCGCTCATTACAGAACTGGACACCCGTACCGCTAACGCTGTCACAGGTGAACTGCGCGCCAGGCACACAGACGGTTGCTGCCCTCACGACTCTCACCGCTGCCGGACGCCTTCGCGGCGCCCTTCGGCGCTGCGCTGTGCCCACACGGGTAAACATCAATGCGACCAGACACAGCGTGTATTTTGAGCGCGTACTCAAGTCGTACCTACCTCTGCGCACTGCAGTCGAGTTTCGACCATGCGGCAGCGGAGCAGCGAGCCCTGGGTTGATCCGAAAAATCCGGCGGTGACCCGCGTGACGAGATCGCTGCCGTCCCCGACGGCACGCACACTAGAGTCGTAACCCGGCGCACAGCCCCCGGCCGATGCGACAAACGCAATAAGAACCAGCGTGCGCATCAGCTCACCACCTCCACCAATCGACACTCCTGGGAGGCGCTGCCGATGGTACAGATCCATGCCGTTGGATACCCCTGTCTCCCGCCAACGACGAGTTCTTGTCGATTGCTGAGCGGCACTGATCCATTGAATGTTGTCGCGCCGCCGCCCAGGAGAAGCATTCCTACGAATGCCCCAAGGCATCTTATCAGCATGTTTTTCTCCCAGTTTCCTGCGTGATCGGAGCCATTTCCATCAAGGAGAACATCGCTCCCACCCATCATCGCTACATCCACCGATGGTGAATAACCATCCATTGGATCTAACCGTCAACCACCATTTCCCGACCGTGGACCCTCGGGAGGGGGAACCGATCACTGCGCCGCCGGGTCGATCCCGGACCCGGGAGAGGCGAACGGCCCCGACCCTGAACAGGGATCCTGGGAAACGGCGGTCTACCGTCAGACTGCAGGGAAACAAGCGTGAGAAACCGTCGCGTTTCGCGCGTACTGGCACCGACGAGCGGCCAGCAGTCTGAGCCCGCGCCGACGACTGGCACCCTCAGCACATGCCGAGGGAGGTGCTCCGTGGGGTTCGCAAGGTGGAGGGGGGCTCGCGAGCCCCCACCCCCAGCCCCGCCCCCACAAGTGGGGGCAGGGTGCAGAAATACCTATTGCAGAAGTGTTTTGTCGCTCCGAACTCCCTGCCCCCACTTGTGGGGGCGGGGCTTAGGGGTGGGGGC
>CANJUR010000005.1 GCA_947477565.1 Deltaproteobacteria bacterium
ACCCAATGGGAGCCTCCGACTTCGATCCAGCGGCGGTCCGCGCGCAAGCTCGGTTTCCTCGGCCCGCGCTTGTGCGACGGTTTCCGGGTCTGTGTTTCAGCAGAGTTACGAGCGTTCCCCGCATCCCTGTTTAGTCATCGGTGGTCCCGCTGATCGCACCGTCGACGACTACCCCCGAAGCGACGACAACAACGGCGCCGGCCGGGGTCCAGGGCGAGGCGGAAGTTGGGGAGATGTAATTGTCGTTGATGGGGAGATGTAGTTGACGTCAGGCAGTCCGCGAACGCGCAGTCGGCGCTCTCCCTCCGGCCACGCCAAGCACCCCACCGAGCGAACACATCGACTTGAATTACATCCGAATCGCAAGATGTGTCCCGAAGTGAACCTCTTGGGAGAGGGGGGTTGGGGGTGAGGTCTCGCCAGGTGGATCGATCCTTCAAGGGCCTGTACTTAGCCTTCCAGCGGGTCGTTGTTTCCGCAGGGAGGAATCAGGGGCGCCGCGCCGCTCGCGGAGGCTCACAGCGTGGCAGTAAAGGCGACTTGCATTGAAGAGACTCTCCTCCAGGTTTTTCGCGCGGTCGATTGCTTCGCTCGGCTGAAAACCCGCAAACAGTTCGAGGAGAACTGTTTTCACCAGCCCAAACAGACGGCTCAAGTCACTCCAACCGGTCGGAAGGCACCCTCGATGGCGGGTGGCGATCGGTTGGAGAGACCGACCGATGACGTCGAGGGGGGGCGGAGATCGGTTTGAGAGGCGAACCGGCGACGTCGAGGGTGGTGGAGATCGGTTTGAGAGACCGACCGGTGACGTCGAGGGTGGTGGAAACCGGTTTGAGAGGCGAACCGGTGACGTCGAGGGTGGTGGAAACCGGTTTGAGAAGCCCGCAGGAGGTGCAGAACCTGCCCATCGGAGTGTTCACCCGGCTTGAGGCCCGGCGTCGGCTTTGCGCGAGCCGCGCTCTGGGCGTCGCGAAGGTGCGAAGGCGTTCGAAGACGCCCTCGTTTTGCACGCGGTGTCCGGTTGAAAAGCGCGGGAGGTAGTTGCGGGAGTCGCCCGCGCCGGTCGGCTTGCGGTAGCGAGAGGCCGCTCCGGAGGCGAAGCGATTCAGATCACCGGGACGCAGCGGTAGTCGGTGCCGGGGCACGAGGTGCAGCGGATGCCTGCGCAGGTCACGGCCATGAAGCCGAAGGCGCAGACGCACTGCCCTCCCGGCCCGCAGGTCGAGTGCCTGGGACAGGTGATTCCACCCGCGCAGGAGATGGCTCCTGCGCCGCAGAAGCTGGCGCGGGCGCAGTACCAATCGGGGTAGGTGCACGCCGTCCCGCAGTCCACCCCGGCGCAGGTGCGGCCGACGTAGCCCGGGCGACACGCGCAGAGGTTGTCCACCGTGCAGTTGCTGTTGCTCGGACAGACCGCGCCGTCCGCGCAAGTCTCGGTGAAGTTTCCCGCGCCGCAAGACGGCACCACGCAGCGCCCGAGGTCGTCGCAGATCTGCCCATCGGCGCAGGGCGTCCCACAGGTGCCGCCGCAGTCGTCGCTGCCGCAACGACGGTCGGTGCAATCGGGCACAAACGCGCCGACGCAGGTGCCGCCCCAGCGGCCCGTGGCATCGCAGGTCTCCACGCCATCGCGGCAGTAGCCACGCCCCCGCGACGCCGGCAGACCGGGGTAGCAGCTACGTCGCTCGCCCGGCATGCAGGGTATTTCGCCGGAGTCCGCCCCGACCTCGGTCGCGATGGAGACATCGACCACGGAAACGCCACGATCGACCGGGACGTCGGCCACGCCAAGGTCGAAGACCGCGGGGCGATCGTCGCCGACGTCCACCCGCGGCACATCGAAGCCCACGTCCACGGGCACATCGAAGCCCGTCGGGACATCGGGCGCCACGGGAACGTCCATCACAAGGCTGTCCTCGGGCGGGGGCAGGTCGGCGCTGGTGTCCAGGGTGGTTGCGGCGTCGCGCACCACGTCGGGTCTCCCATCGCTGGCCGCCACGTCGCGCCGCACGTCCGGATCGGGCAGCGTCCAGCCGCAGCCAGCCAGCAGCACCATTCCGGTGATTCCGAGCGCCCGGATCACCACTGCACCCGTAGCCCGGTCGGACCGACCGCCACCCGATGCATCCGCGGCGCGGCCCGATCGAGGAGCAGCGCCGTCACCGTCAGTGCGACCGCGACGCCCGCCGCCGCCGCGAGCCCGTTGACCAGGCCCGCCCGATCGTCGAGCAGCGTCTGCGTATCCGCGCGGTCGACCACGCAAGTCGCAGCCACGGCCGTTCCGCCGCAGCGCTGGAGGTACGCCGATTCGACCGACGCACCCGCTGCGCCCAGGCCCAGCGACGAGACCCCGGCAGCCAGGGCCATGCCCCCGCCGAGCCACGCCATGACCTGCCACGGCCGCGCGCCCGGTCGCCCGGCGATGCTCTCCTCCGTGGCGTAGCAGAGACCGCCGCGCAGCACCGCCCCGGGCGCGCACTGCGGCGCAACCACCACCGCGGGAGACGGCTGCTGGATCGCGTCGGACTCCAGGTTGACCGACTCGCGGGTGATCGTCCCGCCGACGACATCGAGCGAGCGACGCCAGGGACGGTGTCCTGCGGCGCGCACTTCGATCTCCAGGAGACCGGTGCCCACGAGCACCGGCTCGGCGAGCGGAAGCGTCCCGATCACGCGATCACCGACCCGCACCTCGGCCCCCGGGATGCCACCGGTGAGAAGCAGCCGACCGACGTGCGATTGGGCATCGGCCAGCCAGGCCGCGGCCTCGTCCCGGTGCCGTCGCAGCCACGCGTCGTCGGCCAGCGCGAGCGCCTCCCGGAGGTGCGCCTCCGCGTCCGACCAGCGCGCCACCCGCAGTTCGCAAGCGCCCATCTCGCCGAGCGCCCGCGGGGTGCGACCGTGGTCGAGCGCGTGTCGAAACAGCTCCAGGGCACGCTCATATTCACCACGCCGACAGCGCTCGCTCGCCCGCCGCGCGAGGAAGTCCACGTCGTCGGCGTCTTGCGCCCCACACCACGCGGCGAAGCTCAGCATCCCGAGGGAGACCATCACCGCCGCGCGTCTCGACCGTGCAATACCCAACATCGGGCGCACTCTGCGAAATCCTGGGCCCAGGGGCAATCATCCTGCGCGGCGACGGTTGCCCCGTACCCGTCCGCTCTGATAGCGAAACACCCGGAGTGATCGGAAACCCCGCCAGGCCCACGAGTGATCCGACCCGGCGTCGGCTGGTGCTGCAAACCGCCGCGCGCCTGCTGCGTCACTACGGCCCGATGAAGACGACCATCGCCGACATCGCCCGCGAGGCGGGCATCGGCGTGGGGAGCGTGTACCTGGAGTTCTGCTCGAAGGACGACATCGTCGAGGCGCTCTCCAGCGACGGGTACGCGCGGGTCGTCGCCGCCATGCGCGCCGCCCTGGGCGCAGACGGACCCTTCGCCGACCGCCTCCGGGCGATGCTCGACGCGCGCTTCGCGGTGTTCTTCCAACTCTCCGACGAGGGTGCGCACGCGGCCGACCTGCTGCACTGCGAGCGCTCCGCGGTGCAGAGAATCCACAAGCGCTTCCTCGAAGAGCAGGCGGCGCTGGTGACGGCGTTTCTGGCCGACGCGCACCGCTCCGGGGAGTTTGCGGTGGACGACCCGGGCACCGCCGCCGACGCGCTGCTCACCGCCTACGAGACCCTCACTCCGCCGTTTCTCTACGCCCGCTGCCGGACGAGCGCCGGGGCGCGGCACCAGTCGTTACACGCCCTGGTATTGCGCGGCCTTCTACGCCGGGGCTGACCGCTTCTTCGGCTTCGGCAGCTTGCCCACGCGGGGGTCTCCACGCCGCACGAGTTCGCAGAGCCGCAAAACCTCCTCCTCGAAGCTCTCGGCCTCCGTCGGTATCACCTGCCACCCGCTCTCCCCCGCGCCAAACACGGTAATCGATCGAATCGACGGTAGTTCTCGCCGCAGCGCTGCGTGGTGTTCCGCGGTGGTGGCGATCCAGACGCCGTCGTCCGCCGAGCCCTGCTTGTCGCGGAGGGCCAACACGATGCGCGGCCCCACGTAGACGGCGGTGCACCCGAACATCTGTCGCGTGGTGGGTGCGAGCGCGCTCAGTTCGTCGAGCACAAATGCGAACGGCACCCGCTTCGGCGCGGCCCTGGCCTTCGTCGCGAGCGTCTCTTCCGCGAACACTGCGGGATCCCTCTGTTTCGCCATCGGGTCGGAGAGGTACCCCGTGGTCAGGCGGGCGTGCAACGTGACGCGACGGCACGGTGTGCTCCCCTCGCCCGCCCCCGCGAGTGGGCACAGAGCGCTTGTATTCCAGTGATTTGATTAAAACTGACACCCGGCACGGACGCTGCAAAGAGTCTCTGCATCCCTCCCAGTAACGGAGCCAAACACCCCCATGAACCTTCGCATGCTCGCCTCTTCCCTCGCGCTCTTCGCCGCTTCGCAGTCCCTCACCGGCTGCTTCTTCATGTTCCCGTCCGATCCCCCGGAGGTGCAGCCGTTGCCGCCGGTTCAGCAGAGCGCGAGGTTGCACTTCACCGCGAGCCGCGGCTGCGCGCCCTTGACCGACGCCTGCGCAACCGATCGCCCACTGCTGACGGGGGTGCGCGAACAGGTCGAGATCACCCTTCCGAGTGACTACACGGGCGTCGATCCGACGGTGACCGCGAGCGATCCGGCGGTGGTGGAGGTGGGACCGCTGCGGCGCGCCTCTGCCCAGGGCGACGCGTATATCGGCACGTTCGACGTGCGCGCCGGCAGGCAAGCGGGCAGCACCACGCTCACCGTAACCGGAATCGACGGAGCATCGACGACGGTGACCCTGCGCGTCGAAGAGGCCGCGGGCATGGATCTCGTCGAGGACGAAGGCACCGCGCACTACGACCGCTCGCGGGACCACATCACCCTGCGCGTCGGCGAGCGCGTCTCGATGAACGGCTACCCCGTGAACCGCCGCGGCGAGCAGCTTTACGCCAACGACGGCGTGATCTGGACGGTTCCCTCGACGGCGCACGTGAGGCTGTCGTGGAACTTCATGATCGGCGCGCGCGTCGCCGACGACCACGTCTACGTGGAGGCGCTTTCGCCGGGTACCGAGGTGATCACCGTCCGCGCCGGCGTGGTCGAGCGAACGATCGTGGTCGAAGTGCGCTGACGGCGGGAGCGGTTGAGAATTAGGTGAGAATGGACGGCGCGCAACGTCACGGCACGAGGGCCATCCAGGCGTCGTCGAAGATGCGCGAGCGGTAGCGATCCCAGCCGTCGGCGAGCACGGCCACAACGGGTCCATCGACGCGGCCCTCGCGAGCGATGCGCAGCGCGGCCACCACCGCCGTGCCCGACGAGCCACCCACGAGCAGGCCCTCTTCGGACACCAATCGGCGGGTCATCGCAAAGCTCTCGCGGTCGTCCACCACCTCCGCCTCGTCGATCACCGACGGGTCCAGCACCATCGGAACCTCGCTCGACCCGATGCCCTCGAGGAGGTACGCGCCCCCATCGGTCAACGGCGCGTGGCCCAGCAGCCCCGCGAGGCGACTCCCGCGCGGATCCGCCAGGACGATTCGCACCTGCGGGTTCATCTGCTTGAGGAAGCGACCCACGCCGGTGATCGTGCCGCCGGTGCCCGCGCCTGCGACGAAGGCCCCGACGCGCCCCGCACACTGCCGCCAGATCTCCGGCCCGGTGGTTTCCTCGTGAGCCCGCGGGTTTGCCGGGTTGCGAAACTGGTCGGTCAGGAAGTGCCGCGGGCGCTCCGCCGCGATGCGTCGCGCGACCCCCTGGAAATTTCGCGGATCACCCGGCGGGGCATTCTCGGTGATCACCACCTCCGCGCCGAGCGCCCGCAGCGCCGAGCGCTTCTCCTCCGACATCTTCGCGGGCATCACGCACAGCAGCCGGTAGCCGCGGCTCGCGGCCATCAGCGCGAGCCCCACCCCGGTGTTGCCCGCGGTCGCCTCGACCAGCGTGTCCCCCGGTCGCAGCACCCCGCGCGCCTCGGCGTCATCGACGATCGCGCGGGCGATGCGATCCTTCCCCGAGCCACCCGGGTTGAGGTGCTCGCACTTCACGAGCACCGGCACGCGACACCCCTCGGAGACGCGCCGCAGCGCCACCAGCGGAGTCTCGCCGATCAGGTCTTCCACACCACGTCGACTCACCCGCGCACGCTACCTCACACCGACCCGGTGGGCAGAGCTCTCCCCCCCCGGGTTCCGCCATGAATTACGCAAACCCCCAACGCGAACTTCTACGGTTCTTTTATGCACACCGACTTACCAGTTCCGCAGCGACGCACCGACGCCCGCGAGTCGGTCTCGATCCCCGCGTCGGTCTTCGCCGACGGCTTCCTGCAGCCCGTAGAACTCGAGTGCACCAACCTGTCCAGCACCGGGATGTTTCTCCACGGCAACCCGTCTCTCACCCTCGGCGAGGAGGTGCTCCTGGCGTTCAGCCCACCCGGTACCGATCACCGCATCTACATCGAAGCCATCGTGGTGCGCACCCGCGCCCCGAAGCTCGGCGACCGCGGTCTAGGCCTTCGCTTCGCGCGCATGCCTCGCAACGACACCGACGTCCTCCGCGACGCCCTCTACCGCCGCCGCGGTGAGGCCCGTGTCTGGGACATGGCCGTCGCGAATCTCGAAATCAACCGTATCCAGAACTGACCTGCTACATCAGTCGCACCCTCCCGTGCGCCGCGCTGCTCCGTTCCTCTTTGGACTCGTTCGTTTCCTCGTTGCCGCGTGGATCCTCTCCGCCGCGGCGCTCTTCCTCCTCCAGCGTCGCGTGGTCTTCTCCGCCCCGTCGAACACGGTGGCTCCATCCGCGCGGGGCGCCACGCTTCTCTCCATCGCGACCCCTGCGGGCTGGCGCGTCGCCGCCCTGCACTGGCCCGCGCCCATCGGCGCCCGTACCGTGGTTCATTTCCACGGCAACGGCGAGCAGCTGGCCTGGCAGGCAGACCTGGGCGAGGCCCTCCACGCCGCGGGCTACGGAGTCGTCGCTGCGGAGTACCCCGGCTACGGCTTGATGCGCTTGACGGAGCCCACCGAAGCATCGCTCTACGCTGCCGCGGAGGCCCTGCTACGGCACCTCGAAGGCCCGCTCCACCTCGCGCGCGAAGACATCGTTCTGCAGGGTTTCTCCCTCGGGACGGGCGTCGCCTCGGAGATGGCCCGACGCGGCCACGGTGGTCACCTGGTGCTCATCGCGCCATACACCTCGCTGCGAGACATGGCGGCCCTGCATGCCCCCTG
Organism: Deltaproteobacteria bacterium; assembly: GCA_947477565.1. Taxonomy (GTDB): domain Bacteria; phylum Myxococcota_A; class Polyangia; order Polyangiales; genus SCUS01. The sequence goes on from CANJUR010000005.1 coordinate 7,265, forward strand.
GCTACCGGCGCGCTGGATGGTGCGCGACGCATTCGACACCTGGAGCCGCGCGCCCGCCATCGAAGCGCCGACGCTGCTCCTACACGGCGACTGCGACGACCTCATCCCGCCATCGATGAGCGCCACCCTCGCCCGACGCTTTCCCCACGCGCACCGCGAACTCCTGCCTGGCACTCACCACAACGACGTGTTCTCGCGAGCGCTGGTCGATGTGGTCACTGCGCTGCGCCGCTTCGCCCCGCCGTGACGCCGCGCGCTACTCCCGAACCCGCACGGCTGCGCCCAGGGCGTTTGTCACCGCACGGGCCCGCGAGGCCCGCACCTCCGGGTCCGTCAGCGACCGCAGCGGAACCACCAGCACGCCGTCCTCCCCGTGCTGCATCCACAGTGCGTTGGCCGTGAGCGTGACGAGCGAGAGCCGCCCGCCCTCCAGGCGCTCGAACTGCGCGCGCACCAACGCCACATCGCGAGTCGCTGGGTCCCACAGCAGGCGCTCGATCGCCGGCGGCGGGTTGTGCACCCCGCGCCACTGCGCGCCGTAGTTCGAGATCAGCGAGCCCATCGACCATGCGATGACCGCGTCGCCCCGCGGCGACTGTACCCGCTCGATGCGCGCCTGCGTCACCACGCCGATGCCGACCACTACGTCCGCACCGGCCTCCACGAGTTGACGGGCCAGCAGCCGCTGATCGTCACCCACGGGACGAAACGGCGCCCGGTTCCATTGCACCCCGGCGACGACGACGTCGGCCTGCGCACGCGCCGCAGTCACCGCCGCGATTGCCCGAACGCCATCGCTGGACTGCGCCACCATCGCGTGGCGGCCGTTGCGCCCCGGGGCCATCAGCACCCGCTGGGCGAAGCAAAGAAACGCCACCCGCATCCCGTCGCGCTCGGTGATAAAGGGCGTCCAGGCGGCCTCCTCGGAGTCGCCCTCCCCTGCCACGCCGATACCTGCGCTTCGCAGTGTCTCCGCGGTCTCCGTAAGCCCATCGCCCATCTGATCGTAGGCGTGGTGCGTCGCCAGACAGACCCCATCGAGGCCAACTCGGCCCAGGTCGCGAGCGACGCCCCGCGACAGCGCCCGCGGCACCCCGAGCGCCGGAGGACCGCCGACAAATGGCACCCGAAACCCATCGGTCAACGGCGAGTCCAGCCAGGCGAAGGCGACCTCACGCGGAGCGATCAGCGCTGCGAGCCAGTGGAGAGACCAGGCCATCCCCCCCTGCTCTGCGTGGTTGGCGAAGCCGGCAAGAACTGCGCGGTGCAGCATGATGTCCCCGGCGAGCGTCACCACCACGCGCCGCGCCGCGCTGCCCGCATCCACCGGAACATCCGCGGCCACCCAGCCACCCTCGTCCGCCGGTATCCCGACATCTGTGGCGGCATCGTACATTACCGCCGCGTCGGAATCCGCTCTCCCGTGGCAGCCCGCGAAGACCAGAGCAAGACCCCAGGCACGTACCTTCATGACCATGACGGCGCTCACTTCGCTGCGATCATCGCCTTCAGTTGTGCGAGCAGGTGCATCGCGTCCATCGGAGTCATCCGATCGAGTTCGACGCCTTCCAGCGCAGCAATTACCGGGTGTTCTCGGGACAATGGCGCGGGCTTCTCCTCGAACAACCCGATCTGCTTCGGCGCGCGTCGAGTTGGACCTTCGCCGCGCTCAAGGTCCTTGAGCATCGCCCGCGCTCGCAGCAGCACCGGCTCTGGCAGGCCAGCGATCTTCGCGACGGCGACGCCGTAAGACCGGCTCGCCCCGCCCTCCGCGAGCTTGTGTAGAAAGACGATATCGTCGCCGGTTTCGCGAGCTGATACGTTGACGTTGGCGACATGGGAGCGCGTCTCGGCCAGTGCGCAGAGTTCGTGATAGTGGGTCGCAAACATCGCCCGTGCCTTCACGACATCGTGCAGATACTCCGCGACGGCCCAGGCGATAGCCAACCCGTCGAAAGTGCTAGTACCCCGCCCGATCTCATCGAAAAGAACCAGCGAACGCGCGGTCGCTCCCCGCAGGATGGTCGCGGTCTCCCGCATTTCCACCATGAACGTGCTCGCCCCGCGGGCTACGTCATCGCTGGCGCCTACGCGGGTGAAGATCCGGTCGACCTTCCCTACCCGCGCCGACCGCGCCGGCACGAAGCTTCCCGCCTGCGCCATCAGTACGATGAGCGCCACCTGCCGCATCAGCGTGCTCTTCCCGGCCATGTTCGGACCGGTCACGAGAAGCAGCCGCGCCCCCTGCTGTTCGAGCTTGATGTCGTTGGCCACGAAGGCGCCTGGCTCGAGCATCATTTCCACCACCGGGTGCCGCGCATCGCGCAGGTCGATCACCCCGCTGTCATCCACGATGGGTCGCGAGTAGTCGTGCCGATGCGCGACCTCCGCCAGCGCTGCGATGGCGTCCAGGTCGGCCAGTTGATTGGCCAACCGCGACAACTTCCCCACTGCCTCTGCAACCTTGCCACGCAGTTGTTCGTAGCGCGCGCGCTCGAGTTCCCGGGCACGCTCCTCGGCCTCCAGGATCTCCGTCTCGAGGGAGGTGAGTTCATCGGTGATGAAGCGCTCGCCCCCGGCGATGGTCTGCTTGCGGCGATAGTCTACTGGGACGAGGTGCAGGTTGGCATTGGTCACTTCAATGAAGTACCCAAACACTCCATTGAACTTGATCTTCAGGGAAGTGATCCTGGTGCGCGTTCGTTCGCGCGTCTCCATCGACAGGATCACCTCCCGTGCGTTGCTTGCGAGCCCGGTATAGCGATCGAGTTCGATGTCGAAGCCCGCCCGGAAAACTCCGCCATCTTCGAGGGCCGCCGGGGGGCTGTCTGCCAGAGATCCGTCGAGCACTGCACAGAGCGCAGCGCACGGATCCATCACTCGCAGCGAGCCGAGCGCTTCCGCGGCCTCTGCGTTGGCGGTGAGCGTCGCAAGCAGCGTCGGCATGCGCTTGAGACCATCGCGCAGCGTCCCGAGGTCGCGCGGCGTGGCGACCTTCATCGTCGCCCGCACAGCGAGTCGTTCCAGGTCGGGAATCATCGCGAGTGACTCGCGCACCCCCTGCCGAAGTTCGGGGTGCACCACCAGCGCCTCGACTGCGTCTTGCCGACGGTGAACCCGCTTGATGTCCTGCAGCGGAAACGCAAGCCAGGTACGCAACCGTCGCGCGCCCATCGCGGTAATCGTCTCATCGAGGTGCGCGAGAAGGGTTCCCTTCTTGTCTCCGCGCACCGATCGAAACAGCTCAAGGTGACCCTGGGTGGTCTCGTCGATGTGCAGGTGCTCACGGGCGTCGAGTCGAGCCGCGCGTTGCACCGAAACTGCCGTCCCAGGCTGAAACGCCATCGCGTAGCGCAGCGCCAGGGCGGCAGCGACGCGGGTCCCGACGGGCAGCGCACCGAAGCCCGCGTGGAGGCCTTCATCGCCCATGGCAGCGGCCAGGACGTCACTCGCCTCGCGCGGGCCAAGCGGCGCAACTGCACGCACAAACAGACGGGGGAGCAGGTGCACTTCGGCACGTACAGCTACCTCCTGATCTTTCGTACATACGAGTTCGCGAACATCGAGTCGCGCGAGTTCGCCCACGACACCAAAGAGGTCATTGACTTCAGTAGTAAAGAGTTCGCCTGTGGAGAGATCGTACGCGGCGATGGACCAAAGCCTCCCGCTCTCCGGCGGAACAACCGCTGCGAGAAACTGGTTGGCGCGAGCATCGAGCGATTCAGCGTCGAGAACGAGGGCGGGAGTGAGTACGCGGACGACCCCTCGCTTGACGATTCCTTTCGCCTTCGACGGGTCTTCGAGTTGCTCGCAGACCGCGACATTGTGCCCCATATCCAGCAATCGCGGAATGTACGCGGGCGCTGCATGGTAGGGGATGCCGCACATCGGAATGGAGTCGGCTTCATTCTTGTTGCGAGAGGTCAGGGTCAGGTCGAGGGCCTTCGCCGCGGTCAGCGCGTCATCGAAGAACAACTCATAGAAATCCCCCATCCGGAAGAAGAGTAGCGCGTCGGGATAGAGCGCTTTCTCCCGGAGATACTGCTGCATGGCCGGCGCCTGTGCGCCCTTGGACTGGGTTCCGTTCATCGCACTTCAAGCCACCGCGGGCTGTGTTGGAGGGGGCGTGCGCACGATGATGCCCTCAATCGCGCTCCGCGGCTACGGCGTGTTGATCGGGTCCGGACCGCCATAGAGCGGGAGCGCCGGAGGCTCCGGCGTTCGCAGGATTGAGTCCTGTCGAAGCCCCGCGAGGTCTCCGACAACGATACCGTTTTCATCTGCAAAGACGCTCTCGCGCCCGTAGACGGTATAGACCCGCAGCGAGCGTCCGTACTCGGCAACATACTGATCGGGCTCACGGCGCAGGGTGACCTCACGCACGATCTCGAGGGCCTCCCGAATATCGAGCACCACCTCACGGACCCGCCCACCGACCTGAAGATTCGCGCGGCGAATCCAGGCGGTGATCATGCCCCGGCCAGGACCGAGCACAACCGTCGGTCGCTCCCCGCGAAGAATCTCATACGTGCGTACGCCGTTGTTGAGTCGAGTGATGGTGACGCGCGGGGTACGGAGTTCATACCGACGAATGTCTGCCATGCCATCGGCCCGAGGGACCCCGGGGAGGGTCATACGCTTCCACGCCCTCAGCGGAAGCCAATCCAGATCGTACACGACCTCGACGTCAGCGACGTTCAGTGGCCACTCCTGTCGCACCGTCACGACGTTGATGCAGTCACGACGGCGCAGGGAAAAGCGCTCGTTGATGAGCTTCTCAACGGAGTACTCGCCCGAGCGGAGGTGACCCTCGGCCAGTGTCTCTCCCTCTGGGAGCGCACCGTGACCACAGTTGGGATACGGAAGTTGAGGAACCGAAGCGACGGGAAGGTGCTTCCGACGACAACCCGCCGAGAGAAGCGTGAGGCACAGGGCGACGAGTATTACGCCCTTCGGAGCCAATCAGTGATGCTCACCCGCCGCCGCGGGCTCAGCGCTCGCCGGAGCGGCCGGGGTCTGCAGGCCACCCGGAGCGACAGCGCCTGAACGCTGAAGGCGGTGTGCACCGTTATCAGCATCGACTGCGCCGCGGGTCGCCAGATCGTCATTCGACAACCCGAGAAAGATCGCGAGAAAGACGAATGCACCGATAAAAATAATCGAGTGAATCGGCTTGTCGCCCTTCAAGTGCATGAAGAAGGTTGCAACGAGTGACGCCTTCATCGTGGCGATGAAAATCGCGACGAAGGTATTAGCCGGGCCGAGGTCAACGTAGGATACCGCAACGGTCACCACGGTCAGTACAATGAGTACTGCGAAGATGGAGATCATAAAGAGCGGCGAGTTGACGTGCGCGTGAACCTCCCCATCGGAGTCGTCATGGCCGTGCGAGTGATCGGAGACGTGGTCGTTGGTCGCGGTGCTCATCAGCCCACCAGATACAGCAGCGGGAAGAGGTAAATCCAGACGAGATCGACGAGGTGCCAATACAGCGCGCCGATCTCGACCGGGGTGAAGTACTGCTTCGAGAAGTCACCGGCGAGGTTCTTCTTGAGCACCCAGGACAGCACTCCCATGCCGAGGAGCACGTGCACGCCGTGCAGGCCCGTCATCATGAAGTACAGCGCAAAAAACATGTGCGCGCGATACGGCAGTGTGTGCCCGTGATGGGCGTGCTGCGCGAGGTGCGCGGTGAAGTAATGCCCCGGCAGCAGGCCGTCGTGAAACTTGTGCTGGTACTCGAAGAATTTCACGACGAGGAAGATGCATGCACAGATCAGTGTGATGACCAGCCAGCGAGTGGTGCCCTTTCGGTCACCAACCTGGGACTGCCGAACTGCGAGCGCGGCCGTCAGCGAACTAAAGAGCAGGACGACGGTGTTGACCGCACCCATGATCTTGTCGAGTCGCTCATGCGCTTGATGAAACATCTCGGGTTCCTGGCCCCGAAAGATTCCGTAAGCGACAAAAAGACCGCCGAACATCAGGATTTCTGTGGCGATGAAGATCCACATCCCCAGTTTGGCGGAGTCGAACTGATGGACTGGATTGTCAAAATGGTGCGCAAGGAAAGGGTGGTGATGCCCGCTCCCGTGCCCGCTTTCGGCGGCTTTGGGAGCCTCGGTCGTGGTGGCGCTGCTCATCGCTGGTCTCTCTACGAGTGATCGTTGGCCGGAGGCAAGAGCATCGCTCAGGACTCGGTCTTCTTGAAGTCCTCGGGGAAGCCGTCGAACAGCTCCTCCTCGGTGGCCTCGTGGTAGTCGTACGGGCCGCGGGTGATGGTCGGCGTATCGATGAAGTTCGAAAACACCGGAGGAGACGCGGTATTCCACTCGAATCCGGCCGAACCCCAGGGGTTTGGCGGAGCCTTGGCACCCCGGAGAAGCGACTGCACCAGCACTCCTGCGAGGATGAAGAAGCCGACCGCGAGCACCCAGGACCCGTAGGTCGAGAACGCGTGATAAGGCCGGAACTCCGGCACGTAGTCATAGTAGCGCCGCGGCATGCCCCGCGAACCCATGATGAACTGCGCAATGAACACGGCATTGAAGCCGACAAACACGAAGGCCCACGACACCTTGGCAGCGGGCTCGTTGTAGAGCTTACCAGTGATCTTCGGCCACCAATAGAGCAGGCCGCCGACGAAGGCCATCACCGTGCCGCCCATCATCACGTAGTGAAAGTGGGCCACTACGAAATAAGTGTCGTGCAGGTGAATATCGACAGAGAGGGTTCCGAGGAAGAGCCCCGTAAGGCCGCCAATGGTGAAGAGCACCAGGAACGACAACGCATACAGCATCGGGGTGGCAAGCCAGATGGAGCCCTTGTAAAGAGTTGCCGTCCAGTTGAAGACCTTCACTCCTGATGGAATGGCCACTAGCATGGTTAGTCCCGAGAACACCATCGTGGCGAACTCAGACTGACCGCTGGTGAACATGTGATGGCCCCACACCAGAAAGCCCAGAAGGGCCAGTCCCAGAGAGCTCATCGCGATGGCGAAGTAGCCGAAGATCGCCCTACGGGAGAACGTCGCGAATAGTTCGCTAACGATCGCCATGCCAGGGACGATCATAATGTAGACGGCGGGGTGCGAGTAAAACCAGAAGAAGTGCTGGAAAAGCACCGGGTCGCCGCCCAGAGAGGCGTCAAAGATGCCCAACCCGAGAAGCCTCTCGGCCGCGAGAAGCGCGAGGGTGATAGCAAGCACCGGAGTCGCCAGCACCTGAATGACCGACGTCGCGTACATACCCCATACGAACAGGGGCAGACGTCGCCAGTGCATGCCCGGCGCGCGGAGCTTGTGGATGGTAACGATGAAGTTGAGACCAGTGAGGATGCTCGAGAAACCCAGAATGAAAACCCCGAGAGTCATCGAAACGACGCTCGACGAGCTGGTCGTGCTGTAAGGGGTGTAGAATGTCCACCCCGTATCGACCGCACCCGAAACGATGCTGAAGAGACAGAAAACGGCGCCAATGACGTAGATGTACAAGCTCATCAGGTTGAGCCGCGGGAACGCCACGTCCTTCGCGCCCAGCATGATCGGAAGAACGAAGTTACCGAGCGCCGCCGGGATGCTCGGAATGATGAAGAGGAACACCATGATCGCGCCGTGGAGCGTGAACACCCGGTTGTAGGTGGCAGCGCCCATGATGGTGCGTCCAGGGGTGAGCAGTTCGAGCCGGATGAGTAGCGCGAACATACCTCCAAGGAAGAAAGCCAGGGTCACCGAGCACAGGTACATCACCCCGATACGCTTGTGATCGAGGGTGGTGAGCCAGGACCATACGCCCTTCTCGGCCTTCAGATAGTTCACGTTCAGATGAGGCTCCTCGTTGTGCGAGGGAGCGATTGCTACTTCGGTTGCCATATTCGGTTTCCTCGAAACTCCCTCAGGACTTCGTGGGCTCAGCGCAGCATTCGGATGTAAGCGATCAGCGCGTCGAGTTGCCGGTCAGTCAGCGATCCCTGATAGGACGGCATGACTGGATTGAAACCCCGCACGACCTGCGCGTTGGGCTCCAGGATCGATCGACGGATGTAATTCTCATCAGCAGTCACCTGCGTGCCATCCGCAAGCGGCACGACATGCCCAAAAACACCCTGCCAGGTTGGGCCCGTCATGGGCGACCCATTGACGGAGTGACAGGTGTTACAGTTCTGCTGGGTATAGAGTTGCTCGCCCCACTCCGCGGCGGTGAACTCAATACCATTATCGTGCGAAGGCGCGCGCAAGATGGATTCCAGGTACGGCGCCCAGCCGGACTGAGGAACAATGTGCACCATACCATTCATCGAGAAATGGCCTGTATCGCGCACAGAGCCGTCGGGCTGCATCACCGGAAGGTCCGCCGCGCCACAGTACTCCGCGCAAAAGAAACGTGTGTCGCCTGCGTGCGTAGCCTGAAACCAGAGGGTCGAGTACATTCCCGGAACGACGTCGCGCTTCACACGGAAGGCCGGAATGAACATCGCGTGGAGAACATCCTCGGAGGACATCACGAACCGCACCGGCCGATTGATCGGGACGGTGACAGCGTTCTGGCTGTGACCACCATTCGGATACTCGAAGTCCCAGGACCACTTCCGGGCGCGAACCCGAATATCAAGGGCGTCCGGCGGAGGCGAAGTGAGACTCACGTAGCCCACAAAGCCCCAATGGAAGAGCAGCACCAGTAAAACTACTGGAGCTACCGTCCAAGCAAGCTCCATCACCAGGTTGTGCCCAGTCGGTTCGGCTTTCACGCCCGGCTTCCGCCGGTACTTCACCACCAGATACATGGCCGTACCGATGATCCCCACGAAGAGGACCACGCTCATCCAGTAGATGAAATAGAACAGCCAATCGTACCCAGGGCCGAAGGTCGACCATTGGGCGGGGAGCTGCTTCATCAAATCGGTGTTCATCGCAGAAGCCTTCTCAGGTCTGTTCGTGCTGTTCGTGGAAAGTCATCTCAGGCCGCCGCGCTCGAGGGCGCTGCGGGAGGGTGTGGATCAGCTCGGCCTCTGCGCCGCTCCCGATGCCACATCACCATCAGAAAGGAGCCGAGCAAGATCAGCGTCACAACGCCGCCGAGCCGCATCACCCGCATCGCCCAGAGCACATAACCCTGACCCTGCGGGTCGTAGTGATAACAATACAGAATCAAGCGCTCGACGGTCGAGATCGAACGACCCTGGGAGGCCTCGAGCAACCCGACACGTACGTCAGTGGGCTTGTACTGGATACCATACAAGTAGCGGGCAACCTTTCCCTCTGGGGTCAGGAGCATCGTCACCGCAGGGTGGGCGTACTGATCCTGAGCACGGTCGTACCGGTACTGAAAACCCACCGCGTCCGCGACCCGCCGAATCTGCGACTCCGAACCGGTGAGGAAGTGCCAGCCACGTGCCGCGGAAGGACGATTGTACTGAGTGAGCACCCTTCCCCGGCGCTCGAATGCAGCGCGCGGAGTCTCTCGCGGGTCAATGCTGATTGTCACGGCGTCAAACTCCTCGCCCACGCTCCAGGTCGTCTCCTGAAGTCCCCGGACGGCGGCGTTTAACACCATGTTGCACAGCATCGCGCAGCGTGAATAGGCGAGGTTGAGGACTACCGGCCGATGCCCGTCGAAGTATTGCCCAAGCCTTACCGGACGACCATTCTCGTCAAGAAAAGTCGTATCGCCCGGAACCTGTCCGTTAAGGTGCTCAATGACCCCGACATTCTGCATCTCCCGTGGAAGAACGTTGACCTGTGCGCTCGCCGACCGCGACAACGTCGCGATAGCAAAGCAAAGCATCACCGATTGACCAGAGACGCGGGCGCTCATTCGGCTCTCAGTGCGCTCCGGCAGCGGCAGGAGCACCAGGAGCGGCCACAACCGCCGGACCCGCAAGAGCGGTCGGGGAGGCCGCCTCGACAACCGCAGGAGCCGGACGAGGTACTTCGCGCGGGGCGAGCGTCCATCCCTGCAGAGGTGCAAAGTCAACCGAGGACGTCGGGCGAATCGATTCCGGGCGGAGTCCGGCCGAGACCGCTGCTATCGCATTGGGGAGCCTCGTCAGGCGGCGCTCCTCTTCGCTGCGAACGCGCCCTGAAGTCCAGATGTACGAACCTCCATGCAAAATCGCGTCAATGTGCTCACGAGAGCGCGCATCATATGCGTTGTGGAAGTAGGAGACGAAGAACACCCTCATCGCCACCAGGATGCCAATCGACAGCCCGGCGACAGTGATGATGACTTTGATCGGTGGTTCGGTCTTATCGACAGCCATGATCCTTTAAATCCTCGTCAGACGTTCTCGAAGCGCTTTGAGCGCGCGAATCGCGGATCGCCCACAGGCACTACCGCGTGCTGCGACATGCGATAGAAAACCGCGGCCAGATACACTCCGCCGACCCCGAAGAGGCAAGCAAGATCCATCCAGTGAGGCGCAAGGGCGCCAGCCAGGTCGGGTCCAATGCCCTTCGCCGCTGCGTAGTTGGGCATCACCAGCCAATACATCTCAACCACGTGCATAGCCAGAATCAGCGCTGCGCCCAGCGCCAGGACCTTCTGACCAGCATGCCTCTTGGTGTTGCGGGACAGAAGTAGCGCAAACGGGACCACCAAGTGAAGAACCACGATCGCCACGCTGATGTACTTCCACGGACCGTTGCTCCAACGGAGGTGAAAGAACACTGTCTCCTCAGGAATGCTCGCGTACCAGATCAGGAAGAACTGCGAGAACGAAATGTACGCCCAGAATACGTTGAAGCCGAACAGCAGCTTCCCCAGATCGTGGAAGTGCTCGGTGGTGATCGCCTTGCCACTGAGCCCAGACGCACGCATCGCGTAACCCATCAGAACCAGAACGGACAGAATCGCCACCATGGTGGTTGCGAAGATCTGCACACCGAAAATGGTCGAATACCAGTTGGGCAGCAAAGACATGAGCCAATCGAAGGCGGCGAAGGTCGTCGTGAGCGCGAGGCCAAACGTCGCAGCCGGGGCCATCGACTGCGAACGATTGGTAAGCTTCAGATCTCTCGTGGTGTCTTGAAGAGTGCTGTTGCGAAACAGCTTCATCGCCAGGAAAGTCCAGAACAGAAAGTAGACAACCGCGCGACCGACGAAGAAGCCTTTACTGAGAAACCAACCCTTCGAGGCCATCACTTCTGCGTGGAGTTGATGTTCGATCTCCTCGTTCGAAAGCCGATGACCCGCCACATGCTGTGCGTGAGCGTTCTCGGAGTGCATGCCCTCGACGTGGTTCGCTTCGGCGGCCGCGGGCCCGTGCTCCTCGACGTGTTCAACCGCAGTAGCCGACGCATGCTGCGCTCCGTGGTCGTGCCACCAGGGGAACAGGTGATCGACGCTCGCGGCGATCGGGAGGAAAAGCAGCGCGAAGATCGGCAGCGCGCTCATGAAGAACTCCGCCGTCCGGCGGACCGTGACGCTCCAACCAGCATTCGTCAGGTGCTGTAACAGCACGAAGAAGGTCGCGCCTATCGAGATGGTCAGGAACACGACGAACGCAAACAGGTACGAGAACGCGAAGCGCTGCCCGTCCGCCGCGAAGCCGGCCCCAGCCCCAGCAAGGCCCAGAAACCCGAGCCCCGCGGCGATCTTCCAGGCGTTGTCCCAGGCCGTACCTGCGGTCCGATAGTCAGTCTTGTCAGTCATGGCGGCGCTCACGGCGTGGCTCCGTTGTTCATCTGGCTGATCTGCAGCGCACGGACATACGCGACAATCGCCCAGCGATCGCTCACAGGAATCTGCGCTGAGTATCCAGGCATGTTGCGCACCCCATTGGAGATAGTCGCAAACAGCTGGCCATCTGGAACGTGACGGATGCGATCGTCATGAAGATTGGCTGGCTGGGGGTACTGGTAACGTGGGCCATCCGGGCCCTGGCTCCGTAGAAACACAAGCCCACGTCCGTCACCTACGCCGCCGTGACACGGCGTGCAGTAGATGCCGTATCGCAGCTGGCCCCGTCGCACCATCGGCTCAAGACCTCCAGCAGCCTGGGTGACCCGATCTGGGATCGTCATCACGTAAACAGGACTGTCGGGTTCGTGACCCTGCGTGACTGCGTCGTCATCGAAGCCATCGTCGCGACCGACAGTGAAACTGGCGTACTGCACGTTGGCGCCGCCGGGAAACCTGCCGATAGTACCCTCAGGAGGCACACGCATCGTCCGGTGATCGGAGAAGAACGCACTGCGTGCCTGTGAGTTGTAACGCTGCTGGAAGTGCATGTTTCGCAGCAGGACGATCGGCGGGTCCGTCGATACCTCGCCGCGACAACCGACCACTAAGACCGCAAGGGTCACGGAGATGGAGAGTGCGCGGCTCACGACTCAGTGTCCTCGATGATCTCGATGTGGTTGGGATGGGTCGACGCGAGAAGCGCCAGTGTTCGGTCGGCATCGAACTTCGGATCTGTGTACTCGACGCTCACGAAGAACTTGTCGTCCGTCGCTGCTTTGAAGCGGTCGCTCTCGAAGACCGGATGATTGTGCCGAGGAAGCTTGTTGAGTCCGAGCATTCCAAACACCGCAGAAAGTGCGGAGAACAAAATAGTCAACTCGAAGCAAACTGGCACATAACTGGGAATCGATATCGCAGGCTTGCCGCCAACGATAAGCGGATAATCGATGCCGTTTGCATAGGTTATCAATGAGATGCCAGTCAGGAGACCGGTCAGCCCCATTACAAAAACGATCCATCCGAGCTTTGAGTCGGCCATGCCCATCGCACCGTCCATCCCGTGAACCGGGAAAGGCGTGTGAGTGTCGAACTTAGTGAAGCCAGCGTCGCGAAGTTTCGTTGCGGCCTTCATGCAAGCCGATGGGGTTTCGTACTCCGCTAGGAGCAACGCCGCCCTGCCCTCCGGAACGCTAACCGTCGTGGTCTCAACCGACATGGCTCAGTGCCCCTCCGCGCTGGTCGCGAGCGAAGGCTCGCCGTGACTGTCGCCCTCGTGGGCTTCTTCGTGGTGATCACCGAAGTGGGGATCCGCCTCGGGCAGGATGCTCTTCAGTTCGGCGATTGCGATCATTGGCACCCACCGCAGAAAGAGGAGGAAGAGCGTAAAGAAGACTCCAAGGGAACCCAGGTAGGTGGTGATGTCCACCAGAGTCGGATGGAAGTAGCCCCAAGAACTGGGGATGAAGTCTCTGTGCAACGACGTCACAATGATCACGAAGCGCTCGAACCACATGCCGATGTTGATAAAGATCGACACCACGAAGCTCAGCGGGATGTTGGTCCGCAGTCGCTTCGACCAGAACAACTGCGGGGAGATCACGTTGCAAGTGATCATAATCCAATACGCCCAAGCGTACGGGCCGGTCGCCCGGTTGATGAAGACATAGCGCTCGTATTCGTTGCCCGAATACCAGGCGACGAAAAACTCCATTGCATACGCATAGCCAACGAGCGAACCCGTCGCGAGCATGATTTTGTTCATCAGCTCAACGTGGGTGATCGTGACGAGATCAGTGAGTTTGAACACCGAGCGCGCGACCAGGAGGAGAGTCATCACCATCGCGAAGCCGGAGAACACTGCTCCGGCAACGAAGTACGGCGGAAAAATCGTGGTGTGCCAGCCGGGCTCCACAGAGGTAGCGAAGTCGAAGGACACCACGGAGTGCACGGAAAGAACAAGCGGCGTCGAGAGCGCCGCAAGAATCATGTAGGCGCGTTCGTAGTTCTGCCAGTGGCGGTTCGAGCCGCGCCAACCGAGGGAGAAGAAGCCGTACACCATACGACGAAGGCTGTTTTTCGCGCGATCTCGGAGCGTGGCTAAGTCGGGAATGAGTCCCACGAACCAAAACAGCGACGAAACCGTGAAGTACGTTCCAACGGCGAATACGTCCCAAAGGAGTGGACTCTTGAAGTTAGGCCAAGCGCCCATCTGATTGGGAATCGGAAACATGTAGTACGCGTGCCAGACGCGACCGACATGGATTCCTGGGAAGATAAGAGCGCAGATAACCGCGAAAATGGTCATCGCCTCGGCGAAGCGGTTGATCGAGGTTCGCCACTTTTGCCGAAAGAGAAAGAGCACCGCGGAGATGAGCGTCCCCGCGTGGCCGATTCCAACCCACCAGACGAAGTTGGTAATGTCCCAAGCCCAGCCGACCGGGGAGTTGTTACCCCACACGCCGACGCCGCGCCAAAATAGGTACCCAATGGACCCGAGCAGCACGCCAGTGAAGCTAAAGGCTGTCAGGAAGGCGATCCACCAACCCTTGGGCGCAGGATTTTCCGTCACACGGCTGACTGCCTCGGTGATGGATTTGAAGGTGCTCTTCGGGGCGACGAGATCCTTCTCGCCGATGGCCTTGATCGGTGCGTCGAAGCTCATCCGAGCATCTCCGGGTTCGGATTGCGGATCTTGGCGAGGTACAAGGTTCGCGGCTGTGTGCCGATTTCCCCTAACAGCGCATACCGCCGGTCGTTACGGCGCATCTGGGAGATGCGGCTCGCAGGATCATTGAAGTCACCAAACACAATCGCATCCGCGGGACAGGCCTGCTGACACGCGGTCATCAACTCGCCGTCGCGAATGTGACGGCCGTGTCCGTTGTCCGAGCGGCGCGCCTCGATTTTCCGACCCTGAATCCGCTGCACGCAGTACGTACACTTCTCCATGACGCCGCGGAATCTCACCGTGACATTGGGGTTCATCTGCATGCGGACCGTCTCCGGCACATCCGCGTCGTCGGGCTGATAAACCCCGTCGTTATGCCAGTTCAGGTAGTTGAAACGACGAACCTTGTACGGACAGTTATTGGCGCAGTACCGCGTGCCGATACAGCGGTTATACGCCATCTCGTTGAGCCCCTCGGGGCTGTGCACTGTCGCGTTCACCGGGCAGACGTTCTCGCAGGGTGCCTCTTCGCAATGCACGCAAGCGAGGGGTTGGTACGCCACCATCGGATCGTTCGTAGCCTCCGGATCACGATCATTGCCGTGCGCCTTCGGACTTACGAAGTACCGATCGATACGTAGCCAATGCATCTCACGTCCCCGAGCGACCTGCTCCTTGCCGACAACGGGGATGTTGTTTTCCGACTGACACGCGACCACGCAGGTATTGCATCCGGTGCATGTGGCCAGGTCGATAGTCATCCCCCAGCGGTACCCGGTGCTGTAATCCACCTCCCGCCAAAGAGGCAGGGTTCGCGGCGTCGGAGAGCGGCGAGCGGCGAAGTTTGGCGTTTCTTCAAACTCTGCCAGCGTTGCTTCAACCGCCATGGGACGCCCTTCCATCCGGAAGTGGTCTTGAGTCTGCGAGAGAGCGTAGGTGGCAGCCGTCTTGGTCAGAGTGACGCCATCAGTAAACCAGAGAGCCGCTGCGGTACGCAGCGGATTCACATCGAAACCCTTACGTGTACCGAGCCGACCGGCCTTCGACCGACCCCAACCAATGGTGAGGCCGATACTCCAGTCTGCTTGACCCGGGAGGATCCAGGCGACTATTTCGATCGACCGAGCGCCCTTGGACAGGCGGAGCATATCTCCGTTACTGATCGCTAGTGCCTGCGCCGTCGCGGGAGAAACATATGCAGCGTTATCCCAGGTGATTTTGGTAATCGGGTCCGGGAGTTCCTGAAGCCAAGCGTTGTTCGCGTGACGCCCGTCGAACATTTTGTTGTCGACGAGGAAGTTCACCTCGAGGTTGTTCTGCCCGATCGGAGTGCCAGCCTGACGTTGGCCGATACGCTGCGCAACGTCACTACCCTGAATCGAAGATACGGTCCCTCCGGACGGCGCATCGCGGTAAACTCCGCGGTTTAGAGCGCGTCGCCATGCCCGATTGAAAACCACCGCCGGCATCCCTGCATCGCGGTGAGTAGCCTGGACGAGGTCGTGACCATGAACCGACGGCTCATCTGCGAGCATCGCCAGAATCTCGATATCCGAACGCCCCTGGAAGAGTGGCTGAATCAACGGCTGTTGGATCGCAATCGTGCCGTCCATGGCTTGGCCGTCGCCCCACGCCTCAAGTTCGTGGGCCCGCGGGATGTGCCAGGTCGCGCGCTCTGCTGTCTCGTCGCGATGAGAGGACAATAGAAAGCTGTTCGGCACATGACCCAGCTTCTCTCCGAACGCGAGGTCGCCCGGAGAGTCATAGACTGGATTCCCACCGAGAATCACCAACGCCTGAACCTGACCGGCTCCCATCGCCTCGGCGAGGGATCCGATGTCGGTACCGTGGTCGATCTCGTCCCGATCGGCCGGCGCGACGTACTGAATCGTCTGCCCGGCATTGCCCAAAGCCTGATTGATCGCGTGGGCCAGCGCATGAACCGGTGGCGGCTGCCTGGACCCAACAACAATCGCGGTCCCACCGTGGTGGGTAGCGAGATCGTTCGCAACGGCCTCAATCCACTTCGCAGGGACACCCTGAGGAGCCTGAGCGTTTCTAACCGCACCCGCGATCTCCCCAAGATCGATATGGTGCGCCCGAACGAGTTGTCCAGCCAGTGCCTGGAGATAGAGTTCCACCTCGCGGGCCGCTAATCGCAGTCGATGGTCAGCACTCGCGCCCGTCGTGGAATATGAGGGTTCAACCACGTAGAGCCGGTTCATCTCGGACCCAGGCCGCCGACCTAGTGCGAATCCACGGGTGTTACGAACCGCGCCCGTCTCGGTCTGCAAGAAGTCACTGTCCAGCGACAAGATCACCCGCGCCCGCTCGAACGCAATCACCGGCAGAAGCACCTGCCCGAAAGCCAGACGCGCACCTTCCCGGGCGTTGCTGGTCGAGGCCGAGCTCCATGTGTGAAAGCGCACATGCGGAAAGCGCCTCAGCACCGCTCGGCGAAGGCGAACGAAGGTCGGAGAATTACTGGGCTGAGCCAAGACACGCAGCCCGCTTCCACCATTCGCCGCCTGAGACTGAAGGACAGTTCGGAGCGCCGCATCAAAGTCAGAGTACCGCTTGTCTTCGCCATGCATCGAAGGCTGCCGAGCGCGGTCTGGATCGTAGAGGTCGAGTACCGTTGCCTGACCAAGCAGGTCAGTCTTCCCTCTGCTCGAGCCGTGATCGGGATTGCCCTCGACCTTGGTCGGCCGACCCTCGTGACTCTCGACGAGCAAGCCCAGAGACTCACCCCGACGATCAATAATCGTCGCGTAGTAACTGGTCACATTGACGGCAATGTCTTCAGGCATCCTCGTATACGGAAGGATTTTATCGACAGGCCGCCGACATCCCTCCAGGGTTCCGAGGGCTACCGATGCGCCCATAAGTGTCATGAACCCGCGGCGCGACACGCCGTCGGAGAAGTCCAACGCCTCTCGGGGAAACTCCTCGGCGAGGGAGGCGCGCGCCGATGGGTCGGCGCTCTGCTGGAGCGTGAAGTCATCAAGGCTGGTCCAATAGACCGCCGCGTTGGGCGCGGGTCCCTCGAACTCATATGGCTTGCGATGCGTCATCGGTGACACCCTGAGCAGGTCTGCGGTGGGTTGAGCGCGCGCGGTGGTTGCGCTGTCCCACTCAAACCGGGATCCATGTTGGTGATCTGATCAAGCGGGCGAATGTGAGGTCCCGGATTGCGGTGGCAGTCCAGACACCACGACATACTTAGAGGAGAGACCTGCCGAACGACTTCCATCTCGTTAACCCGACCATGACATTCCACGCAGCCCACACCCGCGGAGAGGTGGATGCTGTGATCGAAGTATGCGTGGTCCGGCAATCGGTGGACCTTCACCCACTCGATAGCCCGACCGCTCTCCCAACTCTCCCTCACCGGCGCAAGCCGTTCGGAGGTGGTGCGCACCAAGGCGTGGCAGTTCATGCAAGTTTGCGTCGGCGGAATCATCGCGTGCGCGGCGCGCTCGATGTTCGCGTGGCAATACCTACAATCCATGCCCATCTGCCCCGCGTGCAGCAGATGGCTGTACGGCACCGGTTGGTGCGGCTGGTAACCGACCTGGGTGTTAAGTGGTGAAAAGTAGTACCAAACCAGCGACGTCACTAGACCACCCGCAAGGGCAATCCCGATGGCTACGATGGCCGGCAGACGGTTGAGAGAGCGCGGGAAGATCTGCATCGGAGGTTTGTCTTCGGTCTGCTAGCCGAGCGCGGAACGCGTCCTCGGCTCTCCCGCCCTGCGACCGGGTGCCGCAGGACCGCGGTGCCGCTAGCACCATATCTGCGGCAACCCTGTCAAGGCTTTTGCGATCGACCAGGCCGGAGGCAGGCCTCGTGGAGCGGATCCAGAGAGAACCTCAGACGAAGTCGTTCGCGGCTACAGAACGTTAGCAGGTTCAAATCGGGGCCGCCCGAGGAATCGACAGCGTGGGTCGAGGAGCGCCCAGTATTGGCTCGGAGATCGTCGGGAATGCGTCTCCCTCCGGAAGGCCGCTGCGCATCGAGAACACTGGTTCGGGAACGCCCAGTCTCATCTGTGGTAACGCACCGCGGTCGCCATGAAGCCAACACTCTTTGTTTCCGCTGCCGAGTTGTCTCCGGTCGAGGTCGATCGAATTGTCGACATCGCTCTCGCCGAGGATCTTGCGGCGGGTGATGTCACCACGCGATCGGTCATCCCGCCCGACGCGCTCGCACGAGGGGTCATCTCAGCACGAGAGCCGATGGTTTTGGCTGGGCTCTCCGTGGCGGCGAGGGTCTTCGCGCGCGTTGATTCGCGCATCGTCCTCACGCCGACCGTCGCCGATGGCAGCGTCCTGGGCCGGGGTGCGGTCGTCTGCGAAATCGTCGGGCCGGCGCACGGCGTCCTGACGGGAGAGCGCAGCGCGCTCAACCTCCTGCAGCGGATGTGCGGCGTCGCGACGTTAACTCGTCGCTTCGTCGATGCGTTGCCCGTCGGTTCTGGGGCAAGGATTACCGATACCCGTAAGACCAACCCGGGCATGCGCGCCCTCGACCGTTACGCCGTGCGTGCGGGGGGAGGCCATAACCATCGCAACGATCTGTCGTCTGCGGTGCTCATCAAGGACAACCACGTCGCGGTCTGCGGGGGTGTCCGACCGGCGATCGAACGTGCCCGCCGCGCTGCGCCACACACGATGCGCATCGAATGCGAAGTGCAGTCATTGGCGGAACTCGACGAGGCGCTCAGCGCCGGTGTCGATGTGCTGATGCTCGACAACTTTGACGACCCACAGACCATCGAAGCGCTTCGTCGCATTCGTGCGATCAGCCATCCTCCGATCGTTGAGATTTCCGGAGGGATCACTCTCGGGCGAGTGCCGACGCTCGCGGCGATGGGCCTTGATGTGCTCTCCGTCGGAGCGCTTACACACGGGGCCCGCGCCGTGGACATCGGGCTCGACCTCGACGTCACCGGATCTTGGGACGGCGCGACCCCGTTGGTTTGATGGACGATCTCAACGCGTTCGTGATCCCGCAGGGGTGTCGGATCGGACGACCGCTGATCCTCAAGGCGCTGACAGGGTCAACGAACGACGACGCGCGCTTGCTCGCTAGTGGCGGAGCGGGGCACGGGACCACCGTGCTCGCAGACGCCCAGACGGCGGGGCGCGGACGCCTGGGTCGGGCGTGGTCCTCTCCATCCGGTGAGAACCTTTACCTGTCGGTCGTGTGGCGCGCGGGGCTCGATTCAATCGATCCGCCGCTGCTGGCGCTCGGTGCGGGCCTCGCTGTCTCCGAGGCGCTCGACCTTTTCACGCCCGCGCCGACAGCGGTGAAATGGCCAAACGATGTGAGATATCACGGGAAGAAACTCGCGGGTCTGCTCGCGGAGGCGATCTACCGCGGGTCCCGCGCCAACGCCGTTGTACTCGGCCTCGGAGTCAACGTACGCGGCGAGGTGTTTCCAGATTCGATACGTGCGATCGCGACCTCCCTGCGCATCGTCCGCGGCGAAGACGTCGTCCGCGCGGTAGTCCTGACTGCGTTATTCGAGCGCCTTGATGGGACGCTTGGACAACTGTGTGCCGATGGGTTTGGCGCGATACGCCAGCGGCTGATCGACCGTTGCGAGAGCATCGGTGCGAGAGTGACAGTGGGTGAGATCACCGGAGTCGGGGTTGACCTCGACGCAGGCGGGGCGTTGCTCATTCGCGATGATTACGGCGCGATCCATCCGGTGCGCGCAGGAGAGCTCCGCTAATCAGACGATCGCGCTGAGAGCGTTTGTCAGCACTCGCCCATCCTTCGGTCGGGCCGCGGGATCGGGTGAGAGGCAGCGCAGGAAAAGCGGCGCTAGCGTCGGGTGCTCGCCGAGCCCGAGAGCCATCCCCATCGCCCCGAAAGAGTAGACGTCGGAGCCAGTCGCGATCAGTTCGCCCGCGCGTGCCTCGGGCGCCGTGAACCCAGCGGTGCCTTCGACAGCGTCGGCACGATCTCCTACGCGCCGCGCGAGGCCCAGATCGGAGACCACCGCACGGCCATCGCCGCGTAGCAGTACGTTTCCTGGCTTCAGGTCACGGTGCACCCACCCGGCCTCGTGTACCCGCGCGAGGGCGAGGGCGACGTCCCGGATCCATCCCCGAGCGAGCTCTGTCGAGACCGCGCCACGTGCGATCGCCTGTCGGAGCGAACCGCCCGCGCAGTGCTCCATCACCAACGCCCCTTGCTCCGGGCGGACCTCGTAAAGGCGTACCACCCGAGCCGATCGTATTTCCTCGGCGACCTCTGCCTCGGCCCGCATCCGGACGCGACGCGCCTCACGGCCAGCGACTCCATGGTGAAGCTTCACTGCCACCTCGCGCCCGAGGCGCTCATCCCGAGCGAGGAAGACCGCACCCGCACCGCCGCGCCCGAGTTCTTTCAGGAGCACATACCGACCGATGCCCGCACGAGCATCCGGGGCCAGAAGCGTTGCCCCGGCATCGCCGGGTCGCGCTTGTTCGCCGAGACGCCGCATCCGCTCACGTGCGCCGGGGAATGACAAGTCGGACGCTACGAGTTCCTCGAGCCAGCGCGCTGCCGCGTCCCGATCGCCGCGCGCAACGCACAGATCCGCGAGTCCGAGCCGCGCCCGCAACGCGCTATCGCCCGGCCGCCGCGAGGAAGCCTCGAGCACCCGGACCGCCACCTCGGCCTCGCCCCGCCCCTGAAAGTACTCCGCGAGTAATAGCCCAGCATCGTCGTCGAGGTCATCGCGAAGGCTCAGTTCGCGTAGCATCCGAACGAGCCCGCTCGCTGCAACCGGATCGATGTCGTCCCGTAGCGAGGTGAGCGCACGGCGCACCGCGTCGCCTGGGGGCAGCGACCTCAGACGGTCCGTGACATCGACTCTCTCGACCCTTTTCCGCGGCATCGCGTGTACCGGCGAGAGGACCGGAGGCACATCGTCATGCTCGCTCTTCGGGCCGTTTGCCGATCCCGGTGTCGACCCAGTGATTCGTCGGAGCCAGTCACGCAGTCCCATGGGCACCCCTAGAGAACCTCCAGCCATCCAAGCGCACCGTCGATGCGGTCACCGTGAGCCAACACCATCGGCATTGCGACGCGCTGCCCATTGAGCTGAACCGGTACCGAAGGCTCCAACAGCAGCCCGTGCTCCACGCCTCGGAGTATTCCAAGTTTTGTCTGCCAGGCACCCACGAGCACCGCGACACGTCTCCCTCGATCGAGTCCCCGCTCAACCATAAGCGTGAGCGCCCCATCGTCGAGTCCCACCTTCAGTGCGAGTTCATCGCCAAGCTCGATACGCTGCCCATCACGCACCCGCATCGGTGCACCAATGCGCAGGCCGTCGAGCCTCGTCCCCGCCCTGCTCTCCAGGTCACGTAGCTCATAGGCCCCTGCGACACCCTCAGTCCGCACCAGCTCACAGTGCCGCCGCGAGACTCCCGCACCGCGCAGAACAAGGTCTCCCTCGCGGCCAATCACCAGCGGTAGCTTACCCAGAAGGCTGACCGCCTCTCCATCGATGCGAAGCTCGCTCCGACCACCGCGAAGCAGCGATGAGTCGCGTTGATCGAGAAGGCGCCGGGCCTCGTGGTCGTCGCCGTTCGATCCCACCCACGCACGCAGCGACGCGAGCGAGCCCGACCGATCACCAGAGCGCCAGCGCGTGTCTGCATCCTCGGTCGCCGCCCGCCGCCGCAAACCATGGCGATCGACGTCATCGCGCTCACCGGTCAAACGTTCGAGTGCTTCGACGTCGCCGGAAAGCGTGAGCGTTCGCACGATCCCCTCTCGGTCTTCGAGTACCACGTAAGCCCGGGCTGCATCGCCGTGCTCACCGATCGCCTCGAGAGCGCGCGCAGCGTCGCTCAAAGCCCTTCGATCATCCTCGGATTGCGGAGGGTTATCCTCCGCTTCTTCGACGGTAAGACTAGCCAGACGCCGACGCGCCTCGGTCCGCTGTGCGTCGTTCCGGGCGAGAGTCGCGGACCGATTCAGGAGACTGCGACGCGCCTCAAGCCCACGGGTGGACTCGGATACCGCCAGCAACACCCGGACGGCCTCGTCCCTCGTCCCGGCATCGACGTAAAGGCGCACGGCGTCTTCGAACCGCCCCTCCGCCTCTGCCCGCTCTGCGGCTCCGGTAGATCGGAATGCGCGCGACAACCACGACCACATGGAAGATCCTCGTCTAGGCGTGATAGATACCACGGCGTGCGCTGTACCGACCTCGCGACGACTCTGAAGCAACGCGCCAGTCGACAGTCGCCCAATCGTATCAATCGACGACTAGAAGGAGGCGTGTGATGTCGAGCGGCAATCGCCTGGGCGAGCTTCTGGTGCGCGAGAAGCGCATCTCTCTTACGCAGCTGAAAGCAGCGCAGGACGAGCAGAAGCGCACAGGGCAGAACCTTACCTATGCACTGGCAAAGCTCGGGTACATCTCCGAAAAGGAGATCGCGAACTTCCTGGCGCAGGAGTATCGCGTCCCGTCCATCGACCTCAACGCGGTGGAGCTTGACCCAGAGTTGGGGAAGATCGTCACCAAGGAAATCTGCGAGAAGCACCGTATCGTGCCGATCTCGCGGGCGGGCACCTCGCTCATCGTCGCCATGAGCGACCCGACCAACCTCAACGCGATTGACGCGGTGCGGTTCCTCACCACGTACAACGTCGAGCCGGTGGTCGCGAGCGAGAATGCGATTCTCGCCGCCATCGATCGGATGTTCCAGGCGCAAGCCCAGGGCATCAACATGAACGACGTGCTCGATGAGTTCGCCGATGGCGAAATCGAGTTTGGGGAGGAGGAGGAGAACGAAGCGAACACGATGGAGTTGGCGAAGGCCAGCGAGGACGCTCCCATCGTTCGCCTATGCAACGCCATCCTACTCAACGCCATCAAGGTCCGCGCGAGCGACATTCACATCGAGCCGTACGAGAAAAAGCTTCGGGTTCGCTACCGGATCGACGGCGTACTGCGCGAGGAGATGTCGCCGCCCATCAAGATGAAGAACGCGATCTCTTCGCGCATCAAGATCATGTCGAGCCTCGACATCGCCGAGCGACGCCTCCCGCAAGACGGGCGCATCAAGCTCAAGATGCCCGGCGGCAAGGAGATGGATTACCGCGTGTCGGTTCTCCCCACGATCTGGGGCGAGAAGATCGTCATGCGCCTCCTCGACAAGTCGAACCTGCAACTCGACATGACGAAGTTGGGCTTCGAGAAGCAGGCGCTCGAGTGGTTCATGAAGGCCATCCACAATCCGTTCGGGATGGTGCTGGTCACGGGCCCGACGGGCTCAGGTAAGACCACGACGCTTTACTCGGCGCTCTCAGAACTGAACAAGATCTCCGAGAACATCTCCACCGCAGAAGACCCCGTCGAGTACAACCTTCAGGGCATCAACCAGTGCCAGATGCACGACGACATCGGGCTTAACTTCGCGGCCGCGCTGCGGTCTTTCCTTCGGCAGGACCCCGACATCATCATGGTGGGCGAGATCCGCGACTTCGAGACCGCCGAGATCGGCGTGAAGGCTGCACTCACGGGCCACATGGTGCTCTCGACGCTGCACACCAACGACGCTCCCGGGACCGTGTCGCGCCTCCTCAACATGGGCATCGAGCCCTTCATGGTGACCGCGGCGACGACGCTTGTGCTCGCCCAACGCCTCGCGCGACGCATCTGTGTCGAGTGCAAGCAGGAGGTAAAGGTCAATGCTGAGATGCTGCGCGAGATCGGGTTCAAGGAGGAAGAGATCACGCAGGCCAATGGTCGGCTGTGGAAGGGGCAAGGGTGCTCCAACTGCAACAGCACGGGGTACCGCGGCCGCGTCGCGCTCTATGAGGTCATGCCGATGTGGGACGAACTCAAAGAGCTTGTACTTCAGGGTGCCTCCGCAGCAGAGCTCAAGACTCAGGCGATCCGATGCGGGCTACGTACGCTGCGGATGAGTGGCATCACGAAGTGCCTTGAGGGCGTGACCACCACCGAAGAGATCATCCGTGTGACCTTGTCGGACGTGAACAAATCCGCCACCTGATACCCTCATGACCGCCCCCGCCGAGGCCTCCCCTCAATCGATCCTCGAGTTGCTCCGCATCATGGTCGAGCGGAGCGCCAGCGACCTGCACATCACCACTGGCGCCCCGCCGATGCTGCGCATCGACGATCAGATCGTTCCACTGCGGCGCAACCTCGCCCTCCTGACCCCGACGGACACTCAGCGACTTTGCTATCAGATTCTCACCGAAGAACAGCGCGTGCGCTTCGAGCGCAGCTGCGAGATCGACCTCTCGTTCGGGGTAAAGGGCCTCGCGCGCTTCCGCGCTAACATCTTCCTGCAGCGCGGTGCAGTAGCCGGAACGTTCCGAGCGATCCCCTTCAAGATCCTCGGTTTGGAAGAGTTGGGCCTCCCCACTGTGGTGGGTGAGTTCATGACCAAGGCGCGCGGACTGGTGCTGGTCACCGGCCCGACCGGCAGCGGAAAGACGACCACTCTCGCGGCGATCATCGACAAGATCAACGCAGAGACGCGGCAGCACATTGTCACGATCGAAGACCCGATCGAGTACATGCACCTCAACAAGAACTCGCTGGTCAACCAGCGCGAGGTGGGCTCCGACTCGGCGACGTTCAAAGACGCCCTTCGCAACGTGCTGCGACAGGATCCTGATGTCGTTTTGATCGGGGAGTTGCGTGACCTGGAGACCGTCGAGGCCGCGCTCACCGTCTCCGAGACGGGCCACCTAGTACTGGGGACGCTCCACACCAATTCGGCGTGGCAGGCGATCCACCGGGTAGTGGACATGTTTCCGGCACATCAGCAGCAGCAAGCGCGCATCTCGCTTTCGTTCGTGCTCCAGGGCGTGGTGACCCAACTCCTACTCCCGCGAGCGGGGGTGCCCGGACGTATTGCCGCGGTGGAGGTCCTGGTGCCGAACCCAGGCATTCGCTCACTCATTCGTGAAGACAAGATCCACCAGATCTACTCGCTGATGCAGGTGGGCCAGAGCGCCTCTGGAATGCAGACGATGAACCAGTCTCTCGCCACGCTCGTCGCGCGGCGCCAGATCACGCTGGACGAGGCGCAGGGTCGCTCCAACGATCCGATCGAACTGCTCCAACTCGTGGAGGCCGCCCGCGCGACCGCGCTGTTGCGCCCGCCCTCCTCGCGAGATCCGTAACGTTTGGCCGGAACCTTTTGACCGCGGGCCCGCATCTCAATAACATCACGGTTGATGCCGACTTTCACCTACGAGGCCAAGACCCGGACCGGTGAGGTTCGCACCGGCACCATGGATGCCGACGACGAGGCTGCGGTTGGGCAACGGCTCCGACAGCAGCAGTTGCAACCAACGAAAGTCGCGAAGAAGGGCTTCAGTTTCAACTTTGGCGGAGGCGGCGGAAGCGTCTCATCCAAGGACCTCGTGATCTTCACGCGGCAGTTCTCAACCATGATCGATGCAGGTCTGCCCCTGGTGCAGTGCCTGGACATCCTCGGATCACAGATCGAGAACCCAGCTTTCGCGCGAGTACTGCGTACGGTAAAAAACGACGTCGAGGGCGGGCTCACTTTCAGCGACTCGCTGGCGAAGCACCCGAAGATCTTCGATCACCTGTTTTGCAACCTTGTTCGCGCCGGCGAAATAGGCGGCATCCTCGACACGATTCTCCAGCGACTCGCGGCGTACATCGAGAAGAACGCCAAACTGGTGAGGCAGGTGAAGAGCGCGCTCACCTATCCCATCGGGGTCATGTTCATCGCCGTGGCGGTCATCGCGGTAATGATGATCTTCGTGATCCCGACCTTCGAATCGATGTTCAAGGAGTTCGGGGGCGAGCTCCCGGGGCTCACTCAGACGGTCATCAACGCGTCGCACTTCTTCGTCAACAACGTGTTCCTTCTTGTCGGCGGGACCGTCGGCAGCCTTTACGGCTTCTCGTATTGGAAGGGCACCCCGGCCGGAACGCGCGCCATCGACCGCTTGCTGCTCCAGTTCCCGGTCATCGGCGGAGTCATGCGCAAGATCGCCGTCGCGCGATTCACCCGAACCCTGGGGACGTTGTTGTCTTCCGGGGTGCCCATCCTCGATGCCATGGAGATCGTGGCCAAGAGTTCGGGCAACTACATCATCGAGCAGGGCATCATGACGGCCCGCTCGAAGATCGCTGAGGGCAAGAACATGGCGGAGCCACTCGCGGAGACGCAGGTGTTCCCCTCGATGGTGGTGCAGATGATTGCGGTCGGTGAACAAACCGGAGCACTCGACACCATGCTCAACAAAATCGCGGACTTCTACGAGGAAGAGGTAGATGTCGCCGTCTCCGCCATGACCTCGTTGCTTGAGCCGATCATGATGGTTTTCATCGGCGGTAGCGTGGGGACGATGATCATCGCGATGTACCTCCCCATCTTTACGATGGCCGGTAATGTGAAGGCCGGCTGAGGCCACGAAGCGGCGGTGCGTTCTCCGTCACTGCTCCCGGAGCAACTCTCCCTCGTCGGCAACTCCGACTCGCAAGTCCGAGAGCGATTTCAGTTCCTGACCGCCGCGCGAGTGATGGTCTGCACAGTGATCTTCGGCGGCACCGTCGCCGTGTACCTCGCGGAGGGCCACTCCCTCGACGATGCCACGCCGAAGCTCCTGCTCTCGGTGATCATCGCCATCTACGCCGTCTCCCTCGTCTACGCGTTGCAGATCCGCTTCGCCCCACGCGGTCGTCTGCTCCGCCTCACCGCGATCAGCATCGCCCTAGACCTCGCCGCATGGACCGTGCTTGCCTACGCTACCGGCGGTGCGGGCTCGCCGCTAAGCACATTCTTCGGCCTGAGTACCCTCACTGCGGCCCTCGTCCTGGGCGGTAACGGCACCCTGTGGACGGCGGTCTCGTCGCTCTCCGCCTATGGCCTGCTTGCGCTCACCAGCGCCCTTGGTCTCGTTCAGCCGCCCTCGGATCAACTGCAAATTCCGCATAATCCGATCGAAACCACGTACCAGATGGTGGTCACGCTCACCGCCATCGTCTCGATCACCGCCATCGGCGGCGCTCTCGCGGACCGCCTTGTGGTCACCGGCGACGCACTGCTGCGCGTGGAGGCATCGCGAGTCAGCCTCATCGCCCTCTACGAGGACGTCCTGCGGTCGATTCCGGCGGCTTTGGTCACCTACACCGCCGAAGGGCTCGTAGACGGAACCAACCCGTTCGCCGCGCTCTTCCTCGACCTCGAGCCGATCGAGATGCTGGGCCGCCCCGCACACGAAGTGCTCCCGTTCATTCCACTCGTCGCCCTCGACGGCGATGCGGGTAGCTCGAGCGGCGACGCCCGCCTGAAGACTCCATACCGGGAGATCCCGATCGCCTACCATGTCGCGCCGCTCTACTCCCACGATGGCACCCGTCGGGGCGGTATTGTCGTCGTGGAAGACCGCTCACACGAAGAGGGCCTACGGCACGCTGTCGAGACCTCCGAGCGCTTCGCGCAACTGGGCCGACTCGCAGCGGGGCTCGCGCATGAGATCCGCAATCCGCTCGGCGCTATCTCGGGCTGCGTCGAGCTGGTACGCGAGACTGCGACGCTCGACTCCGAGGAGCGCAGCCTGCTCGCCACCGTCACCCGGGACGTCGCACGGCTGAACGACCTCGTGACGGACATGCTCCTGTTTGCGAAGCCGCGCATGCCTGATCGCTCGCCGGTCGATCTGAGCGTGCTCTCGCACGATGTGGTCGCCCTCGCGCGTACGTCCGGGGGACCCGAGGCGCGCGTGCAGATCACGTTGCGCGCCGACCACCCCGTCGTGGCCACCGTTGACGCAGCACAGTTCAAACAAGTGCTCTGGAACCTCCTGCGCAACGCCGCTCAGGCCTCGCGCGTGGGTACCGAAGTAGAGATTGTCGTGAGCGCGACAGAGCACGAGGCGGCGTTGCGTGTGCTCGACCGGGGCCCAGGCATTGAGCCAGACCTACGCGAACGAATCTTCGACGCCTTCTACTCCGGAACCGCGCGCGGAACCGGTCTAGGACTTGCGATCGTGAAGCGCATCGCCGACGCGCATCAGGGGCGCGTCGAAATCCTTGAGCGCGAAGGCGGCGGCAGCATCTTTGGCTGGGTGGTTCCGCGCGAAATGATCATCGCCAACAGCGCAGGGCCATCGGAGCCTACGAGGGAAATCCCTCCCCCCGCAGCATCCGTTGCAACGACCTCATGAGCCGTGCTGGCGGCGCTCTTTCGCATCGACCGCAGCCACGAAGAGTCGGGTGTACTCCACCGCGGACGTCACAGAGAACACCATCGAGAGCACCACCAACCACTGCCCGCACAGGTTGAGATCGACCCGGTGCGGGAAGAACGGAACCACCGGATATGGGAAGTGCAGGATGAGGCAGAGGATGCCAACCATCTGGATGGCAGCCTTCCATTTGCCACCCTCCCCCGCCGCGATGACCACTCCCTCGTTGGCGGCGATCGCACGCAACGAAGTAATAGAGAGTTCGCGACCCAGAAGCACCACGACGATCCACGGCGCGATGCGCCCCATGCGGGTGAGATAGACCAAGGTCGCCATCACCAGCAACTTGTCCGCAAGCGGATCGAGGAACTTCCCGAACACACTGACCAGCCCCTGTTTACGGGCCAGATAGCCGTCAAGAAGGTCGGTGACGGCTGTGGCGCCGTACAGCCAGCCCGCGATCACCGCATCGCGAGGGGTGCCCGCGGTGACGTAATAGAGGACCACGGGAATCATGGCGACACGACTCATCGTGAGCGCGTTGGGGATGTTCCAGATGTCCGCGCGGGCGGAAGAACGCGGGCGTACAGAGTCGGACACGGCGCGTAGACTAGCACCACCGATCGCACTGAAGTGGGGCGGTCCTCGTCGTTCGGCGCTGAGATGGATCTGTATTGCGACCGCGCTCAGTGGCAGAATGGCGCTGTGACCCGCGCTTCGAAGCTCGCAGACATCGAAAATACCCGCGCCATCCAGCCCGAGCGCCTCGTGGGCCCTACGGTTCGCGGGATACGCGTCACCGTGGTGAGCGGGCCGGACATGGGCGTCGATGCCGTGCTCGCACTCAACCGGGGCATCGTCGGCCGCAGCCAGGGGTGCGACGTACGCCTCACCGACCCGACGATCTCAGCTTTCCATGTCGAGCTTCACGCGGTTGACGACCAGGGCGCCATCCATGTGAAGGACCTCTCGTCGCGTAATGGCACCCGGTACGCGGGCGCCCGCATCGAGTCCGCCCTTCTCCCCTCCGGAGCGACGCTCGAGATCGGAAGCTCGGTCGTGCGCATCCAACTTGACGCCGCGGTCGAGACTCCCCTGCCCGACCTCCACTCATTCGGCGAACTGCGTGGCCGCAATGGCGCAATGCGCGAGATGTTCTCGACGCTCCAGCGGCTCGCCCGCACCGATCTCTCGATACTCCTCGAAGGGCAGACAGGGACGGGCAAAGAACTCGCCGCGCGGGCCGTCCACGACGCAAGCCTTTATGGGCAAGGCCCCTTCGTTGTGCTGGACTGCACAGCCATCCCATCGACGCTGGCCGAGAGCGTGCTCTTCGGCCACGAGCGCGGCGCATTCACGGGCGCGAGCGAGCGGCGCATCGGAATCTTCGAGGCGGCGGAGAGCGGCACCGTCTTCCTCGACGAGGTAGGCGAACTTCCGCTTGAACTACAGCCCAAACTGCTGCGAGTGCTCGAGCGCCGTGAGGTGGTCCGCGTGGGGAGCACCACCCCGAAACCGGTTCAGGTTCGGGTGATCTCCGCGACCTGGCGCGACCTGCGCCAGATGATCAACCACAGTCGCTTCCGCGAAGACCTCTACTATCGGCTCGCTCAAGCGCGCGTGACAATTCCCCCGTTGAAGGAGCGTGCGGACGACATCCCCCTGCTCGTCTACCACTTTCTCCAGCGGCTTCCGTCCAACACTCAAGGGGCGCGCGCCATCTCCCCGGAGGCGCTCCAGGAACTGATGCGGCGTGAATACGCGGGCAACATCCGAGAGTTGAAGAGTGCGGTCGAGCGCGCCGCGATGATGGCCGAAGGAGCCGTGATCACCCCGGCCGACCTTGCTTTCGAGCGAATTCTATCTGGGGAGCGCACCAAGGCCCAGGGGTCCTTGAGCCCGGCCCCGACGACGGCGGCCTCCCCCAACCAGCCGCTTACGCCCTTCAAAGACGCGAAGCGCACCCTCATCGATGAGTTCGAGAAGGACTACCTGCAGCGGTTGTTGCACCGCACGGGCGACAACCTCTCCCGCGCCGCAGCCCTCGCCGGCATCGAGCGGCATTACCTCCGCGATCTCTTCCGCAAGCACGGCCTCCGTTCGGACGACTGAATCCCCGTTCGCACTCCCTCTCCTTCGTAAAATGAACACCAAACGCCTCTTCGCAGTCGTTCTGGCAGTAGCGCTGCTCTATGGAGCGATCGCGCTCCTGGGTGACGTGCGCGCACTTCGGGCCACGCTCTCCACGTTCTCCTGGTGGACCTTCGCCGCGTCCCTCGCCCTCTCGCTCGGTAACTACGGACTCCGCTTCTTCAAGTGGGACTTCTACCTGCGTCGCCTGGGCATTCGCGATGTCCCGTGGGCCGAGAGTGTCTGCATCTACATCGCGGGCTTCTCGATGTCGGTGACACCTGCGAAAGCCGGTGAGGTCTTCAAGAGTGCGCTCCTCGCGAGCGCCCGTGGCTACCCCGTCGCTCGCACCGCGCCCATCGTCGTCGCCGATCGTCTCACCGATCTCATCTCGCTCATCGCGATGGTCGCCATCGGTGGTGTGCTCTTCCCCGGCGGCTGGATCGTCGCCCTCGCAGCGTCTTCCCTGGTCGTCGCACTGATGCTCTTTGTGCTCGTCCGCCCGCTCGGTGAATGGGCCATCTCGCAGACTGAGCGCTTCGCCACTGGTCGTCGGCTTTCGCCCAAGATGCGGGAATCCTATGCCGCGCTGCGCCTCCTTGCCTCCCCAAAAGCCCTGCTGTTCCCGACCGCGATCTCCGCGATGGCATGGGCCCTCGAGGCGCTCGGCCTCTGGCTGATCCTGATTGGCCTGGGCACCCCTGCTCCCCTGGCGCTCGCTTCTTTCGTCTATGCGACCGCTACCCTCGCAGGTGCTGTCGCGATGCTCCCTGGCGGCGTAGGCGGCGCGGAAATCACCATGATCTCCCTGCTCGTCACCCTCTCCCACGGGAGCGTCGCCGCACCCGCTGCAAAGGCCGGGACGCTGCTCTGCCGCCTTGCGACGCTGTGGTTCGCGGTGCTCCTCGGTGCGCTCGCGCTCGCGTGGTTTCGGCGCAACTACGATCGCCACCGGGACGAGCGCGAGGAGCCTATCTACCTGGGCGACGATTCGTCGAGGGGCCCGTCGTCTTCATCTCCGTCATCGAGCGCCGGTAGCGCCGTATCGACCTCGTCGTAGGGGTCACGCGTCGGCCCATCCTCCCCGCCGTCAGGCTGGTCACCCGCAGGCTCGTCGATCTCCGAATTGTCATCCGCCGGTCGGTCATCATCGCCGACCCAACCCCCACGGTCATCGTCCGGAAGCGCATCGATCGGATCATCGGGCGACCCATCGTCGTCCTCGCCGAGCGCATCGTCACGGAAGGCCATCAGGGCCATCGCTTGAGGGTCGTTGCCGACCACCTCGTCGTCTCCACGGATACTCTCCTCCCACGCACCAGCGCGGAGTTCGTCTGGAACCTCCACGATGCCTTCATCGGTGTCGAGCGGCGCCAAGGTGGGTAGTTCGTCATCGTCGGAAACGATCCTGCCTGCGGATGTCATGCGTGAGGATCAACCACGCGGAGCGGGCACGGGCAACCCGAGTCGCTCGAGTACAAGCTTCATATCGCTCCACACCTCAGCGCGCGCGGTGCTCCTGGGTTCCTCCCGCACGCGCAGCACATACGACGGGTGCCATGTCGGCATGACCGGGACGCCCTTCCACGAATGCCAGCGCCCGCGCATCGTGCTCAGCGAGGCATTGCTCTCCAGGAGAAACGCCGTCGCCGTCTTCCCGAGCGCCACGATCACATCGGGCTTCACGACCTCCATTTGACGCAGCAAAAACGGGGTGCACGCAGACATCTCTTCGTGATCGGGCACCCGGTTGTTGGGCGGGCGGCACTTCACAACGTTGGCGATGTACACCTGCTCCTCAGTGAGGCGCATCGCGGCGATGATGCGGTCGAGCAACTGTCCCGCGGCTCCAACAAAGGGCAGCCCCGTGCGGTCCTCTTCCGCTCCTGGACCTTCGCCGATGAAGCACACCCGCGCGCCTGGGTTGCCGCGCGCAAACACCGTCTGCGTGCGCGTCGAGGCGAGCTTGCACCGATGGCATGCTCGCACCTCGTCCTGGATCACCCGAAGCATCGACGGGCCGCCCTCGACGAAGTGGGGCTCCCGCGTCGGCGTCGGCGCGACGGCCATCGCAGCAGGCTCAACGCTTACAATATCCGGTAAAATCACCACGGCGACCGAAGCCGTATTGACGGCACCGACGGATGTGGACCCGGCGACGATCGGTGGTGAGGGCGGGAGCGCGGGCGCGACCGGCAATGTCCCGTGCGCTGGGACTTCGAGCAGACCGGCGTCGCGTTGCCACGCGAGTTGCGCACCGAGGTCACGAACCAGCTGCAGCATCTCATCCCGGGACGGCGGATCCATCAGATACCTTCGTAGCATCGCGCGCCCATCTGGCTCCACTCTTCAAGAGCTCTCTGCGATACTCCTCAGGTTGCTGGCGAGGTGCCGACACATCGCGCACCCTTCCGCCGCTGACCCAACATGTTTTTTCACCGCCGACAGATCCTCGCCGGGATCGCCCTGGGAGCCATCGCATGCCGCCGCGACGGAACGCGCGCAGCTGTCATGGCCCGCACTCTCGACGTACGCCTCCCATCGGTCACGCTGCACACGGTCGAAATCGCCGGCCCGGGGCGCACGTCACGCTGGGTGCTCCACGGCGGCCCAGGGCTCGACCACACGTACCTCCGGCCGTGGCTCGATCCGCTCGCTGCCCAGGCACCACTGCTGTACGTCGATCTGCGCGGACACGGTCGCTCGACCTCGCCACCGGAGGCAGAGGGCTACACCTTGCCTGACACCGCAGCCGACCTCGTCGCCCTGGCACGAGCGAGGGGCGAGGCCTCCATCGACCTGATCGCCCACGATTTCGGTGCCGCCATCGCGCTGACCCTCGCGGCTCGTCACCCGGAGGTCATACGGCGACTCGTACTGGTGGCGCCGCTCCGCGACGGCGAGCAGATCCGATCCGTCGCGCGACGCTCCCGGGAGGGGCTCGGCGAGGCCGGCTGGACAAGCATCCAGGCGCTCTCCACGCCGCAAGGAACGCTCCGCGACGCTCGCTCCCTGCCGCGGCTCTTTCGGGGTCTCGGCCACATGTGGTGGCATCGACCGCCGAGCGACGCGATCATCGACGCGATGGCTCAAGGGATGACCTATCGGGCCGAGGCCGATGCCAACTTCCTCGCTGCAGCGCAGCGCTTCGACGCTCGAACCTTCGCATCGGAGGTACGCGCGCCGACGCTGGTCCTTTCTGGCGACGACGACCTGACATTTCGCCCGGAGGAGAGCCGAGCGCTCGCCGAGTTGCTCCCGCATGGGCGTTACCACGAGGTCGCCGCGGCGGGACATCTGCCCTTCATCGAGCAGTCCGCGAACTTTCTACGCGCAGTGAACGACTTTCTGGCGCTGTGAGTTTGGCCCGCACGGCGTGTTGTGTTGACGTGTTGAAAGCACTCGGGATAGCTTTCGATGATAGATCGGGAGGAAGCATTCTCCCGCGGAAAACCAAGGGAGCGCGACGTGCCAGGCCACCCCGTGCGCATGGAATTGATCGGCGAAACCAACGTCGGCATGAAGCGCGCCCACAACGAGGATAACTTCTCGATTGTCTCTGAGGAGAACCTCGTCATCGTCGCTGA
This sequence comes from Deltaproteobacteria bacterium, assembly GCA_947477565.1. Taxonomy (GTDB): domain Bacteria; phylum Myxococcota_A; class Polyangia; order Polyangiales; genus SCUS01. Next base: position 41,545 of record CANJUR010000005.1, read on the forward strand.
TGGCATGGGTGGTCACGCCTCCGGCGAAGTCGCTTCGAAGATGGCGATCGATGCCATGCGAGAGTTCTTCGAGGCCACCGCGAAGGACCCCGACGCGACATGGCCATACAAGATGGACAAGCAGCGGAGCTACGAAGAGAACCGTCTCATCACCTCCGTAAAGTTGGCCAACCTTCGAATCTTCGAAGCCGCACAGCGTGAGCCTCGGTACCGCGGGATGGGCACGACCCTGGTGGTCTGTCTGGTCGTTCGCGAGGGCATCATCGTTGGCCACGTCGGTGATTCGCGGGTGTACCGTATCCGCAACGGGGCGATCGACCAGCTCACGGAAGACCACTCGCTGCTCAACGACTACCTGAAGATGCGCAAGCTCACGGAGGAAGAGATCGCCAACTTCCCGCACAAAAACGTGATCGTGCGCGCACTCGGCATGAAGGACTCGGTGAAGGTCGATTCCAAGCTCGACCATCCCAATGCGGGCGACATCTATCTGCTGTGCTCGGATGGGCTTTCGGGCCCGGTGTCCGACCCGGAGATTCTCCGACTGGTCGAAGAGAACAAGTCCGACCTCAAGGCAGCCGCGTCCCGGTTGATCGCCCGCGCCAACGAAAACGGCGGTCCGGACAACATCACTGCCTGCCTGATCCGCTGGGTCGGTCCGACCAACTGATCCGCTGGTCACGGCACTTTCCGGCTCGCCTTTCCTCAGCTCATCCATCTCCCGCAGTGACCTTCCCCGGCCCGAGAGCTTCGCGTAGAACCTCCACAGCCTCCGACTCTTCACAGAGCTCCCCATCTGGACCCTGACAGACCACAGCCCCACCGGGAGGCTCCACTGCCCCCCGCCGCGCGCCGCTTTTACCCAGATTTCCCGAAGAATCATCTAGATCACGATGGACATATCCTGTCGGTCCGTTCGGTCGGACCGTCTACGTTCGCGTGCCCTGCCCCCTGAAACTGCTATGCTTTCCTTTGTGAGAAAGCAGCGACCCATGTCGGCAGACGACTACCTTCGTCTGGCGCTTCACACGGGTTCCCCCGACGCCGCCGCAGTGTACGCCGAGAAGGGGCTCCGGTACGCCTCCGACCGGGTGGACGCAGAGACGCGGGTACTGCTCCTTCGTGAGATCTACCGCTCGCACCTGTACGCGAGGCGTGTTCGCTCGGCTCACGCCGTCGCCCGGAAGATGGTCCGTCTCGGGGTTGCACAGGAGATCGCCCACGTCGACCTTGGCCGTGCTTGCTCGACCCTCGGCTGGTGGATGCGGGCCGCGCAGTCCTATCGGATCGCAGCGCGCAATGCGCCGGCATCACGCCGCGCCTTGCACTGGTTCTCGGTCGGTATTGCCTTGCACCATGCCGAGCAGACCGAGGAGTCCCTTAGCGCGCTCGACCGCGCAGTCCGCTGGTCGATCTCGACGCGATCTCTTCACCGTGCGTATGCCGCCCTCGTCCGACTCGACGGCGGAGAGCTTGCCTCGGACATCGAAGATCTTGCTCAGCTCATCGGCGATCTCGAAGGTGCCCGCTGCGGCGAGGGATACGGGCGCTTCGTACTCGGCCTTCTCCACGCCGCGGGGGGCGACCGAGGCCGCGCCCGTCGGCACCTGGTGATCTTCATCCGTCGCAATCAACTCGATCCGATGCGTGCAGTCACCCTGTCGCACGAACTCCGGCGGGCCCGTCTTTGCCTTCGCTCGCTGCGAAAGGCCCCCGTGCCCCCGTCGTCACCGACGACGAGCTCGCCGCCCGCCACCGGATGATCGCAGACGATCTTCCTCCCTGGTTTTTCCGCGTCTTCGCGTTCGCCTGGGGCGCGGTTTGGGGAAGCTTCGCGACCGTAGTCGTCCATCGCTGGCCACGGCAGTCGGTAGTTCGCCCTCCATCACACTGTCCCCATTGCCAGAAGAGGGTACGGCCGTACGACAACGTGCCCATCCTCGCGTGGCTCTGGCTCAGGGGCCGGTGCCGAGACTGCAAAGCCCCGATCTCGCCCCGGTATGCACTCATCGAAGCGATGTACGCAGTGTCTGCACTTGCACTCGTCGAACTGCTTCTCCGTGCCCAGGACGGCCTCACGCTATCCGTTTTCCTGGCATTGTTTTTCGTCCGCTTTGCATTCGCCTGGGGGCTCCTGACGGCGTCGTTCATCGACCTGAAGAAGCTTCTGCTCCCGGACTTCATCACGCTTGGCGGGACAACGTTGGGCTTCGCCGCCAGCGCCGTGCTGCCGGGTGTCGGCTGGCGTTCTTCACTCCTCGGTATCGGGCTCGGTGCGGGCATCCCTTACGCCTTCCACTTCGTCTGGGATCGGTTTCTAAAGCGCGACGGCATGGGTCTCGGGGACGTGAAGTTGCTCGCCATGGTGGGCGCGCTCCTTGGCCCACACGCCGTAGTTTTTGCGCTCTTCGCGGGCTCCCTGCAGGGCATCGTTGCGACACTTATCGCACGCGTCACGGGCTGGAAGCTGGCGCCCGACATCGACCCGGCGGACCTCGAAGACGACGATGACGAATCGCTTGGAGAGAAGCTCCTCGCGGCGATCTCGCGCGCGACCGGATGGAAGCGCGCCACCGCCAGCGACGCCGGGGAAGAAGAGCTCGAAGCAGCTCCAACTACTCTGTGCGCAGACGGCCCAGAGCCACTGATGCGAACGATGATTCCGTTTGGGCCTTTTCTAGCGCTGGGAGCCATCGAGTACATGTTGGGCGGTGACCGCCTGATGCTCGAGTATCTGTCCCTCCTACGAGGGCCGTAGAGCCGCTCAGCGGGTGATGCGCTCGAGGCCGCGAAGGTACGGCCGCAACACCGGCGGAACCACCACGCTGCCATCCTCCTGCTGATACTGCTCGAGGATCGCGACGAGCGTTCGGCCCACCGCGAGAGCAGAGCCGTTGAGGGTATGCAGCAACCGCGGCTTCACCTTGGAGTCTCCAGCGGGCCGATACTTGAGACCCGCGCGGCGCGCTTGAAAATCCCCGAAAATCGAGCATGACGAGATTTCACGGTAGGCGTTCTGCCCGGGCAGCCAGACCTCGATGTCGTAGGTCTTCCGAGAGTTTGCCCCCATGTCACCGGTGCAGAGCAGTACGACACGGTAGTGCAACCCGAGGCGCTGCAGAATCGACTCCGCCGCCTGCGTGAGGTGCTCGTGCCCAGCCTCGCTGTCCTCCGGCCGTTCGAGGTGGACGAGCTCCACCTTGTCAAACTGGTGCTGTCGGATAAGCCCGCGCGTGTCCCTACCGTAGGAGCCCGCCTCACTGCGGAAGCACGGTGTATATGCCACGTAACGGCGCGGGAGAGACGCGTCTTCGAGCAGCTCGCCCGCGTGGAGGTTGGTCACCGGCACCTCTGCCGTAGGGATGAGATAGAGGTCGTAGGAGCGCTCGCCATCCGCCGCGAGCCGAAACAAGTCCGCCTCGAACTTCGGTAGGTTGCCAGTCCCTCGCAGTGCCTCGGCCTTCACCATGAACGGCGGATACACCTCAGTGTAACCGTGGTCGTGCACGTGGGTGTCGAGCATGAACTGCACAAGCGCCCTCTCCATGGCTGCACCGGCACCCCAAAGGACGCTGAAGCGCGGCCCAGACAACTTCGATGCTCGCTCGAAATCGAGGATGCCAAGGGCCTCGCCGAGATCGTGGTGCTCGCGCGGCGAAAAGGACATCGTCGGACGTTCGCCCCAGGTGCGGACGACCACGTTCTGCTCGGCCGACTCACCGTCGGGCACAGACGGATCAGGCATGTTGGGCATCCGAAGCAGCAACTCTGCGATCTCTGCCTCGGCGGCCTTCTGGGTGCGCTCAAAACTCGCAGCCTCTTCGCCCCATGCCCGAGATGCCGCCCGCGCAGCAGCCTGCTCGTCGGATCCCTTCGCCAACTTCGCGAACCCAGCGCTCGCCTCGTTGACGGCCCGCTTCTTCGCCTCGCCCGCAAGGATCGCCTCGCGCCGGGTGTGCGCCAACTCCGTGATGCGATCGAAGCCCGGTGGCAGGTCGCCGCGCCGACCAAGGGAAGCCCGCACCTCGTCGAGGTGCTCCACCACAAACCGTAGGTCCAACATCAAAAATCTCCCTGTAAAGTGGGCTACCGGATCACGCAGAACGAGCCGCATGCCTCGGCACAGCCGCCGCACGCGCACTCCGCTAGCGCAGCAAAGCGCGAATTGGACAGACATGCCTGGGTCGGCGCCGTGATGCACGGAATGCACGCGCTCTCACCCGAACACGCGGCAGCCTGTGCCCCGCACATCGAGAGCGCACACGACTGACAAGCCGCGCCGATCGTGACGCCCGCGTCCGGCGTCGATACGCACTGCCGCGAGTTCCAGGCCCACGGACTCTCACCGCAGGTTGCACCGGTCGGCCCAGAACCGGAACCCTGCCAACACCGACCCGCGCACCAACCACACACTGACCGCCCGGTGCAGGCCGCGCAGTCGAGCGCGTCCGCGCACGGGTCAAGCGTCGTCGAACCTGCCCCACGATCCGGGGCTCCGGTGTCCGTCGGCGGCGTCCCTCCGTCTGTGCTGGTCGTACCGCCCCCGCCGACGCCCCGCGCGCTACAAGCCGGGAGCGCGAGACCAAGCACCAGCCCGAGCGAGAGGAAAGGACGAAGCGAGTGATTCCATTTCATCGGACGATACTTCCTCCAACGGCGGGCGATGGCGGCGTACCCCGAGTCAAGGGCGACTCGCAAGGGTGGCAGAGGGCGCTGGCATCTCAGCAGTGCGTTGACTTCCCTCATGACGTTGGCGAGGATCGCTCCTTCGCGGGACGGCGGGCAGGATGCTGTCTGGCGGAGATCGGTCTTCTTTGAGCAACCCGAGTTGATGCAATGAATCTCGGTGAGCCAGAGGATCTTCTTGAGCGCGTGGCCCATGGCGACCGCGCAGCCCTGCTCGAACTTTACGATCGTGTTTCCGCAAATCTCATGGCCGTGGCATTGCGAGTCACCGGGAGTCGCTCGGAAGCTGAGGAGGTCGTGCAGGACGCGTTCATGCGCACCTGGCGAGACGCCGGAGCGTTTGACCGCACCCGCGGCTCGGCCCTCGCCTGGCTCGTCACTCTGACCCGCAATCGCTCCATCGACGTCGTGCGCTCGCGCAAACGGCGGATCATTCATGAGGACAAGGCCTCCGATGCCGAGTCGCCCGAGGCCCCGCCGAGCGCCGAGTTTAGCTTCGGTGCCGCCCAGCGCGCGGCGGCCGTTCGCCAGGCACTCGACACCTTGCGACCCGAGCAACGCTCCGTGCTCGACCTGGCGTATTTCAGCGGACTCTCGCACTCGGAGATCGCGGCGCGCCTCGGACAGCCGCTCGGCACCGTGAAGACACGCCTGCTGCAGGCTGTTCGGCACCTGCGGGAGTACCTTGATCGGCACTCCACCCTCGGCAGCGGTGAGTGATCAGTAACCCGAACCGCCAGCGCCACCGCTGACGATGGCCACGGAGCTACTGGCGCCCACGCGGGTAGCTCCGACGGCGATCATCCGGTCGGCGTCCGCAGCGGTCCGCATGCCGCCGCTGGCCTTCACGCCAAGCTCTGGCCCCACCACGCCGCGCATCAGCGCGATGTCTTCCGCAGTGGCCCCGCCGCCGCCGAAGCCCGTCGAGGTCTTTACATAGCTCGCCCCCGCGGCCTTCGAGAGAGCACAGGCGATGACCTTCTCGTCGCGGCTCAACATGGAAGTCTCGAGGATGACCTTCACCACATGCCCGGACGCGGCGCCGACAACGCGCGCGATATCGTCGAGCACCAGAGCGTAATCACCGGACTTCAACGCCCCAACGTTGATGACCATGTCGATCTCGTCGGCCCCCGCGCGAATCGCCTCGCTGGTCTCAAACGCCTTCGCGTTGGGGGTCATCGCACCGAGCGGAAACCCCACCACCGCGCACACGCACACGGTCGAACCCGTCAGCTGCTGCCGACAGAAAGGAACGTTGACGCTGTTGACGCACACCGAGAAGAAACGCCACGACATCGCCTCGGAGCACAGCTTCCGGAGATCGTCGCGCGTGGCGTCGGGCTTGAGCAGCGTGTGGTCGATGATTCGTCCGAGGTCGGGGCGCGGCTGTCCCGTCACGCTCGCCTGACCAGCCATGGGAGCCACAGCGCCAGCCCCGGAAGAGGCGGCCCCGACCCGCGGCGTCACCGTCGGGCGCGGAGCATCCCTCGCCGGCGTCGCCATTTCCTGCTGCACCCTTGCCACGACTGCGTCCACCAACCGGTCAATATCCCTCGACATACCGTCAGAGACTGTAACACGAAGCCGGGCGCCGGATGCAGCGTCGTTCGCTCCGGCGTCGGACCATAAAGTGGAGGTACACGTCCACGCGCTTCGTTCGAGGAGGTCACGCCCAATACTTCGCCGCCTGGTTTTTGCCCGTTCCGCGACGGCCGCTGGTCTCGTTCTGGGCCTTCTTGCAGGCTGTCGCGCGGGCGGAACCAGCGTCTTCGTGCCCAGGCGGCGCACGGGCCCTGGAGCCGACGTGGAAGCGGGATATCCGGCCGGCGCGGACGTCTCGGAAATCAGCCTGAGCGCCCACGCAGTCACCCGCACCCTTCACCGCGTCGAAACCACCCTCGGTGGCATCGCCCTCAGCGACGACGGTCGGACCCCTCTACATCGCGACGCTTCGCAACGACCCGAGCGCAGCGCTGTCCGACGAGTTTGCCCCGCACTTCAAGCACACCGTCGCGCGCTACGTTGTCGCAGCAGGCGTGGCGATTCGTGAAGTCGCCTCCGCAGACCTCCCCCGATCGCGGCCCGGATTGAACCCGCCCGTTGGGGACGCAGGCGCCACGGATCGATATGGCTCGTCGCTGAATCGAGCGACCTTGTACTGCGCCTCGACGCCGACAGGCTCACCGAGCACGAGCGCTTCGAGACACCCGGACGGCCGCGCGCAGGGATGTTGGCGGCGGACGGCAGCGTGTTGGTGTTTGAACACCCGAGACAGCAACTCACGGTGATCAACGCGGCAGCCGGGATTCGCACCGCCCACACCTGTGCAGCGCTCGCGCGTAACCCGCAGCCTGGAATATTTTACCGGGACGGGGATGCGCGCAGACCTCGGCGGGGCGCAGGTGATCGTCGGCGACGTGTGGTCGTGCGACCCCTGCCACGCCGACGGACTCACGGACCGCCTCGCCTGGCAGATCGGCCCCGGGACGTCGCATCGCAAGCTCTCCCCGGCGCTCACGCTCCTCGAAGGCACCCTGGCCCCTCGGGTGGCAGGGCAGCACCAGCGACCTCAGCAGCACGGCGCGAACTGCCACGCTGGCCCTTTGCTCACGAGCCGGGCGCGCGTCGAGCGAAACGTGAACGACGGACCCTTAGCGGACATCGCGAGCCTCATCGGCACCGCACGGCGCCTGGCTGCGCTCGGGCTTGCAAGCGTCGCTCGCGGGAGCCGTCGAGTGGACGCGCGCATCGCTCGACACCACCCAACGCTTTGAACTCACTCGCTGCCTCGCGGAGCTAAACCGGCCGGGAGTTCTTCGTCGCGGCAGAGCACCCGCGCCAGGGCGATTTCCTCCCGACCATCGACACGATCACCCTGATCTTCTCCCAGCCCGTCTTCGATCGCGCGGAGAACCGCGCTCGCCTCCACATGAGCGACCTTCATCTCCCCGCCATGACTATTCGAGGGGCGTTTTCCGACGCAACCTCGAGCTTCGATGGCGACCTCGCCGACATCGACGGCGGTCTCCGCGGGTACACCCTGGCCGCGCCCGGCTACGGGGTCCGCGATCTGCTCTGGAGCCTCGTCCGCGCCGTGTCGCGTCAGTAACTCAAAGCGACCCGGCGGTACGTGCTACCGCGCGCGGATGCGCCTTCCCTCCCGTCTCGCTCTCGCCCTCGGGCTCCCGCTGGTCCCAGTGACCGCGGGGGCGCAGACCTTCTGCTTCGCCCCCACCACCACCGCCACGCCCACAACGCACGTGACGGCCGCGATCACCGATCGCTTCCGCTCGCGCGCAGACTGCCGCTACGGCGTGCGAACCGTCGGCGGAACATCGCTCCGCGACAACCTTACGCTCCCCGATGCAGAGCGCGATCTGCCCACCTTCTTGCGCGACATCGGACTCCCACCGGCCCGCCATGACCTCGCGGCCGACCTCGAGGTGTTCGGTCTCCCACCCACCGTCGGCCCCGATGCTCCGCCAGCCCAGACTCTGGCCCTCCGCCCCTGCCTCGCACACCTCGGCGAGGGAACCACCGCGGTGCAGTTCGAGCGCACCCCCACGGGCGACCTTCGTCTCACCGGACCGCGCCTCACTGCCTGCCCGGTCGATGGCGTCGATCTCCTCGTCGTCGATGGCTCCGAGGCGCCGACGCTGCTCACCGCGACCGCGGGCGCACACCTCCTCGGCCTGGGCGCGGCTCAAACCGTGGACATCCCGCAGTCCGTGGCCGCCGCGGGTATCTACCTCCGACGCCGCGGCGGCGACCTCGCCCTGAGAGTCGACAGCATGCGCTTCACCGACCCCGAGACGCCCCTTCAACGGCTCTTCACCGATGGCCAGTCGCGCTGGTTCGACACCGACTGGCGTCGCGGAGAACTCCGTCTCACGCCGCGCCCAGACATCTTCGCCCGTGACCCCATGCGCTGGAGCGAACTCGTCACCGCCGCAGCCGCAAACGCCCTCGTCCTCACCGGCAACCCCGACCGCGATGGCACCGCGACCACCTTCGCCGCCCGCGTCGATGCCGACGGTGGCGCGCTCACCATCCCCGACGACGCCGTGCGATCGGTCATGCGACGGCACTACGGCGCCCCAGGCGGCGCGATGGCCCCCAGCCGACGCGACTGGACCGAAGTGCTCGGATCGCTCCGGCTGTGCCACGCCAACCGGTACACCCCAGCGCCGACGCGCAACGCCCGCGCAGCGCCCGCCGAACTCGCCGCTCTGCGATGTGTGGCCCTCGCACAGGTCGCGCCGCTGACGACCACCGGACTGCCCGGGGCGTTCACTCTCGAGCGGCACCTCGACGTCTTCACGCGCTCCGAGGGAGGCGTCGCGGTCAGCCAGGCCAGCGCGGGCGAGGCCACGCAGGTGCCCCTGGACGCCGAAGCCCCCGTGCAGATCGCCACCGTCGGCGACCGCGTGCTCGCACCCGATGCGCTCCCGCCCAACAGCCGCCTGGTGCTCTGCCCGACCACCGCCGAACAGGGACAGCGCGAAGGCGTCGCCCTCGACGCGCACGGCACACACACCTTCGAAGACCGCGCCGCAGGCCTCTGGCAAGTCGTCCTGCGCCCCGCAGACGACCCGCGCTGCGCCCCGCAAGACCTCGCGCTGGCCCGCATCGCCGTGCTCCGACCGCGCGACGCGTGGCTCCCCCTCGGCCTCGTCGATCACGGCGAGATGTCCCTCGGCGACCCGTGGAGTTCGGTGCCGGGAGCAGGCGATGACACGTTCGCTTTCTCCGCCCGCGACGGCCTGCCGGAGTGGCGTCTCGCGACCACGCCGGATGTCACCGCAGCCATCAACGCCTTCCGTGCCTTCAGCACCGACCCCGAACACGCCGCCGAAGACAGCGCCCGCATCCACCGGGTCGTCCCCACGCGGCTCAGCGTGGAGCCCGAGGTGTCCGCGCCCGGACGCAGCGCCCTGATGGTGCTGCTCGCGGAGGGCGACGCCTGCCCGCGCTCGCCGGACGACCTCATCCGCAACCTCCGCGCGCTGCCCGCAGAGGCGACCTTCCATGCCTTTCTCGCCACCGAGCGCGCCCCCGATGACTCCGGGCCCCGGTTCACCTGCCTCGCCCGCGCACGCCTCCGAGCCATCCCGGCGCTGATCCACCGCAGCGCCGACGCCGGACCGTTCTACTTCCGCTTTGGCCTGCCGGGCAGCGTCGAACTCCGCGCGCAGTACGAGCTGCACTCCACCTGCAACCGCGCCGACTGCGCCTCTATCGGCGTCGCCGCCCCGCTCATCTACGCCCGCGTCTCGCCCCGCGCGCGGATCATGTCTTGGCTCACCCTCGACGTGTCCATCCCCGTGCTGCTGCTCGCCTCGCCGGGCAACGGCCGCGCGCTCCACACAGGAACAGGCCTCGACATCACCCTCTCCGGCGGTCCCTTCTCCCTGCCCCGGCTGATCAGCTTCGGCGTGCTCATCCAGCCGACGGTGTTTGGCGTAGCGCCCTCGGGTGCCGACAGCGCGGTCAACATCGCGCTCCACCTCGGCGTGAACATCAACACCCTCTTCGACCTCCTCCGGGGGCTTTGATCCATGCGCCGCTCCGCTGTCTTCGCCGTCGTCCTCCTCGGTTGCGCGCCCACTACCTTCTCTCGCGCGCCTGCCGCCCCGGCCTATCCCCCGCGTGCCGCCGCGCGCACGGTCATCGACCCGCACGCCGACCGCGAACGCATCGACGAGGGGCAGCGCGCGCTGCACCAGCGGGTTCCGGCTGCGGTGGCGATGCTTCGCGACTCCATCGAGCGCATCGTCTCGCAGCTTGGCGAGCAGTGCGTGCCACACAACCCCGACGGCGACGGCCTCCACTGGCAGGTCTCCTGCGCGACGGAGACCCTCTTCGGCCTCGGGGCGTTCGAGCCCCGCACGGACACCGTTCTCGCCCGCTGGCGCCTCGTCGGCCAGACCCTCGCGCAGCTTCAACTCGACGCCAGCTCCGACGCCCGCTCGCTCCGCGTGGCCATCTCGGGCTTCGCCGACCATGTTCAGTTCGCCAGCGACCGCCCCTGCCCCGAGCTCGCCTCCTTCTGGAACACCGCCCTCCCCCCCACCACCGACCACCGCTCTCGCAACGCGGCGCTCAGCTTCTGCCGCGCCGCCCGCATGGCCCGGGAGATCGCCTGCGCGTCTCTTCCCGCCGGTCGCTGCACCTCCGCCGCCCTGGCCGCGCGCCCAACGCTGGCGTTTGCCGTCTTCGGCGGGAGCACCACCGTCCTCGACCGCGCCCTGGAGCACTTCACCACCCCCGTCACGCTCACCGGCGTCGGCACCACCCGCTGCGCCTGCCAGCACTTCGCAGCCGACGTCTATGGTCCGCCGGTCGCGTCGGGCGTGAGCTTCGCGGCGTGCCCGACCGAACCCGATCGCCTCTTCGAATGCGAAGACGCCCGCCGGGTCGAGCTCGACGTGTGGCTCGACGTCGATCCGCAGGTGCCGAGCAACACGTGCCGCGCGCAGGCGAGCGACCCCAACGCGCGCGCCCTGCTCTGCTACCAGGACGCCTACCAGGCTCTCTCGCACCAGAGCGCCCTGCCACGCCCGCGCACCACCGTAGTGACCGACGCGTGCGCCACGCCCAACCCCCTCGGCTGGCTCGAGGGACGCCCTCGCAACACCGCCCGCCCTTGCGCCGCGGAGGTCAGCGTCGCGCGATAGGGGAGAGAGCTTCTCGCGGGCGGTCTGCACAGCGACGGCCTCCGCGAGCCTCCGGCGTGTCGCTCAGAAGGCACGCTCGTTCCCCGGTTGCCCCCGCGAAGGCAGCACTCGAACCGGCACGCATCGCGATCCGATGCCGTACGCAGGGACTCGCACTTTCGCGCGCAACACCCGCTCGGGGAAGCACCGGAGCGGTGACGGAGGGTGCCGCAACGGGGTGGGAGAGTGCCGCAACGGGTCGGGAGAGTGCCGCAGCGGGTCGGGAGGGTGCCGCAGCGGGTTGGGAGAGTGCCGCAACGGGTCGGGAGAGTGCCGCAACGGGTCGGGAGAGTGCTGCAACGGGTTGGGAGAGTGCCGCAGCGGGTCGGGAGGGTTGAGAGCGCGCGGCAGCGGGGAAGAGGGCTCGTGCAAACACCGACGCTCCTCGATGAAAAACGAGGGGACGCCTCAGCCCGGCTGCACGTCAACGAGCGGCGGGCGACACCCACACCAGACGGTAATCGGTGGGCCGCGGGTTGGGAACATTGAAGGTCAGAGACCAACTGCTGTCGTCGGCGTCGTAGTTGGCCTGCCACCAGTCGTTGCCCGATACCGACTGATCGACCCTCACCCAGGTGCCTGCGTTCTGCCGCTGGAGGTGCCATCCGTCGTGTCGGGGCAGGCGGTGAAACGTCATTGCGACGTAGCCGCTGCCGCCCGACAAGGTGAGTTCGGCGGCGACGGCGGCGGGAACGGCGTCGACCTCTACGGGCTGGGTTCGCCGCAAGGTGCCAGTTCGTACCTGGACCGAAAGCCGATTGGCCATCGCGAGTTGGCGAATGATGTCCGTGGTGTTGAAAGACGCGGCAGGAAGCCCGGTGAGAAACGCCGATCGGCCGTAGTACGCAGCCTGGACAGCGGGAGGAACCACATACTCGATGGTTGCCCGCAGCGTGCTGCCGGCCGGGACGAAACGGGTGCGCCCAGCACACGGAGCACCGCACCACGGCGAGCCGGTGCCGCCGGGCAGGGCGAGTTCAAATGCCATCTGCGAGAATCGATTGAAGGTGCGCCGTACGTTGATGTGTGGAGTTCGGACGATGGTGCCGCCGATGTTCGCCTCGTAACTGCGAATCATGAACCCCACTTGCGCCAGATGCTCATTGAGCGTGTCGCCCGGAACCGGCGTCGCCCCGTAAAGCGCAACCCACGGAGCATCTCCCGGTAGCGGGATTCCGCGGTCTTCGACGCGCGCGTAGCCAGTGGTCCGGTGATCCGGTACGGGTTGATCGAACAGCACGCCGGCCTCGTTGCCGTACGCGTAGCGCGTGAAGGAGTTATCTCCGTAACCGTCCGCGGCCATCTGGAAGAACGCGAGCCGGTCGTACGTGACGTCCTGCAGGAAGCGATATTCGAGCTGGTAGTAGACGCGCAGCAGGTCGTCCGTGCGACCCAGTCGCGCGCGGATGCGGCCCTCAATGCGGCCGTCGGTCGAGACCCCGGCGTACACGGCGTCCGTCAGGTTGGGACCGTTCATCGCGTGGTGCGTGCGCACTCGCGCGAGACGCCGAAGAACAGTCGGTTCGCCCGCCGTGGTGTAACGAAGGAAGTCCGCACCGCCAACGTTTCCGGTCCAGTTCCAGACCCGGCCCGCGTTGACGAGGAAAGGACGGACGTCATCGACCATCGAACGGTTGGCGGTCTGGTCAGGATCGTAAGTGACACTCTCGCCAAACGCGCCGAGGGCCGACTCTTCCCAGTGCCCGGTGGCCTGGTCGTTCCAGCCGATGAGACTGAGTTGGGCGTGCGAGGCGGCATACGTCTCCCCCCACCGGGAACTGACTGCAGTCAGTTCAAGCGTAGTCGGTGCGGGGCCGAACGTGGGCTGGGCGTAGAGGTGATACCAGTTGGAAGGCCCGGTGAGGTGCCAGTTCTTCGACACCTGCAGCGGGATGCCGACGGGCTCGCCGGCGCCGTCACGAAACAGAAAAGCACCGCCGGTGACGTACCAGGTGATGCCTTCCACGCCGGACATCGCCAACGGCACGGCCATCCCCGCCGCTCCATGAGTGTCTACGACGATGCGGTGACGCCCATACCAGTTATGAATCTCTGGACGTGCGTCATAGTCGAAACGCGATCCGCTCGCGCCCGCGGAGGCGAGAGTCTGTAGCGGTACGTTGAATGCGCCGAGGCGTTCGTCCCAGATCACCGGGTGCATCGAGCGCGCCGCACCCGTCCGGTCGAGCAGTGTGTAGGCGACGCCCACGGAGGCCGCGGGATCAAGGTACATCGCGAGTTCCTGCGGCGTGACGGCGTCCGCCGGAAAGGCCAGCAGTGACACCGGGAGCGGCTGGCCCGCGGCCACCGCGCGGGTGCGCGACACGGTCACGGTGGACCCGCTGTAGACCAACTGCGTGGTCGCGCCTGCGACCGTGGACGCGACGAATACCCAGCCTGTTCCAGCGTCGTCCACGAGTCGGAGGGCGCGCCCTGGGATAAGCCACGTGGCGCGCGGGAAAGCCTCAATAAATGGACCCGACAGGCCAATGGTCGCAGTGGCGGGTTGGCCCACGGTCCAGGCCGACGACGAGGCCGTGTGCGTGAAGACCACATGGCGCGGCATGGAGGCGATTTCGACCTTGCCGGCATACGCCGGATCGGCCGATGCCCGCACCGTGGGTATCTCGACCCAGTTCATGAACCGCCCAGCGTCTACGAGTCTGGAGCGTCCGATGACATTGGAGTTGTTGCCCAGAAACTGATCGGCGCGCGCCAGGGTGCCACCGACGCCCGCCTCGAAGCGCACATGCGCCGCAGCCAGGCTGTCTACGTCGGTGACGGGCCGACCGAGGGCATCTTCGACGGTGGTCGAGCGCGACACGCGGCCGAGTGTGACGAGATCGCCAGTCTCCTCGTTGAACGACATTCCATAGTAGCCAGTCAGGAAGTGCATGACCCGAGACACGGCGGGGTTCTCCACGGGGCGGTGGTTGCCGGGCCAATACCAGTAGGTATAAGCGCGCGGATCCTGGCGGGCGACGGAGGCCAACGGGACGCAGACCGGCGAGGCGTCATCGCGACGCCGCGGAAATCCCCGGAGCGCCTCATCACAGACGCCGTCGAGGGTGCACGCGTCGCCGTCGTCTACGGGCACCGGTGGGGCGCTGGAGACGCAGCCGAGGAGGGGGTCACAGCGCTCGACGCCATCGCAGAAACGGCCGTTGTCGCAGGGGGCATCCACGGGCGAGTGGGTGATCCTCCGCGCCGATTCGTCGCAGCGGTCGTCGGTGCAGGGGACGCGGTCATCGACCGGTGGCGACGTACCGGGCTGGCACCCCAGCACGCGGTCGCAGGTCTCCACGCCGTTGCAGAAGAGCGCGTCGTCACAGTCGCAGCGCCGCTCACACCGCAGCCCCCAGGTGTTGGGCGGACAGGTCTCCGGCGCAGCAACGTCCTCAAGCGAGGCCGTGTCGGGGAGCGAGGCCGTGTCGGGAAGAGAGGCCGTGTCGGGGAGCGAGTTCGTGTCGGGGAGCGAGTCCGCGTCGGGAACAGAGGCCGTGTCCGGGAGAGAGGCTGCGTCGGGGAGCGAGTCCGCGTCGGGGAGAGAGGCCGTGTCGGGGAGAGAGGCCGTGTCGGGAAGCGAGGCCGTGTCGGGAAGCGAGGCCGTGTCGGGAAGCGAGGCCGTGTCGGGAAGAGAGGCCGCGTCGACCGTCGAATCGGGCGCCGGGGCGGTGGGGCTCCCGGCGCCGCTGCATCCCCAGCCGAAAACGATGAGTGCCAAGGCCGGCAAGTGGACGCGGTGGGCTTTGCCTCGGAGCGACGTTCGCATGGCGGATCATTAACCCGATGAGGAGCGGCCCCGCATCAGGAGAAAGTGACGTCCGGCGGCTAAACCCTCTCGCACCGCGCGGCGCTCAGCGTCTGCCGCGCCCGCTGCCGGGCCTCCCGGAAGGCATTCGGGTCTTCCCGGCAGCGATGTCAGGTCACCTGCGGTCGATCGGGGTCTTCCCGGCGGCGATCATGGTGCTGCGCCCGCTTATTTCGGCTCACCGCCCCCGCCCTCCGGGACAGCGCCCGCGTTGGCGCGCCGCCGCAACGAGACGAACTCCACCCGCGGAACCCCCGGGTGCGTCTCCCTCGCTCCCTGAAACGCGCGCACCACGATCTGGAGGATGGCAATCGTCGCCCCATCCCACCAATCGACGCTCTCCTGGGTGACCACCACCTTCGGGGCATCGAGCACCTTCGCCGCGTGGCTCGCCGCCTCCGCGATCGCGAGGGCGACGTCGAGGCGCGCGGACGTCAGACGGTAGAGGGCGGCCCGACGCTTCACGGACGCATCGTTCGAGGCGACGAGTGCGCGTCCCTGCTTCACGAGGAGGTCGAGCGAGACGTCCGGCCCCGGGCGCGCTCCGCCGTGGGCGGCCGGGGCGAGGGCGTGCGCCACCGCGACGTCGACCGCGGCGCTCTGCGCCACCGCGCGCACTGTGTCGGCCAGCTTGCGCTTCTCCGAGCGGGCTCCCTCCAGGACCCGCCGTGCCTCGGCCTCGGCACCCGCGTCCCGGGTGGTCTTGCTGGCGTTGGCGCCGCGGAGGGCCTCGTGGGCGCGCGCGTCTTCGGCCGCCGCCCAGGCACCGACGCGCACCACGTCGAGGGAGAGGTCAACGGCGTGCTGATCGGCGACCGGAGCGCGCTGCAGAAAGCTCGCGGCGACGCCGAGGAGGCGGAGCGCGTCGCGGGTGACACGCAGGGTGGCGAAGTCGTTGCCGAGGTCCACGAGACTCGTGGCGGTGAAGCCCGCGGTCAGGAGGAGGACGTCGTCCAGCGTGGCGGCACCGAGCTCGGCGGAGAGCTCGTAGACGTCCAGCGCGGTGGATCGGTACGCCTCGTCCGGAGACGCAGGGGGCGCGGCGGCAGCGGCTGCCTGCGCGGGTTCGTGAACCGGAACAGCAGCAGCGGTTTTGCGTGGGACCTGGACCATCAGGGATATGGGAACGCTCCTCTCGCGGGGGGAGGCGCGACCGGCGCACCCCCCAAAGCTGAGCTGGACGACAGCGAGGAGAAACGGACTCGCGCAAGTCGGTTGTGCGGCGAGATGGGATTCGGAGTTCGTGGGGGAAGGCGTGATGAGCATCGACGACCCGCTGGAGGGCTCAGGACAGGCCCCGGAAGGATCGGTCCCATTACAAGACCTCACCCCCAACCCCCTCTCCCAAGAGGGAGAGGGGGCTAAAAAGCCTGATTTTATGGCATTTCCTCTCGATCCGAGCCCCCTCTCCTCCTGGGAGAGGGGGTTGGGGGTGAGGTCTCGCAACGGGGATCGATCCTTCAGGAGCCGGTGCTTAGCCCTCCGGCGAGCGGAGCGTTCGGATCAGGGGATGGCTTCGAATAGACCGGCCGCGCCCATGCCGCCGCCGATGCACATCGTGACGATGCCGTAGCGGCCGCCGCGGCGGCGAAGCTCATGGAGAAGCGTCGCGGTGAGCTTCGCGCCGGTGCACCCGAGCGGGTGGCCGAGCGCGAGGGCGCCGCCGTTGACGTTGAGCTTCTCGTCGGGGATGCCCAGCTCGCGCTTGCAGTAGAGCGACTGCGACGCGAAGGCTTCGTTCATCTCGATGAGGTCGATCTGGTCGAGGGTGAGCCCGGCGCGCGCGAGCAGCTTGCGCACCGCGGGTACCGGGCCGATGCCCATGACGTCCGGCGCCACGCCCGCCACCTGGAAGCCGCGGAAGTAGGCGAGGGCTTTGATTCCGAGGGCGTCCGCGCGCTCCCTGGACATGATCAGCGCCGCGGCGGCGCCGTCCGAGAGCGGCGAGCTGTTGCCCGCCGTGATGGTGCCCGTGGCGGAGAACACCGGCTTGAGCGCGGCGAGCTTCTCCGCAGTGGTGTCCGCACGCACGAACTCGTCCCGCGCGAAGGTCACGTCGTCGCGAACGTGCCCGGCGTAGCGCACGGCCTTCACCGGCGCGATCTCGTCGTTGAAGCGCCCGGCGGCCTGCGCCGCGGCGGCGCGGACGTGGCTCGCGGCGGCGAAGCGATCCTGGTCTTCGCGGGAGATGCCGTAGCGGGTCGCGACGTTCTCCGCGGTGATGCCCATCGGGGTGTACGCCGTGGGGAAGTTCGCCATGACCTCCGCGCTCACGGAGATCTTGTTGCCGGTCATCGGCACCATGGTCATGGACTCGACGCCGCCCGCGATGATGGCGTCAACGCTCCCGAACGCGACGCGCTCGGCGGCCTGCGCGATGGCCTGAAGGCCGCTCGAACAGAATCGATTGATGGTCATCGCGGAGGAGTCCACGGAGAGCCCCCCGAGGAGGCCCACCACGCGCGCGATATTGAGCCCCTGCTCGCCCTCGGGCATCGCGCAACCCAGCACCAGGTCGTCGATCTCCTTCGGGTCAAGCTGCGGCACCTTCGACAGCAGGTGACGAATCACCTGTCCGGCGAGGTCATCCGGGCGGGTCAGTGCCAGCGCACCCTTGTGCGCTCGTCCAACGGCGCTGCGCACGGCAGCGGCGATCACTACGTCGGCCATTAGCTTCTCGTCTCCTTAGTTTCGCAGGGGCTTGTTGTTCATGAGGAAGAACTGCATCCGGGCCTGGGTCTTCTCCTCGCCGCAGAGCGAGAGGAAGGCCTCGAGTTCGAGTTCGAGCACCCGCGATTCGCTCACCGGCGCGGCCGCACCATCGATGCCGCCGCAGAGGATGTTGGCCACGTGCATCGCGACCTTTCCGTCGTGCTCCGAGGCCTGCCCGCCCTGCACCAGCGACAGCACCATCATCTTCAGCGTGGCGATGCCGCTCTCGCCCGGGAGCTTGTACTCGCGCGGCGCAGGCGCGTGCCAGCCGCTGCCGGCGAGCCCGAGGGCGCGCTGCCTGGCGTCGTGCAGCAACCGCGCGCGATCAAAGGTCACCCCGTCCGTGTGACGGAAGAACCCGAGTTGCTTCGCCTCGTCGGCGCTCGTGGCGACCTTCGCGAGGGCGATGTTCTTGAACACCTGGTTGACCAGCGCCGACGCGTCCACCGCGGCGCCCTCCGGGACGCCTTCGAGGGCGCGCCAGAGGAGGTTCATGCAGCCGCCGCCGCCGGGAACGAGGCCCATGCCGACCTCGACGAGGCCGGAGTACGTCTCCGCCGCGGCCTGCACCGCGCCCGCGCCGAGGCACATCTCCAGTCCGCCGCCGAGCGTCATCCCGAAGGCCGCCGCGACCACCGGAACCTTCGCGTACTTCATCCTCTGGTTGGCCGCCTGGAAGCGTTGCCCCAACGCGCGAATGCTCTCGAAGTCGCCGCCCGACGCGGCCATGGCCACCAGCATCAGGTTGGCGCCAACGGAGAAGTTGTCGCCCTCGTTGAAGAGCACCAGCGCGCCGAAGTCCTTCTCCGCGCGGGCGACGGCCTCTTCCTGCGCCTCGATGGTGCTCGGATCGACGCTGTTCATCTTCGACTTGAGCGTGAGCGACGCGACGCCGTCACCCAGGTCGTAGATCACCCCGCCTTCGTTCTCCCAGACCGGCGCACCCTTGCGCGCGTGCTTGAACGGCACGGCCTTCGGGTCGCTCTCGCGCGCCTCATAGGCGCCCTTGAGCGGGTTGTAGACGGCCCCGTCCGCGCGGTACCAGCTCGCCACGCCCGCGGCGCGCATCGCCTTTACCGAGTCGGGCAGCGCCACGCCGTCGGCGATCATCCGGTCCGTGGTCTGCGCGAAGCCCAGCGCGTCCCACGTCTCAAACGGACCAAGCTCCCAGTTGTATCCCCAGCGCATGCCGTCATCGATGGACCACACGTTGTCGCTGATCTCGCCGACCCGGCGCGCCGAGTAGGACAAGCCGCGCGCGAGCACCTTCCAGGCAAACTTCCCCGCCGGGCCGTCGTTGGCAACGATGGCGCGCAGCCGTTCGCCCACTTCCTCGACGTCGCGCAGCGTCTTGATAAACCCGCTGACCTCCCTGGTGGTCTTCTTCTCCCGGTACTCGCCGGTCGTCGGATCGAGCGTCTGCACGCCGTCCGCGCCCTTCTTGTAGAAGCCGCCCCTGGTCTTGTCCCCAAGCTGCTTCTTCTCGACCATCGCGCGAATAAACGCCGGAATCGCGAACACCTCGCGGTCCTCGTCAGTGGTGAGCGCGCGGTGGCAGTTGTCCGCGACGTGGGCGAACGTATCGAGGCCCACCATGTCGGCGGTACGAAACGCCGCGCTCTTCGGCCGCCCCATCGGAGTGCCGACGATGGCATCGACGTCCTCCGGGGTGAGCCCGTCGGCGAGCATCTGGTGAATCGCCGCCATCATGGCGTGCGCCCCGATGCGGTTGCCGATGAAGTTGGTGGTGTCCTTCGCGACGACCACGCCCTTGCCGAGCACGTCGGCGCCGAAGGCCTTCACCCGCGCAAACGCTGCCGGGTCGGTCTCCACGCCCGGAACAAGCTCGAGGAGCTTCATGTACCGGGGCGGGTTGAAGAAGTGGATCACCATGAAGCGCTGGCGAAACGACTCGCCGCGCCCCTCGAGCATGGCCGCGATGCGCAGCCCGGAGGTGTTCGATGCGAGCAGCGTGTGCGGCCCCGCGAGCGCCTCGAGGCGCGCAAAGAGACTGCGCTTGATGTCGATGTTCTCGACGACGGCCTCGATGATGAGGTCTACGTCCTTCACCCTGGCGAGGTCGTCTTCGAAGTTGCCAACGGAGACCAGCGTCGCGCGCGATGGGTGGAAGAAAGAAGCCGGACGGGACTTCAGCGCCTTGTCGAAGCCGCCTTGCGAAAAGCGGTTGCGCGCAGCCCGATCACCCGCCTCCGCCGGCGTCAGGTTTGGCGGAACAATATCCAGTAGTAGAACCTCCACGCCCGCGTTGGCGAGGTGCGCGGCGATACCCGCGCCCATGACCCCGGCGCCCAGCACGGCGACCCTTCGAATGGGATGACTCATTCACGAAACTCCTTACATCGCTACGGAGAGGACCCGCGGAGACCATTCGAGCGCGGGGCCTTTGAAAGCGCCGGAGTGTGTTCCCCCCGTTCGGAGGCGACAAGACGACTCGACGGCGACTCACCGATGCCCTGGCCAGTCGCACAAACCAGTGAATTCTCTTGACAGTCGAAATCGTAAGGAAGTCCCTTGACGCGCTCGCCCGATGGTGGACGGGGCGAATACGTCAGTGCTATGGCACCGCCGAAGCCGTCGCGATCCGCGGTTTCGATGGATTCCTGGATACGGCGATCGGTGTGGAGAGTTCCATGGCGAAGGCGAAGGCAAAGGCGAGCAGCGCGAAGCGCGGAAAGCCAGCGGTGAAGTCCCGTCCCGCTCCTGCGAAGAAGGCCAAGCCCGCGAAGTCGGCGAAGCCTTCTCGGTCGGCCCCGCCCCCGAAGGCGAAGAAGACCGCCAAGGCAGTGGCTTCGCGACCCGCAAAGGTCGTCAAGGGCGCGAAGTCCGCGAAGGTCACCAAGTCCGCGAAGGTCACCAAGTTGGTGAAGCCGGTGAAGTCGGTGAAGCCGGTGAAGCCGGTGAAGCCGGTGAAGTCGGTGAAGTCCACCAGGGTGGTCGCGCCGATCGCTGCTCCCGTGGTGGTCGCCCCGGTCGTGGAAGAGAGCCCATCCACCGGCGTCTCGATCAAGAAGAAGAAGGTCAAGCGCGGCGCGCCCCCGATGCTTCCGCGCCGCCTCGCCCGTCGGCCGCTGCCCTCCCCCGGCACGCCGCCGCTGCCGCCGAAGGCCACTCAGCCCGGCTCGCTCCACGCTCCCGCGCGCGCTCCCGATGGAGCCGAAGGGCTCAAGGCGCGCCTGATCTTGGTGATCAACCTCCTCGGCAGGCTCCGCGGCCTCAAGCGCTCGATCATCAAGCAGTTCTGGGAGGCGGGGTGCATCTACGTCGAACTCTCGCGCCCCGAACTCTATCAAGCCAAGGGCTACGGCTCCTGGGAGTCCTTCCTCGAGCGCGAGATCGAGCGAGAACTCGTTATCGGCCGCACGCAGGCTGAGGACATGAAACGCATCGTTCAGCTCTTTCAGCAAAAAGCTGCGGAAGAATGGGGCTTCGATCGCCTCAGGGGTGCCGTGCGCGCGCTCTACCCGGAGCCAGGTTCGGCGCCGGTCGGCGCGACGGTGGCCTGATCGCTCGTGCTCCCGCTGTTTGTTACCGCGGTCTTCGTCCTCATCAATGGGTTCTTCGTCGCGGCTGAGTTCGCGCTGGTCAAGTTGCGCGCCACGCAGCTTGAACGCATCTCCAAGCGCACTGATCCTTCTGCCCGCGCGCTCGTAGACATCTTCCACAACCTCGAGAGCTACCTCTCCGCCACGCAGCTTGGCATCACCCTCGCCTCCCTCGGCCTCGGCTGGGTCGGCGAGCCCGCCATCGCCCACGTCCTCGAGTACCTCGCCCTCCAGGTGGGCGTACACCCCTCTCCCGCGGTGCACTCGGTCGCCTTCGTGCTGGGCTTCAGTGCCCTCACCGCAGCGCACATCATCTTCGGCGAGCAAGCCCCGAAGCTCGTCGCCATCTCCCAGGCCGAGCGCCTCTCGCTCCTCGTGGCGCGTCCGCTCCGCATGTTCTATTGGGCGACCTACCCCGCCCTCATGGCCATCAACCTCGGCGCCCGCGTGCTGCTCCGCCTCACCGGCCACGGCGGACTCAAAGACACCGAAGGATCCCTCTCCGAAGAGGAGGTTCTCGGGATGATGACTCAGGCCTATGCCAAGGGTCGGCTGTCACAACAGAAGCGCCAACTCCTCGAGCGCATGGTGCGATTCACCGAGGGCACCGCCCGAAGCGTCATGGTCCCCCGCCTCGATGTCACCTGGATCGACGCCGACACGGAGGTTCCTGCCGCCGTGGCCCGCATGAGGGCGTCGGGCTTCACGCGCTATCCGCTGGTCGAGGGCAGCGACCTCGACAAGGTCATCGGGTACGTGCACTTCAAGGACGTCATCCACGAGGCCGAGACCCCCGCCTCGCTGCGCTCAATCATGCGCGAACTACTGGTGGTCCCGGAGAGCAAAGGGCTCTTCGAGCTGATGCGCGAGATGCAGCACACGCAGCGGCCGATGGCGCTCGTGGTGGACGAATACGGCGGAACCAGCGGTGTGCTCACCCTCGAAGATGTTCTCGAGGAGATCGTCGGCGAGATTCGCGACGAGCACGACAAGGAGCACGAGTCACCCTCGGTCGAAGTACGCGGCGATGGCGTCGTCGTGGCCGCCGGGCGCGTGACCCTCAACGACCTCGAAGCGAAGGGCGTAGACCTCGGAGACCTCGACGCCGAGACCCTCGCGGGCGCAGTGGTCGAGCGCCTCGGGCGGCTCGCGCGAGCAGGCGACACGGTGCGCTTCGGGGACTGGGAGGCGAAGGTCGAACAGGTGCGGCGTCGGCGGGTCGAGCGTGTCGCCCTCAAGTCGCGGCGAATCACGACGCGACCGACATCGATGTCGGACTGAAGGGCGCGCTCAGGCGGTCGGCTTCGCGGGCTTCTTCTTCTTCGGCGTCTCCGCGTTGCGCTGGAAGAGCGCCGCAAACAGCCCCGTCGCCCCGTTGTCTTCCGCAACGCGCGCCGCGCGCTTCAGATACGCCAGCGCCGTCTCCCACGGCTGGCTGAGCGCGTCCCGCCCCGCCAGAGACTCCTGGTACAGCTTCTCCCGCGGAACCACCGACACCATCGCCTTCTGCACCGCCGTCGCGGCGTCCGTGGTGCCCTTGAGCGCGCGCTTCAGCCCCGGCGTCACCCCGCCCCGCTTCGTCACCGCCGCCACGATGCGCAGCAACTCCTTCGCCGCCTTCGCCGCGGCCATCTTCTTCAGTTCCGAGGGCGTCATGTTCGACAGGCCCTTCAGCGGCGTCAGCCTCGGTGCACCCGCCAGCACCAGCGCCAACACCAGCGGCTCGACGGACCCATCCTGCGTCACGTCGCACCCCGCCACCGACGCGTGCGCGGCGTCACGAACCGCCTCCGCCGCCGCCACCTTGTCCGCCGCCTTCACGAAGGCCACGTGCGCCTTCTTGAAGACCGCGAGCGGCGTCTTCACCGGCTTCGTGTCCACGACGTTCGCCGCCGCGAGCACCATCGTTCCCACCTCCCGTCGCGCCCGGGGATTGTTCAACTGCGTCTTCAGCGTCGGCATCGGTATCCTCTGCTCCCGTCGGCGCACCACGCGCCGCCCCCGGTAGGCTCGCATGGCCGCCTCTGCCGTATCGCCGGAAATCTCAGTGCCAATCGACGTTTCTTCCGCAGAGCCGCCGCGCGGGTAGTCACCCGTCCGCCCAATCCACCGCGGAGCGCCCGGACGGTGCCCTACCCGCGCCCGCCATCCGCCCTGGAGTCGCCGCGCAGGGGCTCACCCCGATGGCTCCGCGCCCGAATCGCTCCCGCGCGGACCCTTACTCCGTCGGGTGCGCGTCTTCGGCGACGGCGCGCAGGTCGTCTTCCGCCGGCGTCGGCTCGTCGCGCCCGCCGACCATCCACGCCGCCGACTCGGTGCGCACATCGACGTGGACGAAGTTTCCTCGCGTCGAGAGCCCGCAGCCGACGTTCGGGATGGTCCGGCAGAACTCCCACACCGCCCGCAGCGGAACATCCTCGACGCGCAGGTCTACCGCGTACCCGAGGGCATGCCGGCTGCGCGGCTCGTCGCGCCCGCCCTGGTGCGGCCGAAAGCCCGAGAGCACCGTGATGCGCCGCCCCCCGAAGCGGTCGCTCAGCGTCGGAAAGACCCGTACCAACCGCGGGTGAATCATGTGCTGCTGCCCCGCATGCGACTGCATCATCCGCTCGACGCGCACCCGCAGCGCCGGGCCGGTGGCGGTGAAGTTGGTGGTCATCTCGACGGCGTCGCGGGCCCGCACAAGCGTCACGCGACCGGCGTGGTGAGCGCCGCCGTCGGCGTCCGAAGAGACCTCGTCGCGCGTCGGCAGCGTGCGCAAAACCTCCTGCGAGACATCCTCTGGCACCCGGAGCCGACGACCGACCGAGAGGAGATACGGCGGGCGCAGGTTGTTGAGCGCCGCGAAGTCCCGCACCGGAACCTCGAGCAGCGCCGCGATGCGCCGAATCGAATCCCCGGGCCGCACCACGTACACCCGGTCACGCGCGGAGATGGGCGCACGCGAGCGGTTCTGCGCGACTGCGACGGTCGGCGCGGCGACCACGAAGAGGGCGAGCGAGAGCCAGCGAGCATCCATGGATCGATCCCCTAACGAAGCGCCGGCGTCCGCGTCAACCGGGCTTGTCCGTGCGCTCGTCCGGGGCGGGCTTCACGGCGATGCGATCGTCGTTGCGAAGCCCACGACGGAGGTTGCGCATGAAGCCCCCGACGGCATCGCCGATGGGGTTCACCTTCGAGGCGCCAAACACCACCAGCACCAGGATCAGGATGAACAACATCTCGCCGAGACCTGGAGCGCGCATGGGAATGGCCTCGCACGGCCCCCGGTGATCTGCAAGTCGCGCGGGCGATCTGTCTCTTCTGCGCACGCCAATGGCGGGGCGCGGTGAAATCTCCTATCGCTCGCACCCCGATGCTCACCGACTGGAACCGTCCATGAAGCTCCTCCTCATCCGACACGGCGAAGCGGTTGACGCCAGCGCTGATACTCCCGACCGCAGCCGATGGCTCACCGCGCGCGGCCGCACCGAGACCGCCGCCGCGGCGAAGCACCTGTGCGCCCATCCTCCCGGCGCGCTGGTCACGTCGCCGCTCGTTCGCGCGGTGCAGACGGCGGAGATCATCGCTGCGCACGCCGCGCCGCCGGGGCCCGTGACGGTGCTGTCGGCGCTCGCCACCGGCGACCTCGCGGCGATTCACCGCTTCGTCGAAGCGTGGCGTGGCGACGGCGCGCTGGCCCTGGTCGGCCACGAGCCCACCCTCTCGCAAGTGCTGGTTGCGCTGCTCGAGAACACGCGCTGGCCTGGCTTCGAGAAGTCCTGCGTCGTCGCGCTCTCGCGCAAGGGCGGGCACTGGACCTTCGATTGGATGTTTCTCGCGGCCACGGCGACGACGATCGTCCGCCTGCCGGACTGAGCGCGATGCCGCCGATCCTCCGCAAGCCTTCCTGGATCACCACCTGGGCCAACGCCGCCGGCCACTGGGTAGACCGCACCGTCGTCGACCTCGCGCTGGACTCTGCTCGCCGCTCGAAGCACCCACGCCCAGATCCCGAGCAGCAGCTTCGACAGCTCGCCCGCGTGGCCGAGGCCTACGGCGACCCGCGGTTGCTCACCGAGCCCGATGCGTTCTTCGTCCCGCCGTCGCTCCCGTCGGTGCTCCGCGCGCCGGTGCGCTCTCTCCCCGGCGGCGGCCGCGTGGAGGACATCTCCTTTCGCACCACGTTTGTCCCAACCCACGAGTTTCCCCGCGAGGCGTACGCCGCTTTTGCAGAGAACCACACGGCGGTCGCGCGCTACTGGCGGCACTCGACGCCGCGGGCGACGGCGGTGTGCATCCACGGCTACCTGGGCGGAAACCTCCCCTTCGAGGAGGTCGCCTTCGAGGTTCCGCGGTTGTATCGGTGGGGACTCGACGTGCTGCTCCCGGTGCTGCCCTTCCACGGATCACGGGCGCCGGCGGGGCGTCGCGGAATCTTCCCCGGCACCGACCCGTGGCGCTCCGTCGAGGGTTTCGCCCACGCCATCTCCGACCTGCGCGCCTGGAAGGCCTGGCTACGCGCAGAAGGGTCGTCCGCCGTGGGCACCGTCGGCATGTCCCTGGGCGGCTACACCGCGGCGCTGCTCGCAACCGTAGACCCGGCGATCGACTTCACGACGCTGATGGTCCCGTTGGCCTCCCTCGGGGACGCATACATGCAGCACCGCGAGCGCCTCCCGGAGCCGCCGCCGCCGTGGGTGGGACGCCGCATCGACGACTCGCTGCGCGTCGTATCGCCGCTCACCCGCCCCAGCCTAGTCGCGCCCGCAAGCGTGCTGGTGCTCGCCGCCGACCGCGACGGCATCACCCCCGCCGTCCACGCCGAACGCCTGCGCGAACACTTCCAGGCCCGCTTCGACACCTTCGCCGGCGGCCACCTCCTGCAGGTCGGTCGCGGTCGCGCCTGGGGCTCGCTCAAGGAGTTTCTCCTCGAACGCCGGATCATCGCCGCGCGCTGAAGACTTTCCAGACTTTATGGACCACTTGCGCTTCGAGGCGCTCCGTGGCGCCATCGGGGGGGTTCTGGATGCAAGCACTGCTGACCGATCGGTACGAACTGGCCATGTTGGGGTCCTACCTCCGGGAAGGAATCGCCGAGCGACGCGGGGTGTTCGAACTCTCGGTCCGACGGCTTCCGCCGCACCGGAGGTTTCTCCTGGTGGCGGGAGTCGACCGGGTGGTGCGTTACCTCCGCGACCTTCGCTTTAGCGATGCGGAGGTGGATTACCTTCGCGCGCAGCCAGGTCTGGCTGACGTGATGACGGACGCCATGGAGGTGTACCTCCGGGCGTTTCGCTTTCGGGGTGACCTCGATGCCATCCCAGAGGGTGCGTTGGCCTTCGAGGGGGAACCCATTCTGCGAGTGACGGCTTCTCTGGCCGAGGCGCAGTTGTTGGAGACGTTTCTGCTTGGGGTGATCAACACGGAGACGCGGGTGGCGTCGAAGGCTGCCCGGGTGGTGCTCGCCGCCGACGGACGCCCGGTGTTTGAGTTCGGGGCTCGGCGGGTTGATCCGGCGATGGCGCCGCATGCGGGGCGCGCGGCGTACATCGGCGGGTGTGCCGCGACGTCGTGCGAGCAAGCGGGGCTCACCTTCGGGGTGCCCGTCGCCGGGACCATCGCCCACAGCTACGTCCTGGCCCACGTAGACGACGGCGAGGAGGCGGCCTTCAACCGCTTCGCCGAGTCATTTCCCCAGGGGACCACCCTGCTTATCGACACCTACGACACGCGCCGCGGGGCGCTCAGGGCGGCTCGCGCGGGGGCGGCCGTTCGTGCGGTTCGCATCGACTCCGGCGACCTGGCCGTGCTCGGCCGCGACGTACGGCGCATCCTGGACGCCGCGGGTCGGCCGGACATCCAGATCATCGCGAGCGACGACCTCGACGAGCATCGCATCCGAGGGCTCCTGGAGGACGGCGTTCCTTACGACGCCTTCGGGGTCGGAACGGCCATCACCCTCACCCCGGACTCCCCCTCGCTGGGCGCCATCTATAAATTGGTCGAGATCGAAGATCGGCGCGACGTTCTGGTGCCGGTGGGCAAGCGCTCGCCGGGCAAGCCGAGCAGCGCGGGCGCCAAGCAGGTGTACCGCCGCCTTGACGCTTCGGGAAGCTTCGTGGAGGACACGGTTCGCCTCGCCGACGAGACGCTCGATCCCCCCACCGATCAAGACGGTGCGCCGTTGTTGGTTCCGGTGATGCGGAGCGGGAAGTTGGTGCGCGACCTCCCCTCGCCCACGGAGGCGACGCAAGAGGCCCGCGAGCGTGCTGTGCAGTCGCTGCGATCGCTGCCGGACGGATTGCGCCTGCTCGACGCGGGGGTGAGCCCGCCGTCGCCGGTGGTGGTCTCCCAGGCGCTTCGGATGCTCCCCGCGCGCGGCGACTGAAGGCCTCGTCAGAATCGATGGCGGACGGGGCGCAGGGGCACCCGTTGAAGCAGCGCGGTGGGGGTGCCGCCGCGCTTCGTATGAGGGGTTTCAGGAGTTCAGGGGAGGAGGAAGAGCGGCGCTGACTGGAGGGTCAGCGGCAGACGCCGAAGCGGCACTGCTGGCCGCCGGTGCAGGCGGTGCCGCATCTTCCGCAGTTGGTGTTGCTGAAGTTGAGGAAGACGCAGGCCCCGGTGCCGCCATCGGTTGCGCCGCAGAGGGTCTGGCCAAAACCACAGACGCAAGCACCTGCGGTGCAGACCTGGTTGTTGCCGCACGCGCGGCCGCAGGTGCCGCAGTTGGCGGCGCTGGTCTGGACGTTGGTGCAGGTGGTGCCGCAGAGCAGTTGACCTGTCGGGCAGGCGCAGCGACCCGCGGAGCAGGCGGTTCCGCCCGCGCAGGTGTTGCCGCAGGTGCCGCAGTTCGTGGACGACGTCTGCAGGTTGATGCAGCTAGTGCCGCACATGGTGTTGCCGGTCGGGCAGACGCAGGCGCCCGCGACGCAGGACTGACCCGTGGTGCAGGCGCGACTGCAGGCGCCGCAGTTCGCGGTGCTGGTCTGAACGTTGACGCAGGTGGTTCCGCAGCGGATCTGGCCCGTGGGGCACGCGCAGACCCCGGCGGTGCAGACCGTGCCGTTGGTGCAGACGGTCGCGCAGGAGCCGCAGTGAAGGGTGCTGGTCTGGAGATTGAAGCAGCCCGCGCCGCCGCCGCCGCCACCGCCGCCGCCGGTGCAGTAGGCCTGCCCGGTGGCGCAGGTGCATGCTCCGGCCACGCAGGTCGCGCCGCCGTTGCAGGTGCGCCCGCAGGCGCCGCAGTTGTCTGCGCTGGTCTGGGTGTTGACGCAGATGTTGTTGCAGTTCGTCTGGCCGGTCGCGCAGGTGGTACCGCAGGTGCCTACGCTGCAGATCGGCGTTGTGGTGCCGCAGCGGTTTGCGCAGGTGCCGCAGTTGTTACGATTGTTGAGCACGTCGGTGCAGGTGCCGCTGCAGAGCAACTGCCCTGTCGGGCAGGCGCAGAGCCCAGCGGTGCAGGTCGTGGCGCCCGCGCAGAGGTTGCCGCAGAGACCGCAGTTGGTGTTGTTGGTCTGCGCGTTGATGCAGACGCCGCCGCAGAGGAGCGTTCCCGTCGGGCAGCCGCACACGCCCGCAGCGCAGGCCTGGCCGCCGGTGCAGGCAGCGCCGCAGGCGCCGCAGTTGGCGCTGTCGGTCTGCCTGTTCACGCACGATCCGCTGCAGTTGGTGGTGCCCGTGCCGCAGACCAGCGTGCAGACGCCGGCCGAGCAGCTCTGGCTCGCGCCGCAGCGGTTGCCGCAGGCACCGCAGTTGGCCACGTCGGTCTGCGTGTTCACGCAGGCCCCGGAGCAGGTCGCGAGCCCGGTGCCGCACACGCAGCTACCGGCCCCGCAAGTCCGCCCACCGGTGCAAGAGACGCCGCAGGCGCCACAGTTGCTCGGGCTGGTGTTGAGGTCGAAGCAGACCCCGCTGCAGTTGGCCGTACCCGTCGGGCACTCGACGACGCAGCTGCCGCCCGCGCACGCCTGACCGACGCCGCAAGCCCGACCGCACATGCCGCAGTTGCGCGAGTCCGTCGAGGTCGCGGTGCAGACGCCGCCGCAGAGGATCTGACCGGCCGGACAGGCACATGCGCCCGCCACGCACGTCGTGCCGCCGGTGCAGGCGACGCTGCAAGCGCCGCAGTTGGCGCCGTTGCTCTGGGTATCGACGCACGCGCCGCCGCAGTTCGTGGTGCCGGTCGCACAGGTGGAGGCGCAGGTCCCGCTGGCGCAGACCTGGCCGGTGCTGCAGGCGATTCCGCAGGTGCCGCAGTTCGCGGTGCTGCTCCGGGTGTCAACGCAAACGCCGGCACACTGGGTCTGCCCGCTCGGACACGCGCATGAGCCAGATACGCAGGTCGAACCGCCGCCGCACGCGGTGCCGCATGCGCCGCAGTTAGCGCTGCTCGATTGGGTGTCGACGCAGGCGCCGCCGCACGAGGTCAGCCCCGCGCCGCAGGTCGTCGCACACACGCTCGCGGAGCAAACCTGCCCCGTTGTACAAGCAGTGCCGCACGCGCCGCAGTTGGCCGTGCTGCTGGTGGTATCGACGCAGGTTGCTCCACAGGCGACCTGGCCTGACGGGCACACGCAAGCGCCCGCCGCGCACATGTTGCCGCCGGTACAGCTCCGGGCACAGGCGCCGCAGTTGGTGTTGCTCGACCCAGTATCGACACAGGTACCCGAGCAGTCCGTGAGTCCGGCGCCGCAAACGAGGGCGTCCATGTCCACGACGTCACTGCTCGGGACGTCCATCCCGGGCGCATCCATGCCCGTCGCGTCGATTCCCGCGGCGTCATCGAGGCTCGGTGCATCGACCTGACTACCGTCGCTGGCAGGGGCATCGCCGCCACCGGTGTCGGCCACCGCGCGGTCGTCCACGGCGACATCCGGGTTGCTCGGTCGATCTTCGGCCCCACTGTCCGCCATGCCATCGACGCCAATCGCGTCCGACGCCGGAACATCCTGTCCTCCGCTGACCGGATCGGGACTGCACGCAGTCGAGAGCCCGATGGCCGAGAGAATCGCTACCCATTGTTGAGTGCGCCGCTTCATCACCATAAACAGAACCTCCAGTTCGACCCCCGACCGGAATCCGGCCTGCCCGGCATTCCTCGGAAGGCGACAACGGAATATTCGACGCCTTGGGTTGGCGAGCACAAGTGCCATTCATGCTCCGCAGACCGTCGTCGCTGTGACATCGAAGCCGCTAACCGCAGTCCCCGATGGGTTTAGGTTGAGTTCGCTCACTCAATGATCAGACCGCGCTGATCACTCCAGTAATCGGCCGAACATCCCGCTGGTCATTGTTTCCGCAGCGCATCCAAGGCGATTCGACGGTGATTCCCGACGATTTCAGTGCACGCGGGCCCTGCAGCACCACATCATGCTTTTCGCGGGCTGGCTCGACGAAAACCGCACCCACTTCTGCAACGTTGAGGAGTTCAACTGGGGCCACGCTGCGTCGATTCTCCACCACTTCACTTACGACAACGCGGGCGGCAGCCAGACATGAGTCATGCGTTCTTGCCGGTTCGCCTCGATGGCGCGCCGCCGAGAGCACCGGCGGCGTGAGCGTGGTCGATGCGGGAACCTCGGGTAGCACCTCGACGGACACTGCCCAGTGCTACTCCAACAGCCTCCAGCGCTGGATGCCGTCGCGCTCCTGCGTCGAGAGCCGCTTGGACCGCGACTGGTATTCACGCGTTCGAGGAGTCTGGCACCCTGGGGCCAATGCCTATAGCGCGTGCATCAACACCAACCCTCTCACCGCGGCCCGCAACGCGACCCGTTACTCCTCAACGCTGCGCCGAAACATGATCGAAGGCACGTGTCTGCAGAGCCGCCTCGATGGCGACTGGTATCAGTGCACCGACACCGGTTGGGTCATCGAGCGCAGCCTGCCCGCTTCCAACCGCGGCATCATCGGCGAGTGCATGGGCCAGTACCCCCTGCGTTGAAACCGTGCCGGGAGTTTCAGCGTCGCTTTTTTACCGTACTCTGTAAAAAGACGTTCAGGCCTTCTTCGGCATCGTCACGATCGGCTTGAGCACGGCCTTGCCGTCCTTGATCGAGACGTCGAGTCGCACCTCGGCCCCCTGGTACTTCAGCGCCAGCCGCGGGAGCGTCTCCCTGGCCTGGCGCGCGATGGACTCGTACTGCACGTCGGTGCTCTCGCCGGTCATCCGACGGGCTTCGACGAAGCGCTCGTGCAGAGTGCGGAGTTGAGCGTCCTCCGCCGTCGGAGCAGGCCTGGAAAGGGCCGGTGGCGCGGGAGCGGGGCGTGCGATGGGGCTCACCGGAACGCGCGGTAACGTTCGGCCCAATGCACTGAATGCCGGGCGCGCACCAGGAGCAGGCGCCAGGGTCGGCGCACGCAGCGGGGAGGCACCCAGGTCCGGAAGTGACTCGACCTCGCGCCCGCGTGAGGAGTGGATGAGAGCATCCTTCGGGGTGGGATCGTCGGGTGTGGCGTCGGTCAGGTCGTCGTCTGTGAGTTCCATCGGCTCGGGCGCGGCCTCGGTCACGGCGGCGGGCTTTTCAAGTCGCCGCCCGAGGCGCTGTGCGCGGATGACGTCACGCTTGTAGGTGCCCTCCTCGATCTGCCGGATAATGCGACCCCAATAGGTCTGGTAGGTCGTGAACCGCTGTACCAGCGTCTGGAAGCGGAAGCGCAGGCCGCCGTTGCGAAACTGCTCCTTGTGGAGCTGCACGAAACGCCGATCGACGTCCTTGCGCTGCACGAAGGGAATCATCTTTTCGATGCCGATAAAGTACTGGTCGTACTTGATTCGCAGGCGTTCGAGCCGCGACTCAAGCTCGTCGAGTTCCTTTTGTATCTCCGCTGGTGTCACCGCGACCTCCGGTGGTGCCCTGCGCTCACAGGGGTGTGATCACGAGGTTGTCGAAATGTACCTGCGCGTCCCAATCGTTGAACGCGAAGTACTCGTGTCCCGGGCCCGCGAGTGGGTCTGGATCGTCCCACTCAAGCATCGGCGCGCCATCGAGCATCCAGCGCAAAACCCTGCCGCGACGCTCGATCGAGAAGTGGTAATGGCGTCCCATCTCGACACGGGGGCCTACACGCTGCCGACGGTCTGGCGCGTGCTCGTCCATTCGCGCGATGACGTTGTAGTTGTTCGACCAGCCGCCAAAGATCACGACGTAGCTCGTCGCGGTGTAGGAGGACTGCACGGCGTGCGAACTGCCGTCACCCCACACCTCACACTTGAGGTCGCCCGCAGGCGAATCACTCCACGCGTCGAACTCGATGCGAGCGTTGCGCGGAAGCTTGCGCCGCAGCCAGAGCGGGTGATTGCGCGCGCCCTGTCCCCGCAGTGCGCCTTCCTCGATGCGCCAGCCCTCGCCGGTTTCGCGCCAGTCGGAACCCAACTCCGTGCGCTCGAAATGGTCTTCGAAGCGCTGCCCGACCGAAGGGCTCCTGGGCTCGGTGCAACCCACGGTTGCGAGCCCGACCCCGACCCCCGACAACACCATCGCTCTTGCCACGGGAACCATCCAACGCCACCACGAACTCATTGCGCCGAGACCGTACCACAGCCCCCGCGGGCGCCGACCCGGTTGAACATTTCCCGTGGGTGAGGTGTCGTACCTCCCCATGAACCGACGCGTCTTCGCATCAACACTCCTCGCCGTCGCGCTCGCCTCGGCCGCGCAACCCGTCCTCGCCTCCGTCGGCACCGAGGCGCCGGAGTTCACGCTCCCGTGCGCTCCCGGTGGCCCGACGCGAGGGCGCTTTCGCCTCACCGACTCGCTCCACCGCAAGCCCGTCGTGGTGCTCTTCTGGGCCACGTGGTGCCAGCCCTGCATGCAAGAACTCCCGGTCTACCAGGCGCTCTTCCAGCGATACGGGGGACAGCTCCAGATCGTTGCCATCTCGATGGACGGCCCAGACACCGTCGCCGAAGCTGGAGCCACAGCGCGACGATTGGGCATCACGTTCCCAGTGGTCACGGACCTGGAGACCCAGGTGGTCTCGGTCTACAACCCGCGCCGCGCGGCACCGTTTTCAGTTTGGATTGATCGCTCGGGAATCATCACCCGGGAGCGGGAGGGCTTCTCGATGTCCGAGCAGGCCCAGATCGAGGCCGGAATCGCCGACCTGATGCGGCGACACTGAGGTTGACTCAGTCGTCGAGGCCGGGCTCAGCCTTGCTGTGACCCGCCTCGGCGCCGCCCGGGCCTTCGAGGGCGTGAAGCTCATCGCGAGCCCGACGGGAAACGTCGTTCCAGTCGGCCTGATGATGGCGGGCGAGGCCGTAGACGTGACCCGGGCGGTGCTCGCTCACGATAGCCGTCAACGACCGCATGATCTTGGCGGCGATGTCGTTGTCCTCAGGGTCGTTGATGCGCGGCTGGAGCACTCGCGTCTCCGCGGTGACCGCCTCGATCTTTAGACGAAGGAGCGACGGATCCATGCTCGGAGCGTCGTTGCTGATGGTGCGAACCTCTTCGCGGAGCTTCTCCAGAGGGTTGCGCACGCCAGGGTCGGACCCGCGGCTGTCGCCCCGGAAGCCCGCCGCCTCGCGCGGCTCGGCGGCACGGAAATCACGCGGTTCGCGACTAGCCGGAAAGTCGCGCTGCGGCCCACGGGACTCGCCGCGGTTCTCGCCGCGGTACGCCTGGGCGGCTCCGAAGTCTCGGGGTGCGCGTACCTCGCGCGAAGCGTTGAAGTCGCGTGAGGGCCGACGCTCGTCGTCGCGACGGAAGCCCTGCGGCGCAGGGGCGGGAGCGGAAGCGGAAGCAGTGCCGAGCACATCATCGATGCGGGCAGCGGCTTCCTTGAAGGTGTCACGCAAGGAAACGAGCAAGTCGCGAAGGTCACGATCGGAGGGAGTACGGTCCATGGAATAGGGTCCTTAACGTGTGTCGGGGAGGACGTCGTTGCGGGGTCAACACGGCCCGCAACGAGCAATAGACGCCCTCTCGGCGGATCAGGTGGGGCGCCGGGCTTCTATCCCCACGAGCACCATCCACGCAAGCGCCTCACTGACGGCCGACCAGTCAAGCCTTCCGACCCAGCTGAAGTTCGGAGTGCGTGCTGGAAGGAGTGATGACCGTCACCTGAGGGAAGCGCCGGCGTTTCCCCAAGGCGACGCCACCGACTACTCCGAACTCCAGGACGCACAGGACAGTTTGGCAGGCGCGGAGAAATCGTTAAGATCAGGGCCTTCCATCAGCACCGAGGAACACCTGCTTCATGCGCACCCCCCCGAAATCATCGCTGCTCCGCCCCTTCATCCTCACTGCGATCTGCGCTTCCGCGGCGTGTTCTTCGGAGCCGCCGGCGGTCTCTACCGACAGCGGCTCCGCCGATGCGGGCGCCACCGACGCCCCCATCGTCGCCACCGACAACGGTGTACGTCCGGACTCGGGCACGCCTGCGAGCACAACCACCGCGGTCACGACTTTCCAGTTCGATCGGGCACGGTCGGGCGCCAACCGGACGGAGACTCGCCTCACGGTTGCCGCGGTGCAGGCCGGCTTTGCGCGCAACGAAGCGTTCGCCCCCACGCTCGACGGCGAGGTCTACGCGCAGCCACTCTATCTCCCCGGGATCACCGTCGGCGGCGCGCGCCACGACGTGCTCTTCGTCGCTACGCAGGGCAACTCGATGTACGCGCTCGACGCCACCACCGGCGCCGAACTCTGGCGCACCGCCCTCGGCACACCGGTTCCGCGCGCGATGCAGCAGTGCGGCAACATCAACACCATCGGCGTCGTCAGCACCGGCGTCATCGACCCCACCACCAACACCCTCTACGCCGTCGCGTTCACTAGCGAGGGCAGGCTTCAATTCAAGCTCAACGCCCTCGACGTCACCACGGGTCTGCAGCGCGCCGGATACCCCGCGGACATCAGCCCGCCGACAACCGGAACATCGAGCTTCGATGCGCGTGCGACGGGCCAGCGCGGCGCACTCCAATTTGCCGATGGACGCGTATTTGTTCCCTTCGGCGGCCTCTACGGCGACTGCGGCATGTACCACGGCTGGATCGTTGGCATCGACGCGGCCAACCCGGCGCAACAGATCGCCTTCGCCACCCCCGGGCGTGGCTCCGGCATCTGGGCCGTCGGCGGTTCGGCGATGGATGAAACGGGTCGCATCTACGTCGCCACGGGCAACAGCACGCCCCTCGGTGGGCATACGCCGGGGTCGTTTGGCGAGCGCGTGATTCGCCTCGGTGGCGGCGCGACGGGCCCCACGTCGTCCACGGGCAACGCCTCTTTCTTCGAGGCCTCCGACGCGCGGATGCTCGACCTGCAAGACCTCGATATCGGTTCGGTTCAGCCGACGTTGCTGCCCCCGATCACCGGGGCTTCACGGCTGCTCTGGCAGGGAGGCAAGGCCGGCGTGAGCTACCTCCTCGACCGCGAAAACCTCGGAGGAACCGGCTCGGAGATCTTCCAGGCCCGCTACTTCTCGGGCGGCAACTTCGGCGCAGCGGCGACGTGGTCTAACGGTACGGACACATTCTTGTTCGCACCCGGTCGCGGCACCCGCTCGGGCTGCTCGGGCAGCGGCGGCGTGATGGCCCTTCGCGTTACCGGAACCGAGCTCGCCACGGCGTGGTGTAGTGCCACGGTCTCCAACCCTTCGCCACCCGCGGTCTCGTCCAACGGCAACAACGACGGCATCCTCTGGGTCGCTGGCTCGACCCCGGCATCGCTCCGCGCAATCGACATCTCTACAGGGATGGAAATCTTCGCGGGGGCACCGCCGAGCGTTCGTCAGTGGACGCCGATCGTCGTCGCCGATGGCCGGGTCTATGTGACCGGCGCCCGCACGGTTTCACTGTTCACCACCCGCTAGAAAGCCCCGCCGTCGGCCCTTTTTAGGCCGCGCTGACCTCCGCAAGCAAACGCGCGGCGTCTGCGGCGATTGCCTCACCCGCATCGATTGCTTCCCCACGAGCCCGCGAGCCCACGCCAGGGTGTTCGACTTCGTGCCCCGAGCCAACCTCACCGATCGCGCGACGACGCCGACCTGTGGTATCCGCGCAGGCCTATGGCCCGAACGCGTGAAGACCTGCTCCAACGCCTGGAAGACCTGAACCGCCGCGCACTCGAGGGGGGCGGCGCCGACCGCGTCGCGAAGCAGCACGCCGCCGGTAAGCTCACCGCTCGCGAGCGGGTGGAGCTGTTTCTCGACCCGGGGTCGTTCATCGAACTCGACCGCCTTGTCACGCACCGCTGCACGGACTTCGGGATGGAGCAGCAGAAGTTTCCCGGCGACGGCGTGGTCACCGGGTACGGCACCGTCGATGGCCGCAAGGTGTTCGTCTTCGCTCAGGACTTCACCGTCTTCGGCGGCAGCCTCTCCGGTGCGTACGCCTCCAAGATCTGCAAGGTGATGGACCTCGCAATGAAGGTCGGCGCGCCGGTCATCGGCCTCAACGACTCCGGCGGCGCGCGCATCCAGGAGGGCGTCGAGAGCCTCGCGGGGTACGCCGACATCTTCCTGCGCAACACCCTCGCCTCCGGGGTGATTCCTCAGCTCTCCGCGGTGATGGGCCCATGCGCAGGAGGCGCGGTGTACTCGCCCGCCATCACCGACTTCATCTTCATGGTCGACACGACCAGTTACATGTTCATCACCGGGCCAGAGGTGATCAAAGCGGTCACGCACGAGTCCGTCAGCAAGGAAGAACTCGGCGGCGCCTCGACGCACGCGTCTCGCTCGGGCGTCTCGCACTTCACCGCGACAGACGACCGCGCGTGCCTCGCACAACTCCGCGAACTGCTTGGGTTTCTTCCGTCAAACAACACCGAAGACCCGCCGCGGCAGGTCAACAACGACCCCGCGGACCGCGAGTCCCCGGCGCTCGACACGCTCGTCCCGATAGAGTCCAACCGCCCGTACGACATCCGCGACGTCATCTCCGCGGTGGTCGATCACGGCAACCTCCTCGAGGTGCAAGCCAACTACGCGATGAACATCGTCTGCGCGTTTGCGCGTATCGACGGCCGCCCGGTGGGCATCGTCGCCAACCAGCCTTCCGTGCTCGCCGGGTGCCTCGACATCTCGGCCAGCGTGAAGGCCGCGCGCTTCGTACGCTTCTGCGACTGTTTCAACATCCCGCTCGTCACCTTCGTCGACGTGCCGGGCTTCCTGCCGGGCACCGACCAGGAGTACGGCGGGATCATCAAGCACGGCGCCAAACTGCTCTTCGCATACGCCGAAGCGACGGTGCCCAAGATCACGATCATCACCCGCAAGGCCTACGGCGGCGCCTACGACGTGATGGCCAGCAAGCACATCCGCGCAGACCTCAACCTGGCCTGGCCCACCGCGGAGATCGCAGTGATGGGCTCCGAAGGGGCCGTGAACATCATCCATCGCGGGGAGATTGAACGCTCCGCCGACCCGGCCGCGCGCCGCGCGCAGTTCATCGACGACTACCAGACCAAGTTCGCCAACCCATTCAAGGCAGCCGAACTGGGCTTTGTCGATGAGGTGATTCATCCGCGGGTGACCCGGCACCGCATCGCCCGCGCGCTCGATCTCCTGAAAGACAAGCGCGAGACCCTCCCGCGCAAGAAGCACGGCAACATCCCGCTGTAGATCCATGGCGCGGGGCGCGTCTGGTAGCGTCCGAAGGATGCGCCTGCGTTGGATCGCCCTCCCGAGTGTTTTCCTTCTTGCCTGCGCTGCTGAGGAATTCTCGAGAGTGGCTGAAGACGCAGGCGCGGTCCGCGTCACTGATCGGCCCGTCGTGCGCGACACTGGCACGATCGTCTCTCGCGACAGCGGAACACTCGTCCCTACCCGCGATGCGGGACCCATCGCCCCGCTGGACTCCGGGGCACCCATGGTGCTCCGCGAGAACTGCGCGACACCCTTCGACGACGACAACGACGGCCTCGCCAACGAGGACTGCCCTTGCACTCCGGGCACCGAGCAGATGTGCTTCGAGCGCCCGGAGGACGCCTTCCGCGGCATGTGCCGCATGGGGCGGCAAACGTGTGAAGGCACAGGCGAATTTGGGCACTGGACACCGTGCGGCGGCTCGTGGCTCCCCATCGCCGAAGCGATGAACCGCTGCGAGGTCACCCAAGACCTCATGGGCATGACCGCCACGCGCGCGCCGGTGGATATCATCCTCTTCGTCGATACCTCCGGGTCGATGACCGAGGAGACCATCGCGGTGAACGAAAATATGAACCGACTCGCGTCGATCATGGGCGCGAGCGGACTCGACTACCGCGTGGTGATGGTCGCGCGACGCGGCGTAGGCCGACTGATGGTCTGCGTTCCAGCTCCGCTCGGCGGCGCGAGTTGCGCGGACACCGCGCGCTTGCGACACGTCAACCAGAACGTCGATAGCGTCAACGGACTCCAGCGGATCATCTCCACGCGACCCATGTGGCAGGACTTCGTGCGGGCTGGAGCGCTGAAATTCTTCGTGGCGATCACGGACGACGAGAGTGCGTTGAGCGCCGACGCGTTCAACACCACCGTGATCGCGTGGCCGGGCTTCTCGTCGTACGTGTTTCACTCCATCGTGGGGTACGAGTCGCGCGCGGACTGCCCAACCCTCGCGCGACGGGGCGGCGTCTACCTCACGCTGACCTCGCGCACCCGCGGCATGGCCGCACGTGTCTGCAGCACCGACTGGACGGCGATCTTCACTTCGTTTGCGCGAGACATCACGAGCCGCGCCAACGCCTGGTCCCTCGACGCGGACGCGCGACCGGATACGGTCCAGGTCTGGATCATCGCCCCCGATGGCACCCGCACACAGTTGACCACCGGATGGTCCTACGACGCCGGCGCCCGACGGATCACCATCGACCCTGCGCTTCTCCCTAGCGACGGCAGCCGCATCGAAGTGCTCTACCGCACCGCTGCCGCGTCGCCGTAGCCCTGTCTACGACGTGGGCCGCGACGGCGCGCGGTTGGCGACCGCCGGGCCCCACGGCGATCGCGGAATGCGCGGACCCGTCGACCACGTGTTGACGCTCAGCGTGAAGTTGCCGCTGCTTTCGCTGTCGAAACCATCGACGAACACGAACCAGGTTCCTGCGTTGAGTTCAAGGTCGATGCCCGCGTGGCGCGTGTCTTCGAGGTCGTCGTTGCACGCGAACTCGGACACCTCGTCACCGCAATCGCGGCGGACGTACAGCGCCACGTCGTAATCGGCGGCGACGCGCAGAGAGACGTGCGCCGCCTGGTCGAGGTGCAGCGCATAGACCCGTTCGCCGGAGAGTGCCTGGCGCGCGCACGAGGCATGGGCACGGTCGGGGAGCCCCGACGTGCTGCCATGGATGGTCGAACCGTCGAGGAGCGGCGTCACCCGACGGCATGCGTCCGCAGTCGAAGGAAAGGGCTGTGACGCCACCGGCGCGGAGAGCACAAGGAGCGAAGCGAGGATGATGGATACCCGGCGAATCAAGTTCACGAGAGGATGACCTGAGGGGCGACACAGGACCAGGATTGGTGCATCCGAGATGGAAAAAGCGCCGGAAAATCTCGCATGGGAAGGGTTACTGTCAACAAACTTGAGCGAACTCCGCTCGCAACCGATGCAGGAGCGCACCGTGGCGCTCAACCACCCGCCGGGTGCTCACTGCCATTTCCAGCGCGCGCTTGCTCCCGACGATCACCACAAGGCGGCGCGCGCGGGTAATGGCCGTGTACAGCAGCGCCCGATTGAGCAGCACGAAGTGGGAGGTGTGCAGGCCGAGCACGACGGCGTCGTACTCGCTGCCCTGCGACTTGTGGACGGTCGCCGCGTAGGCGAGCGCGAGGTTGTCGACGGCGTCATCGACGTAGCGCACCTCGCGGCCCTCCATGCGTACCGTCACGGACTTCTCATCGAGTTGCTCGATGATGCCGACGTCGCCGTTGGACACGTCGAGGTCGTAGTCGTTGCGGAGTTGCATCACCTTGTCGCCCACCGCGAAGCCGCGCCGCCCACGCGCGCCGCCTGGGTTGAGCGCAGCCTGCAGCGCCTCGTTGAGCTTCTGCGCCCCAAGCGGACCACGGTGCGTCGGCACCAGCACCTGCACCGCCCGCATCGGATCGAGCCCGAACGACCGAGGGATGTGCCTCGCCACGGTTTCGACCAGCACCCTCGCGGCCTCTTCGCCGTCATCTCGTTGGACGAGATAAAACTCGCCGCACGGTGCCCGAGGGCCCTCGCCCGCGACCGGCGGTACCCGGGGTGCAGAACTCTTCGGCACCTCACCGCGGAGCACTTCGTACGCACCCTGAACGATCGCGCTCTCGGCCGCCTGACGAAACACCTCCGTCAGCCGCACCGCGGTCACTTCCGGGAGCTTGAGCAGGTCGGCGAGCACGGTGCCGGGTCCCACCGGCGGGAGTTGATCGGCGTCGCCCACGAGCACGAGACGCGCGCCCGCCCGTACCGCCTGTACGAGGTGCGACGCGAGCTGCACATCGACCATCGATGCCTCATCGACCAGTACGAGATCGGCGTCGAGAGGCGAGCTGCGGTCGCGCGAGAATCGCTGGATGCGCGGCGACCAGTCGAGCAGACGGTGGATCGTCGAGGCCGGGTGGTGCGTCGCCTCGGACAACCGCCGCGCGGCGCGCCCGGTAGGGGCCGCGAGAAGCACCTTGTGCCCCGCGGCTTGATGCAGCCGTACGACAGCAAGCACGGTGGTGGTCTTGCCGGTACCGGGTCCGCCGGTCATCACCACCACCCCCGCGGTCATGGTGGCCTCGACGGCCTGACGTTGCTTCAGGTTGAGCCTCTCGAGGGCCTCGCGCACCTCCGGAACCGTGAGCGCCTCTCGGCGCACGGGCTTGAGCGGACGACGCATCTGCGTGGCCAGATCATGCGCAAGGCGTACCTCAGCGTCGTACAGAGGCGGCGGGTAGATCAGCTCCTGGTCGCGAACGATGGTGCGACGAACCGCGAGTTCGTGGAGCGCGGTACGCACGGCCTCCGGGGGAATGGCGAAGCGGTCGGCGAGCACGACGATCTCGTCCGGCGGCAGCGCGGTGTGACCGTCATCCACCGCTTCGAGCAGGAGAAAGAGCACCGCACCCGCGATGCGCCGGGGATCGTCGGCGAGCACTCCCTGCGCCCGAGCGATGGAGTCCGCGGTGAGAAAACCGATGCCCTTCACCTCCTCGGCGAGGCGATACGGGTTCTCGCGGACGACGGCCGAAGACTCGACGCCGAAGCGCTCCCAGATGCGCCGCGCGAGACCCGCGCCAACCCCGAGGCCCGCGAGGAAGCTGCGCGTCTCGACCTCCGCGCGGCGCACGCGAAACACCTCCTGGATGCGCTCAGCCCGACGCCCGCCGATGCCATCGACCTCGCTCAGGCGCTCTGGGTGGTCAGCGATGACGTCGAGCGTCGAGGCCCCGAAGCGTTCGACGATGCGCTGCGCGAGCTTCGGACCGATGTCCTTCACGAACCCAGAACCCAGCAGTCGCGCAATGCCGTCAGCGCTCGTCGGCATCTCCGGAATCCACGTCTCGACCTTAAGTTGTGGGCCGTGCGAGGCGTGCCGCTCCCAACGCCCCGTCACGCGCAGCGACTCCCCCGGCGCGACGTCTCCGAGGGAACCCACGATGACCGTCTCCTCGCCGTGCATCAGCGTCATTCGCAGCACCGAGTACCGCTTGTCGTCGGTGCGATACACCACACCCTTGACCACCCCCCGAACCGTCACCACGCCGTCGGGCACCTGACCGGAATTAGGGAGCAGCGGGGTCTCGTCGTTGCGGGTGATCATTACCAGGAAGCCAGCGCGATTCTTGCCACATCCTGCCCCCGAGCGGCATCACCGATCCGGTCATAACCTGTCCATTCCCCGGGCAGTGCTTGTGCCCACCCCGCCCCCGGCGATACTGAGTTCTATCTCCCTCATGCCCTGCCCCCGTCGTCTGTCGTTGTCCATCGCCGCCGCCATGCTCGCGCTTGTTGGGTGTGGTGACTCCGTGAACCCTGGAACCAGCGTCCTCGACGCCGGCCCGCGCGCCGATGCGGCAACCACGATCGATGTCGTGTCACCGATCGACCGCGGACCCCCGACGCTCGACAGCGGATGCCCCGCGCCGCAGACCATCACCCCCGCGCAGGTGCCGAGCGGCTTCCTCGCGCCGTCGGACGTGCGCTACATCCGCGACATCGACGGCGACACGGCGATCTTCAGTTTCGCGAGGCAGGGCGAGACGACGGTCCGTTTTGAGTGGGTCAACACCGAGGAATCACACGCGCCCAACTCCGCGGACAACACCGCGTTCGGGGTCGCCACCGGCGCCAGCGTCGTCCGGTATCTCGCTGCGGGCCGAGCGTTTGTCGTCGTGCGGCGCGCGTCCCCGACCGCGCCGACGATGCCCGACCTCGACAACTTCGGCCGCACGCTAGGGCTCGTGTTCGTCGATGGCGAACTCTTCCAGGGGCGCCTCGTGCGCGAGGGATTGAGCGCGTACTACACCGACTTCGGCTGCGCGCCGGAGCCCATCCACAGCGCGCTGCTGCTGGCCGAGGCCGAGGCCCGCGCCAATCACCGTGGCATCTGGGCGCCAGGGCATCCGACCAACTACGCCGAAGTCTTCAGCCGATGGATCACCGGGGGCACCCGTGCGTGTCGGCCCAACCCCTTTCGCAATCAGCCGTACTGCCGCTGACAACGCCCTCGCGCGCGGGTTCAGCGCAGGGCGTTCGGGCCCCCTGGAGACGAGGCACCGTCCCGCGAACGTACCCATGCCGCGGGGTCTTCCTCGTCCAACTCGGGGTCCGCGCGCACCACGCTGACGCCCTCTTGAGGGGACAGTTCCGGGGCCGTCCCAGGGTAGCGGCTGACCACGACACCGGCCGCGTCGGCCAACGAGAGTTCAGCGCCCGTGTCGCGCAAACCCCGGCCCGCGAGGCTCCCGCGCACGACGATCACCCGCGCTCCCGCCTGCACTGCTGAATCGCTGGCGCGCACGACGCCCCGCGGATCAAACGCGGCCCCCACGACCACCGCCCGCCCCTGCCCCGCCACCGCCGCCCCGGCGGGCAGCACCGAACGCGACCCACCCGATTCGATCACCCACCCGGCCAGATCGACCGAGACATCCTCTTCATTGACCACTTCAATAAACTCTTGAGCGCTCGTGCTGTGCGGCCGCGCCAGGACCTCTGCGATGCGCACCCGGGGAGCCGCGTCTCCCGTGCGCAGCGTCCCCTCGCGCACATCTCGTAGCCGCCCGCCGACGTCCCACGCCTCCAGGCGCCACTGCACCTCACTCGCCGCGGGCAAGCCTCCGATCGCCAA
The DNA here is from genome assembly GCA_947477565.1 of Deltaproteobacteria bacterium. GTDB lineage: Bacteria > Myxococcota_A > Polyangia > Polyangiales > SCUS01. Next base: position 85,265 of record CANJUR010000005.1, read on the forward strand.
CCGGTGCGTCGTGCCGCGGACGGTCACCGCCACCCGCCGCCCTTCCCCGCTCGTCACCGCCAGGCGTGTCACCGCCACGGCGCTCGTCGCGGCCCGTACGACCAGCGCGCGATCGCCCGCTTCGACGCACCCTCCGCCCATCGCCTGCTCGCCGGTCGCGCACACCACCCCATCGAGCAAGCGAACGACCTCACCGGTCGGTGGCGACGTCACCGTCAGTCGCCACGGCACCGGCTCCGCGGCGATCGCTCGTCGAGAGATCAACCCCTCCACGCGCCACGAGTAAGTCACCCCGACGCGGAGCGCACGCAGGGGAAGAACCCTCAGCACCCGCGTGACGCCTTCAGGGGTGCGCTCGTCGGCCTCTACGCGCGTCGCGATGGTGCTGTTGTCGTCTCCGAGCAGCGTCACTCCGTCGGTGCGCAGTACCCGCACCGGCCTGTCGCATCGCAGCCACAAAAGCGCCGCGTCCGCGCCCACCGGAGCATCGAGGAGCGCCGGCGTTAGAATCGGTCCACCGCTTGAAGCGTCGCGCACCTGGAGCGCCACGCCGGTCGCCCGCACGCCGCCATCGCCGTCCTCCGTGAGAGAGCGCCCCTCGATGGAGCGCGCGCGGTCACTGAATACCAGCGAGAGCGAGATCGACGGCGGGAGCACCTCCGCGACGCGCAGCCACCAGCGAGAGGGATTGGCGACGTCAGGCTGCACGCGAAGAGCGACACGGCTGGCGAGGCGGCCGAGAGTGACCACGCCGTCGCGGACGTCGGTGACCAGCGCGGGCGAGAGTGGCTCGCGAAAGAGCATCACCGACGATGGCTCCGGCGACGCCATCGCGTGGTCAAAAGAGACCAGAAACTCCGGGACGCGAGGCACCGCGTCGAGCGACCCGGCAGTGGCACGCAGCCCGGTGACTTGCGGAGGAACAGAAAGAGCAGGGGGTTGCAGGTTGAGGCAACCGGCGAGCGCAAACCCGAGGAGGCAGGGCGATTTGGACATGGGCGCTTGTCGGCGCCCGGGAGGGAGAGAGTTGCCTACCAGCCCCAGGTAGACGGCAGATGGATGTTGCCAGGGAGCCCGCGGGTCTGGAGGAGCGCGGCGAGGTCCATGGAAACTGCCACGGTTACGTGGATGAGGAAGCCTGACCAGATGGAGCGGGTCTTGAGCGAGAGGGTTCCGAGGACCACACCGGCGAGGATGGCCGCGAGAGCCTCCGCCCAGGGCTTACCGAAGTGGATCATGCAGTACGGAACGACCATCGCCAGAATGACCGACGAGCCCATGGCCTCGCGACCCGCGAACACCAGGAATCCGCGGAAGAAGAACTCCAGCGTCAAAAATTGCGTCGCGTAGAGGGCTTCCCACATGAAGAAGTCGCGCCACGAGCGGTTGGCCAGACGATAGAACGGGTAGTAGTTCGCGAACTCGCCGGTCTGCGAGACGATCACGACGGCTACCAACACGATGCCGAAGAAAAGCGCGTAGATCCATGCGTGGGAGAGGAACCCGCGGAGGCGCAGACCGTAGTCGCGGAAGCGCTCGCGACGCCACATCAACAGGATGATCGCCGGCACCACGAAGTATCCGAAGGAGCGCGTAAACGACCAATACGCGAGGCCCGAAAGCTCTTCGTAGGGCGCCGGCGAGGCCCAAACGAACGGCTTCAGAAGATGCAGATGGTGCGTAGCAGGTCCCCGCGGTCCGCCGCCCCAATCGATGACCCAACCGCGCTGAATCAGCAGGTTGAAGGTCACCCGATCGCCGAAATACTCCTGGAAGGTGAGCACCACCGCGGCGATGACAAAGGCCACCATCGGGCGGAAGTCGTAGCCGAGACCAAGCTCTGCGCGGCGAGCACGCGCGGCGGCGGCCTCGCGATCGACCTCGCGCCAGGTCTCCATGAAGAAGCGCCGAGGGTGAAGCTCCGGAAGCTTCTTCCGGGCTAGCACCGCGACGATGAGAACGTAGGCAATCGCGCCGAGGAGGAGGACCTTCACCGCTCGATCCGTATCAGGCGTCCGCGGCGCTACGGAGACGGCGAACGCTCTCGTCGCGACCGAGCACTGCGATGACCTCGAAGAGCCCCGGCGAAGCCGTACGCCCGGTGAGCGCTACCCGCGCAGGCTGGGCGACAACCTTGATCTCCAGCGAGCGCTCCACGAGCCACGCCTCGACCGCCACCCCAATACCAGCCTCGGTAAAATCTTTGACGCCTGCGAGCACGTCGGCGATCGCCCGAAGGTTGGCCCGCGCCTCGTTGGTCAGGAATTTCTCCACCGCCGCCGGATCGAGCGCGATGGTCTCCTGGAAATAGAAAACCATCGACTCCGCGGCATCAAGGAGTCGTGCCGAGCGCGTCTTCACCGTGCGCGCCGCCGGAAGCAACCGCGGATCATCTTGCGCGATGGTCACGCCGACGGTCGCAAGGAAGGGGTACACCCGCGCGGCGAAGTCCTCGTCGGCGAGTCGCTTGAGGTGCTCGCCGCTCACCCATAGGGACTTCTTCTTGTCGTAGCGGCCGTCGTTGGTTCCGCAGTGCGCCCAATCGAACTTCGCGATGAGTTCGTCCCGCGAGAAGATCTCCTGGTCGCCCGCAGACCAGCCGAAGCGCGCGATGTAGTTGAGCAGCCCGTCGGGAGCCCAGCCCTTCTCGCGGTACTTCTCCACCGGAACGTCGATGCCCTGCTGCTCGGCGAGCCGCTTGGACATCTTCTTCCCGTCCGGCGTGAGCATCATCGGGAGGTGCGCGAACTCCGGAACCACCGCGCCGAGCGCCTCGTAGAGCAGGATCTGCTTCGGGGTGTTGATGATGTGATCGCTGCCGCGTGCCACGAGGGTGATGCCCATGGTGACGTCATCGACCACCGCGCCGAAGTTGTAGAGCGGCACGCCGTCCGACCGCATGATCACGAAGTCATCGATCGAAGAGTGCGGAGTCTTGATGGCCCCGAATACCTTGTCGATAAACTCCGTCGCCCCGACGAGCGGCGACTTGAAGCGGATCACATACGGCGCGCCCGGCAGCCAGTCGGCCTCGGTCTTTTCACGCCAGAGGTGCGGGTACACGAAGCCGTCGCGCTTCTTCTCCGGGAGCTTCGCCCGCAGCGCGTCGATCTCTTCGCGCGTGGCGTAGCAGCGGTACGCCTTGCCCTCGGCCACCAGACGGTCGGCGTGGGCGCGGTAGAGCGCGAGGCGCTGCATCTGGAAGTACGGGCCGTGCGGACCACCGACGTCCGGACCCTCGTCCCAGTCGAGCCCGAGCCAGCGCATCGAGTCGAGAATCACCCGCGTGGACTCGTCCGTCGACCGCTCTTGATCGGTGTCCTCGACGCGCAGCACGAAGGTGCCGCCGGTCTTCCGGGCCCAGAGCCAGTTGAACAGGGCCGTGCGGGCGCCCCCGATGTGGAGATATCCCGTCGGTGACGGCGCAAAGCGAACGCGGGGCTTTTCCATGGTGAAGGCCTCGTCAGGTACCGGGACGCGCACGCAGGGTCAAGCCGTGTTCGCCGCTCAGGGCCGCCAACGAAGCCGCAGCGGAGGCGCGGGCAGAGGCCGCCGTAGCGTGACGCCAGACGCGTCGATCGCGCCCACCGTCGATCGCGCGATGCGATCGCCCACGGTGACCACCCAGGCCGTGCGCGCCGCGGTCAGCACCGCTCCCTGCGCCCGCGTTCCTGGGACGAACGCACGCGCAACAGGGAGCGTGCCGCTCGGCAAGGCGCCCGCGAGGTCGAGCGCGCCGTTGCAGCGCTGCGGCCACGCGTCGTCCCCGAGGTCGTTCGTCGTTGCGCGGGTGAAGGGCCAGGAGAGCGTCGCGAGCAGCCCCTCCCCCTGCGGCTCGACGCGCACGGTGATCAGCGCACGAAGGCCCGGCGACACCGTGAGCAGCGCCAACGTCTCCCCGAGCGAGGGGGCGTCGTCGGCGCGAACGGTGAGGTCGAGCGTCTGCGCGGTCTCCTGCGCGGACAAGAGACACACGCCGCGCCCCAGCCGCGCGAGGGCCCTAAGTGGTTGATAACGCGAGATTATCGACGGGACGGATGGCTCCCGCCATGCCACCACGATGCGGTCACGCAGGCGTCCGACATGCTCGACCCGATCGCTCGCGCATGCGAGGTGCGAGTCGGACCGGACGGCCGTGCATGCCGTCGCAGCAGCCGCCGCGGGCGCACTTGATGGAAGGAGCAACGTCCAGGTGACCCGGTCGTCCTGGCGATCGGGCGCGCCGGGCAGCGGTAGCTCCCCGGAGGCGCGAAGAACCGCGCGGAGCACCGTCGAGGGGACCCAAGGAGCGGCCTCGGCGGCGACCGGCTCGAGCCCGGCGAGCGCCGCCGTAACCACGAGACGAGCATCCGGCGGAGGAGGGGAAACAGCAGGAGTCACCGAGGGTGATCCGGCATCGAGAGGTGTGCTCGGGAGGAGAGAAGAGATGCGAGGAGGGGGAGCGGAAGCCCTGCAGGACAGGGCAAGAAGCGCGACCTTGACGATCGCGCACCTTCGCATCAGTGAGCGCCGGCAGCCGGGAGCGGGGCGGCTCCGCTGCGAGTGAGATGGAACTCCACGCGACGATTGGCCGTGCGTCCGAGCGCGGTCATGTTGGGGCGCAGCGGACGCGTCTGGCCGAAGCCGCGCGCCGTGAACTTGTCCGCCGGGACGCCGAGACGAATCAGCGTGTCACGGACGGCTTCGGCGCGGCTCTGAGACAGCGTGAGATTGCTCGCGGCGACGCCGACGTTGTCGGTGTGCCCCTGAATCTCGACGGCGGTGATCTCAGGGTGGCGGTTGATGGTGTCCGCGATCTCTTCCAGCAGCGTGGTGGAGTCCGGGAGGATCTCCGCCGAGGCGGTCTGGAAGTGCACCTGGCGCATGATCGACAGGACGTTGCCGCGAATGGCGACCGACGGGCGCGCCGGGCGGCGGGTCACAGAGACCTCCACCGCGCGGTTTTCCCGGGGCTCCACGGTGGCCTGCTGCGCCGTCAAGCCCATGTGGCGGTCACTGGACTCGACACGGATCAGGTACGGTCCGGCGAGCAGTTCGTCGACGGTGATGCGGCCCTGATCGTCGGTGGTCAACGTGCGCTCGGTCGGCGCCTGCTGCCCGCTCGGGACATTGAGACCGGGCGCGGCTGCGAGCACCACGTTGACGTTGGCAACGTTGGCGCTGCCTTGCGAAGACACGACGTGGATGGCGAGGCCACCACGACGCGGCATCGGGCGGAGTTCACAGTTTAGGTTGAGCTCGGGATCGGGGTTTGCCGCCGGAGCGGTCGAACCCTCCGTCGCGGGCGCCGGGGCGGGCACGGTGACCGTGCACTCGCCGGGGTTGAAGTTAGCCGCCGTGATCGCGAGGCGGAACTCACCGGGACCCAGGTGCCCGGAGCGGAAGCGACCGTCGGCGGCGGTCGCAAGGAGGTGGAGATCGGGGTGGCCCGTGAAGGTCACGATGGCGCCGGAGACGGCGTTGTGGCTCTCCGAGTCGCGGACCATGCCGACGATGTGACCACCGGGCGGCGTACGATCGACCTCGCGAGTCGTGACGCGCTCCGGCCCAGGCACTTCGACCCGCTGCACCGGGGGATGGATATCGTAGGCGAACGAGGCGCCGAAGTAGAGTTGCCACGGGGGCGTCGGGGCAAGCTCGCGCACAAAGGTCGAGCTTCCGCTGGTGGCGATGTCGAAGGCCAACATCGCGGCGAGGCCGCGCACCGGTGGCAACACGCGCGTGCCGATGGTGAAGCGCGAGGGCATCGCCGAGAAACCCTGGCGGGCGAGGCATGCATCGTCGTCGGCAGCGCCGCCGGGGGCGGACATTCCTGAACTCGGCTCGAAGCAGGAGTACCCCTGCCGATTGACCGGGATGCCAACGGACCACTCAAGGAACGGTCGCACCCACGGGAGCTCAGCCTCCGCCGCGAGGTTGATGCCGAACTGGTCCACGCGATTGATCGCAAGTGCGTGACGTTCGATGCGCGATACCTCAAGGAAGCAGGTCGGGTCGATCGCTCCGGAGGCGCAGCGTGCGGCGTCGTAGCCTGGCTGGGCGGCCCGGCGTCGCTCTTCGGTCTGCGAGACGATCGCGGAGCTGTTGTCCAGATAGTAGTGGGCGTTGACGTGGAAGCGCAGCGGGATACTGGTGCCGAATTCCCGCAGATCGATGGTGCTGAGCGCGCCGAAGTTGGCGCTGGTCGATTCACCGAGGAGGCCGATGTCCCCGGAGCGGTTGAGCAGGTAAAGCGACGCGAAGCCGCCCACGTAGAGCCCGCGCCACACCCGGGCAGCACCCTTCACGCCGAGGGTGGTGTCACCGAGCACCTGAAACAGGCTTGGCCGCTCTCGGTCGTTGGCGTTGGCGTACGCCCGAATCGACGCGAAAATCTCGAGGAAGTCGAGGGGCGAGTACGACAGCGTCGCGGTGCCACCGACGTGCGAAGCGGAGTCCGTACCGACCGCTGCGGTGCCCGCGAACGCCGGCGGACGGAGAAACTCCGACGCGCCAAAATACTCGCCGATCATGCCGAAGCGGAACGAACCAGCCGCGCCGGTTTGCGCCGCGCGAGTGTGGAGAAGGCCGATGGAGCCATCGAGTGAAGAGAAGCGAGGGAGGATGCGAGTGCGACGGGCTTCGTCGCTCTCCGGTGTGCCCGGCTCCGCCGGCGTAGCAGCCGAGGCAGTCGTCGTGGGCGTGGCGGGCGTGGCCGCGGCGGGAGCGTCCTCCTCGTCGTCGGACTCTTCATCGCCCTCCTCATCGGTCGCCGCGGCGGGACGACCACCCGAGGGCGGAGTCTGCGCGAAGGCCGTCATGGGCAGCGCCACCGCCTGCGCCACGAGGATCAAAGCCAACCATCGAGAGTGCCGCATTGTCGTGTCTCCTCCACCTAAGCCATCGGGATTCCGGCGCTCGTGCTCGTCACGATATCCGCTGAAATCCAACACCGCCTTCGCGGCGCGGGCGTCATACCACCGGGCTTCTTGAAACGTCCAGACTCGGGACAGAGCGACTCCGTTGCGGACCGAAGCCCGAAAGTCAGCCGCGACCCATCGGCTGGAGCACCGTCTCGCCGGCCTCGTTGGTCACGAGCTGATCGACCCGCTTCTCCGCGGCATCGAGGCGACGCTGCCCGGCGCGCGTGAGCCTCACGCCCTCTTCGAAGACCCGGAGCGACTCCTCCAACGGCAGGTCACCCTTTTCCAGGGACTCAACCACCTTTGCGAGGCGCTCGAAAATCGCCTCCAGCGGCATCGCCTCTTCCGTCGACGCGCCCGTCCCGATGCTCTCTTGCGGTTCCATTGCGATGGCGGGAATGACACCGACCTGGCGGTGGGGTCAAGGCTCCACCGCGGCGCGCGCAACGGCGATGGCCAGCGAAAGTCCATCGATCAACCGAGCGCTCCACGCCACAGCCTCGGCTGCCGCAAGCGCCGGTAGGGCCCCGCTCCCCTCACGGCGCGCGAGCATCATCGCCGCGTCGAGACGACGGCCTTCATCGACCTCGGTAAACAATCGTCGCTGAAGCGCAGACGAGCTCTCCGTCGCCGTGTCCAGGGAAGCACCCTCTGGCGCCTCCGCCCGGCGCAGCACTTCGACTTGCGCCCGCACCGCCGCGTTCGGCTCGTGCGCAAGTGCGGGCCCCGCACCATCCCCCAAAGCGACGAGCGCCTCGACAGCCGCGAGCCGATCGCCCGGATCGTCGAGAAGTAGGCAGCGCTGCACCGCCGAACGTGCGCCGCGCGCGCCCAACCGGGCGATCGCACCAAGCGCGGGGCCTCGGGTCACCGGATCGTCGAGCAGCGCTGCGAGTTCATCGTCGCTGGCACCACCCAGCGCTCCGAGGGCCTCGACGGCCTGCCGCCGCAGGTGCCGCTCAGGCCCCGTGCGCGCGATCGCCAGAAGCGCAGTGGACGCCTCGGTCAGGCGCAACGCCCGCGCCGCGTCGATTGCCGACAGTCCCCGGCCCCCACGAATTTCCCGGGAAGCCCGCAGCAACTCCGCGACGATCGCAAAAGCAGCCGAGGGATCCCCACGGCGCGCGAGGATGCGCCAACGCAGTGGATCCTCGACCGCGCGACCCGCCAGGGAGGAGAACTGCCGCGTGGCCAGCGCGTCGAGAGCCACAGAGGAAAGATCGTCGTCGGACACGACGCTACCGCGCGCCCTGGCAGCTTCGAGCAGCGCCTCGGACGTGCCGAAGGCGTGCAGCGCCGCGAGCGCAACGACGGGAGGCGCAAGCTCGGGCAACCGCAACGCCTCCACGCGGAGTGCCAAAGAGCGGGTGTCCCGACCGAGCGGGAGCGCCAGCGCCGTGAGCGCGGTCACCCGGACGGACTCGTCGGGCTCCTGCGCGAGGAGCGCGAGCAAGGCCTCATCCTCGGCCCGGCGATCGACCTCCGAGAGCCCTGTGCTCCCGGCAAGGCGAGCGATCACGATCGCGTAGGCGCCGCCCCGCCGCCGAGCGAGATCGACGCTCCGAAGTCGGGCCAACGGGTCCGCGCGGGCGATGCGCCAGGGCTCTTCAAGCGGGTCTCCATGCACGGTTGCATCGTGGAGCCAGAACGCCAAAACAGAGCCTGCAATGGCGGCATACCATCGCGACGAGCGAGGCCCGGAACGGTCGGTGATCGCGGCGCGAACGGACATCACACCCACAGCTACTGGAGATATCACGGCGTCGAAGAACCGCCACAAGTGCGCGAATCCGGGCTGGAGCGACGGATCTTTTTACAAGTACAGGTAAGCTTCGGCTCAGCCGATGCGCGCCGTCCCGCGAGCGCCCACCCCAGCGCCGCGTGGCGCGTCCGCTCGGCGACGCTCGAAGATCTCAAGGTCGCCGAGGAGATCGTGCTCGCGCCAGCCGCTGTGCTCCATGCCCGCGCGTCGAATGATCTTCACCGACGACGTGTGCCACGGAAACGTCGAAGCGGTCACGGCCCGCACTTCGGGCTGTTCGAGCGCCCACTCGACCATCGCGCAGGTCGCCTCGCCGCCGTATCCCTTCCCCTGCGAGCTTGGCTCGACGCCATAAGCGATCTCCACCACCCCATCGGGATCGGGCGCGCCGTGAAACACCACGCTTCCCACAATGATGCGCTCGCCCTCGACCGTGGGGGTGATCATCAGCCGATCACCCCACAAGCGCAGCGAGGGGTTGGCGCGGACTCGCTCGACGGACACGCTGAACGCCCGCTCGATGAGGCTCCGACCCGGCCACTTTCCGGGAAACCTCGCCCCGGCGAGTCGCTCGACGGACGCGCAGTCGTCGGCCATCACGGCCTCGACCAGGCTCAACGTGATCGGCACCAGCTCAAGTCGCGCGGTTCGGAGCACGGTCATCAACGTCTCTTCGCTCATGGTGACACCCAATGCATCCTGCGTTTTCAGCACCGGGCGCTCCGTGCGAAGAGCCCACAACGCGATCCGAGGTGCGCCAGTTCGCGGTGTGGACACCACTCTCCGGCGGTCTCGGCAACGGTGCAACAACGCGCCGCGTGAGGGTGGCGATGGCGCAGCGCGGCGGCGAAGGCTACGACGCACTGCGAAGCGGGGAGGAGCGAGCCCGGTTTGTCAGTCGGCTTCGACGAGGAGGGAGGAAATGTGGCTGGCGCGGTCGTCGGAGAGGTGCAGACCCTTCTGCAGTAGCTCAAGGAATTCCTGTTCCTCGTCGCCCACCTCGCCGTCGAAGAGGACGAAGAGGGTCGCGAGCGCAAAGGCCTCCTCGCGCGCTTCGATGTCGTCGCCGATTGCCTTTGCAATGGCACGCACTCGCGCTCCGAGACCCTCCGCAGCGATGCGCAGCATGAAGCCTTCCACGGTGCGTCCGAGGGCGTGGTTGTCGAGGTGCGTGAAGCCCGGCGTCGCCCGAATCTGCTCGCAAAGTTGGTGACTCTCCTGAGTCTCCAGCTTTCCATCCACGCATGCGGCGATGGTCATGACTTCGAGGAGCGCCTCGGCGGCCTCCGGCGCCGCGGGCACGAGGCTCTCGCGCGCCTTGGCGACGCGAGCGTAGTGCTTGTGCTTCTTATGGAACTTCGGCATCAGACGCTCCAGGGGTTCGCGACCGTTCTGGGTAGAGGGCCGCGCGCTGAACATAACAGACCTCTCCGCGAGAGCGCGACGCCTACCAACACCGATGCGCCCGCCCCGGGTTACCGGGTATGAGTTCGTCACGGTGCCGCCGCCACACGCTCCCGATTCTTCGCCGACTCTTCGATGGGATGCCCTCTCCGCGCGCTGGTGCCTGCTCGCCGCGCACCGACGCGACACCCCGCGCGACATGACCAGCCGACCCGATACCCTCCGCGACGCAAGCCACTGCCCGTTCTGCCCGGGCCACGAGCGCGAGGCCGATCCGGCGACGGAGGAGCGCCTCGACGCCGACGGACGCTGGGTAGCCCGGGCCGTCACCAACCGCTTCCCGATGATGGCCAGTGGAGTCGATCGCGGCGCAGTTTTACACAATGGTGTATTCCGAGAGCGAGCCGCGGTGGGCGCGCACGAGGTGATCATCGAGACCACCGCGCACGACACCGACCTCTCCGACCTCTCCGCGGACGCCCTCGCCGTGGTGCTCGACCTACACCGGGCCCGGCACCGCGCGCTCGCCGCTCGCCCCGACGCCGCGGCGGTGCTTCTCTTCAAAAACCGCGGGCCGCGCTCCGGAGCCTCGCTGCGTCACCCCCACTCGCAGGTGCTGACCTGCCCGGTGGTTCCGCCGGTGGTGCGCCGGCGAGACGCTGTGGCCGCACGGCACTTTCGGCGCGAAGGCTCGTCGCTGGTGCAATGGCTCGCCGACGCCGAACTCGCCGATGGCAGCCGGGTCATCGCCAGCGACGCGCACTTCGTCGCCCTCTGCCCTTGGGCGTCCGCTCGCTCGCACGAGACCTGGATCGTCCCGCGCGCTCCCATCGGCCACTTCGGCGCCACGCCAGACGCCCTGCTGGGGCCGTTTGCCGCGATGCTCCAACAGACGCTGCGCAAGGTGCGTCGGGTGTCCGCAGACGCGGACTACAACCTCCTGCTCCGGCAGCCCGCGCGAGCGCGCTGGGAGGAGCCCTGGGCGCACTGGTTCATGGAGATTCAGGTGCGGCGCGGCGGCGATGCGGGCTTCGAACTGTCCGGCGGAATGTCCTGCACGGTCTTTTCTCCCGAAGAGTCAGCCGCGCTGATGAGGTCCGCGGATGTTCTCTGAGCGCACCGCCTGGATCACTGCCCCATCGCCTCTCAGCATCGCGGTGACCGAGCGCCGGGCATTCCCCGGCCTCATCGATCTCACCGTCTCGAACCCCACCGCGGTCGACCTGCCGCCGCTCGCCGACGACCTCATCGCTGCCCTCGCGGACGCGGGCGTGCGCCGCTACGACCCCGATCCCGCGGGCCCCCTCGCCGCGCGCATCGCCGTGGCCGAGCACTACGCCTCCCTCGGGTACGTCGTGGACCCGGATCACCTGCGCCTCGCGGCGAGCACCAGCGAGGCCTACGGCTGGCTCTTCAAGCTGCTCTGCGACCCGGGCGATGCCATCGTCGTCGGACACCCGAGCTACCCCTTGCTCGACGATCTCGCGCGGCTGGAGGGCATCGCGCTCACCCCGGTCGGCGCGACCTGGCATGGCCGCTGGGAGTTCGACCTCGACTCCCTCGATGCCGCGATGACCCCGCGCACAAGGGCCATCGCGCTGGTGCACCCCAACAATCCCTCCGGCGCGTACGTGACGCGCGACCTGCGCGCGGCCCTCGTCGAGCGCTGCCGACGCCATGGACTCGCGCTCGTCATCGATGAGGTATTCCTCGAGTATTCGTACCACGACGACCCCCGCCGCGCGCCCAGCTTTGTCACCTGCGACGAGGTGCTCACGTTCACCCTGAGCGGCTTGAGCAAGACCCTGGCGCTCCCGCAGATGAAGCTCGGTTGGGTGCACGTCGATGGGCCCGATGGGCCGCGCGCGGAAGCCTTGCGACGGCTCGAACACATCGCCGACAGCTTTCTCTCGGTGGGTGCGCCGGTGTTGCGCGCAGCGCCGGTCTGGCTGCGCCACCGCGAGGCACTGCAGCGGCCGATTCGCGAGCGCATCGCGCAAAACCTCGCGACCCTCCAGCGAGCGTTGACCGCGGAGAGTCCAATCTCGTTGCTACCGGTCGAGGGGGGATGGTCGGCAGTGCTGCGAGTGCCGACGACTCGCGACGAAGACTCCTGGGTACTCGCGCTGCTGGCGGCTGGAGTGCTGGTGCAACCGGGGTACTTTTTCGACGTACCCGGCGATGGGTACCTCGTCCTGAGCCTGCTGCCGCCGCCCGATCAATTCGTGATGGGTGTCGAGCGCTTACAGGCGGTCGTGGCCGAGGACTGCGTGGTCACTCCAGTTCGTTGGTGATGCGAACCTGGGACCCCTGGATCTCGCCAGAATTCATCACCCCGGCGCGCTCAAAGGTCGATCGCACGGAGTCACCATCGATATCACCCACTGCGCGGGTGGTCAGCGCGGAGTTGCTGCCGTCGGTCGAGTATTGATAGTAGTGCCCGCCCTCAATCACGAATCCGAGGGTGTTCCAGTCTGAATTTGCCATCCAGATGACAACGTTTGGCGGATACTTGCTCGCCGAGGGAGCCGTGGTCGGCATCGCGGGGCAGGTCGCAAATGACGTACTGCTCGAGCGCTCGTGGGTGTTTTCGTAATAGGCCAGTTGGAGACGGTACATCGACCCGATGCACTGGGTAGCCTCGGCGGTCTTGCTCCGCTTCACATAGCGGCTATACGCTGGAATCGCGACCGCCGCGAGGATCCCAAGGATCACCACGACAATCATCAGTTCGACGAGGGTAAAGCCCCCATCGCCCCCACCTCGAACAGGCTTGATCAGAGTCTTCATGATGCCTTCCGCAGAACCGCCCAGTCAGGGTGCGCCCTGCTCCCCATTCCACTCACCCGTGGGATGGCATTACGAAAATCGCCGCGTCACCGCTCGCCAGAAATCCCAAGAGCACGGTTCGTGCCGTGGTGGGCTCATGCGTCCGTAGGCCTTTCGTGACCGAAGGTTCTCCGCGGACGCGACGCCTCACAAAGAACGGATGACATTTTGTGTCACCCATTGGTGACCAATGATGGTCGTAAGCGATCGGGAGTGCTCCGGAGTCCATTGAGGTCGGTGGGGGGTTGGCCCTACATTCCGCGCATGACCTCGCTGACCCAGCTTTCGCCCGATGAGAAGATGTTTCGCGACGCCGTGATCGGGTTCGCCCGCGACCGCGTCGCCCCCCGCGTCGCCGCGATGGACCACAACGGCGCCCTCGACAAGGAACTCCTCCCCGACCTCTTCGAACTCGGGGTGATGGGCATCGAGGTGCCTGAGCAGTACGGCGGCGCGGGCTCCAGTTTCTTCAACGCTGCGCTCGCGGTCGAGGGCTTTGCGATGGTCGATCCGAGCGTGTCGGTGCTCGTCGACGTGCAGAACACCCTGGTGGCCAACGCGCTCATCCGCTGGGCCGACGATGCGCAGAAGCAGCAGTATCTTCCGCGCCTCGCGCGCGACTGGGTGGGATCTTATGCACTGAGCGAGGCAGGCTCCGGCAGCGATGCCTTCGCACTCGCGAGCAGGGCGGAGAAGAAAGGAGACAAGTGGATTCTCAATGGCCGAAAGCTGTGGATCACCAACGCCAAAGAGGCGTCGCTCTTCATCGTGTTCGCCAACGTTGATCCATCGAAGGGATACAAGGGCATTACGGCCTTCCTCGTAGAGCGGGACTTTCCAGGGTTTTCTGTTGGAAAGAAGGAAGACAAGCTGGGCATTCGCGCGTCTTCAACCTGCGAAGTCATCATGGAGGACTGTGAGGTTCCGCTCGGCAACGTGCTCGGCGAGGTGGGAAAGGGCTACAAGATTGCCATCGAGACCCTCAACGAAGGTCGCATCGGCATCGGCGCGCAGATGCTTGGGCTCGCGCAGGGAGCCTTCGACTACGCCATGCGCTACATGCACGAGCGCAAGCAATTCGGGCAGGTGATCGGCAACTTCCAGGGCGTGCAGTTTCAATACGCGCGCTGCGCCGTGGAGATCGAGAGCGCCCGGCTGATGGTCTATAACGCTGCGCGCCTCAAGGACGCAGGCCTGCCATTCATCAAGGAAGCTGCGATGGCGAAACTGCATGCCAGTGAGGTAGCCGAGCGGGTATCTTCGCTCTGCGTGGAATTCGTCGGCGGTGTCGGCTTCACCAAGGATTACCCGTTGGAGAAGTTTTTCCGAGACGCGAAGATTGGCAAGATCTACGAGGGCACTTCCAACATGCAACTTCAGACCATCGCGAAGTTGCTGCAGTCCGAGTACGGATTCACGGGCTGACGACGCCCGCGTCGCCCCGGCGGAGGTAGCGCTGCACGTTGCGGCGGTGCTCCTCCAGCGTCGGCGCGAAGGCCGAACGGCCACCCCCCATCGCCACGAAATACAGGTCTTGATCGCCCGTCGGTGAGAGCACCGCCGCGAGAGACTGAGCCCCGGGGTTGGCGATCGCACCGGGGGGGATACCCTCGTGTTGATAGGTGTTGAAGGGGTTGTTGCGGTCGAGCAGCATGGTGCCCGTGATGGTGCGACGGACGCCGCCGTCGCCGATGCTGCACGATGCGAGGGGAGTGCCCCGCGCAGCCATTGCAGTACAGCCGTAGACCACCGTCGGATCGCTCTGTAGCAAGCGAGGGTGGAAGTCTGGAAGGCGGAGACGGTTCCAGAAGACGGAAGCGATGTGGGCGCGGTCGCCGGGAGAGCCAGTCTCGCGCTCGACCAGCGAGGCAAGCGTCACAATCAGACGGTCCGCGCCGTCGAAACTGCCCTCCTGCGCGACCGGCGAGGGAGTGGCGTCAGCGACCAGGGATGCCGCCCGCCGAACGCCTTCAGGGAGTTGTGACTTGAGCGAAAGGAGACGCCGGGAGAACTCCGTCACCATCCGCTCGATGACGCGTTCAGCCGGGGAATCCGGAGGGAAATCGTAGGTGTCCGGGAAGAGGTATCCCTCCAACGAGTCACCGAGTCCGTACCGTTGAAGCAAGGCAGGGTCTTCCGTGTGGGCAATGAAATCCGCGGCAGGACAGACACCCGCAGACTCCAGCCGACGCGCAATGTCGAAGCGCGTGTAGCCCTCCGGGATGGTCACGCGAACAAGTCCGGCAGTGCCGCGCGAAAGAGAGCGCAGGACCGCGTAGGGGGTGAGGTCGTCGCGGAGGGCGATGGTTCCGCGGTGGGCGCGATCGGCCGCGCCGGTGACAGACACAAGGAGGTGAAATAGCCACGGGTGGTCGATAGCCCCGGCAGACCAGAGAACACGAGTGACGGTCGCGGCGTCGGCGCTCTCCTCGATGGTGACGCGCAGCGGGCGACCACGGCCACCATGGGGCGTGCGCAGATAAGCAAAGAGACCGAAAGCTGCGAGGGAAGCAATCACGACGAAGACGCCCAGGGCGACCAGGAGGGAGCCAACGGGTGGGCCGCCGGGCGGAGCCTCACGGGCCCGGGAGCGACGAGGAGCGCGCTGGGCGGGCTTTGCTGCGGGCTTTGCTGCGGGCTTCGCTGCGGGCTTCGCTGCGGGCTTCGCTGCGGGCTTTGCTACGGGTCTGGGTCGTCCAGCCACGCGCCCGCTCCTGCCTTCGAGTCGAGGTAGGCCTGCAGCAGGATCGCCGCGACCTCGGCGTCGATGCCCTCCCTCCCCTTGCGACCCGACGCCGTGCGAGCGCGTTGGGCCTGCACCGTCGTCAGCCGCTCATCCCACAGGATCACCGGGAGCTTCGTCTTGCGCCCAAGCAGCGCCGCGAAGGTGCAGGCCGCACGCGCCTTCATTCCTTCGCTGCCATCCATGTTCAAGGGCAGGCCGACGACGACCTCTTCTGCCAGTTCGCGGCGAACCACCGCGGTCACGGCGTTGACCGCCTGCGTGGCGTCGGTCAGTTCCAAGGTCTCGAGCGGGCGCGCGGGGACGCCCTCCTCGGAGTGCACAGCGACGCCGATACGCCGGGCGCCCAGGTCGATGCCGAGGCGCTTCACGCCAGGCCCTCTTCGAACACGACTTCGCCGTGGCTCAACACCGTCACCTGCGCGCCCTGCACCCACGGCCGATGCTGCTTCCCGTGCCCAAACGGCGCGCCGGCCAGCACCGGGATATGAAGCGATCCGAGACGCTCTCGAAGCACCGACTCAACGGTGACCCCATCGTCGCCCGCGGCGCACCGCGCAAACTCCCCGCACACCACCGCGCACACCCCGTCGAGAGCGGCCGCGGAGCGCAACGCGGTGAGCATCCGGTCGATGCGGTAGGGCGCCTCGCCGACGTCTTCGAGGAAGAGCACACGGTCTTCGAGGTCGGGAAAAC
Source organism: Deltaproteobacteria bacterium (assembly GCA_947477565.1). GTDB lineage: Bacteria > Myxococcota_A > Polyangia > Polyangiales > SCUS01. The sequence continues at coordinate 101,601 of CANJUR010000005.1, forward strand.
ACGGCGTCCCTTGCAGCGCCGCGAGCAGGGAGAGGTTTCCGCCGATCGCACGGCCGCGCACCGGGGAGGCGTCGACCGAGGTCATCGGAATCAATCCCGTCCAGGACTCCGGGCGGGAGCCCTCGAGCACTGAAACCAACTCGCGATCACCGCCCCGGCGACCCATCTCAACCACCATCGTTCCGTGGATGGAGCGCACACCCGCCATGGACCACACGGCGTGCAGCGCGGTCACGTCGCTGAAGCCCACGAGGGGCTTCGGATCACTCTTCAAAGCATCGATCCAGCGGTGCGCGTGCTCGTCGAGCAGGCGGGTGAGCCCATAGCCACCACGGGCCGCGATCACCGCGCGAATGCTCGGGTCTGCCAGGGCCGCGGTGACGTCCGCCGCCCGCTCGGCGTCGCTCCCTGCGAGGTACCCCGTGCGGCTTCGGGCGGACGCGCCCACGGTCACCCGATATCGCTCCGCAAACCAGGCCACGCCGGCGTCGAGGGCGACGGGGTCGAGCGGTCCGCTTGGGGCGATGACTGCGATGTGGTCACCGGGCTGCAGGGGTGTCTGCGCCGGAAATGTACGGTCAGTCATGGCTTGACCGGTCGCCGTCCGTCCGCCGTGAGGAGCACGTCGTAGAGGTCGGCGCGACGGTCGCGGAAGAAACCCCATGCGCCGCGCATTCGGCGGGAGAGCGCGAGGTCGAAGCTCGCGAGCGCGGCACCCTCCTCGGTGCGGGAAAGCTCAGCCACCATGTCGCCGCGGTGGTCGGCGCAAAACGAACTTCCATAGAAGACCTGGCCGTCTTCGGTGCCGATGCGGTTGGCACCGCACACCGGGACGACGTTGGAGACCGCGTGGCCGATCATCGCGCGCTGCCACGGGTCGCGGGTGTCGAGCGACGGGTCGTGGGGCTCGCTTCCGATTGCCGTGGGATACAGCAGTAACTCGGCCCCGAGGAGCATCATCGCGCGGGCGCACTCGGGGTACCACTGGTCCCAGCAGATGCCGACGCCGAGGCTTCCGTGGCGGGTGTTCCAGACCTTGAAACCAGTGTCGCCAGGGCGAAAGTAGAACTTCTCCTCGTAGCCAGGACCGTCGGGGATGTGGCTCTTACGGTAGAGGCCAAGCACGGCGCCGTCGGCGTCCACCATCGCGAGGCTGTTGTAATAAGCCTGCCCCGCGACCTCGAAGAACGACACCGGGATCACCACTCCAAGCTCGCGCGCAAGATCGGCGAAGCGGGCGATGGTGGGGTGGTTCTCGAAGGGCATCGCGCGGAGTAGTTCGCGCTCGTCCTCGACGCGGCAGAAGTACGGTCCCTCGAAGAGTTCGGGCGGAAGGATGACGTTTGCGCCGCGCGCGGCGGCGGAGCGCACGTGCTCGATGACGCGGGCGACGTTGGTCTCCCGGTCATCGCCGAGGGGACACTGAATCACTGCGACAGTGGTCTTCATGGCGTCACCGAAGCTTCGCCCGACACGCGCCGCGAAGGCTGCTGCTGGGTGATGCAATGGAAGGCACCGCCGCCTTCGAGGATGGCCCGGGCGTCGATGGCCTCGACGCGGCGCCCCGGGAAGATGCGCTCCACTGCGCGCGCCGCAGCGTCGTCGTAGGCGGTGCCGTAGGTCGGAACCACCACGGTGCGATTGCCGATGTAGAAGTTGAGGTGGCTCGCGGGCATGACGCGCCCGTCGTCGTCCTCGACCCGGCCCGGCGACGGAACGAATACGAGTTCGATCGGGCGGCCGAGGGCGTCTCGCTGACCCCTAAGCTCGTCGCGCAGCCGACGGAGAATGTCGCGGTTGGGATCGTCGCTGCCGGAGGGTTCCATCAGGGCGATGACGCCTGGGGCGACGAAGCGCGCGATGGTGTCGATGTGACCGTCGGTGTGGTCGTTGATGAGACCGTCCGTGACCCAGAGAAGTTGCTTGCCACCGAAGGCGTCGAGCACCGCGCGAGTGATGGCGGCCTCTTCCATCGTCGGGTTGCGGTTGGGGTTGAGCAAGCACTGCCGCGAGGAGAGCACCGTGCCTTCGCCATCGACCTCGATGCTCCCGCCCTCGAGCACGAAATCGTGGCGAAGTGTTCGCATTCCCGAGGCGTGCGCGACCGCGTCGCCGACGGCGGCGTCATACGGGAGCTTGTATTTCCCACCCCAGCCATTGAAGTCAAAGCGCGACGCGACGACCTCGCCGGAGGCGTCGTGCATGAAGACCGGCGCCGTGTCGCGCACCCAGATGTCGCCAAACGGGATCTGGTGAAAGCGCGCGTCGAGGCCGTGAAGCGCCGCGCGGGCGACGGTCTCCTGGACGCCGTCGGGGGTGAGCACCTCGAGGCGCTCGCCGCCGTCGCGAACGATGGCGCGTGCGAGCGCGATGAACGAGCGGCGCGCCTCTGGGAGGGCCAACTTCCAGAGGTCTTCGTGGCTCGGCCAGGCGAGCCAGACAGCGTCGTGCGGGGCCCACTCGGCGGGCTGGAGAATCGCGTCGGTCATCATCGGGGCGCGGACACTATCTCCGCCCGCGCCGCGCCGCCAACTGGCCTCTCCGACGGGTGTGTGCTCTCTCACTCGCCGCGATGGAACCTAATCTGGACGAACTCTCCGCCGACCTCGCCGCCGCCACGGTGCGCGCCCTCACGGACGAATGGCGCAACCTCAACTTCGGGCTCTTCCAGGACCGCATGCGACCCGCGGGGATGAGGCTCTCGCCGGCGACCGGGTTTCTGGCTCGCTGGATGCGCGGCGAGCGAACCATCGAGGTGTCGCGGCGGTTCGTCCTCGATCAGTCCTGGGGCGTGGTGATGGAGGTGCTCAAGCACGAGATGGCGCACCAGTTTGTCGATGAGGTCATCGGCGCTCGCGACGAGACCGCGCACGGCCCGGTATTTCAGCGGGTCTGCGCCGATCGGGGCATCGACGGTGGCGCGACCGGCATCCCGGATGCGAGCGGCGCCACGGACGCGGGGACGGCCTCGGCGCTCGACAAGATCGCCAAGCTTCTCGCCCTCGCCGGGAGCCCCAACGAGCACGAAGCGCAGAGCGCGATGAACACCGCGCAAAAGCTGATGCTTAAGTACAACCTCGACGCGGTGCGGGTGAAGGCCGCGCGGGGATACATCTTCAAACACCTCGGGAAGCCGTCTGGGCGGGTGGAGGAGTCGTCGCGGTTTCTCGCGGCGATTCTCTCCGAGCACTTCTTCGTGCAGTGCATCTGGGTGAACGTCTGGCGCGTGCGCGAGGGCCGCGCGGGCTCGGTACTGGAGGTGCTCGGTACGCCGGAAAACGTCTCCATGGCGGAGTACGTCCACTCCTTTCTCGACCACACCGCGGACGCACGCTGGACTCTGCACAAGCGACAGAACGGCATCACCGGAGACCGCGACCGTCGGGCGTTTCGTACCGGGGTGATGATGGGCTTCCTGGGCAAGCTCCGCGCCGAGCGGAAGGGCCAGCAGGAGACCGGCCTCGTCTGGGCGGGCGATCCTGCGTTGGACGAGCATTACCAGCGAAGGTATCCGCGGGTGCGAACCGTCAGCAGCGCGACGACGGCGCGCACCTCGGCGCACGCCGACGGCCACGCAGCGGGCAAGAGCCTCGTACTGCACAAGGGCGTCGATGGCGGGCGAGGATCCACCGGGGGCGGAGGGCTGCTCGGGCCTGGCCGCTCATAGCGAACGCCGGGCGCGCCACCGACGACGAAGCCGCGTCTTGACCGTGCATGGCGTTGGCCCTTTTATCGCGAGATGACAGCGCCGAGCCTCCCCCGAAACTCCCATCTCGCCAGCTTGACCCTGTTGGAGCGGCAGGGATTCACCGGCGCCACGGTCCTCGACATCGGCGCCGCGGAAGGGGCGTTTTTCCTGCATAGACACATGCAGAAGCTCTTCTTGTCGGCGAAGCACTTCTTCATCGATGCGATGCAGGAGAACGAGGCCGTCTACGAGAAGCTGAAGCGCGCCTTCGGCACCGACCACGCGATCACTGCCCTCTCGTGCGTCGAGGGCGAGGTCGCGGTGCGCATCGACCCGACGTTCTACAACACCCACCTCGTCGGACTGCAGACCGAGCGCTACGAAGAGACCCGTCGGGTGCGCCTCATGAAGCTCGACTCAGTAGTCGCCGAGCGCGGCCTCGTGGGCCCCTATGTCTTAAAGCTCGACGTGCAGGGCGCAGAGGTCGATGTGCTGCGCGGCAGCCTCAAAACCCTCGAGCAGGCCACCGTAGTCGTGGCCGAGATTCAGATCTTTCACGAGCGGGACAACCTGCTCGATCTGTTGTTTTTCATGCAGAGCAGGGGGTTTGTGCTCTTCGACATCACCGACCAGAGCTACTACCCGTCGAGCAGCACGATGTATCAGTGCTACGCGACCTTCATTCCGCAGCGAATGGACTTCCGCAAAGGCCTCGTCTGGTGCACCCCGGAGCAGGAAATAGATACCAATGCCGTCCTTCGCGCCCGGCGACGCGACACCATCAGCGTGCTCGAGCACCTTGTCGCGACGCTCGCTCCGGGATCGCTGATCGCCGACGGCGGCTCGAACAGCGGTTGATGCGTCCGACAACCGCAGAGGGTATGACCGCGCCCGAAAGGCGTGCCCCGATCGCCCCGATGGACGCCTCGGACGCCGCTCCGGAAAGCGCCTTCGCGGTCGGCGGGGCCGTGGACCGATGAAGCATCCCGAAAACGCCATGGGTTTCGTTGGAATCGGCATCTACAACGTCAAGCGCACGCACAACTTTGGGGCGCTCATTCGAACGGCGCGCGTGTTTGGCGCGGACTTCGTCTTCAGCATCGGCAACCGCAATCCGCAGGAGCAGAGTTCGATCGGCGCGGAGCTGACCCTGCCGCTCTTTCACTTCACCACTCTCGAGCAATTCATCGGTGCGATTCCCGTCAACGCGCGGCTCGTCTGCGTCGAACTGACCCCCGGAGCCTTCGACATCCGCACCTACGAGCACCCCCGACGCGCGGTCTACCTGCTCGGACCCGAGGACGGCACGCTGCCCGACTCGGTCATGCGACAACACGACACGGTGATTCTCCCGGGAGCCTATCCCCTCAATGTCGCCATGGCCGCGACGGTGGTGCTCTACGATCGGGCATCGAAGGCTTGAAGAACGAGGCGCGTCGGCGTTGACGGCAATCATCGCCGGTCGATATCTTCGAGGGGTTCTTCGCCCCGAAAATCCGATGAAAAACGCCTCTGGATTGACTGTGCTGGCCGCGTTGCTGACCGCGTGCAGCGGTGAAGTCGGCTCGCCACGGACCGCCCCGGATGCGGCCACCCTCGACGATGTAGCAATCATCGACGGCGGCGTGTCCGACGACCGCCCCACGGACGCGAAGGCCACGGACGGCGACAGCGACGATGTGCTCGCTCCCAGGGATGTCCCGGTGCTCCCGATTACCGGCGCCGTATGCGTGCCCGGTGCGGCCCCCGGCGACGCGCCGCTGCGTCGGCTCTCGCACGCAGAGTACGACCGTACCGTGCGCGACCTGCTTGGCACCGCGCTCCACCCAGGCACCGGCTTTCTCTCACAGCAGCGCGACGGAACCCTCGAGACCGACGTCAGCAACCTCACGGTTCCGCCCGCGCTGTTAGCGCAGTACCTCGACGCGGCAGACACGCTCGCCGCGGAGGCCACAGCCACGCCCACGGCTCTCGCGCGCCTCGTCGGCTGTGCGCCACCGCGGGACGCCGAGGCGACATGCATCGACGCCTTCGTCGGCACGTTTTCCGCGCGGGCGTGGCGGCACCCCACCTCCGTGGCCGAGCGCGCTGCCTTGCGCCGCGCCTTCGACGCCGGTCGCTCCGCCGTTGGGACGGTTGCCGGCGGGGCGCGCGCAGTCGTGCAATCGGCGCTTGCCTCGCCGCTATTTCTGTATCGCATCGAAGTGGGCGAGCCCGCCGCCCCGGGGGCCGACCGTGTGCGACTCACGCCCTGGGAAATCGCCACGCGCCTCTCGTACCTGGTGCGCGGAACGCTCCCCGACGCCGCCCTCTCGGATGCCGCCGCGCGCAACGAACTCACCACCGCCGCGCAGCGGGCCGCGCAGGTTCGCCGCCTGCTGCTCGCCACCGACGGTCGCTCCCCGCACGCGGACGCCCGCGACACCCTGCGACGGTTCCATACGCAATGGCTCGGACTCGGTCCGCTCGACGCGATGGTCGACCACCCGATGGGACAGCGCGACGCCGTGCGATACCCGGAGTTCAGCGCCGACCTCGTGCGCTCGATGCGCGAAGAGACACTGCGATTCGGCGATTCGCTGCTCTTCGAGGGAGGTCGCGTCACCGACCTCTTCGCTGGCAACTACACCTTCCTCGATGCGCGACTCGCCGCGCTCTACGGCATCGCCGGAGCCTTCGATGCCACGCCCCGACGGGTGATGCTCCCGACGGCGCAGCGCGCAGGCCTGCTCACCCAGGCCAGCTTGCTTACGGTCACCGCCGGCGGCGCCGTGGGTTCGCCGATCAAGCGTGGGGTCTTCGTGCTCGACCGGTTCATGTGCGCTCCCACGGACCCGGTGCCCGGCGGAGTCAACAACGTCCCGCCCGCACCCGATGCAACACGCAGCAACCGCGAGCGCTTCGCCGCACACACCAACTCGCCGTACTGCGCCAGTTGCCACGCGCGAATCGATCCTGTGGGCTTTACCTTCGAGCATTACGACGCCATCGGGCGCTGGCAGGCTACGGACCAGGGCGCCCCGGTCGATGCGACCGCCCGCCTCGAACTCGACGGAAGCAGCGTAGACGTGAGCGACGCCGTGGCCCTCGCGGCGCGCCTCGCGGGCAGCCCACAGGCGAGGGACTGCGTAGTGCAATGGTGGTTTCGCCATGCGCGCGGGCGAGCGCCGGTGGCCGCCGACGCGTGCGCCTACGACGACGTGCGACGTTCGCTCACGGCAGCCAACGGGCAGTTCGAGAGCCTTCTGGTGGCGCTCGCCAGCACCGATGATTTCATCACCCGCGCGATCGCGCCCACCCGCTAGACCATCGATGAAATGCGAGGCCTCCCGATGATCAAACGACCGCTGTCACGACGAGAGCTCCTGCGAGGGATTGGCGGTGTCGCGGTGGCGCTCCCATGGCTCGAGGCGATGGGGTGCAGCGTCGATGCGAGCGCGCCCGCGGAGGGCTTCGACGCCGGTGTGGGGGACATCGGGGCGCGAGATGCGGGTGCTCGCGACGCCGGTGGACGCGACGTAGCGCTGCGGGACGCCGAACTACGAGACGCCGCCGTGGACGCCTCGCGCGCCGACGTCGAGCGCCGCAAGGATGGCCTCGGACCGCGCCGCTTCGTGGTGATCACGGTGCCCAACGGGACATTGCCGGACCGATGGTTTCCGACCGGCGGCGAGACCGACTTCGCGCTCGGCCCGATTCTCGCGCCGCTCGCACCGCACCGCTCAGACTTGGTGATTTTCCGCGGGCTCGATAACAAGGTCACGCCGCTGGGCCACTTCCAGGGCATGTGCTCGATGCTCACGGGACTCCAGCAAATCGGCGCGCGCGAGCAGGAGTACCTGGGAGCGGGCATGTCCGTCGATCAGCGCATCGCGCAGTTTCAGTTGGCGCGCCCGGACGCCCCGCGATTCGGCTCGCTGGTGCTCGGCACCAACGGAGCCATGAGCGGCGTCGGCGTGGTGTCCTATCGCGGGTCCGGCGATGCCGTGCCCAAGATCACCAGCGGCGCGCGGCTCTTCGAGCAGATCTTCCCTTCGGACGCCCGCGAGGCAGCCCGCCGACGCGCCCTCCAGCAGAGCCTTCTCGACTCTGCCCGCGCCGATTACGAGCGGCTCCGATCGCGTCTCGGAGCCGCCGACCGAGCCGCGCTCGCGGGCTACCTCGACGCCATCCGCGAACTCGAACGCCAGCTCGCCGCCACGGCCGCCGCGCCGCTCGCCTGTGACCCCGGCGCGCCGGTATTCGCGACCACCCGCGGCGACGGACCCTCGCTCCCGGAGATCACCCGCGACCTCTTCGACACCCTCGTGCTCGCGCTGCGGTGCGACCTCACGCGCGTCGCCACCTTTGTCAACCGCTCCGAGGGCGCCACCAGCACCTACACGTTTGGATGGCTGGGCATCGGTCCGGTGAGCGACCCGTACGGCATCGACTCGACCGACGACGCCGACGCAACCAGCCACCACTCAATGTCCCACCACGACACCACCGAGCGCAACGTCGACTACCTCACACGTGTCGGGCAGTACTTCACCAGCCAGCTCGCGTACCTGATCCAGAAGCTCAAGGACACGCCCGACGGCCCCGGCGGCGCGAGCCTCTTCGACCGCACGACGATCCTCTTCGCATCGCCCATCGCGCGGGGCGCGCACGACACGCAAAACCTCCCGTGGCTGCTCGCAGGCAGCTGCGGCGGGGCGTTTCGTACCGGGCGCTACCTCCAGTACGAGAACGCCTCGCACCTCGACCTCCTGGTCTCGCTGCAGCAAGCCATGGGACTGCCAGGCAACACCTTCGGGATGCCCGAGTACTGCACCGGACCGCTCGCGCGCCTCGGCACGTAGCTGCGCCGCGCTACGGGGCGAAACGCGCGCAGCGGAATCCGAGGTTCACGTTGCGATAGCTCGCCGCACCCGCGTCGCGGGCAGAGGAGCGGACGTACATCGCGATGGTGTCGATCCACGCGCCGCCGCGGATGACGTGGTGGTCGCCCGCGGTGGGCCCGCTCGGGTCGAGCGGCGGGAAGCCCGTGGTCAGCGGGTACGGCGCATCGAAATCGAGGGTCCACTCCGCGACGCTTCCTGCGAGGTCGGCGACGCCGAACGGCGAGTTGCCCAGCGGGGTCGCTTGCACCGCGCAGGTGCCCATCCGCGGCGCGACGCCGGACCAACACAACTGCGCCGCAGGGGCACTGTTGCCCCATGGAAACGATCGCCCGTCGGTGCCGCGCGCGGCGAGTTCCCACTGCGCTTCGGTGGGCAGGTCGCCACCGCGGGCGAGGCAGAATGCACGGGCCTGATTCCAGTCGACGCAGTTGATCGGGTGGCGGTCGCGCCCCGCGACGACGCCGTTGCACAGCGTGGCAGCCCCCGCCGCGGTGCATCCCGCCGCCGTGCACGCGCGATACGCGGCAACGGTGACCTCCGTCTCGTCGAGGCAAAAACCGCTCAACTGCACCCGATGCACGGGCTCCGCGACGCCGACCTGGCCCATCGCCAAGGTCGCCCCGGGCACACCCACCATCCCCGCCGGGCAGCGCACGCAATCGCCGTTGCGACAGAGCGCGCCCGCCGCGCACGCAAACCCGCAGACACCGCAGTGGCGCACATCCGAGAGCACGTCCGTGCAGGCGCCGTTGCACGCGCGAATCGATCCGTAATCCGCGCACGTCTGCGTGTACCCGAGGGCGTTCACGATGAGGCGACCGCCGCAGAGGCTCATCTGTCGACACACATCCACGCACTGCCGCGTGCCGCGGTTGCAGACGCTCGTGCGGTCGTCACAAGCGCCGCAGCCGAGCCCGCCGCACTGCGCCCCGGTGCAGGCGCTCAGCGCGGTGGCGATCGAGCACCCGTCGCCGAAGCCCGTCGCGTCGAGGATCGCTTCTTCGCTGCGCTCCGCGGTCGCCCCGGCGACGCGCAAGCCCACCCGGTGCGCACCTCCGCGCAACGCCGAGCAATACGTGACGAGGTATGCTCGCGGTGCCTCGCGGAGGAGGCGGGCAGCGAGGTAGCGGTAGTCTCGCGCGAGGGTGGAGGTCGCGGCGGAGACGACGAGGTTTGCGCCCGCGAGTTCGTGGAGGGACGCCAACGCGTCGGCGCCGAGGCCGTCGCCCGCGAGGGCCACCACGAGGAGCCGGTTGCGCCCACGGCTCGCGGCTGACGACGCGGCGTCGAGCGTCGTGCGCCCTGCGGTGTCGCCGCGATCGGTGAAAGCCACGAGATATCCGACGCCGAGCGCCCCGCCGCCGTTGCGTGCCTCGAAGGCCTGCTCGACCCGCTCGAGGTTCGCCACGCCCTGCTCGACGGCGCCGTAGAGGTTGCTCGTCGCGGCGCCGGCGAGGCCGTAGGTTCCGATGGCGCGGAGTCGCTCGCGAACGCGAATGAGGTCGAGCGTGTGCGGTTGCCACGCGTTGACGTTGACCTGTCCAGCGAAGACCTCGACGCCCACCTGCAGCGGGAGGTGAGCCGCGATGAGACGGTCGAGCAGCGCCTCCGCAGCGGCGATGGCGTTCGGAAGATCTGAGCGGGCAGAGTCTCCGAGGTCGAAGGAGAGCGTGAGGAAGGTCTGCCTCCCGGGTGTCGGAAGCAGCGCGGCAGAACCGGCGGAGAGGCCGTCCTCGGTGGGGGTGAGATCGGTGGCCGCGAGGTCTGTCCGAGGACGACCGAAGCAGTCGTCGATGCTCACGAATAGACCTACTCCAGAGGGCATTCCGGTGCCCTGCACGCCCGGCCGCACGTCGAGCACGCGCGCGCGGGCACAGGTGCGATCGGACGCCTCGGTGAAGTCGATGCCGTCGGCCACGAAGGCGCGAGAGAGGTGCGAGATGGGCACGCGAATCGTCGCTCCGTCCGCGAGGCCGCCGAGGCGCGCGAAGCCGCCGCCGTCGTCCGCCGGGCGCGACCAGAACACCGTGGCGAGCACCGGGTCGCCCTGAAACGGCAGCGCGATGGTGGCCGGGACCGCGAAGGTGGTGCCCTCGGGCTCGAGGCGAAAAACCCTTGAAAACCCGGTGTAACCCGCAGGGATGGGCTCGTCGGCCTCGACAATCTGGATGAGCGTGGGACCAGCCAGTGCATCGGGCGGGACGGTCAGGGTGACGCCGTGCCAGGAGATGCTTCCGCCGGCAGAACCAAGGGTCTGCGCGGCACCGCCGAGGTCATCGGGAGGCGAGAGCGGAGCGTCGGTGGCTGAGCCATCCATGGGCGATGCGGCATCGCGGACGGCGGCATCCTGGACGACGGCGGGGACGGACTCCGACGGGGTGCAGGCGGCTGCGAAGGAGACGAGCAGCCAACCCAGGACGGACAACGGTCGCAGCAGCGCGCGCATGGCCCATCGGGTGTCGCACGAATCGAGCACGACGGGAGCGCTGTGTTAGAGCCGAATTCCGACGAGGGCCACGTCGAGCCAGCGATCGAACTTGAAGCCGCCTTCCTTCAACACGCCGAAGGTCTCGAAACCACATGCGTGGTGCAGCGCAAGCGAGGCAGCGTTGCCCTCATCAACGACCCCGACCATCGTGTGGAAGCCACGTACACGCGCGTGTTCTTGCAGCGGCAGGAGCAGCCGACGACCGATGCCGCGGCGGCGCGCGTGGCCCGCGACGTAGACCGAGTGCTCGCACGCGAAGCGCCACCCGGGGCGCGTGCGATAGAGCCCGTAGGTGCAGAAGCCGAGCACCTCTCCGTCGGCGCCGTGAGCGACGAGAAACCCGTAGCCCTCTCGCGCCTTTTCGTCGAAGAGTTCGTGCTGCTGCTCGAGCGTGCGCGCGTCGTAGTCGAACGTCGCGGTCGTGTGCAGCGCAGCGTCGTTGTAGATCGCGACCACCGCGGACATGTCCTCGCGACGCGCCGCACACACCACGATCGCCTCGTCGGAACCAGGGATCTTCATCACTCCCAATATCTACGGCGTCTCGAGTTGCTGCATCACGCCATTGAGGAGTTCTTGCAGTTGTTGCGGGGAGACGTCGCCGCTGGGCAACCCCGTCGCCGGAACACCGCCACCCGATCGCCCAAGGCCCTGCAGCAGCGGTCCGATCATCCGCAGCGCGTCTTGAACCTCTGGGGCCACCTGTCCGCCGGGTCCGCCGAGCATGGTGCCGACGAGGGCGCCGAGATCCATCTGCCCGAGGTCTTCGTCGCCATGCGTCTCGTGTAGCCAGCGCCGCGCAAGGGTGCGGTAGCGCGCCGCGTTGGCCCGGTCTTCGGCCACCAGCGCATCGAGAAAACCCGTGGCGGGCGCCGTGCGAAATCGCCACGTCGTCACGTACCGCTGCATCGCCCGCCAGAACACCGCGTCGCCCGCCGCGCTGCGCCACGCGTTGTAGAGATACGGTCCCTTTCCGTAGACCAGTCCGGCGTATCCGATGGGCGTCGCAAACGCCGACGCGGGGCGATCGACCGCACCGTCTGCCTGCCCGAGAGTGCGCATGAACTGGTAGTTCATCTTCACCTGGAGGTCTGCGTCGCGGCGCGCGCGATCGGCACCGTATCGCTGCTCGAGGTAGAGCGACGCCGACCACTGCGCCAGTGACTCATCGATGAACGGATGCGCCCGCGAGTCGCTGCCCACGAGCGCATGCCACCACTGGTGGGCCACCTCGTGGGCGGTTACGAACTCCAGCATCGACGGCAGCATCTGCCCCAGCACACCGGACGCTCCGCCGCCGCCTCCACCAAGCGTCGAGAGTAGCCCACCGAGGTCGCCGAGTCCTTCGAGCGCCCCGGTTGGCGCTGATCCAGCCCGCGTGGGCACGCCAGGCGTCGAGGCGTCGCCGTAGAACATGCTCGCCACCGTGACCAGTCCGGGAAACTCCACGCCTCCAGCGCCCCCGACGAGCGGCGCCTCCACCACGTCGAGATCGACGTACGGATACGCCCCGAAGCGCTGCTGATAGACGTCGAGCGCGTGCGCCGCGACGTCGAGCACCCGCTGCCCGGCGTCCCGGTGTTGGCGGTTGAAGAACGAGCGTACCTCGACATCGCCGACGCGACGCGTGGCGACTTCGAGGGATGCTCCAGCCAGAACGGCGAAGTCGCGCACCACCCCGGCGCCGACCTCCACGCGCTGCCGTCCACCCGCCTCTGAACGGCGCAGCACCGTCCCCGTCGTGGCGAGGGTGTAGCCCGTCGGCAGGTCGATCATCCCGTGAACATTGGACAAATCGTCGGACCCTAGGTCGCCGACGGCGCCGGCGTCCGTGCGCTCCCAGTGCCCGCCGAGGCGACGCGCGAGCACGGGATAGAAGTTGGCCATGCTCACGATGCCGTCGCCGACGGCGAGCAGACCGTAGTCTCCGCCGCTCTCCCCCGCGGACATCGCGCTCAGCGACTCCATGCCCTGCGCCATGAGGTTGGTGCGCCCCGCGGCGATCTCCGGGAGCGTCGCGGTGAGGTCGAGGGAAATGCGCAGCCTCCCGCCAGGCGGAAGCGGCGCGGACGGTCGCACCACGATCACCGAGGGAGATTCGGCGACGACGGCGCACGTTGCTTCGGTGCACGCGCCGCGGGTGAAGCGCACCGGTGGAGTCCATGTGGGATCGCCCGGACGCGAGGCCGACGGGCGCACAGCGTTGGCGTACAGGCGCAGGACCACCTCGCGCAGCGGCGAGCGCTCAGGGTTGGTGAAGTACACCTCTTCGTGCAGGACGAACGTGCGCGAGGTCGGCTGCACCGTCAGCGACAGGTCATAGCCCGGCAGCGCGTCGAGCGCGGTGAGGCCCGCAGCGGCGAGCGACTGACGCGCCTCGGGGCGAAGCGAGGCCAGCGATGGCGTGGGATCATAGAAGAGCGCGGGCTGCGCGTGGATCGGGAAACCGTAGAGCAAAGCGAAGCTCAGCACCGAGGCCTGCGGGAGTGATCGCATGGCGCGCAGGGTAGCGCGCGTGGTCACTCCGTGGGGGCGGGCGCGGGGTGGCGCCGATGGCTCCGGAGGTGCGTGCGGTGGCGTCGCGAGCGGTGCCGGGAGGAGTCCCCCGGGGTTGCATCGGGAGGGTCGGCGGTGGGTCCGACTGCAGGAGCGAGCGGGCGGGCTGCGACGAAGGGCATCCCCGGAGGAAGCGCGGGGTTCACCGGGACAAGGGGGCTCGAGACAGCGGTCGCGAGATGGTTCGTGGGACGTACTACCGAAGCGGACGGGCGAATCAACAGGACCACCGCAGCGACGACGAGCCCGACGAAGCAGAGCCCGATGAGGATGATCATCGGCGCCACGAACGAGCGCGGCACGGCGATGAACGTCGTCGGAGTGTCGCGCTGGAGGGGCGGAGGAAACGACGGGGTCCGCGGCGACGGGGTGCTGGTCGGTGCGGAGTAGAGGGCGAGTGCGCGGCCTTCCTCGGGAAGGGTGCTGTCGATGACAAACTCCGGCAGGTCACTGCGAAGGCTCTCCGAGGACGGTCGCTCCTGCGTATTCGGGAACGTCCGGGCTGGTGCGGCGAGCACCCCTGGGATGCTGCCCGGGTCGCTCACCAACGACGTCTGGGGCGACATCGCCGCGGGCGGCTGCGACGTCCCCTGCAGCAGGTTGATTCCCTCGGCGATGGTGGGGTTGCTCGGCGGCGGTTCGCTCGTGGTGATGTTGGGTAGCGGCGCCGACTGTGAGATCGCGGGGGTCGGGATCGAGGCGCTCGGCACAGCGCTGAATCGCGGCGCACCGGTCTGCGACATCGTGAACAGGGCGTCGTTGATGTCCACGCCGCTCGGGAGGTTGTTCATCAGCGCGGTGAGCATCTCGCCGGCGTTGTTGTAGCGATCGGTGGACCGCAGCGCGAGTGCCCGCGCGAATACGGCCTCCCAGGGGCCCACATCGACGCCGTGACGCCCGGGCGTCGGACGCCGCGGCGACAGCACCTTCGAACACATCTCCATCGCGTCGTTGCCCGCGAACGGCACCCGGGCGGTGAGCATCTCGGACATCAACAGGGCGAGCGCGTGCACGTCCGTCCACGGCCCCGTACGCATCCCACTGACCTGCTCCGGCGCGGCGTAGTCCGGCGAAAACACCTGCGTCTGCGTGAGCGTCTGGGCCCGGTTGGCCGGTCGCCGCTCCTCGGGAATCATCACCTTGGCGATGCCAAAATCCAGCAGCTTCAACCGCTGGTCGCCGCGCCGCCCGGTCACGATCATCAGGTTGCCCGGCTTGATGTCGCGGTGAACGATGCCCTCCTCGTGGGCCATCCCGACCGCCTCGATCACGGGGTACATCAGGGCCATGCACTCCGTCGGCGAGCGCCCGCCGGAGCCGCTCACGATTCGCGAGTCGAAGTCCGCCTCGAGGGTGACGCCCTCCAGCCACTCGAGCGCCATCCACGGCGCCTCCGCGCCGCTCGGCATCGCCGACGTACCAAAATCCAGCACCCGCACGATGTGCGGATGATCGAGTTGCGCCACCGTGCGCGCCTCTTCGGTGAAGCGCCGGAGGAAGTCCGCTTGCTGCTTCGGCGTGAGGTCCGACGGGGTCTTGAGCACCTTGATCGCGACGGGCTTGCGCAGCTCGCGGTGCTGAGCGCGATACACCACCCCGAAGCCACCCTGCGCCACGAGGCCGCCGACGTCGTACCTTGAGTCGAGTCGCGTACCGTTGAGACCGAATGGATCCCCACGCCCTTCGGGTGGTGCTGTGGCGGGCTTGGCATTCATAAGCAAACCAGAGCCTTGGATGCTAACACAGCTCACGCCGCTGGTGCGCGGCGCAGCAGTCACGGGTGGTGTTCAGGCGCGGCGCAGCACCAGGAGGGCGATTTCCGGCGCCATCCCGACGCGCGTCGGCACGCCGGTGGTCCCGATGCCCCGACTGACGAAGAGCGCGCTCGCGCCGTCGCGGAAGAGCCCAGCCGAGAAGCGCGACGCGAAGCGACCGAGGTTCATCCGCGGCCCAATCGGCAGCCCAAACTGCCCTCCGTGGGTATGCCCGCTAAGGGTGAGCGCCACGCCACGCCGGACCAGTTCGGGCCAGCCCGCCGGGTCGTGCGCGAGCATCACCACAGGCTCGCCGACGGGTACTTCGCAGAGCGCGCGGTCGACGTCGTCGAGCTTGCTCGAGCGGTCATCGACACCGGCGAAGTGGAGCCGCGCGCCGCCCCGGGAGACGGCAACAGAGCGGTTGCGGAGAAGCGTGACGTCGGCCTGCGCAAGCGCCCGCACGACGCCGTCGGCGGTCTGGTAATAGTCGTGGTTGCCCATGCACGCGATGACGCCATCCGGGGCGTTGAGGGAGCGCGCAAAGCTGGTGACGTCGTCGAGGTACCCTTCGCCCACGGTGATGAGGTCGCCGGTGAGCGCGATGAGGTCGGGGTCAAGCCCGCGCACGCTCGTTGCCCATCGGCGAAACATCCATCCGGGCACGTACGGTCCGCAGTGAACGTCTGAGACGTGCGCGACGCGGTACCCATCGAAAGCGGCGGGCAGCCCTACGACGGGAACCTCCACCCGCGTCACCCGCGCCCATGCGCGTCCTACGGTGCTCCCCCACAGTGCGAGCGTCCAGGTGAGCGCGTAGAGCGACCCGAGGCCGACCGTGACAGACCTCAATGGGTGACCGACGAGCGCCAGGACTGCGCCGCCCAGCAGCAGAGTCCACGCGATCGGCGTCGCGAGGAAGCACCCGCTCGCGTACACGGCGTAGGGAACCTCCAGGATCCATGTGCGCCACCAGGGCGTGCGCACGTCGTCGATCCACCAGCGCAGTCGGTGGACGAGCACCGAGACGGCCGCGAGGTGGAGCGCCACGGAGGCGACGGCACAGGCCGCGAGGGGCACGCGGGTGGCCTCGCTCAAGACCGACGCGAGAAGCACGACAGCGGGCGCTTGCATCACGGCGACGGCGCCGAGCACTCGCACCAGAAAGCGCCGCCGCCACGCGCTGATGGCCGGAACATGCCTGAGCTTCGTCGGACTCACGGCCCCGAAAGGCTTCGCACACCCCGATCAACCCGACAACCAGCACCTTGCGCGGCGAGGGTCGCATCGCGTAGAGCCGCGCAAAGGACAGATCCCTATGGTCGCGACCGTTCATCTCCGCCCGGGTCACGTGCAGCCCGTCTGGCTTGGACACCCCTGGGTGTATGCGCAGGCCGTGGGTCGGGTGGAGGGCGAGCCCGCGCCCGGCGACGACGTGATCGTCCGCGATCCCCGGGGCAATCCGCTCGGTCGGGGGTATTGGTCGCCGTCGAGCGCGATTCCGGTGCGGGTTCTGACTCGAGACGTGTCCGCCGATCTGGACGAACGTTGGCTGCACAAGCGTATCGCCGAGGCGGCCGCGTGGCGTCGCTCGCTGCTGGGCCTGCCCGCGCCGCACACCAACGGATACCGACTGATCAACGCCGAGGGCGACGGGCTCGCGGGGCTGATCGCCGACGTCTTCGGCGACAGCGTGGTGGTGCAGTTGCTCACCGTCGGAATGAAGCGCCGGGAGCTGGCCATCGCGGCGGCGCTGCGGGAGGTGACCGGCGCTCAGCGGGTCTTCGAGGTGTCGTCTCCCAAGCACCAGACCCTGGAGGGGATCACCCCCCGCGAAGGCATCCTGGCGGGCGAGGACGCGGAGTCGCTGACGTTTACCGAGGGTGGTAATATCTGGACGCTTCCGGCGCCGGGGCGGGCGGGGTCGGGGCAGAAGACCGGGTACTTCTTCGACCAGCGGGAGAACCGCGCGCGGGTCGGCGCGCTCGCGGCGGGGCGGCGGGTGCTCGATCTTTTTTGTTACCTGGGTGGGTTCTCCATGGCGGCGGCGCGGGGCGGCGCGACGGAGGTGCTGGGCATCGACAGCGCGGCCGGAGCGATCGCAGCGGCGACCGCGGCGGCGGTGGCCAACGGGGTAGACGGGGTCGTTCGCTTCGAGAAGGGCGACGCGCTGAAGTTGTCGGTGGCCCTCGATCAGAAGGGCGAGCGCTTCGACCTGGTGGTGTGCGACCCGCCGAAGTTGGCGAGCAACGCGCGCGAGGTCGAAGGGGCCCTGCGGCACTACCGCAAGGTGAACGCCGAGGCGGCGCGGCGCGTGACCACCGGGGGATTGCTGGTGACGTGCTCGTGCTCGGGGCACGTGACGCCGGAGGAGTTCATTCGCGCGGTGCTGGCGGGAGTGCGGGACGCGGGCCGGGATGCGGTAATGCTGCGTATCGACGGCGCGGCGAGCGATCATCCGACGCCGCTGGCCTTCGTCGAGGGGCGCTACCTGAAGTGCGCGACGCTACGAATCACATGACCGCCGTGGCCGCCGAACGCTGTCTACCGTTGGAGACGGTGGCGGCCGATCGTTGGCGCGACGTCGTGGGCGTCGCGACAGACCTCGACGACACCCTCACCATGCACGGCGAACTGACCGCAGAGGTGCTGACTGCGTTGGAAGATGTTCGCGCGCTGGGGTTGCCCTGCGTGATCGCGACGGGCCGCTCGCTGGGGTGGGGCGCTGTGTTGGCTCGGGTGCTCCCGGTGCGCGCGGTGGTCACGGAAAACGGAGGGGCGTACGTTCTGCGGGAAGGGAGCGGGGCGCGGGTAGCGTTCCTCGATCCGGACGACGTGCGGGACGAAGGCATGGAGCGGGTGCGTACGTGCGTGGCGGCGATCGTTGATCGGTTTGCGGCGCTGCGGCCCGTGGAGGACGTGGCGGTGCGTGTGACCGACCTCGCGCTCGACATCGGCGAGCGGACGACGGTCGATCCGGTGGTGGTGCGCGAGGCCCTGGCGATGGTGCGCGACGCGGGGCTGTTCTCGACGACGAGCAGCATCCACCTGCACGTGAGCTATCGCCCGGCGGACAAGGTGGGCGGCCTGCGCGCGGCGCTCGAGGCGCTCGGGCTGGACGCCGCGGCTCTCGATGCGCGGTGGCTCTACGTCGGCGACAGCCCCAATGACGCTGCGGCATTCGGGGCGATGGCGCTGTCCTTCGGGGTCGCGGGCGTGCGGCGCTTTGCGGGGCGAATGTCGGCGTGGCCGGCGTTCGTGACGACGGCGGACGGGCCCGGGGGATTCGCGGCGGTGGTGGCAGCGTTGCGCGCGGGGCGCTCAGCGTGAACCCGAAGCGATCGCGGGTGATGGCGGTGGCGGCAGTGTCGCTGGCGGCGGCCCTCGGCGCGGTGCTGCTGCTCACCCGTCCGCCGACGCCGACCGCGGTGGCCGCGGGGTCGCACGCGGAGGCCCCTGCGACGCGGGTCGCAGGCGAGCCTCCCCCGGCGGTGGACGACGAGCACGCGTACGCGCCAGGTTCGCCGGCGGCAGTGGCCGAGCGCTTCTTGCGGGCGTTTTGGAGGGCCCACTATGTAGACGCTGGGGCGCTCGCAACCGGCGAGACGCTGGCCCGATGCCAGCGCGACCAGCGCGCGGGGGCCGATCTCATTCCCGAGCACGCTGAGCTTTACCGCCGCGTGAGGGTCTTCCGCGAGGCCTCGCGATATCGGCTCGAGCGGGTCACGGTGTCGGATCTCCCGACGGAGGGCGACGGCTTCGCGAGGCGTCTGGTGCAAGGAGAGGCGCACGCCACGGGGCCCTCCCCCGATGACGCCCGGATGGTGGAGAGCCGCCGCGGACAGCGCCTGGAGTTGGTGCTCCGCGACGGCGCCTGGAAGGTCGCCGAGTGGACGGCGACGACCAACACGTCCGCCCCCGGCGCGGATGCTGGAGGCGCACGATGATCCGACGCGATGGGTCGGACCCCCTCGAGCGCGGCTCGCGGGAGCACTACGACGACGCGGCGTATTACGATCATGCGTATGCGCGGCGCGCCGAGGACGTGACGTTCTACCGCGAGGCAGCGCGGCGCTGTGGTGCGCCGGTTCTCGAGCTTGGCGTGGGGAGCGGACGCGTGGCGATTCCGACCGCGCTCGACGGTGCGGAGGTGCTGGGGCTCGACCTCAACGCCGCGATGCTGGCGCGGGCCCGCGAGACAGCCCGGCGGAAGGGCGTCCCCCGAGGCCGGCTCTCGCTCCGCCGCGGCGACATGCGGCGCTTCAAGCTCGGGCGCACGTTTCCGCTGATCACGGCACCCTTCAACGCACTGCTGCACCTCTACGAGCCCGACGAGATCGCGGACTGCTTTCGCTGCGTGCGCGAACACCTCGCACCGGGCGGCCGCTTCATCTTCGACGTGCGGCTCCCATCGCCCGCAGAGCTCGCGCGCAACCCGGACCGGGCCTACGTGGGTCGGCCCATCAAGCACCCGACGCTGGGCGTGCGCGTGCGTTACTCCGAGCGCTTTCTCTACGACCCGATCAAGCAGGTGCAGCACGTGACGATCCGGTTTGAGCCGCAAGACGGCTCGCCCGCGCACGAGACCCTGCTCACGCAGCGGCAGATCTTCCCGGGCGAGCTACGCGCGCTGCTCACGCTCGGCGGTCTGCGCCTCGCGCGACGGCTGGGTACCTTCACTGGTAATCCGTTGGGTCCCGACGACGGGCAGCAGATCGTCGAAGCTGTGGCGCTGGACTCGCCGCGGTGAGTGACGCAGCCGACCCGCTCGCGGGGCTGCTCCTGGTCGCCGAGACGGGCGCGGTGAGCTTCGCGGTGCGGGCGCAGCCGCGGTCGTCGCGCGAGGCGATCGAGGGCGTGCGCGAGGGTGCTTTGCGGGTCGCGCTGACTGCGCCGCCGGTGGAGGGCGAGGCCAACACCGCCCTGGTGGCCTTGCTCGCCAAGACGCTGCGAGTGCCGAAGCGCGACGTCGCGGTGGTGGCCGGAACCAGCAACCGGAGCAAGCGCTTGCGGATCGTCGGGCTGACCGTGGACGAAGTGCGGGAGCGCCTCGCAGCGGTGGTCAAACCGCCCTTTTAGTGCGCGCGCGTGGTCAGTGATTGAAGAAGGTGCGAATGCCCGAAAGGCCCTCGCAAAACAGAATCGCACAGCTTCGTCGCTGCTCTTGTTTCATGCGGTTGCAGAGCGCGGCGAGGTCGTCGTCGTCGTCGATGACAGTGCCCTCCGCGGGCTGATTCGAGCGCTCGTCGTAGCGACAGTCATCCAGGGCCACCCAGCGGCCTCGAAAGCTTCGGTTCGAGCAGATTTCCGACCACGAAAGCCGCGCCAATGGACTGGTGCCCATGAATTATCGATGTCCTGACGATCCCGACCGCTGCAACGCGGGGGAGTGCCTCGACGCAACGCGCACCGTGCGCGCTGGAGGCTCCGAGGGTCCGCCGAGGTGGAGAGCATGGGCTCGCCCGTCTATGCGCATCCATCGGCGCATCGGGGTATTTGAACCATTCATTGGTCTCAGGGCCTCTGCTGGCGATACCCGGTTCGTACCGTCAAAAGCCCTCGCGGGCCATGATGTCGGTGAACCGGGCGGGACCATGATCCCGTTCGTTTCGACACGCAAGCGCTACGTAATGAGGGGAGTTCGGTGGCGATCAGGGAGCGGCGCAGGCGGTGCCGAAGTGGTCGGACGCATCCACGCGGCAGCCCGCCGAACGAAGCGAGCGAAACAACCCCTGAGCCTGCGAACAATGACCGTTGATGATGAGGTCATCGATGTTCGACTCGCGTCCACACGAGGGGGACGGACGCCGGATCACTGCCGGGGGGGGCGTCGGACGGATGCTCGGCGGATTGGGCGCCGCAATCGGCTGAATGTCGTTGCCGGGGTTGGGGGCAGCCACGGGCTGGATGCTCGGCGTATTGGGCGCCGGAATCGGCTGGATGCCGTTGCTCGGCCCCGGGATCGGGTCGAGCGTGACGGGCCCCTGCACGGCCAGGGGAGGCGTCGGCACGGGACCCACGGCGACCGGCGGTGTTGCGGACGGCGTCGAGTCATTGCGGTCGGAAAGGGCAAAGGCAGCGACGCCGACGCCGATGACCAGAAGGGCCACAACGCCCACGATGATCTTGCCGCTACCACCGCTCGATCTTGGTTGGGGTTGCGGCTGGTAGCCGCCGGGCTGTGAGCCGTACCCACCCTGCTGCGATCCGTAGGGATTGGGGTTGTAGCCCTGCCCCGATACCGGGGCGAAGCCCGGGTTGGACGGCGACGGTGAAACAGGGTTGAAGCCCGCATTCGACGGCGCCGGGGGGTAACCCTGATTGGAGGGCGGCGTGAAGCTCGGGTTCGACCCCGGGCTGAAGGGCGTCGGGGTCGGGTAGTTGACCGCCATGGTCTGCGGAACCATCGGCTGTGAGCCCGGCTGTGACGAGTACTGCGGAGCCATCGACTGCGAGCCCGGCTGCGACGGGTACTGCGGAACCATCGCAGTCGGCGGAATCTGTGAGTTTTGGTGGGAAGACTGGCCCTGGTTGGTCGAAACAGCCCAGTCGGCGCCCGCCCCGGTGTCGCCGGTAAACTCCTTGAGGAAGTCGATGACGCCCTGCGGACGCTGCGCCGCCTCCTTCGAAAGTGCGCGCATCACGGCGGCCTTGTGCCGCGGCAGGATGGTCGAACCGTTGGAGTGCATCTCGAACGGAACCGGCGCCGCGGTGAGGTGCTTGGTCGCCCACTCCCACGGGGTGCTCGCGACAAAGGGAAGCTGCCCGGTGAGCATCTCGTAGACGACGATGGCGAGGGAATAGACGTCGCTCGTGGCGCGCAGCGGCTGACCTGTAAACTGCTCCGGTGACATGTACGGCGGCGTCCCGAGAACCATACCCTGTCGGGTAAGCTTGGCGTCCCGCGCGTCGGAGGACTCGTCCCGCTTGGCGATGCCGAAGTCGAGCACCTTCACGAAGTCTCCCTTGGAGCCCTTCTGCGTGAGGATGATGTTCTCGGGCTTGAGGTCGCGGTGCACGATGCCGTGCTCGTGCGCCTCAGAAAGCGATCCGCACACCTGCTGAAGGATGTGCTCGATGCGCTGCGGCGCGAGCGGACCGCGGGAGATGCTAATCGCCAGAGGATCGCCCTGGATGAACTCCATCGCGACAAAGAGCTTGCCGCCCGCGAGCTCTCCCGACTCGTAAAACTTGATGGTGTTGGGATGGTCGAGCAACGAGACGGTGCCGGCCTCCCGATGGAAGCGCGCCACGATCTGCGGGTCGCCTGCAAGGTCGGGCTGCAACGTCTTGATCGCCACGTTGCGCACCCGGTCTCCGAGCTTCTGCTCGCCGAGGTACACCTTCCCCATCCCGCCTTCGCCAAGGATCTTGATGATCTTGTAGCGGTTTTCGGCGATGGCCTGGCCGATGAGCGGATCGCTGTCGTGTCCCTTTTCGTCCGTCGTGCTCACGCTCTATGCTCCGTACCGTCGGTCCGTCCGCCTACACACCCTCAAAGGCCCCGGAGCCCGACAGGCACCGCGACGACACCCGCGAGAGCGTTACGGCACCCCCGCCCCTGGCGCAACCACAGTCCCCGGGAAGAAGGACATTCCCCCGAACTCAGCGACGTACCCTACGGCGACGTCGGGGGAAGAACCAGCAGCCCGCGCGCAGCGCCCTCGGTGTGCGCCGCGACGACATCGTCGGCCACCACCTGCGCGGCCGTCAGCCCCGCCGAGCGAAGCTCACGAAGCAAAGCATCGCGCCGTCGCGCGGCCCGCATCACGTCCACCACCGCGACGCCCGTCACGCCGGGAGCGCTCGTCGGCACCGCGATACGCAAGGGACCGACGCCCGCCCACGACACCGCACGAATCGCCACCGCGAGTTGCGCAACGAGGCCCTGGCTCGCCGAAGCGATCTGGTCTCGCGCGTCGAAACGAAGCGCCTCGAGCAGCACTACGCGACCGGGCGCAGTCGCGCTCGCGCCTTCCAGCGTCACCCGCGCCACGGCGGCCTCCCCCCGGACGCCCGCACGCAACGGAACCTCCGGACAGCCGTCGTCGTCGTGCACTCCGTTGATGGTCTCGGGCTGGTCACCACAGCGGTCGCCCACATCCGGGACACCATCGTGGTCGTGGTCGGTCTCCGGGCACCCGTGCTGCCCTGGCGCTGCGCCGTCGCCCGCGGGTTCGTTCGGGCACCGGTCGAGGACGTCGGGAACCCCGTCGCCGTCGCCGTCCGCGGCCGGGCAGCCCTCGCGGCCCGCGTCTTCGAGGCTCCCGCGCGACACCCTCGGACACTGGTCCGCCGCGTTGGCCACGCCGTCGCCGTCCGTGTCCCCGTCCGGGCAGCCCGCGCGCGCCTGGTCGGGGTGGGATCCCGCGGCCTCGTCGGGGCATTGATCGGCCGCGTCAAGCACGCCGTCGCGGTCGTTGTCCGGGTCGGGGCAGCCGTCTTCGTCCTCGAAGCCGTCCTCGTCCTCGTCCACCCGCGGGCAACGGTCTTCCTCGTCCGGGATCGAGTCGTGGTCGTTGTCCTCCGGGCAGCCGTCGCCGTCCTCGAAACCGTCGAAGTCCTCCGCCAGTCCGATGCAGTGATCGACGCTCGGGTCGTCGCGCAAGCCGTCGCGGTCGTCGTCGATGAAACGCGGCGCCCACTGCAACGACAGCACCCCGCGCAGCGCGGACGCACCCGGCGCCGGAGTCAGCCCGAAGGCCGCGCCCGCGGACACCGTGTACTCGCCAAACACCCCCTGCAGGCCAGCGCCGAGCTCCAATGGCGTCCCGCTCGGGCCGCCGAATGGGTCCCGCGCGTCGTACGACCCAACGAGAGTCAGATACGTAGAAGCGTAATACCCGGACAACACCGCGGCGCTCGACCACGCAGGCTTCGCCAGCAAGAAGACCCCCGCCAACAAGGCCTCGAGCGGGCCGCGAACCGCGATCGCAAAGGTGATCTCGTCGCGCAGAGGGCGGTCGAAAAGGCAGGCTCCAGAGGTCGGGTCGAGGCAGAGGGAGGGCTGCGAAGGCCATCCGTCGGCGAGCCGAGCGCGGTAGCCAAGGGAGAACGATCCAAAGAGGCGCGCCAGGCGGTAATCGACGACGCCGTACGCGTGCACCGTCGGGGCCCCGGCGGTGGCGTACGAGGTCGCATCACTCAACGGAACCGTCGCGGCAAGCTGAACCGAGAAACCAAGGCCCTCGCGGCGCTCGCGGGTCTGCTGCGCGACCTGCGCCGGGGTCATCGTGGCACCACGGCCGGCGGTGGCGTTGAGCTCCGCGCGGGACGACCAGCGAAGGAGCATCCGAGCGTCACCCACCGCCGTCGAGGAGGGTTCGCCCACGCCCGCAGGCACGGCCCCGGAGGCCTGGTATAGCATCATCGGGATCTGCACCGCGAGGCCCCAACGGGCACCGAAACCGACCTGGAGAGAAAGCGTGGTCCAGAGTTGGTCGCGGAGAAATGCGGCAGGCTGACCGCCCGGCGTCGAGAGCACCAGGGGCGAACGGACATACTCGGTGAGGAGGCCGACGTTCCAGCGGCCGTGGCCGGGGACGAGGGTGGTCTCGGCCCACGGCAGGGCATCGCCGTCCACCGCCGCAGTAGGACGCCACGGGCCGCCGTCAACGCGGAAACCGGGAGGCGTCTGCGCCCTGGCGAGGGCCGGAGTGAGCCCCACCGCAAGAGTCAACACCATCAGCGAACCACGGTTGCACAAGCACTTCATGAAGAGAGCGCGGACGCTATCACGATCGCGAAGGAGCGTTCAGATCGCTCGACGACACGGGGCGATCGTGCGAGAGAAGCGCGCATGCATGTGCACCTGATTGGGGTGGCGGGCACCGGGATGGGAGCGTTCGCGGGCCTACTCAAGGCAGCCGGTCATCGAGTCACCGGAAGCGACACCGCGTTTTATCCGCCCATGGGCGACGCACTGAAAGCGTACGGCGTCGAGACCATGGTGGGCTGGGACCCGGCGCACCTCGACCCGAGGCCCGACCTCGTCGTGGTCGGCAACGTCTGCCGCAAGGACAACCCCGAGGCGCGCGCAGCCATCGACGGCGGGATGAACCACCGATCGTTTCCCAAAGCGCTCGGCGAACTCTTCCTCGCGACACGACGCTCGCTCGTCGTCGCAGGGACGCACGGCAAGACCACCACCACCGCGCTCGTCGCGTGGCTGCTCGAAGCCTCCGGGCACGACCCGTCGTTCCTTGTAGGAGGGCTCGCGCGCAACTTCGACGCGAGCTACCAACTGGGTAAGGGAGCGGCGTTCGTGGTCGAGGGAGACGAGTACGACTCGGCGTTCTTTGAGAAGACCCCGAAGTTCTGGGCGTACCGGCCGTGGGGCGCGATCGTCACGTCGCTCGAACACGACCACGTGGACATCTATCCCACCGCGGAATCGTATCGAGATGCCTTCGTGGGGTTCGCGTCGCGCATTGCACCCGAAGGGGTGCTCGTCGCCCACGCGCGAGACCCCGAAGTGGTCGCGATCGCGAAGCGAAGCAGCGCGCGAACGGTGTTCTATGGCCTGAGCAACGACGAGTTTCCCGACGGGGTCACCCCGACCTGGATGGCCGCGCCGATCGCACCGAGCGGGGGGTGGCAGCCGTTCGAGTTGTTTATCGGGGGCTCCTTCGCGGGGAGGTACTTCTCGCCGCTGATGGGCGAACACAACCTCCGAAATGTCGTCGCAGCGCTCGCACTCCTCGCGGAGGGAATGTCCGTGCCGATTCCCGCGATGATGAAAGCCCTGCGGGAGTTCAAAGGCGTCAAGCGTCGGCAGGAACTCGTGGCTACCGCCGGCGGCGTTCGCATCTACGACGACTTCGCGCACCACCCGACCGCGGTCGATCAAACCCTCCGCGCCATGCGGGGCCATCACCCCGATGGGAAGCTCATCGCCATCTTCGAGCCGCGAAGCGCAACCGCGTGCCGACGCACACACCAACACGAATACCCCGCCGCCTTCGCCGCCGCCGACCTCAGCCTCATCGCGCCTGTCGGACGGATGGAAATCCCGCAGGAAGAACGCCTCGACATTCCCTCCATCGTCCGAGAAATCACCGACCGCGGCGGCCACGCCGAGACCTTCGCCGCCGGACCGCAGAGCGTCGATGAGATCGTCGCCCGCGTCGCTGCGGTCGCGCGGCCCGGAGACACTATCGCAGTGCTCTCCAACGGCGCCTTCGGTGGCATCCACGGCAAGCTGACCTCCGCCCTCGAAAGAACATCCCCATGAGCGACTCCGCACCCCGCGCCGCCCGCGGCTTCGTCAGCGTCCACCCTCGCGGGTTCGGCTTCTTCACCGAGGAAAATACCGACCCGCCGCAAAGCTCGTTCGTGATTCCGCCGGAGCTCAACGCCTTCCTGGCCGACGACGTCGTCGAGGCCGTCATCACTGTCGGCGAAGACGGCCGCACCAACGCATCCAACCTCCGCCTGCTCGAACGCCCGCGCTCCGAACTCTTCGGCACCGTCATCATCCACCGCGGCGTGGCTCACCTGAAGGTCGATCGCGAGGTCGCCAACACCGACTGGCTCCTCGTTCACACCGGAACCGCTCCCGCCGCCGGGGCGCACGCGCTCGCCCGCGTCGAGGGCACCCGCGCCGTCCTCATGGAGGTGCTCGACACCCCAGACGCGCAGACCCTCGCGCAGGTGATCGCGCGGCACGGCATCGCCACCGTGGTGCCGCCGGCGGCCCTCGCGGAGGCCGAGCGTGCGAGGAAGATCGCACACACCGCCGACGGACGCCGCGACCTCCGGGAGGTGCCCACGGTCACGATCGACGCGGCCTCGACGCGGGACATCGACGACGCCATCAGCGTACTGCCCGCGGACGAAGACGGCGCCGTGCGTCTGCTCGTCTCCATTGCAGACGTGAGCGCGTTTGTCCCCGATGGCAGCGCCCTCGACCAGGACGCCCGGGGGCGGGCGACGAGCGTGTACCTCGCTGGGCGGGTGATTCCGATGCTGCCCGATGGGCTCTCGTCGGAGTGGATCTCGCTGCTCCCCAACGTAGACCGGATGTGCCTGACCGCAGAACTCCGCATCGACCCGGAGGGCACCGTGGTCGCGGTGGACGTGTACGAAAGCGTGATTCGCTCGTGGGCGCGCCTCACCTACGACGAGGTCGCGGCCTTCCTCGACCACGGCGACGTCTCGCCAGACCTCGAGCCCGTCTACGAAGCCGCTCCGTGGTGGCGCACGGTCTCCGCGCGGCTGCACATGGCCCGCACGCGTCGAGGGGGCGTCGAGGTGGCACGCGACGAGACCTTCGTAGTGCTCGACGCAGTGACCGGGCTCGCGACGGGCATCGAGGCCCACCAGCCGACGTCGGCGCACGTACTCATCGAGCGCTGCATGGTCGCCGCCAACGAGGCCGTGGCGCGCTGGCTCGCGGAGCGCGGCGTTCCTGGGGTGTACCGCGTGCACGATGTTCCGGGCCCAGACGCAGTGCGCGAACTCAGCGCCGTGGCCGAGCGATTCGGGTACGCGTCGGGTTTCGGTCCGACGCTCTCGCCGCTCGCGCTCGCGGCCTTCGATCACCAGATCGCGCTGTCCCCGAGCGAGCCCGCCATCCGTGGGGTGCTGCTGCGCTCGCTTGGCCCGGCGCGCTACACGGTCTTCCCGTCCACGCACTTCGGCCTCGGGGCGGCGCTGTACCTTCACTTCACATCGCCGATACGCCGCTACGCCGACCTCGCAGTGCACCGCCTCGTGAAGTCGTACCTGCACGGCACGCGCACCTGGTCACTGCGTGATCCGGGACTGGAGACGCTGGCGCGGCACATCAACCTGCGCGCGCGGCTCGCGGCGCGGGCGGAGACCGACCGACACCGGATGCTCGTCGCGGGCTACATGACCAAGCACATCGGCGAACACTTCAGCGCGCGCGTCGTGAAGGTGCGGCCCTTCGGCGTGGTCGCGCAGATCGACACCACGCTGGTCGAAGGGACGCTGGCGTTCGAAGCACTGCCTGAGGGTCCGTACGCCGTGGAGCCATCCGGGGGCGCGGCGCGCTCTCCCACGCGGCGCTACGCAGTCGGCGACGCCGTGCGGGTCACGGTGATGCGCACGGACGCCTCGCTCGGACGCATCGAATTGGCGTTGGCACCGAAGGGCTGACGCCCGCAGATGGCGGAGGGTGCGGCTCCCGATTGGCCGCCATCAATCGGCATGATTCCCAGTGTTTCGGAGCGCGTACTGGCGCTCGTCGAACACCCGGCATGCGGCCCAATCACCATGGATCGACAGGCCGCGAAGGCGCAGCACGGCCTCGGCGCTATACAGAAATAGCGCGCTCCGGTGATGCCCGCCTTCGGGCTCTTCATCACGCTCGCCGCGACGGTCTTGTCCATCGGCCGCGGCGCCCTGTACGTCAGCCCCTCCGCTGGCATCCGCGACAGGCTCCGGACCGCGCCGGCCGTCGCATCACGGTGCGTGGGCTGCGAGATGGCCAGGCTAGAGCTTCCGCAACCTCTCAATACCGCCGCGCAAGATTTGCTCCTCGACGACGCTGTGCGCTGCTCCTTCGAGCGCACTGGCGTCGAGCCAACTCACAATGAACTCGAACTCCCCGCGGGCCGCTGCGAATCGATCGAGAGGCAACGAGAGGCATGGTTTCATTGCGAAGGAGGCTCCTGAAACTTCGGTTGTTTACACTTACCAGGTACCCGAAAGCCCCCGTCCAAAGGCATCGGATTTGTCAAGAGCTCTTATACGAACTGCCTGCGATCAAGACGGTTTCGAGAGCCGAATCGGGAGCCGTGCCCCCCGCGAATCACAGTGATGTCGTGATCGAGAATCCATATCGAAGTAGTCCGCGGGCGCATCCATCCGTGCTCCAGCATCGGACGCCAACCCATCGGTGGCTGGGCTCCCACCCGAACGAATCGACCGCCGAATCGGGGACATCCGAGGGCGACGAAACACAGCCCGGGATCGCACGGCTGACCCAGGACGAGCACCCACCCACTCAGCGTCCCGGCGGCCTTCGTTTTGTCAATCTTGACCCTCTCGGCGCGGTCCATCCACGCCCCAGGGACATCGCGCCCGACTCTGCGATCAGCCCGCAGCCCCTTCGCCCCCGTCCACCCGAATCACGTTGCCGTTCATCCAGGCGGTCTCCGGGAGCGCGAGCGCTGCGATGCAATTCGCCACGTCTTCGGGCGTCGTCAGCCTGCCCTGCGGGTGCCGCGCGAGCGCGCGCTCGACGAGTAGTTCGTGCCCCGGAATGCGCTCCAACGCCGGCGTGCGGGTCACCCCAGCGCAGATCGCGTTGGCCGTGAAACCCCGCACCGCACCCTCCACCGCAAGCTGCCGGACGTACGACTCCAGCGCGGCCTTCGCAGCCCCGACGGCGCCATACGAAGGAAGCGCCTGCGTGCTGCCCCCGCTCGTCATCGCAAACACCCTCCCGTGCGAGCGCAGCGCACCCATCGCGAGGAGATCCTGGGTCCAGTAGACGAGGGAGGTTGCCATCACATCGAGGGTCATCTCGATCTGGATGCGCGTCAGGGTCTCGTCTCCTTCGCCACCCACAAGCGGGCGCAGTGAGCCAAACGCCAGCGAGTGCATCAACACCCGCACGGTCTCACCCCGACCGCGGGCCGCGAGCCGCTCGGCGACGTCGGCGAGCACTGTGCGGCGCTTCCCATCGTCCGCCGCGTTGACGTTGAAGAACCACGCCGTGCGCCCCGCCGCTTCGATGTCCGCGCGCACCGCGTCGGCCATCGGCAGCGTGGCGCGCCGATCGAGGTGCACGCCAATGATGTCCATGCCCGCCCGCGCGAGCGCCCGCGCAGTGGCGGCGCCGATGCCGCTCGAAGCGCCCAGGACGAGCGCAAATCCATCCAGCGTGACTGCCATGACCGGTGCCAGACCTCTCAGAAAGTGAGCGTGTAGCGGGCCGTGAGGCCGAGCCAGATGTTGAAGTTCAACGACGAGTCGGGGGTGTACTCGGTCGAGGTGCGGGTGATCTCGTCGATGCCGGGGCGTACGTCGCGGGACTGGGTGAGCTTCGTGGTGCTGCCGCCAACGAGCGGCGTGAGGCCCAGGTTGACCCCGAGCGCGAGCTGGGTGAGCACGCGGTACTCCGCGCCGAGCACCACGGGAATGCCGATGTACGAGGTGGTCCAGGACGCGAGGTTCTGTGGCTCGGTGTACGAGCGGCTGCGCTGGATGCCCTGCACGAACTCCAGGCCCAGCGAGACGAAGGGGTCGAAGCGACGGCGGTCGGTGGCGCTCTGGAAGAACACCCGCGGCTCGGTGCGCGCGCCGTTGAACAGCGATCCCAGGTACAGCCGCGCGTACATGCCGACCGTGTAGCCCATGAAGGAGTCCGTCGCCCCGAGGCTGCTCTCGCTCGGGCTGTACTGCTCCGCCGCCCCGAGGAACTGCACCCCCACCGTGAGCCCCGCGCTCAGGTACGGCAACATCCGGTAGCCCGCCCCGACGCGGGCGTTGAAGCCCCCGGAGAACGCGTCGAGCGCCCCGCCGGCCACCTCCCGCGGCGACACGAACACCCGGTCACTCGCCCCCGTGAAGAGCCCGTACCCGAGCGCGATGTGCGCCTCGATACCGCGCTCGCCTTCGTAGTCCGGGTGCGTCGCCCACGCGCTGCTTGCGGCACCCACCACCACCGCCATCCACACCGCCTGAAGCCTTCGTCTGCGCATCGCAGCGGCGGACTCTCGCACGCCCAGGCGTCGTCAGGGAAGACGCGACGAGTACGTCACGAATGACCGCCGCGGTGCCCGTCCGCCCTGCAACCGCGGGAGCGTAAGAACGAAGCGGGTGCCGCCCCCGGGGCGCTCCTCGAGACCGACATCGCCGTCGTGATCGATCGCGACCTTGCGCACAATCGCGAGACCCAGCCCGGTGCCCGTGGCCTTCGTCGTGAAGTACGGATCAAACACCCGCTCGCGCTGCTCTTCAGGGATGCCCGGGCCGTCGTCCTCGACCACCAGCCACGCCTGCGCGGAGGGCTCCGCAGCGTCGGGTTCGCGCACCTCCCGGGACTCCACCCGCACCCAGACCGTCCCGCCCTTCGCGCCCAGCGCCTCCGCCGCGTTGCGCAGGAGGTTCTCCACTGCGCGACGAAACATGATCCGGTCGAGGCGCACCGGCACCGGCTGGTCGCCCGCGTCGAAGAGCACCGTCACCCCAGGGTCGAGCTCATCGAGCAGCGCTCGCGAACTCGCCATGTCGCGAACGAATTCCGCGAGGTCCGCCGGCGCGGGCTTCACGTCCGGCAGTCGCGCAAACTCCGAAAAAGCGCTCACCAGACGCCGCAGCGTGGCGACCTCTTCCTCGACGATTTCACGTGTAGTTTCAAGTATTTGCTTGAACTTTGCATCGTCGCCCCGGTACCGCCGCGCGGCCTCCTGCACCGCGAGTTGTATGGGCGTCAGCGGGTTCTTGATCTCGTGTGCGAGACGCCGCGCGAGCTCCTGCCACCCGGCGATGCGCTGCAGGTAGTCCACCCGCGCCCGCGACAACGACAGCTCCGCGACCATCTCGTTGAAGGCCACCCGCAGCGCCTCAAGCTCGCCGCGATCGCCCGCCGGGACGCGCACGGCCAGGTCGCCGTGGCCCACCCGGGCCGCGGCCGTGATAAGCGCCTCCGCCGCCCCTCCGCCGGGCTTCTTCGCCAGCACCGCAAGCGCCGCCAGTACGCCGAGCGCCGCCGCCGCGAGCGTCCACGCGACCACCCCGCGCAGCGGATCACCCGCGGCAAAGACGGTCCCCGGCGCGCAGTCGTCGTCGACGGTGATCACCGCGGCGAGCCCAGGTCGCACCGTCCGCGAGAGCACCCTCGGGGGACAGCGCCCCGGTGGTTCGTAACGATGCACCCCGCGCGCGATGACGGCCCCGCTCGCCGCGAGCAACTCCACGCTGCGCACCACGGAGAGGCCCGCCGCCGCGTCGACCACGGCGCCGTCACTCAACGTCGGAACCGTCGCGAGGCGCAGCGCCAGCAGGGTCGCCGAGAGTTCCTGCACGGCGAGTGCGTGCGCGGTCGCGGCGGCGCGCGCCGACCGGGCGGCGACGATCGCTGCGGGCGGTGTCTGCAGCGCGTGTCTGGCAGCGAGCAGCGCCCCGGCGGTCGGGAGCAGCGCCGCGAGGAGGGGGGCGAGGAGCGCCCCGCGAGAGATCCCCGATCGCGATGAAGACGTCACCCCAGAGACGGTACGCGATCGCCGCGCATGGAGGGTGCGCTACGATGCTGTCGACCATGACAGACCTCCTTTCGCAGGACGAGTTTCTCGCGACGCTCCGAGAGATCGGCGCGCGCAAGTACCACGACAAACACCGCTTTCACGTGCTGATGAACGAGGGTCGATTGACCCCCGCGCAGCTCCGGGTGTGGGCGCTCAACCGTTTCTATTACCAGCGCAGCATCCCCGCGAAGGACTGCGCCCTCATGGCCCGCATGCCCGCCCCGGAAGACCGTCGCCGCTGGCGTCAGCGCCTTCTCGACCAGGACGGCACCGGACCGGGCGACGAGGGCGGCATCGAGGCCTGGCTGCGGCTCGTCGAAGCCTGCGGCGCGACGCGCACAGAGGCCTGGGAGGGCGTCGGGCTGCTCCCCGGCGTGCGCTTCGCCGTCGATGCTTACGGAAACTTCGTGCGCGACCGTCCCTGGCTCGAGGGCGTGGCGTCGTCGCTGACGGAGCTGTTCTCTCCAACGCTGATGTCCGTGCGCATCGTGGCCTTCGAGACGCACTACCCGTGGGTCGCCGCGGAGGGGCTCACCTACTTTCGCGGACGCCCGACGCGCGCCAACAAGGACAGCGACCACGCCGTCGAGATCGTGCTCCGACAATGCACAACCCGAGCGCTCCAGGAGAAGTGCCTCGCTGCGCTCGACTTCAAGTGCGACCTGCTCTGGGCGCAGCTCGACGCCATCTACTTGCACTGCGTCTCGCCGTGAGCGGCGACGCGCGGCGACCCGTGCTCGCCCGGCGGGCGCGCTTCCGTTGGGACGCGGCG
Organism: Deltaproteobacteria bacterium; assembly: GCA_947477565.1. Lineage (GTDB taxonomy): Bacteria > Myxococcota_A > Polyangia > Polyangiales > SCUS01. Next base: position 134,964 of record CANJUR010000005.1, read on the forward strand.
CGCGAGCAGCACGTCGTGGTGGTCCCCGAAGGGGTGCTGACGCTGACCGAGGAGGGCGCGGAGATCACCGCGCTGCTCGACGGCCAACGCTCCCTCGCGGCGGTCATCGACGCCGTCGCTGCGGCGCACCCGGAGGCTGCGCGCGAGGCCCTGAGCATCGACGTGCGTGAGTACCTCCAGCGCCTCGCAGATCGCGGGTACGTCACCCTGGAGGAGCCATGAGCGCCCCGCCCGTCGCGCTGCTCGCGGAGCTTACATACCGCTGCCCACTGCGCTGCGCGTACTGCGCGAACCCCGCGAATTGGCGGGACTATGGCGACGAGCTCGACACCGCCACGTGGTCGCGGGTGCTGCGCGAGGCCGCCGACCTGGGGGTCCTGCACGTGCACTTCTCCGGTGGCGAGCCGCTGCTGCGCCACGACCTCGAGGCGCTGGTTCGCGCTGCTCGCGAGGCTGGGCTCTACACCAACCTCATCACGTCGGCGTGGGGGGTGACCCGCGAGCGCCTCGCCGCCCTCGGCGACGCAGGCCTCGACCACGTGCAGGTGAGCGTCCAGGACAGCGACGACGCGCGCGCCGACCGCCTCGCCGGGACCCCCGCGCACGCCCACAAGATCGTAGCCGCGGGGTGGGTGAAGTCCCTCGGCATGGCGCTCTCGATCAACGCGGTGCTCCACCGGCACAACCTCGCGCGGGTCGGAGAGATCATCGCGCTCGCGGAGTCCGTCGGCGCCGAGCGGCTGGAGCTGGCAAATACCCAGTGGCACGGCAGCGCGCTCGCCCATCGGGACGCCTTGATGCCCGACCGCGAGACGCTCGCGAGCGCTCAGGCCATCGCCCTCGCCGAGCGGGAGCGGCTGCGAGGGAAGATGGACGTGATCTGGGTGATCCCGGACTGGTACGAGGACGCGCCGCGGCCGTGCATGGACGGGTGGGGGCGGCGTTTCATGACGGTGATCCCCGACGGGACGGCGCTCCCCTGCCCGGGTGCCCATGGATTACCTGGGATGGTATTCGACAACGTGCGCGACCGGGCGTTAGGGGCCATCTGGCGCGACGGCGCGGACTTCCAGCGCTACCGCGGCACGGCATGGATGTCCCCGACCTGCGGCACCTGCGACCGCCGCGAGGTGGACTTCGGCGGATGCCGCTGCCAGGCCTTCGCGCTCACCGGCGACGCCGCGCGCACCGACCCCGCGTGCACGCAGAGCCCCGACCACGCCCTCGTTCGCGACCTTCGCCGCGCGCGCCCCATCGCCCCTGCGGAGCCCGAGGGTCCGCTCTACCGCATCGACATCCGGCGGGTCGTTCGCGCATCCTGAGCGGCGATGAAGTTCCGCGGTGTGAAGCCTTCGCTGATCTCGACCCAGGTACGAAACACCGCCGCGTGGGCGCTCGACGGTCCCACCGAGGGTGCAGCGAATTCGTGGCGCAGGGCGCTCGTCTCCGCGACGGAGATTCCCCATGGGCACGACGGCGACGGGGCATACCTCCGGCTCCTGCTGGCGGCGCACCATGTCACCGTCGCGACCTTTGTCCCGACGGACGTAGACAGTCACATCCGGTTTCATGCCTGGCAGCGCTGCGAGACCGTGGCCGACCTGCGCATGGCCGCCGCCGTGCTCGAAGAGACCACTGCGTGGGACGCAGCAGAGGTATCCGCGCGCGTCGTAGACGTCCCCGGGGTGGGGCCCATCTCGGGACACGACGGCGAGTGGTTGGGTGTTCGCGCCGGGGCGCTCGGGCGGGCGCTGGCCCTCGACGACGCCGCCACCGCGGACGCGCAGACCGCCTTCCTCGACGCCTCGCTTGAGCGCCACGCCGCGGCCTTCGCGGCGGTGCAGCGCGCAAAGGGGCGCGAACTGATGGCCCTCGAGGTGGTGGCCGCCCTCGCGCACAACCTGGGCGACCTCTCGCGAGTGGTGGACACCTGGCCGTTGAAGTCCCCGGCCGCGCTCGCGGTGCGACGCCGCTATGTGAAGCTCGGCCACGAGACCGAAGGCGACCCGCGCTTCGCCCTCGCCGGGCGCATCTACAAGCGCGTAATGGCCTCGGAAAACCCTCGATTCCTCGGTCTTCGCGCTGCGAAGTCACTGCGGGTGCACCGCGATTTGCTGCTGGGCATCGGGCCGTTTTTCGACGCGTGGGGCGAGACCATCGCGCGGCACCCGGCGCTCGATGACAAAGCCCCCGGGGGCGACCTCGGGGGGCGCGGGGCGGTGCTCGCTGCGCTGGTGCAGAGCCACCTCGCTGCGCCGACGGTGCAGGGTTTCTTGCGAGCGATCGCGGGCTTCCACCGCGCAGCGCCAGGGGGAGTGGAGCGCTACGCCGACGACGTCGCAGCGCGCGAGCGAGCGTCCCTGCGCACCGGGGCGATTCGCGAGGCGCTGGGCGTCGATCGGGAGCGCTTCGAGGCGAGGACGATCAACCGGTACCGGGCGGCTTACGACGCCGGGTAAAGATTCTTCAGCGGGGGATGCTCGGAAGCACAAGCTGGATGCCACCGACGTTTACGCGGGTCTGGCCGTTGTTCTGATCGATGTTGATGGGTGGCTGGTTGGCCAGGCCCGGGATGCGGATCTCCGTTGGGTGGTTGGTGTTGGCCGGCGGGGTTGGCGCTGCGGGGGCGGTCGGAGCGACGGGCGCTGCGGGAGCGGCTGCGATGGGCGCCGCGGGCGGAGCGCCGGTCGGCGGTGCTGCGCCGGGTGCGAGGGTGCCGGGCTGCGGTACCGGGGCGACGGTGCCGGGCTGCGGTACCGGGGCGACGGTGCCGGGCTGCGCCATCGCGTTGGGACCCGGTTGCGTGGGCCCCGCATCGAGCACCGCGACGGGTTGCGGCGGTGCGACCGTGGGCACCGTCGTGGGGGCGGTCGGCGCGGTGGCCTCTTCGCGTCGCTTGCACGCTCCAGCCGAGAGGAGGAGGGCGATGGCCAATCCAGTGATGCGCTTCGTCATGGTGGGAGTCCGCCGGGGGTTCGTGGAGGGTGATGAGTCGTTGGGAGGGTGCCGCCGCGGGTGCGAGCGCGATAGGGACGCGCTTTCTTCGAGCCATCTCTTCGACACGGGTCCGGGGCTTTCTAGCAGAGTCTCAATCGGGCCGGCAGCCGTCGCCGCCGCAGGTGTCGATGATCTCGCCCGTGCGAAAAAACGTCACCATCTGCCTCTGGTGCCAGTCGCGCGAGCGCGGGAAACCGTGCGGGTTGGTGCCCACTTCCGGCGGCGGAACATTCCCCGGCGGGGGCCACGCGTTGCCGAAGTCGTAGAGCACCACGCCCGAGCCGCGCCGCGGATATGGACTCTGGGTGATGCCGAAGGGCGTGCGCTGGTTGTCGTAGTTCTGCATGAGGGCGATGCCGAGGTCCGAGCGGGCGGCGATCTCGTTGGTGAACACGGCGACCTCGAAGTCGCCTTTGGCCGGAACGAGAAGCACTTCGTGAGGGGTGTTACCGGGGAAGGGTTCCTGGTGGATGTGCCGGAGGTAGCTCACCGGCTCGGTTCCGTCCCAGAGAAGCTGCACGTATGCGAGGCCGATCGCCTGGTCGGCGGTGCTCGGGTAACTGCGGCGCAACCCCTCGAAGTATCCCGTGAAGTCGCGCGAGCGATGCAAGAGAGTGAAGTAGTTGTTGCCCGGCACCCCGAGGTGCCCGCGGGTGACGTCCGGGGAGAGCGCGAGGAAGGTTCCGCCAAAGATGCCGCCCTGCGAAATGCCCGAGTAATAAAGCTCGCCGGGAGTGATTCGGATGTTGTGCGAGGCGACCTCCGTGAGGCCCGCGATCTGCTCACGCATGGCGCGCGCGAGAAGCACCCACTCGACCATTCCCTGGTGGAGCCGCTCGCCGACGGAGGTGAAGTACGACGCGTCGCGAAGCGTCGCGAAGATGCCGGAGAGGTCTTCTTCGTACATCCCCGTGAGGTTGGCCGCGAAGAAGATGAGATTGTGCGCGTTGGCGATGTGGCCGTTGTACCCGGCGCGGACCTCCTCGGCGGACCCGAGCAGGCCGTGGCCGTACATCACCAGGCCCTGCGGCTCGCCGCGAAGGGCGGAGTGCGGGATGCGAATCCAGAAGCGCGGCTGGCGCGTTCCGTTGGCCACAGGGCGGCCGTTGGCGTCGTAGTTCATCTCCCATCCGGGCTGGCTGCCGAGGCGACGCGGGCGGAGGTAGTGCGGCACCTCGAAGGTGCCGGAGATCTCCATCGCGATGTTCTCGTCGTAGGGGCGGCCGCTGCCGTCGCGCATCGGTAAGAAGGTCGTCACGTTGTCCACCGCGAGCCGCGGACCCGACGGACCCACTCGCGCGAGGGCGTCGTCGCGCATCGCGAGCAGACGCCCGTGGAGACTCTCCGAACTTGCCGTCTGGAAGTCCCACGCGAGGGTGAGCGTTCCGCGCGGCACGCCCGCGCCTTCCAGGAGCGTAAACACCTCGTCGAAGCGCGCCTGCCGCGGTGCGAGCGCCGGGTCGCCCATGGTCATGCCCGCGCGAAGCCGCGCGAAGGCGGGCGATGGTGCGATGACCGCCCCCGCGGTGGTGCGCAGGTCGCGAAACGCCACCACGTAGCGGGTATTCTCCTTCAGGATCACCCCTGGGCGCAGGAAGAGAATCTTCCGTTCGACGGTGGGCTCCTGCCCGTCGAGTTCGACGAAATATGGAATACGTTGGAGGGTATTCCCTTGAACCTCGTAGAGAAGCGCGGCGGCGTCGGCGGCGAGCGCGCGATCCTGATGGTCTTCCGTGGCCATGGCGGCGAGGTCGAGGTTGGGAAAACTGGTCATGATGGGCGAGCCGAGGCCGTAGCCGTCGAAGCGCCGGAGCGGCCGCGGGTCTATCGGGTCGCCGGAGCCGTTACTGGGGAGCGACGCAGCGCCAAAGGTGAGCGCGTAGCCGGTGCGTCGCGTGGCGTCGCGGCGGAGATAGAGATTCGACGGCCATGGGAGCGCGCACGCACCCGGATCGATCGGGTCGCAGTCGCCCTCTGGCAGCGAAGTCGCTGCGCTGGCGTCTTCGTCGGCGATGGCTCCGCCGTCCACGATGAGGCTGCCGACGTCGCGGGCGGGAACATCCACCGCGGCGTCGCGCGGAGGGTCCGCGGCGGTCTCCGTGCAGGCGCTGAGCGGGAGCAGGGCGAAGAGAACGACGGGGGAGAGCCGGAGGGGACTGCGCATGATGGTGAGGTGCGCGGATGAAACGGTCCGCCGACCCACCGGGTCAAGGGTCCGATCGTGGCCGTGGAGGACAGCGACGCGGAGCGGGGTCGATCAGGCCGCGAGGGTGACGGACTCTTCGGGCCAGGTGCGCATCGGGTGCACGCGGTCTTTGAGCATCGCGATGACGTCTTCGTCCGAGCGCGCCACGCCGTCGAGGCGCACGTAGCAGCGCGCGAGAATCTTCCATTGCCCCGTCCAGAGCAGCACCGACACCAGGAAGAAGTCGATGCCCGCGAAGACGATGGCGCCCTCGCGCGCGTACTGCTCGCGGTTGGCGATGAGATCGCCGGGGAGTTCGGTCCAGTGGCGGTTGGCCTTGAGGTGGTGGCCGACGTGATAGCCGTCGTTGAAGCAGCGGCGGTTGTAGGGGGTGTTGATGCAGCTCACGGAGTTGGCGATGCCGTTGTTCTTCCGCGCGGTGTTGAGAAACGCGTGCTGTCCCCAGTTGCCGGCCATCATCATGAAGCGGCACGTGACGAAGGGGATCACGAACGCCGCGAGGCCGAAGCGCCAGTCGAGGAGCATCGCGCCGACCAGGACGACCTCGTGCGCGATCTCGAAGGTGATCATGCGGCGGGCCATCGATTTGCGGCCCTTGCGGAGCAGGTACGTCGGGAGTTCGATGATGACGAGCGCGAAAAAACGACCGAAATACACGAGGAAATGCAGGAAGCTGTCGCGGCGATATCGCATCGTCGAGGAGAGGTCTTCGGGCATGTTGTCCTCCATGTGGTGCATGCCCATGTGGTGCTCGCGGTAGCCCGACGGGATGCCGAAGAAGAACGACATCGTGTAGGGGTGCCAGCGGTTCCAGGCGGCCGACCGGAAAAACGGCCGGTGCATGGTGTTGTGCAACATCAGGATCACCGATGGCACCAGCAGGGCCCACAGCCCGAAGTACGCCACCATCGGAACCCACGCAGGTAGCCGCGTGAAATGCAGCGCCGCGTAGAGCGCCGCCAGAGCGAGGGCCATCACGAGATACATCCGCAAGGTGAGGCGCGCGAAGACCTCGTCGCGGGCCTCGTGCAGCCGCGCCCTGATGGCGCGAGACAGCCCCGAGTCGGCGTACGTCGGCGCCTCCTGGGGGTCGGTGATCGCAGGAAAAAGCGACTCGTTCGCGTGCTCGGACATCGCGCGGACTGATAGCCCGACCGGGCGCCGATCTCCAGAGCCCCCCCTTGGACACCGCCGGCGCGGTTGCGCATCGTCAGGCGAGCGCAGCCTTCGAGGCGTGACAGGCACCGCCTCGCTCCACCAGTATCGCGCGCCATGAACGACGGTTGGCTGCCACGATCCCAGCGGTCTAAGGACCTTCACGCGAGCGTCGCGCACTTCATGGAGACGGAGGTGCTCCCCGCGGAGGCAGCCTTCCTCGCGTCGCTCAAGGAAGAGCGCTGGCGCGTGCCGGCGGTGATGGCAGAGCTCAAGCAGAAGGCCCGTGCGCGCGGCCTCTGGAATCTCTTTCTCCCCGAGCACGAAGGCGGCGCCGGGTTGACCAACCTGGAGTACGCGCCGATGGCCGAACTCATGGGACAGCTCGCGTTCGCGCCCGAGGTGTTCAACTGCGGCGCACCGGATACGGGCAACATGGAGGTGCTCGCGCGCTACGGAACGCCCGCGCAGAAGGAGCGCTGGCTCGTCCCGTTGTTGAACGGCGAGATCCGCTCGGGGTTCGCGATGACCGAACCCGGGGTGGCCTCGTCGGACGCCACCAACATCCAGGCGAGCATCCGCCGGGAGGGCGACCAGTACGTCCTCGACGGCCAGAAATGGTGGACCTCCGGCGCCGGTGATCCCCGGTGCCGGGTGCTTATCTTCATGGGTAAAACCGACCCGACGAACCCCGATCGGCACCACCAGCAGTCGATGATCCTCGTGCCGATGGACACCCCCGGCGTAAAGGTCGAGCGGATGCTCCCGGTGTTCGGCTACGACGACGCGCCGCACGGCCACGGGGAGATCTCCTTCACCGACGTGCGCGTTCCCGTAGACCACCTCCTGCTCGGCGAGGGCCGCGGGTTCGAGATCGCCCAGGGGCGTCTCGGACCGGGCCGCATCCACCACTGCATGCGCCTCATCGGGCTCGCCGAGCGAGCGCTCGCCAAGGCCTGCCAGCGCCTGCTTTCCCGTGTGGCCTTCGGCAAGGCCCTCGCAGAGCAGTCCGTCTGGCGCGAGCGCATCGCCGACGCGCGCGTCGCCATCGATCAGACCCGCCTGCTCGTGCTCCACGCCGCGCACACCATGGACGTCGGCGGCAACAAGCTCGCCCGCGCAGAGATCGCCATGATCAAGATCGCCGCGCCGCAGATGGCCTGCAACGTCATCGACATGGCGATGCAAGCGCACGGCGCCGCGGGCCTCTGCGACGACCACGGGCTCGCGTACGCCTACGCCGTGGCGCGCCTCCTGCGCGTCGCCGACGGGCCCGACGAGGTGCACCGCGACCAACTCGGTCGCATGGAGTTCGCGAAACACCGGGGAGTGCGTTGAGCGCAAGCCCCTCGGGGGGGCGCTTCCCGCTGTCGGCGCGCATCGTCGTCGCGGTGGTGCTCGGCATCGTCGCGGCCCGGGTGCTCGGCCCCCGCGCGGCGGTCCTCGGTGACATCGGGATGCTGGTGATCCGGGTGCTCAAGGCGCTCGCCACGCCGCTCATCCTCTTCGCGGTGCTCGACGCCTTCGCGCGCACGGAGATCCCCGGGCGTCAGGCCGCGCGGCTCTTCGGGCTCTCCACCCTCAACGCCCTCGTGGCGATCGGGCTCGGGCTCGGCGTCGCGCACACCATCAACGCCGGGGCGCGCTGGCAGGGTCACCTCGCGGAGTTACTCGGCCCCGCGCACGCCGCCGCCGCCGCACGCACACACGAAGGCGCCGCGCCGACACTCGACCCGCTCACCAACCTCGGCCGGATGATTCCCGAAAGCGTGGTGGAGCCCTTCCTGAAAAACCAGGTCATCTCCGCGGTGCTCATCGCCGTGGCGCTCGGCGTGGCGCTTCGCTCTCTCAAGCGCGCCGCAGACCCAAACCTCAACGCAGCCATCGCCACCTGGGAGTCCTTCGCGCACGGCGGCCTCGCGCTCTTCAGCGGCGTGCTGCACGGCGTGGTGAAGCTCGTCCCCTTCGCGGTCTTCGGCGTGGTGGCGAGCGTCGTCGCGCGCACTGGCGTAGGCGTGTTTGCCGCGCTCGGCCCATTCCTGGCGACGGTGCTGCTCGGGCTCTTTCTGCACGCGGTGGTCTGGTACGGCCTGCTCGTCACCGTGGCCGCACGGCGCTCGCCCGCGGCCTTCTTCGCGGGCGCCGCAGACGCCGCTCTCACCGCCCTCTCCTGCGGATCAAGCCTCGCAACGTTGCCCATCACCCTGCGCTGCCTGCAGGAAAAGCTGGGCGTGTCCCCGGCCTCTGCGCGCCTGGCCGCATGCGTCGGCACCAACCTCAACCACGACGGGATCATTCTCTACGAGGCCGCCGCGGCGATCTTCGTGACGCAGGCGCTGGGCACGCATTTGACGCTCGCGCAGCAGGTGACCGTGGCGCTCTCGTCGGTGATGGCGGGCATCGGCATCGCGGGGGTGCCCGAGGCGGGTCTCATCACGCTGCCGCTGGTGCTCGGCGCCGCGGGGGTGTCTGACGCCACGGTGACGGCGGTGATTCCGCTGCTGCTGCCCATCGACTGGCTGGTGGGCCGCGGGCGCGCTGCGACCAACGTACTCAGCGACATGGCCGTGGCCACGGTGCTCGACCATTGGGAGACGAAGAAATCGGGGTGATTCGGCGGAGGCGAAGGGAGATGAAGCGCGGGTCGATCAGCGCTTGTGCTTCTGCGCCTCGGACATCTGCGCGGCGATTTTCGCGCCGCCGCTTGCCTTGGCGAACGCCGTGACGAGCCCCGGGGAGACGGCGAAGAGTCCTGCGCCGAGCACCTGCTCAAAGGCGGCGACGTTGAGTTCGGAGTGGTTGTTTCGCACGCAGCGCATCACGGCGCGGGCGACGTCTTCCGGGCTGCGCGTCCCGGCGCCCGCGGGCAGCGCCACCTTCGTGTCGTGAAACATCCCCGCGTCCCTGATGAACCCCGGGAAGATCGTGCTCACCCCGACGCCCTGGGACTCAAGGTCGCCGCGCAGCGCGAGGGCGAACCCGCGCATCCCAAACTTGGTGGCGTTGTAGAGCGACTGCCCCGCGGTGGCGACCTTGCCCGAGATGGACGAGATGAAGACGATGCTGCCGCGGCCCCGGGCGGCCATGCGCTCGCCGAAGTATCGCGCGCTCTGCACCGGCGCGCGGAGGTTGACATCGAAGACCTTGTCGATCTGCGCGGCCTCGTACTCGAGCAGGTGGCCGCTGCCCGGGAGCGCGGCGTTGAGCACCGCGATGTCTACGTCGCCGGCCTCGGCGTGCATGCGATCGACATCCTCGCGGAGGCTGAGATCCGCCAGAATCACCCTGGCGCCAGTCTCCTTGGCGATCGGCTCGAGCGCGTCCGCGCGACGCCCCGTGACGATGATCTTCGCGCCGGCGCGATGCAGTTCGCGCGCGATCGCCATGCCGATTCCGCCATTGGCGCCCGTGATGAGCGCGACCATGTCCGGGGTGATGTCCATGGCGGCTGCGGGTACCCCAGGTGCGCGGTGCTCGCAAGCGACCGCGGACGCCGCGACTGGTTGGCGCATGCATCTGGCGTTGCGGTAGAAGACGCCGCGGCTCTTTGGGGTCGTCGTCACCCTTGTCCGGAGCCGCCGCATGTCGCCTCAGTACCGCCATATGTTCGACCGCCTGGTCGGGTTCGCGCGCAATCCGGTACAAAAGGGCGCCGGGGAGCGAGTGCGTCTACTGAGCCAGCAGCTCATCCACGGCCTCTATGTCGCGCAGTTCGCCGGTCGGTACACGTTCATGCTGCCCGCAGCGCAGCGCTTCTTCACTCCCTGGTACGCGCCCGAGTTTCGCGACGGCGTCTTCGCCCGCGTGCGTGCGCACACCCTGCTCCGCGAAGAGAACTGCCACCTGCTTGAGAGCCTCGTCCGGCACGCCCGTCACCTCGGCGGCGACTTTGCGGAGTGCGGAATCTACCGGGGCGGCTCGGCGTGGGTCATGGCCAACGCCCTCGCGGGCCAGCATGCGCTGCATCTATTCGACACCTTCACCGGGATGCCTGCGACCGCCGGGGCGGCCACGGACGGACACACCGAGGGCGACTTCGGCGACACCTCCCTGGCCTCGGTGCAGACCTTCCTCGCCGACTTTTCTTCGGTGCACTTCCACCCAGGCTTCATTCCCGACACCTTCGAAGGACTCGACAATCACCAATGGGCGTTTGCCCACATCGACGTCGACATCTACTCGAGCGCTCTCGCATGCCTGGAGTACTTCTATCCGCGCATGAAACCGGGGGGCGTGATCCTGCTCGACGACTACGGCTACCGTATCTACGAGCATGCCGAGAAGCGCGCCGTCGATGACTTCTTTGCCACGCGTCCAGAGAAGCCGATCGTCCTGCCGACGGGGCAGGCGATGATCCTGAAAATCTGAGTGATTGCCCCGCCTTTACCCCGTTGCGCCGGCCCCCCGGGAGGTGCCAGGTCAAGGGCTGCATGCGCCGAAAGCTTCGCGCTCCGCGACGACGGAGCCTGACCGAAGCGATCGGAGCCCCCCAACCACCTCGATCACCTCGGAAACTCCATCGGCCTGCGCGAACTCCGCCGTCGCGTGGACGTGCGCTCACCCTTCCCCATGAATTCCCAGGAGAACCCGCTGTATTTCTGGTGACCACGACCCTCTCCTCGCCTCCCTGGAACACCTGCTTACGGAGTCCATCGCCGGGTCCACGACGCGGGAGTCGTCGCGATTCGCCGAGGTCACCGGAGGGGTCGCTCGCCAGGTCGTCTTGCTGGGCTCCGGCGGACTCGGTCGGCGCACGCTCTCGGGCTTGCGGCAGCCAGGCCGCGAGGTCGTTGCCTTTACCGACAACGCACCGACGCGATGGGGCATGACCATCGAGGATCTCCCGGTGCTCTCCCCGGACGAGGCCGCACGCCGTCACGGGATGAGCGCGGTCTTCATCGTGAGCATCTGGCGCGCCGAAGGAGGCTTCCGCACGAGCGGCCTGGTCGCCGATCTACGCTCCCGCGGCTGCCTCCACGTCGCCCGCATCGGTGAACTCTACTGGGCGCACCCCGTGCGCTTCCTTCCATACTACGCGATCGATCTGCCCTCGCGCGCGCTGCCCCAGTCCAACGCCATCCGACAGGCCTTCGCGATGCTCGCCGACGCGGCCTCTCGTGGGGAGTTCGTCGAGCAAAGCGCAGGGCGCTTCCGGCGTGTGATCACCTTCGAGCCCGATCCTGCCAACCGGGTACGCCTCGAGGCCTACGCCGCCTCGCTCGGCGGCCGCGGGTACCGCAGGTGGGCGGTGCTCGCAAGCGACCGCGACGGCGTGGGGTAGAGTCGCGCCGATGTCCGCCGAACCTCCCTCCCCCGCCTTCTCTGAACGTTCCGGCCGCTTCGACTTCCTGCTCCCCGCTGCGGCGCTCGCCGCGATCTGCGCCGCCTTCGGATCGCACCTCCCGCTCTGGGACGGCGCCTTCTACCTGAAGTGCCTCGAAGACGCCTTCGGACCGCGCCAGGGCCTCGCCTTCCTCTCCTGCGCCAACCACCCCACCGCCGGATACCTCGCGCCGCTCGCGCTCGCGTTTCACCTCGCGGGTCTGCGCTACACCGCGGTCATCGCGGCCAACGTCCTCCTCGCAGCCTTCGCAACGCACGCCGTCGCCGACCTCTCGGCGCTGATGTTTCCAGGCCCGGCGCTGCGCCTCGAGCGCCTCCTGGTGACGCTCGGCTTCGCGCTGTGTCCGCTGCTCCTCGCGTGCACGGTGCAACTCACGCCCGATTTTGGCGTGGCGTTGTTCGCGTTGCTCACGCTGCGCGCCCTCGCCCGCCAGCACCTCAAGCTCGCCGCCCTTTGCGGCGCGCTCGCGTCCTTCTCCAAGGAGACCGGCGCCGCGATCTACCTCCTCGGGTGCGCCGCCCACCTGCTGGTCTACGTCGTCTGGATGCCTGGCGACCAGCGCACGAAATTGGCCGCCCTCCGTCGCTACGCTCCGCTCCTGCTCGCCCCCGCGCTCGGCGCCGCCTGGCTGGTTGGGCGCGCGCTCCTCCTGGGCGAACGCGGCGCCTGGCGGGGCATCGGCTCGCAGTACCCGCTGTGGCGCGGGGCGCTCTCGATCTCGTGGATCGACGACGTGCTGCTCTCGCAGCTCGCGGAGATCTTCGTCATCAACTTCGCCTGGGTGCTCTCGGCCTTCGTGCTGCTGAGCGCGGTCGAGCCGACCTGGCGCTTCATCGCGCGCGCCCCCGCCCCGGCCGACGACTCCGAGGAGAAGCGCGTACGGATCTTCTTCACGCTGACATTCATCGGGGTTGTCCTCGCGGTGACCCGTTTCCGCACGTTTGTGATTCCACGGTACGTGCTCCCCGCGGCGGTGCTGCTCCCGCTGATGGCCCAGCGCTCCTTGCACGCGCTCCGGGTCACCCCGCGGCTCCGGCTGCTGATGCTCGGAACCTCCGCGGCCCTCACGCTGTTCGCTGACTTCCGCACCCGCGACGCCTTCGCGATGAACCTCTTCGGCACCTTCGACTGGGGCGACCGGCGGCTCCTCGACCTCGCCGCTCGTGCGGGAGACCAGAACGGCCGCCGCGAGCACATGGTGTACAATCTGGAATTCACCCACCTGAGCGCCCTGCTCGATGAGGCGCTCCCCGACGCCCTGGCCGACGGTCGCCACCGCCTGGCGTTAAACCGGGTCGCGATCTGGTTCCCCATCGGCTACGTCGACCATCGCACTCATCGTCGGACCGCGTCCGCGCGCGGCGCGAGCATTCCCCGGCTGTCGTATCTGCCAGAGATCCGACGGAGTGCGAATCGTCCCCTGCAACTCTACTATTTCGAGCTCCCGGGGATGGATGACGAAGACGAGCTAATCGTCTGGCGACAGTACTACCGGGTCGGTGCAGCCCGCCGCTACGCGAGCGGAGGCTATTCGATCGGCGTTCGCGAGCTTCTTCTGCGGGACGACGCGCCCGAGCCCGAGCGTTGACCTGCGATGGGATCAACTTCATCGGGTGATCACCGTGCCGCCCAAGCCTCACACCGTGCAGTGCCGCGTGGTGATTCGTCACGAGAGACACATCCCGAACCGGGAGGGATGAACACGGTGATTTTCGCGGAGCGCGCGGGCATGTCCGGTGGTCGATCCGCCGTCGGGACAGCGCGTGTTCGGAGAGTGTCGCTTGACGCACCCGACGCAGCGATGTGACGGTAGATATCGATGAGAACAGGAGACGAGCCGGGTTCTCAGGCCACCGGTCCCGATCCCTCCGTGAGCCCGGCGGCGCCGGTCTCTGCTCCGGTGGGACCGACGAAGGCGGGGCAGAGGGCCAGCGACAAGGCGGCCCGTGTCCACGTTCGGCCCGTGATTGACGTGTTGCTCACCTATGGGTTGCTGGTGACGGGAACCTTACTGGGAGTGCTGGTCCTACGCATCCTCGGCCCGCACCAGGCGCCTGACTTGATTGGACGGATCCTTGGCTGGATGGCTGGCGCAGCGGTTGGGATACCCTTGCTGGTGCTGAATTCCCTATTGCTTCACCGCCTGGGACTCTTCGTGCACGCCGCGTCGCACTGGCAATTCGCCACCACCCGCCCTGTCAGTGATCGCGTGTTCAATGTTCTGTTGGCGGGCTTCTTCGGCATGGACATTGACGAATATCGGAAGAAGCACTTCGCCCATCACCAGCGACTCGGCGAGTCCGATGACCCGGAGGACGACTACTCGCGTCCTTTCTCCTGGCGTGGCGTGCTGAAGCTGCTGACCCAACGCGACTCGTTTCGGCGCCCGACGACGCCGGAACGTCCCCGCGTCCGGAACTGGTTTCGGCCCACCAGCAAGGCGCTTCATCTCTCCATCGTCGCGGGGTTGTCTCTTTCGGGAAACCTGGCCTTTGCGGCGATGGCGTGGGCCGCACCGGTGTTCTTTGGACTGCCGTTCATGGTTTCCGTGCGCAACTACTGCGAGCACCACTCGCCCTCGAATGGCGTGCCGGTCTCGCGAAATTTCAAGGCAGATCTGACGGCATTCTTCCTGGGTGCCGCAGGCTTTCACTTGCACGGGCGCCACCACGACCGGCCGGGTGTCCCCTATTGGCAGCTCGGCGCCGAAGCCGACCCGGACGCCCGATCCTATGCCGACACTTTCCTGCGCTTGCTACAGGGAGACGCCACCCGATGAACTCCACCGCCCGAATCGATGTCGAGGATTGCCCGTGCCCGCTCTGCGGCTCCCGCCGCAAGGGCCAGCAACTCCGGGTGCGCGACCATGAGTACGCCTCGACGCCCCGGCAGCCCTTCTCGCTAGTACAATGCTCGGAGTGCGGACTCCACTATCTTAGCCCGCGCCCCTCGCCGCACGAAGTCTCCAAGATCTACCCTCCGGACTACGCGAACTATCACACCGACACCGCGCCAGACGAGTCGAAGAAGGCCTCGCGGTGGCGGGTGCCCAGCGTGCGAGAGATATCCAACCAGCGTCAACTGCTGCGCTACCGGGGCATCTTGCAGAGCAAGGCTCGACTCGACCTGGGGAGCGCGGTGCGGATCCTCGATGTCGGGTGTGGCGACGGTTACAGCCTGAACCTGATCAAGCAGTTGATGCCTCGCGCCGTGACCGTGGGCGTCGAGTTCGACCCCGAGGCCGCGGCCCGTGCAGCACGCCATCACGAAGTGCACGTGGGCCGGTTTGAGGAGGTCGACCTCGCGGGTCAGTTCGACCTGATTCTTTCGAGTCATGTTATCGAGCATGTGGCGGACCCACTGGCCTTCTTGCGGCAGATCGCGAAGCTCCTGTCGCCTGGGGGCGTGGTCATCATTGACACGCCGAATATCGAGACACCGCTTTTCCGCTTGTTCGGTAAGCACTGGGGCGGCATCCATGCCCCTCGCCATTGGGCACTCTTCTCCGAAGGGACCATCCGGCTCCTGGCCGATCGGGCGGACCTCAGAATTCAGGAGGTGCTCTTCATGCCCATCAACGTCTTCTGGGTGTGGTCGATGCACTCGGTGCTCCATGACCGTGCCCCGCGCCTCGCAGATCGCTTCTTCCACCCCCAGGAGTGCGTCGGACGTCCATCGCTGTATCACACTGCGCTGATTGGGCTGGCCGAAGGTGGCGACCGGCTGCTCGGTCTTCTCGACCCACGATACGGTCAGATGCGCGTCATCCTCCGGCACCCGACGTGAGGTCCGCTCCAACTCATTGGCTGTGGTGCTGAGCGCCCACACGAGATCAACGAATCATGCCTGGCGAACACCTCCGGATTCCTGACCTGCTGCAAGCGAGCCTCGAACGCCTCCTGGCAGAGCCCGTCGCCGAGGCGAAGGCCCGGGAATCGACGCGCTATCGGGACATCGCTGGAGACGAGTCCCGCCCGGTGGTGCTGCTGGGCTCCGGGGGCCTTGGGCTTCGAACGCTCTCGGGCCTCCGCGCCATCGGCCGGGAGGTCGTCGCCTTCACCGACAACTCCCCCTCGCGCTGGGGTTCCGAGGTCGACGGCGTCCCGGTGATCTCGCCCGACGACGCCGCCCGGCGCTACGGCGAGAGCGCGGTCTTCGTGGTGAGCATCTGGCGAGCCGAGGGTGGATTCCGCACTGCCACTCTCGTCGACGAACTCAGGGCACGCGGGTGCCTCCGAATCGCGCGCATCGGGGAGCTGTACTGGGCACACCCCGAGCAGTTTTTACCGTACTTCGGCATCGACCTTCCCTCTCGCTTGCTCGCCCGCGCCGTCGCTGTCCGGGACGCGCTCTCGATGTTCGATGAGCCCGCCTCCCGCGCGGAGTTCGTCGAGCAGGTGCGCTGGCGCCTGCACCTCGACGCCGACGGCCTCGGCGCGAAGGTCTCAGAGCCGATCTACTTCAGCCCCGAGCTCGTGCGCTTCCGCGACGACGAGGTGTTCGTCGACGCAGGGGCCTTCGACGGCGACACCCTCGGCGCCTTCGTCTCGGCCACGCACGGGCGCTTCCGCCGCGCCATCTCACTGGAGCCCGACCCGAAGAACCTCGACCGGCTCCGCGCCCGCGTCGCGCGCATCGACCCGTCGGTGCAGGCGCGCATCGACCTCGTCCCGGTCGCGCTCGGCGCCCTGGACGGCGAGGCCACCTTCATCGCCGACGGCACCGGCGCCGCTCGCCTGAGCCGCTCGGCAGGCACCGTGGTCGCGCTCCGCCGGCTCGGGTCGATCCCCGGCGGCGAGGACGTCACGTTCCTCAAGCTGGACATCGAGGGCGCCGAGCCCGCAGCGCTCGAAGGCGCTCGGGAGATCATCGCGCGCAACCGCCCCCTCCTCACGGTCAGCGTCTACCATGAGCAGGACCACCTCTGGCGCATCCCTCTGCAGCTCCGCGAGATGCTTCCCACCGGCTACCGATGGTTCCTCCGCGCATACAGCCACGAAGGCTTCGACCTGGTGCTCTACGCGATCCCCGAGGAGCGCCTCGTCGACGCGCCGTAGCCCCTCCGCTTCCGCGCCCCTTCCGTGCGATAGACGGTCTCCCATGAGCGCTCCCACCAAGGTCCGCGTAGCGGACTACATCGCCTCGTTCCTCGCCGGTCACGGCGTCCGCGACGTCTTCCTCGTCACCGGCGGCGGGGCGATGCACCTCAACGACGCCTTCGGCCGCGAGCCCAGGCTGCGGTACGTTGCCTGCCACCACGAGCAGGCCTGCGCCATCGCCGCGGAGAGCTACTCGCGCGCCTCTGGCCGCCTCGCCGCGGTCAACGTCACCACCGGCCCGGGCGGCACCAACGCCATCACCGGCGTGTGGGGCGCGTGGGTCGATTCGATCCCCATGATCGTGGTGTCCGGTCAGGTGAAGTTCGAGACCGTGGTCCGCAGCACCGACCTCCCGCTGCGGCAGTTGGGCGACCAGGAGATCGACATCGTCCGCGTGGTCTCATCGATGACCAAGTACGCGGTGATGGTCACCGACCCGTGCTCCATCCGGTACCACCTCGAGCGGGCCCTCCACCTCGCGGAGCACGGCCGTCCGGGGCCCGTCTGGTTGGACATCCCGATGAACGTCCAGGGCGCCCTTGTCGACCCCGACTCCCTGGTCGGATATGACTCCCAGGAAGACCGGGCGGACTTCGAGACCACCGACCTCGACGCCGTCGCCGCCGACCTTCTCCAGCGCCTCCGCGCCGCCGAGCGACCCGTGCTTCTGGTGGGCACCGGCGTGCGTGCGTCGGGCACCCACGAGGCCTTCCTGCGATCCGTCGAGCGGCTCGGAATCCCGGTCGCGGTGAGCTTTAACGCCCTCGACGCCCTCTGGGCCGACCACCCCAATTTCATCGGGCGCCAGGGCACCATCGGTGACCGCGCGGGCAACTTCGCCGTGCAGAACGCGGACCTCCTGCTCGTCCTCGGTTGCCGGTTGAACATCCGCCAGATCAGCTACGGCTGGGCGAACTTTGCGCGCCACGCATTCAAGGTGATGGTGGACGTGGACGCCGCAGAGCTGCGCAAGCCCACGCTCTCCATCGACCTACCCGTCCACGCCGACCTGCGAGCATTCTTCCCTGCGCTCGAGCGGGCGTTCGAAAGAGAAGGCGCGGGCGACCACGCCGCGTGGCTCGCCTGGTGCCAACAGCGGGCACAACGCTACCCCGTGGTGCTGCCCGAGTACTGGGACATCGTCGGGAGCGTCAATCCATACTGCTTCATTGACGTGCTGTTTCGCGCGCTGCCTCCGGGCGAGGTGGTCGTGACCGGGGATGGCACCGCGTCGGTTACGAGCTTCCAGGCCGCACGCTTGAAGAAGGGGCAGCGCCTTTATCACAACTCCGGCTCCGCCCCGATGGGCTTCGACCTGCCCGCCGCCATCGGCGCGGCGGTCGCGACCGGGGGACGGGTGGTCTGCCTCGCCGGCGACGGCAGCATCCAGATGAACCTGCAGGAGTTGCAGACGATCGTGACGCACCGTCTGCCGATCAAGATCTTCGTCCTGAACAACCAAGGCTATCACTCGATCCGTCAGACTCAGCACAACTACTTCCCGGACAACATCGTCGGCTGCGGCACCGAGAGCGGCCTCGGATTCCCCGACTTCGGCAAACTCGCGTGGGCCTACGGCATCCCCTTCCGAAGGGTCTCGACGCACGCGGAACTCGAGGCCGCCGTGCGCGAGACGCTCGACGCCGAGGGTCCGCAGATGTGCGAGGTCTTCCTCGACCTTACCCAGGTCTTCGCCCCGAAGCTGTCCTCCCGGCGCCTGGCCGACGGCCGCATGATCTCGTCCCCGCTCGAAGACCTCGCACCCTTCCTCTCCCGCGAAGAGCTTCGCGAGAACATGCTCGTGCCGCTGCTGCCCGACGAGTGACCGTGCGCCGCCCATCTGCCGTCCTCTTCGACCTCGACGGCACGCTCGTCGACTCGTACCCCGAGATCTCCGCCACGCTCCAGCGGGCCGTCGTCGAGTGTGGATTGCCGAGCATCGCCCCGCCGCCGCGCTCAATCATCGGACCGCCGCTCGACACGCTCCTGCCCGCGCTGCTCCCGGGCACCGAAGCCAGCGCCCTCGCGCGAGTGCGGGTCGCCTTCGTGCGACGGTACGACACATCGGACTACACCCTTACCAGAGCCTTCCCTGGCGCGCACGAGGTGCTGGCGTGGCTCGCGTCGCACGGGGTGCGCGCCTTCGTCGCGACGGCGAAGCGTGACCTGCCGACGCGGCGAATGCTGGCCGCGCTGGCGCTCGATCCCTTCGAGGGCATCGCGTGCGTCGACACCCTCGCCGGGGCCGCGCGGTCGAAGTCCGACCTGGTGCGCGACCTGATGCGCGACCACGCGCTCGAACCAGGGTCGACCTGGATGGTGGGCGACACCGCCTCCGACCTCCGTGCAGCGCACGACCACGGGGTGACGGCGGTCGCGGCGGCGTATGGGTACGGCGCGCCCGAAACGCTCGCGGCGGAGCACCCACACGCGACCATTTCGAGCCTGCTGGGGTTCCTGGAACTTGTGAGCGGTGCGACGGCCAACGTAGGGTGATTCGGATGTCGAGCAACTCCAACGCGGTCTTCGAAGACCTCTTCGTTCTGGAACTGGCCAACAACCACTGGGGTCGAGTCGACCGGGGCCTGAAGATCATCACGGACTTCGGCCGCATCGTGCGATTCAGCAACGTGAAGGCGTCGATCAAGCTGCAGTTCCGCGAGGTCGACCGCTTCATCCACAAGGATTTCCGCCAGCGCGAAGACATCCGGTACATCAAGAAGACGCTCGATACTCAACTCGCCTGGGAGGACTACGCCACGCTGGTGAGCGCAATCCGCCAGAACGGGTGCATTCCGATGGCCACGCCCTTCGACGAGAAGTCCGTGGAGATGTGCGTCGACCTCGGCATCGAGCTGATCAAGCTCGCGAGCTCGGACATCAACGACTGGTTCCTGATCGAACACATCGCGAAGACCCGTAAGCCGGTGATCGCCTCGACCGGCGGATCGTCGCTGAAGGACGTCGACGACCTCGTCCGCTTCTTCGGCAACCGCGGCATCCCGCTCGCGATCAACCACTGCGTCTCGCTCTACCCCTCCGAGGATAGCGAGTTGGAGCTCAACCAGATCGACTTCCTGCGCGACCGCTACCCTCAACTGGTCATCGGCTACTCAACGCACGAGTTCCACGATTGGAGCTCTAGCGTGATGATGGCCTATGCCAAGGGCGCACGAACCTTCGAGCGACACATCGACATCGAGGCCGATGGCATCCCGGTGGCATCGTACTGCACGCTGCCCCAGCAGGCCGACGCGTGGTTCAAGGCGTGGCAGAAGGCGCGGGAGATGTGCGGTGCGCCGGGCACCCAGAAGCGCATTCCGCCGGAGCGCGAGGTCCGCTACCTCGACGCCCTCGTGCGCGGAGTTTACGCAAAGCACGATCTGCCCGTCGGCCACGTGCTCACGGAGGCCGACGTCTACCTCGCGGTCCCGCTGCTCAAGGGTCAGATCTCCTGCCGCGAACTGATGAAGGGCGAGGTGCTTCTGCGCCCCATCTCGCAAGACCATCCGATCACCATCGACGCGATCGACAGCCCCTACGCGAGTGTCCCGTCGCTCCAGCAGCGTATCCTCGAGCGCGGGCTCGATGTGCCCGCCGTACTTCAGGCGCCTCCAGAGAAATAGCGCCCCATCGGGCACCCGCAGATGAAGCACCTCCTACGCCCCTGTCCCATCTGCAGAGGCTCCCTCGGTGAGGTTCTGCACACTCAACACTTCGACCTGCCCGAGGAAGACCCCCTTCCGCGCGAGTACGATGTCGTCGCGTGCGGGCAGTGCGGATTCGCCTTCGCTGACACCCCCGCGCCACAGTCAACCTACGACACCTATTACAGCTCCCGATCGAAGTACGAAGACCGCACCGTCGGCACCGGTGGCGGAGACAGCGTCCATGACCGCCAACGCCTGGAAGACCTCGCGGGGTTTCTCGCGGAGCAGGTTCCCTGGCGCGACCGGGCGGTGCTCGATGTCGGGTGCGCCAACGGAGGCCTTCTCCAGGCGCTGCAGCGCTGCGGGTTCACGCGCCTCTCCGGCATCGATCCATCGCCCCGCTGCGCGGCCAACGTCCGCGCGCTGGGCTTCGACGCGCACACGGGCGGGCTCTTCGCGCTGCCCGACCTCGGTCGCTTCGCGCTGGTCTCCCTCTCCCATGTCCTCGAGCACGTCCGTGACCTCGACTCAGCGACGACCGCGCTCCGTGGGTTGATCGAAGAGGACGGCCTGCTCTACGTCGAGACTCCCGACGCCGCAGGCTATGCCGAGTGCCTACGGGCTCCCTTTCAGGACTTCAACACCGAGCACATCAACCACTTCACGCGACGCTCTCTGGAGAACCTCCTGATCGGAGCCGGTTTCGCGCCGATCGCTGGAGGAGAGAAGGTCTTCGAGGCGGGGCACGACGTCCCGGTCGCGGCAGTGTTTGCGCTTGCGCGCCGGGCTTCCTCACCGCCCGCTCAGCCTCCGGTCTACGATCAAAGGTCCGTCGATCGGGTCCGGACCTACATCGAGCGCTCCGCGGAGCAACTGCGTCGCATCGATGGCGTCATCGCCCCCCATCTCGGCGGCCCGATTCAAGTGTGGGGCACTGGACAGCTCCTCTTTAAGCTCCTCCACGACACCTGTCTTGGACGTGCCCAGATCAGGGCCTTCCTCGATAACAACCCCAAGCTCCAGGGCTCGACCCTGCGCGGAGTCCCGGTCCGCTCCCCGGCGGACGCCGATCCCGAAGTGCCGATCCTCGTCGCGAGCACTCTGCACGGCGAGGCCATCGCGGCGGCGGCCCGAGCGCTGGGCCTCCTCAACGAGCTCATCTTCCTCCCCGCGCTGCCTCGACCCGGTCAGCGCTGACGGGCGAGGCGTCCGGTGCGCCCCAGTTGATCCGCTCGCGTTCCACGACAAGCGGGAGCTTCCGCACGTGGATGTGGATGGAGTTGATGTACTCGCCGAGGATCCCGATGAAGAAGAGTTGCACCGACGCGAAGAAGAAGAACCCGATGAGAATCGGCGCAGTGCCGAGCACGAAGCGGTCCCAGAACGCGAGCTTTGCGACGAGGTAGCCGAGGGAGACGAGGAGGCTGACGCCGGACATCGCGAAGCCGAAGAAGGTTGCGAGACGCAGCGGCGCCACGGAGTGCTTCACGATCCCGAGGATGGCGAGGTCGTACAGGCTGAAGAAGTTGTTCTTGCTGACGCCACGGACGCGGCGCGGCTTGTCGAAGGGCACCAGCGCCGGGGGCCAGCCAATTTCGGAGATGAGACCGCGGAAGTACGGCTGCGGGTCATCGATCTGTCGCAGCGCGTCGATTACGACCTGATCGTAGAGTCCGAAGCCCGTGAAATTCTGAATCGGGCGGACGTCTGAGATGCGATGAATAAGCGCGTAAAACGTGCCGCGGAGCAGCCGATAGACGGCGCCCTCGTCGGAGGTGCGCTTCACCGCGGCGACGACCTTGAAGCCCTCGCGCCACTTCTCCAGAAGCTCAGGAATGAGCGTGGGCGGGTCTTGCAGGTCAGCCGCCAGCGAGATGACCGCATCGCCGCGACACTGCAGCAACGCGTGGTACGGAGAGCGCACCTGGCCGAAATTGCGCACGTTGAGAATCGCCCTCACCGCAGGGTCCTTCGCGGCAAGAGCGCGAATCTCGCCGATGGTGCCATCGGTCGAGCAGTTGTCGATGAAGACGAACTCCAGTGTGTATTCGGGAAGCCGCTCGAACACGGCCCGAACCTGCGAGTGGAGTTCTGTGATGTTGCCTGCTTCGTTGAAGCAAGGGGCCATGACGGTGATGAGAGGCATCGGGAAGCGTCGGAAGACCCGCCGGAGCGACGCGCTCAGTGCGCCGTTGGAGGCGTGATCACGTACGGAAACATCATGTTCTGCACGGGTGCCCGGAAGGCAGGGAAGTGCGCGCGACGAACGACGCCCGCGATGCATTCACCGACCGGCGTGCCGGCAAACTGACCGCTCACCGACGCGGTACGCACGGCGCCGTCGTTGCCAATCACGATCGCCACCGGCGCAGTGCCCGTCTGCCCCTGAGCACACGAGCGCACAGCACCGGTGAGGGGGCTCAGCACGCCAGTGATTTGCGCGCGACCGAGACGCTCGGGGAGATCTGCCGAGGCCGCAGCGGGGGCCGCAGCCGCAGCCGCAGGTCCGGCGGAGGGCGCGGCGCGGTTGAGGAGGTCATCCACGGAGGCCGCGCGGCCGGCCGGCGGCGGGGCGGCGGGGCGGGCAGCGGCGGGCGCGGGAGCAGGCGCGACGACCGGGGCGGGTCGAGCCTCCGGGGGCGGTGTCGGCGCGGCAGCCACCGGTGAGGTCGGCGCCGCGACGTGGCCGACCGAAGCGCGACGGGCAGAGTGGGCCGGTGACTCCGCGGCGGGCTCAGCAGCGGGTGGTTCCACCACGACGGCCGGGGCCGCGGCAGGCGCAGCTTCCGGAGCGGCTGCAACCGGGACGGGCGGCGGCTCAGCATTCGGCGCAGCGATAACGGCGGGCGCGGACGGAACCGCCTGCGGGACGGCCTCCGGTTCGGCGCCCGAGGGCGCGGTGGACTCGACGGCCGCGGGCGATGTCGGCGCGCCGTCGCGGTTGGCGTTGTAGAGCAGGAAGGCTCCCGCCATCACCGCCATGCCACCAATGGCCCACATCGGGCCGCCGCCCGCGCGACGCGGAGGCTCCGGCGCAACGACCGCCGCGGGCTTCGCGGTGACCATCACGTCATCCTTCTTCAGGTTCGGCTTCGCGGCGAGATTCGGCTTCTCGGCCTCCGCCTTCGACGCCTCAACCACCGGCTCTGCCGCGGGCGGGGGCGGAGGCATCGACGCGGCCGCGACGCGCGCGATCGCCGACAACTGCTTGATATCGACGATGCCCGAACTCGTGTCGTCGGAGGCGTCGGCGATCGAAGGAATGGACTGCGGCCGCATCGACGGCACCGCTCCAGGCGCCAGGGACGTACGGGTGAGGGCCGAGAGGTTCTCGAGGTCCGGGTCGTGTTCGTTGGGCTCGGACATGGCAGGTCGTGTCTCCATCAGTGAAGCGCCGTCGTCGTCGTCAAAGGCTGGTGGCGCGAGGTCATCGGTCTCGGCGGGTGAGACGCGCGCGGTCCCGCGAATCTTGGCATCGGCATCGATGGCCGCGAGCACCTTCGCTTCGGAGGTGGCCCAAGCCGCCTCGGAGCGCGATCGCTCGGGCCACGCGCGAAGGGCCCGATCGACGCGACGAAGCGAGGCAGCGTAGGCCCGAGCCTCCGGGTCGTGATCGAGAGCGCTCGCCAGCGACGGGTCGGACGCAGTACCCGGTACCCGATCGAGAGACGCCAGAATCTTCTCTCTAAGTGCGTCGTCCACGGTCGCCTCCAGGATTCGCTGCGGGGTCGTCGGTTGCCAGCGCCGTGTCGGGCAAGGCATCCCGGAGCCGCCGTCGCGCTTCGTGGACTCGCCACGCGACGGTGCCTTCACTACAACCCAGGAGTTGAGAGATTTCTTTGTACGGCAGTGACTCGACGCAGGCGAGCATCAGGGTGGTGCGCAGCGACTCGGACAACTGATCGACCGCCGCCGCGAGAGAGCGCCACGACTCCGCCTGATCGGCGCTCTCCGAGGGGTCTCTGCCCTCCGCTGCGGGCTCCGGCACCCGCGGATCATCGAGGTCGGCGACGACCCGACGCTGCCGACGACGCTGGTTGAGCGAGACGTTGACGCAGATGCGATAGAGCCAGGTGAAGATTTCCGCGCGGCCGTCGAAGCGCTCGATCGCTCGAAAAGCACGCAGGAAAGTCTCTTGCACCACGTCGTCGGCATCGCCAGCGGAGCCCGTGAGGTGCATGGCGAGTCGATAGATGCGCCGCTGGTGTTGGCGAACGATGAGCCCAAACGCTGCGCGGTCACCGCCGCGGGCGCGCTCAAGCAACTGGGCTTCTTCGGGGGTGGTCATTCGGAGGGGGCCGGGGGGGGGGGTCTAGGCAGTCGGACACCCGCAGGAGGCGGCGCGCAAGATAGTCGAAGCACTCCGCGCAAACAACATCGACACAGAGGCGCGGCGGGTGACTTCCAAAGAGTGCCGCACTACGGTCCGGGGGCGCGGCCGGGTGTCGAATGCCCGCGCGCGAAGGAGTACGAACGATGGCGGTGGCGGACGACCTCGCGGAAGACATCAAGCGGCTCAAGCGCGAGAAAAACGCGGTGCTGCTTGCGCACTATTACGTGGACGGTGAAGTGCAGGACGTGGCGGACTTCGTCGGCGACTCGCTGCAACTCTCACAAGCCGCGGCAAAGACCACGGCGGACGTCATCGTCTTCGCGGGCGTCCATTTCATGGCCGAGACCGCGAAGATCCTTAATCCGACTCGGCGGGTGGTGCTCCCGGACATGGACGCCGGATGCTCCCTCTCCGACGGCTGTCCTGCGGACCGATTCGCGGCGTTTACCGCACGCCACCCCGACCACTACGTCATCTCGTACATCAACTGTTCGTCGGGCGTGAAGGCGCTCTCGGACTGCATCTGCACAAGCTCCAACGCGGAGAAGATCGTACGCAGCGTGCCCGAGGGGCGACCGATCATCTTCGCGCCGGACCGCAACCTCGGCGCCTACGTGGCCAAACAGACCGGGCGCGAACTACTGCTCTGGCGGGGAAGCTGCGTCGTGCACGAGACGTTCTCCGAGAAGAAGCTCATCGCGTTGAAGATCCGTCACCCGGCGGCGAAGATCGTCGCGCACCCCGAGTGCGAGCCGCAGTTGCTCGCGATGGCCGACTTCATCGGCTCAACCAGCGCGCTGCTCGCCTACACGAAGAACTCGCCTGCGCGCGAGTTCATCGTAGTGACCGAGAGCGGCATCCTGCACCAGATGCGGCGTACGTCGCCGGAGAAGGAGTTCATCCCCGCTCCGCCGGACGCCAACTGCGCCTGCAACGACTGTCCCTTCATGAAGAAGAACACCCTCGAGGCTGTGCACCGCGCGCTCGTCACGCTCGGCCCCGAGATCACGCTCCCGGAAGAACTGCGCGTGAAGGCCTTGCGCCCCATCGAACGCATGCTCGCTCTCAGCGTCTGACCGCTCGGCCGCAGACCGGCATCCACCTTTCCTGTCAGCCAAACAACCGCCAGCCCGGGTTTGTCGGCAACACACCTGTCCCGTGCGGGTCGAGGTGCAGCCGACGACGTCGCGCACGCCCGGCGCGGCGGGACTCTCGCCGTTACCGCGCGATCAAACCACCGGTCCGACTCACCGCGGCCCGCGCAACCACGGCGTCGGGGTTCGCCAGTACTTCCGTCGCAACGAGCCATGCCGCCGTCGCTGCCTCGGCGCCCATCGCCACCGCGGCCTCGACGTCCTCCAGCGGACCGGTCAGCACCACCGTGCCTTTGCCCCCGATGCCGCGACCGAGGTGCAGATCGACCAGGCGCACGCCCGCGCCCTTCAGCGCCGCATCGGCCGCACGCACCGCCGCCGAAAGCGACGAGAGTTCGAGCACTCCGACGGAGTCTTCCGGAACGCCCGTGCGCACGCCACCGCCCGCCGCCACCGCAGCGAGCACGTCGGGGTGCGCGTACGTGAGCAGCACGTGGTCGATGTGTTGGCCCGCCGCAACCTCAAGCCCGGGCACGAGCGCCTCCTCAAGTTCGGCTTCGCCGCCGTGCAGCGCGATCCAGTACTTGCCGGGAGTCATCGGCTCCGCGTGGAGCACCGATACCACCGCCCGCTTCGCCATCGCATCGAGCGCGACGTAGCCGCGCGCGATCGATCCCAACTCCAGCAGCAGTAGTGCAGGGCCCACGGCCTCATCGCACTACCACCCCGCGCGACGGTGGGACAAGCACTGCCCGCAGGAGTGCTCGGGCCAACCACCACCGCGGCCACGCGAAGCGAAGGTGATAGCGTCACCGCCCTCCAACGATGCACACCCGCTGCCCGCGCTGTCAGCTCGACTTCGACGCCGTCGCCCCGTGGGTGCAATGCCCGCGCTGTGGAACCCCCTTCGCCGCCGTTCCGCCCGCGCCCACGCAGTGTGTGCCATCGACCCAGGCGGTCGATCCGGCGCTGCTCGCGCAGGTGCTCCGAGCGTCTGCGCCCGCCGCGCCGATGCCCCAGGCTTACCAACCTGTGTATGCACAAACTGCCTCGGCAGGCTTCGTCGCCGACGAAGACCTCGCCGGCCGCGCGGTGCTCTCCGTCGTGCTGTCGGTGGTGGCTCTCCTCGGCGGCTGCAACCCGGTCGGCCTCGCCGGGGTGACCGCAGGGCTCCTGGCCTACTCCGCTGCCAACGACCGCCGCGTCGAACTCGCCCGCGCCCGCGGCCGCACCGCGCGCCGCCTCGCCTGGGCCTCCCTCGCCATCACCGCCATCGTCTGGGTCGTGGTGGTGCTATCGCTCTTCTACGAGTTCTGATTCGACGGTCAGGCGTCCGGGGCGCGCGGCAGGTCGATCCAGAAGCGCGACCCGCGACCGACGGTGCTCTCCACGCCCACCACGCCGCCCATCGCCTCCGCGAGATGCTTGACGATCGCCAGGCCCAGCCCGGTGCCGCCGACCTGCCGTGAACGACCGGCGTCCACCCGATAGAACCTCTCGAAAAGCCGAGGAAGGTGCCGGGTCTCGATGCCCGGTCCGTTGTCCTCGACGAGCGTGCGCACGGTCGCCCCGCGGCGCTCCGCGCGAACCGTCACCACCGAGCCCTCGGGGGAATACTTGATGGCGTTTTCCAGCAGGTTGGTGAGCACATGCTCGAGCGCGCCGCGGTCTGCGAGCACCTCCACCTCGGGCTCCGACACGCTCACACGCACCTCCGTCCGACGGGCCTGCGCCGCGATGGCCAGGAGTTCTCGCGCATGTTCGGCTTCTGCGCGGAGGTCCACCGGCGCGAGGTCGATGCGGAGTTCGCGCGCCTCGATGCGTGACAGCTCCAGCAGGTCTTCCACCAGACGGTGCAGGCGCTCGGCGTGACGGTCGATCATGGTGGCAAATTCGTAGGCCGTCTCCGCCCGCTGCGCACCCCCGAGAAGCAGCGTCTCCGCCGCTCCGCGAATCGCCGCCACCGGGGTGCGCAGCTCGTGCGAGACGTTAGCCACGAAGTCGCGTCGCACCGTCTCCAGCCGCCGCAGCTCGGTCACATCCGAAAGCACCGCGACGGCCCCGGCCCCGGGCTGCTCGACCGGTGCCACGCGCGCCATCACCCGCCGCGGCCGCACGCCCTCGATGAAAAGCTCTCGCGTGGTGGGTTCTGCCGACCGCAGAGCCGCAGCGAAGAGGTCATGCAGGTCGGCGTTGCGCACCACCTCGATGGGATCCTTCCCCGCAACCTCGCCGCCGAGCAAGAACATCTCGCGTAGCGCCCGATTGGCCAGCACCACCTGCCCACGTGCGTCGGTGACGAGCACCCCCTCGGCCATCGACTCCAGGATCGCACCCAACCGATCGCGCTGCCGTTCGAGCTTGCCGAGAGTGCTCGCGAGGTTGTCCGCGAGCCCGTCGAGCGCGCCCGCCAAAGCACCGACATCGTCGTCGAGGTCGAGGCGCGTTCGCACGGAAAGGTCGTGCACCATCGCGCGCGCCGTCTGCGTCAAACGCCGCAGCGGGCGCGCCGCCAGGGCCACCGCGAGCCAGGACATCCCCGCCGCGGCGAGCAACCCGAGCGCGCCGCCGACCCCGAGCAGACGCCACACCGCCCGGCGTGTGGCCTGCTCCTGCGCCGACGAGACGGCGACGCGCAGCACCCACTCTCCACCGGGGCCATCGACCAGCGTCGCGGCGTAGGTGAGGTCACGGTGCACGGTCACGCTCTGTCGCTGCGCAACGCCGCGACCGGTGCGGTGCGCGGCCAGCACCTCCGGGCGAGCACCGTGATTGGTCAGCCACGCCACCCGTGCGATGGGAATCGCGGAGTCCGCCACCACCCGGCCGTCCGGGGCGAGCAGAGTCACCCGGTCGTGCACCCGCGCGGCTAGTTCGCGCACCAGCGGATCGGCGCGGTCGGTATCCCACGCGCCGACCGCCCGCACGGCGGCGGCGATGAGCGACGACTCCGTCAGCCGCTGCTGCTCGGCGCGAGCGCGGAGGTTCTTGTCGAGTGCGTTGGAGATAAACGCCTGTGCGAGCACGAGGCCCAACGCCACGACGGAGATGGAGATGACCAGGAGGCGGGCGCGCAGGCCGAGCTTGAAGCGCCGATTCGTCCGAGCGCCGAGCGCCATCGCCAGCGCTCAGCCGCCGGGGTCGGAGGGGTCCGAGGCGAAGCGGTACCCGACGCCACGCACGGTGTGGATGTACTCCCCAGCGACGCCGAGCTTCTCGCGCAGCCGCTTGATGTGCGTATCGACGGTGCGGGTCTCGACGTGCATCTGAAGACCCCAGACGTCGGCGAGGAGCGCGTCGCGGCTCTGCACCCGGTTGCGACGGTCGATGAGGGTCGAGAGTAGCCGAAACTCCAACGCTGTCAGCACCACCTCGGCCCCGTCCACGTAGACCCGATGCGCGGTGAGATCGACCTTCAGCCGCCCGAAGGTGATGACGTCCTCCGCCGTGCCCTCGGGGTCGCTGCGCCGAAGAACGGCGCGGATCCGGAGGATGAGTTCGCGCACACTGAAGGGCTTGGTGACGTAATCGTCGGCGCCAAGTTCGAAGCCCACCACACGGTCGATCTCCTCGCCCCGTGCGGTCACGATGATCACGGAAATTTGGCGGGTGGCAGCGCCGCTCTTGAGCGCCCGGCACACGTCCGTCCCCGAGCCGTCTGGCAGCATCAGATCGAGCAGCACCACGTCCGGCTCGAACACCGTGGCGAGCTTCAAGACCTCCGTCGCCCGGCCCACGGAGCGAGTCTCGAAGCCGGCCTCATGCAGGTTGAACTCCAACAGCCGAACGAGGTCGGGCTCGTCCTCCACGATCAGCACGCGCGGTGTCTGGCTCACAACGCGGTCTCTTATCCCACGACCGTGACAGTCTCGAAACAGCTGCGCGAGGCCTCCGGGGAGTCTGCGCACGCACGCGCAATGTTCACCGGACCGTCACCCAAGAGCGGTTGCGCTGCCACGACAAGCTGTCACCGTTCAGCTTTGACCGTGTTGAGACTCGCGCCAGACCTTTTCGTGCCCCCCGAGTCCGCTCCCGCGCAGGCGACGCCCGCGAAGATCGACGTGCGTGGCCTGAACTACTTCTACGACGGTCGGCAGGTGCTCTTCGATGTCGATCTCGGGCTCCCGCCGCACAAGGTGACGGCGTTCATCGGGCCATCCGGGTGCGGCAAGAGCGCGCTACTGCGAGCGTTGAATCGCCTCGACGAGCGACGCCCCGGCACGCGCGTGACAGGCACCATCACCCTCGACGGCGAGGACATCCACCGCCCCGACACCGATCTGCGCCGCCTACGCCGCCGAGTCGGGATGGTCTTCGCCCAACCGCGGCTCTTCCCTGGATCGGTCTTCGACAACGTCGCATACGGACTGCGCACCGCCGGAATCGACGACCTCCGAACGCTCACCGACCGCGTGGAGACCGCCCTCCGCCGCGCCGACCTCTGGGACGACATCCGCGACCGCCTCGCAGACGACGCCCGCTCGCTCAGCCCAGGAGCCGCGCAGCAACTTTGCATCGCCCGCGCGCTCGCGGTCGGCCCGGAGGTGCTCCTTCTCGACGACCCTACGGGCGCGCTCGATCCCATCGCCACGGCGCGCATCGAGGGCCTTCTCGCAGACCTTCGCGAGAGCCTCACGATCGTCGTGGTGACGCATGCGCCGCAGCAAGCTGCCCGCGTCTCGCAGCGCATCGCCCTCTTCCACGACGGCCGCCTCGTCGAGGTGGGCGACACCCGCGTGGTCTTCACCCGACCCCGCGAGCGACTCACGCTGGACTACCTCACCGGGCGCTACGGCTGACGCGATGCCCCACTCCGGCGGACACCGCTCCCGCGACTTCGAAGACGAACTCCGGGAGCTCCGTAGTCACCTCCTCGCGATGGGCGCGCGCTGCGAGCGAGCGATCCACCTCGCGGTGACGGCGTTTCTCGACCGCGATCTCGGGCGCGTGCAGGAGGTCGAGGCACTCGACGCACGCATCGACCGCGACGAGATGGAGATCGACGAACTTGCCATCCACATGCTCGCGCTCCGACAGCCCGTCGCCGACGACCTCCGCTTCATCACGACGACGCTGAAGTTCGTCACCGACCTCGAGCGCATCGGCGATGAGGCGGTCAACCTCTGCGAGCGCGTCGCGGAAATCGCCCTCGCCCGGGCGGTGCCGCCGCACCCAGAACTCGCAGAGATGAGCGACGCCGCCCAGTCGATGCTGCGCGAGGCCCTCGACGCCTTCGTCGAGCGGGACGCCGAACGCGCGGAGGCCGTGCTGCGCCGCGACGAGGAGGTCGATGCCCTCTACAGCCGCGTCCTGCGCGAGGTGTTCGCGTGGATGCGCGTGCACCCCGAGGAGATTCCTGCGGGCCAGGCCGTCGCCTCAGCGGCCAAGTACGTCGAGCGCGTCGCCGACCACGCCACCAACCTCGCCGAGCACGTCGTCTTCATGGTGCGCGGCATCGACGTGCGACACCGGCGCTCCGAGCGACCGCGACCGTGAGCCCGCTCGGCGTCGGTGACCGATGGCTCGCTCGCGCGCTCCGGGCCTGCGCCACACTGCTGTTTACCGGGTCCGCGGTGCTCGCCGCCGCAGTGCTCGCCCGCGGAGTTCTCGGCCTCATCGAGAACAACCCGCGCGACCTCCTGCCGGCCACCCGCGCCACTCTGGCCTGCGCCGGCTTCGCGACCCTCCTCGGCGCCCTCCCCGGCTTCGCCGCCGCCGTGTACTCCGCCGAACTCGCACCGGAGGCCTGGCGCGTCCGCGTGGTTCGCGTGCTCGAAGTCTGCGCGGCCCTCCCGGGAGTGGTCTTCGGCTTCGCCGCTCTGCGCGTCCTTCGGGTGCTCGGAGTCACCCATGCGACCACCCTCATCACCGGCCTGGTGCTCGCCGTGATGATTCTGCCCACGGTCGCGCTCCTCTCCGTCGCTGCGCTGCGCTGCGCACCGGAGTCACTGCGAGAGGCTAGCGAAGCCCTCGGCGCGTCGGTCTGGCAGACAACCTGGCGAGTCGTGGTTCCTGCCCATTGGCGGGGCCTCGCTGCAGCGGGCTGCAGCGGGTTTGCCCGCGCGGCGGGAGAGACCGTCGCGGTACAATTACTCGCCGCCCACAGCGGCGGACCCCACACCCTCACCTCCCGCATCATCGACGAACTCCCCCGCGCGCCGCCCTCCTCCTCATGGAATCACTCCCTCTTCGCGATGTCCCTGGTGCTGCTGATCCTGTCCACGGGAGTGGTGCTCCTCGCGCGCCCGCCCGCTCGCTCGAGCCCCTCGGACGAGGCCTCCTCGCGACGCTGACCGCCCTCGTCGTGCTCGCCCTCGTCGCCCTCGTCGCGGGACTCCTCCTCGGCGGTGCCCTGAGCCTGCGCGCGCAGCCCGCCGCGCTCGGCCCCGCCCTCCACGCCCTCGGCCGCACGGTGCGCCTCGCCGCCCTCGCCACCGCGCTCGCCCTCGCGCCGGGTCTCTCGCTCGGCCTCTGGCTCGCCCGCGTCGCCGACGACTCCATCCTCTCACGCGCCGTGCGCAGCGCCCGCGCCGCCGCCACGGCTTTACCTGCCGTTGTATTCGGCCTGGCAGGTTGGGTTCTCGTCGGCGTCTCCACGGGTCTTCGGGGCACCACCCTCGCCATGGCGCTCGTCCTCGCGGCGATCAACCTACCGTGGCTGTCTTCGCTCGCCGAGGGCGCGCTGCGGGCGGTTCCGGCCGAGCTTGAGGAGGCCTCGCTGGCCCTGGGCGGATCGCAGGTCGCGACCATCTTCCGCGTGACGCTGCCGCTGGCGGCGCGCGGCATACTCGCGGCGGTGGTTCTCTGCCTCGGTCGCAGCTTCGCGGAGTGCGCACCACTGCTCTGCGTCGCCCCCGTCCCCGCCGAAGCGCCGCTCACCGTGACCCTCTGGCTCGCCCCGGCAGACTCTGCCGAGGCGGCGGTGGGTGCTGCCCTCCTGGCAGCGCTTGCGCTTGCGACCTCCGCTGCAGGAAGACGCCTCCGCAGCCCCTGAAAACATTCGCGACATTATCCAGCGTTCTTCCATGCCCCAGAGGCGGTGCACGCTCGCGCGGAGTGCCTGCGACATGCGATCGAGGCGAAGCAAATGCTGCACGGAAACAGCACCACGGCGGCATGGGTCACCGTGAGTGTCAGTGCGGCCACGCTGCGGGCGGGCGAAAACGACGGCACCGCCCTCGTTGCCGCGGGGGATTTCCCGCTCTATCAAGCCAGGCGCATCGGTCGTAACCAGGTCGTCGCAGACCAACCGCGCTGACTTCGAGAGGCTCGCACCACCGTGGACATTGATTTCCTCCTCCCCTGGTCGGCACCTCTGGAGTCCGGCCGGTTGGTGCGTCGGTACCATCGCTTCCTCGCGGACATCGTGCTCGACGATGGCCGCGCGATCACCGCCCACTGCGTCAACAGCGGGATGATGGAGGGCCTCGTCCGCCCCGGCGCGCGGGTCTGGGTGTGCGCGGCCGCGAACCCATCGCGCAAGTTGGCCTTCACCTGGTGCGCCATGGAGATCGACGGGGTGCGCATCGGCGTTGATACCATCCTCCCCAACCGGCTTGTGCGGGCGATGCTTGAGGCGCACGCCATCCCGCGGATGGGACCGTACGAGACGGTTCGGCCGGAGTATCCACACGTGGCTGGCAGCAGGGTGGACTTCCGCCTCGCGGCCCCCGGGCTTGTGCACGACGTCGAAGTGAAAAACTGCCACCTCGTCTACCCCGACCGCCGCGCGTATTTCCCCGACTCGGTGAGCCTGCGCGCAACGAAACACCTCCTCGCGCTCATCCAGGAGCGCCGCCGGGGAATCGAGGCGACGGTGCTCTTCGTGGTTCAGCGCCGGGACGCACAGTGCGTCCGCCCGAGCGACGTGCACGACCCGGACTTCGGCGCGGCGGCGAGAAAGGCCGCGGCGGCTGGGGTGAAGTTTCGCGCACTGCGGTCGACCCCCACCGACGCCGGCCTTCAGGTGCTCGGAACCCTCCCCGTGGACCTCGCCGAGTACGGCCTCGCACGGCCCGCCCGCTGGCGCGAAGCGCTGCGCCCGGAGTCCGGCTGGGAGCGCCCCCGCAAGGCCTCGTAGCCCTTCCCCCGTCGCGCACCAGAAACTGGCGCACCGCCAACGAACTCACTACACCGTTTGCCCCACATGGCACGCACCCCCGCTGAGTCCCGACACACCCCCGACCTCTGTGCCGCCGCCTTCGAGGCACTGCTTTTACGCATCGAGGCGATCGACGCGGCCGCGCTTCTCGCCGCGCCACCCGACCTTCGCGCCGTCGTGCGAACGGCCCTGGAAACCACCGATCTGGCCGACAGCGACGACCTCCGTCCGCGCTTCGCCCGGCTCCCGGCGGAGGAGTTTGCGCCGACGACCCCGGCGAGCCTCCGAGATGCGGCGCGCGCGATGCGCCACATGTTGCTACGCCGCGACGCCGCCGAGGCCCAGGGCTCCGGCGTGTTGCTCTCGGACGAGTTCGCCACGCACGCGCACGAAACGCGGG
The DNA here is from genome assembly GCA_947477565.1 of Deltaproteobacteria bacterium. GTDB lineage: Bacteria > Myxococcota_A > Polyangia > Polyangiales > SCUS01. Next base: position 169,343 of record CANJUR010000005.1, read on the forward strand.
CCCGCATGCTGAAGGTCGCCCTGCACTACTTCGAGGACGACGCCCTGCACGCGACAGAGTTGAAGCGCATCGGGCGCAAGAAGGGACACGCTCCGCTGCGCGACGACCTTGAGCGCCTCGCCAACTTCTACGAGTCCCAGCGCGACGTGATCGAGCGCGACCCGAAGTACTACCGCGCGGAGGACATCGCCGAGGCGCGGCGCATCGCGACGGAGCTCACCCGGCTCATGAAGGCCGCGCAGTCCGACGAGCTTGGGCAGTGGGACGCGCGCCTCGCGCAGGCGTTCACGTTGCTCGTCCCGGCGCACGAGGAGATGCGGGCGGCGGGGCAGTTTCTGCTGCGCAGCGGCGGGGCCGAGCGCTTCGCGGCGCTGCCCGGTGTGCGCCGACGCATCCGCAAGGAGTCGCCAGAATCCGTCTCCGCGATCGTGGCAGATCCCGCCGCCACGGCGGACTGAGCACCGCGCGTCCTTCCGCCCTTCCCTCGCCACCGATCGCTGGCACATCCGCGGATTCGTGCGGCCTTCAGGCACATTGCCGTCGGATACCGTCAGAACGATGACCTGTCTCGCTCGCTGCGGGCTGAAGCCATAGGCACACTTGCGAGACGGGCATTCCGGAGAGTCGACCGTGCCGTTGGGGTGACGGTTGTTTCGTCGAGAATCAAAGGCGCTTCGGAAGCAATCCAGGATCCCTGATGAGGCGTCCAATGACCCCACCACGAAGGCGCTCCCCAGCGCTCGGCCTACCCGAACGTCTTCCCCGCTCTCACACCCCCATGAAGTCCGTATAAAATATTACAAAATCATGTAATATTAATGATGCGAAGCTCCCCGGGGTTTGCGCTGTCGAGAGCACCCGCTCACGTGGCGTCGAGCTCGGCGCCGTGGGGGTCGAGGAGGTCGGCGAGGCCGAGCTTGAGGTCCGAGAGCGAGACCTGGTCGAAGGGTATGGAGCGAGGGTCGCGAGCGCCAGGGAGCTGCGTCAAGGAGACGGTGCAGCCGATCGATCGGGCGCGGTGGTGGTCGAGGGAAGGTGACGGGACGATCGATCGGGCACGGGAGCTGCCGGAGGGAGGCGCCAGGCCGGCTGATCGCGGACCTGGGATGCCAACGGCAGCAGGGCCCCTTCGAGCCCGGTGCGGAAGGCCTCCGGGTCGGTGCTCAGGTAGAAGCGATCGGGGCCGTAGGGACGCGGCCGTACCCCGGCGATGGCCATGGCGTCGGGGTTGCGGATGGTGCGCGCGAGTTCCGGGTCGGGGCAGCTCAATCCCATCACGAGGGTGTCGCTGCTCTCGCGCCGATAGCTAATAATGAGATCGACGTTGCGGGCTGGGACGATCTACCCCAAAAGCCGACTGGCCATGGAATCGGTGAAGGCTCACCGCCGCTGCGCTGGGTGTTTCAGGTTTCCTCGCTCAAGGAGCAGTGCTTTCTATGTCCCATTCCATTCGTGTTCGCGGTGCGATGCACTACGGCGTGGCCGTCGCGATGCTGGGTGTCCTCGGTCAAGGGTGCCTCGATCGCCCCGTGGCCCAGCCTGACACCCGGCTCCAATCGGGGGTGAGCCTCGCGATCCAGAACAACGCCGTCGACTCCGTCGA
>CANJUR010000006.1 GCA_947477565.1 Deltaproteobacteria bacterium
GACGACAGACCGCGAACTCCAGAGTCGGCTCCATCGGCCTTTCGATCGCGCGTCCGAACTGCTCGCGCAAGTCCGACGAAGCACCGTCGTGAGCATTTCGAACCGCCCGTGGTGGTCAAATTCATGCGGAAAATGATGGCCGTCTACACACCTCCCATCGTGGATGATCGGGCGGTAAGTTTGTCGCGACGCCCCGTCGCTCACGCCGTGGTTGCTGTACCGGACGCGAGAGTGGCGCGATCTGATCGCCCTCGCCGATCGACCATGCGGTGCGTGCGAATGACAACGACAACCTGTCGCAAGGCGGCTCTGTGGGTAGACTTCCCATGGGACACAACTGGGGCGATAGAGCCCGATGCGCGGTCGTTCACGGTCATCGACTGCAGGTTGGTTCAACGGAGTCGCTCGCGGGAGGGTTTCTATCGCGGCATCGTGTTGCGGAGTGTCGCGTAGACCGGCGAGTCATTGTAGGTGAACTTGGAGCGCGGTGTGTGTCGTGCTCCGGTCGCGCGTCAGCGGTGGGCATGCAGCGATGCTCGTCGCCAGCTTTCAAGCTGTGGGTGCCCGATCACGACGAGTGACAGATCGAGTCGGGATAGTCGCGTTGTGGTCGGTTGCTACTAGCAGGTGAAGATGTTGTGGATCTACCGGGATTCGACGGTGTTGTTGCCCCGGCAGCGAATGCTGGTCGTGGCAGGAACCGTATTGTCCAGGGGAGAGCCGTAGCGTTTCTCTGAGGATACAACGACATCCAGGCATCATTCCGTGATGGAATGATGCCCGGCTTGCATGTTGATGCGGTCGCGACTTATTTGAGTCGAGTCAGGCACTCACCTTGCGGTGAGCACGAGACTATTCGAGTTCGTTGGAGATGACGATTTGAGTGCCCTGAATCTCACCGGCGTTCAGGGTGGCCGAACGGCTGAACCCCGAGTTGACGCCGTCGCCATCGATGTTACCCGTTGCGATGGAGTTGAAGCTGCTCGCCGAAGCCGTGGCTGCGTACTGGTAGTACAGGGGAGCATCGACCGAGAATCCGATTGCACTCCAGCCTGAATCGGCCGTGAACGCGGTGGGCTGCGCCGGATACTTAGACGCGGTCGGGCCCGCCGCGGGAAGAGGAGTGGCCGATGCGAAGCTGGCGACGCTCTGCTCCGAGGACTGGTTGAAGTAGGCGACTTCACCCTGATAGATCTTTGAGATGTTGCCGGTCGCCTCGCTGGTCTTCGAGCGCTTCACGTAGCGGGTGAACGCGGGGATCGCGACCGCGGCGAGAATGCCCAGGATGACCACAACGATCATCAGTTCGACCAGGGTGAAGCCAGCGAGAACCTTCTTCATGGAACGCTTCATTGAAGTACCCTCCGTCCGTTGATTCATCCGACATTTCGAACCGCTCGATTTGTCAGAGCCTCGGATTGGACAGATGGCATGGATGCAGTCGGTATGCCAATGGCTCTGTCGGTACCAAGCTCCGAAGCAGGAGCTAAAAATGCACAGGAGCTCCACAAATCATAGATGCACTCGAAGATCGGGGGCGCGGGCCTGGCCCTTGACACTCCCACTGGTGTGACGTGTTTTGTCACCCCGCCTTGACGGAATGGGGCATCTCGCAGGCCAACGGCGAGGACTTTGCGGTTCGGGTCGTCGCGGAAACAACCTGCCGAAACGGCATCACCCCGCGACAGAACGAGCCTTTGACTTCCCTTTTTGGCTCAGAGGCGCAGGGTAGTCATCTCCTCGCGCAGGACTGCGCCTGGTCGCGGACCCTGGGGTCAGCCGGATAACTTCTGGGGCGGGCAGTCCGCTGCGCCGAAGAGATCCGGCGGATCGTGACGCCAGTTTCCCTGCCGCGGCTCATCTTTGTTCCCGTCCAGCGATGCCTCCGTCGCGTGGATGAAGGCCGATGTCTCGATTCTCAGATCTTGAAACCGAAGAGGTTCGTGCGGCTCCAACGGGTAGTGGGGTCGTCCAAGACAACTCCTACCGTGATCGGAGCACCCACTCCCCAATCCAGTAAACAATCAGAGGATATCGGGCATTCGCGGGGTGGTGAGCCGATGCGAAATCCCCGACCGCTGGAGCCACCCATCGGATTTGAACCGACGACCTACGGTTTACGAAACCGTTGCTCTACCCCTGAGCTAGGGTGGCTAAGAGAGACGCGCTTCTATCATAGCTTGGTGATGTTGCAAGAGGGAATATCATCGGTTGGCGTCAGCGGCGGCATTCGGTAGGAGACACGATGAAATGACCCTTCCAACGATAGACCTGAGATCAGACACCGTCACGCGTCCGACGCCCGGGATGCGGGCCGCGATGGCTTCCGCGGTCGTCGGCGACGACGTTTTCGGGGAGGATCCAACCACACTCGAGTTGGAGCATAGAGTGGCGGACTTACTGGGGAGGGAAGCCGGGATGTTTGTCCCGTCTGGGACCATGGCGAACCAGATCGCTCTCCAACTTCACGCTCGACATGGTGATGAGGTGTTGGTCGCGGAGGGTGCCCACTGTCTCTGGTACGAGTCCGGGGCGGCGGCCGCGATCGCGGGAGTGCAGTTGGTCCCGGTCGGGTTGGCTGGTGAGGTGTCTCCCGATCAGATTCGCGGCGCGCTGCGGCCGCGGGTGGACTGGTGTCCAGGCACCCGGGCTCTGGTGCTTGAGAACACCCACAACCGTGCTGGTGGCAGGGTTATTGGGATCGCAGAGTGTCGGGCGGCGATCGTCGCGGCGCATGAGGCCGGCTTGAAGGTGCATCTCGATGGCGCGCGCCTCTTCAACGCTGCGGTCGCGCTGGGGGTGTCTGCCAGGGAGGTCGTTAGCGACGCGGACACGATCTCGGTCTGCCTTTCCAAGGGTCTCGGCGCTCCGGTCGGCTCGGTGCTGGTCGGGACACGTGACCATTTGATCGAAGCACGCAGGCTTCGTAAAAGGATGGGCGGTGGCATGCGCCAGGTGGGCGTGCTTGCTGCCGCCGGAATCTTCGCGCTCGATCACCACGTCGCGCGACTTGCCGAGGATCACCTTGCCGCCCGGACGTTGGCGAGCGGACTCGCACGGTGCAATGGGCTGACGGTCGGAACTCCAGACACCAACATCGTCATGATTGACCTTCCCGCCGACGGACCAATCGACGCAGGCGCTTTCGCGCATCGGGCGAAATCTCGAGGGATTCTTCTCTCGGTATTCGGAGAGTTCAGACTTCGCGCGGTGACTCATCTGGACGTCTCGCTCAACGACGTCGGGGCCGCCACAGAGATGCTCCGCGAAATCGCTCACTCGGTCTTCGCGTGACCACGCGAACCCCGCCGCTCGCGCAAATCGTGCTCGCCATGGCGCTCGGAGGTTGTTCCGCTGGGATGTCCGCGAGTTATCGTCGGCGAATCGCCGAGGGAGATCGGGAGTACTCGTCAGGGAGGTTCCACAGCGCGGCGGTGGCGTACGAGGGCGCGGCGGCGGACGCTGAGGTGCCGCGCGACAGAAACGATGCGCGGTATCGCGCCGCGATGGCCTGCCGACGTGTCGGCGACCGTGCGTGCACGGAGAGATTGCTGTCCCTGGTGACCGGGGAGGGGAGCGACTGGGAACACAGGGCCCGTGCGCGCCTGCAGTTGGCAGTGATGGGTCTCGATTCGACGGTGCCCAGCGAGATCGCTGCCGCCCATCGCTCGTTGGCTGCGCTGGTTGAGGAAGCTCCCGACACCGGACCCGCCCGCGGGGCGCTCAGGCTGCGACTGCGTGCGCTCGACGCAGAAATCCCGATCCGCTCGGCGGCAATCACTTGGTTGGGTTCGCTCGCAGCAAACCCACGAATCCAGAACTCGCTCATGATCGAGAGTGTCCTCGCCGAGCGTGCGATTCGCATCGAGGCCACGGGAGATCCGGTAGCGGCGGAGACCGCCTGGCTTGCTGTTGTCGAGTTTGTGCCTTACCCGGACAACAGCCATTGGGATGACGGGCACTTCGCACTCGCGAGAGTGCAACGCGCCGTGGGAAGGCCGCGGGATGCGCTCGCCACGCTGGCCCGGATGCTCGCTGTGCGAGAGGTTTCGTGGGGCAACGGGAGCTATGCGGCTCCCCGGTTTGACGACGGAGCGATGCTCGCCGCAGAAATATTACGCGACGATCTCGATGAGCCCAGAGCCGCCGCAGATGCTTTCCATCGAGTGTTTAGCGAGCACAGGACATCGTTGCGTAGAGATAACGCGCTTTGGGAAGAGGCGGCGCTTCGTCGAAAAGACGATCTTGTAGGGGCGTGCGTGGTGTGGCGAACGCTGCTGGTTGAGTTTCCCTGCCAGCGCTTCGCCCGGCGGGCGGTGTCAGAGATGGCGGCTTGTCCGGGGCTTCAGGCGGCCGCTCCGGTATGTCCGGGGCGCGACTAGAGTTCAGTCCTCGTCATCAACCGCTTCTTCGGCGTCGAGGTCGTCGTCGTCATCCGCGTCGAAGTCATCATCTGCGTCGTCATCCCCGGACGCTTCGACGGACTCGAATTTCAGTTCGACCCCGACATCAGCGAGCTGTGACTCAAGGAGGTCGAGCAGCTCGTCGACGTCCTCGCCCGACCACTCCTCCAGAGTGTCGCCCAGAAAGTCGTAAAAGTCCGTGTCGATGCGGCGCTCGATCTCCTCAGCCTGATCTTCGCTGAAGGAGTCGAGGATGTCGTCGCGGAGTGTCTCCGTATCGCCCTCCTCGATGGCGTCCTGCGCCGAGAGCCGAATCTGCTTAACCGCACGCTTGTCCAGAAGGATTTCCATGGCCAGTTCCTTGTGCGGAGGGGATCAATCACAGCCGCGCCAACGTTGTCAACATCGCTTCGATGGCGTCGGTGCTGGCAGCACCACCCCGAAGCCTCGTATCATGCGTGTGCGTGCACCTGCGGACGAAACGATCGAGCGCCACGTCGCTTGGAGCGGGCCTTTATTTCGTGGCGATGGTCGCGGGCGCCCAGGACATGTTGTCCCCTTCTCGCGAGGCCCCTTACCGATCCCACCGCCTACTCGTCGTCGGACTCGCGACGTCCGCCATCCTTCACGCTGACGCCGTCTGCCCCAACGATCGAACACTCTGTCCGCTCGGTGGCGGCGGTGGCATCGCGGTTGCTGTCGGGCGACGGACGTCTGCCTCGCGAGAGTGGCTCCTCGGGTATGACCTCTCCGTGCGAAACGCTCGCAACCTTTTCGCCTCCGCGACCCTGCAGCAGATCCGCTTCGAATACCGTTGGGTGTACGCTTCGCCGGGGTCCAATGCGGAGGGGTTCGTTGGGGTCGGCGGTGGCGTCGTCGCGTACGGCGAACGCTTCGGTGTGACCACGCTCGGGCCTGCGGTCAGTGTGTCCGTCGGTGGGAGTTACTATCTGTCGCCGTTCGTGAACCTGGGGTTCGTCGGTCGGCTTGAGGCACTCCGGTTTCTTGTTCCTTTCGACACTGGGGATGGCGTTCGACGGAGCGATGGTGGCGTGGCGACGGTCCTTCTGGGGGGGTACATCACCGCCACATTCCGGGGGCCGTAAGTTACCTGCTGCTGCGCCGTGGTTGTGCTTGACGATCGGTAGCGCCGCGGTGTCCAATCCGGTCGTCATGCAGTGCTCGAACTGCGGGCGGGTGAATCCGGCGAGTGCAGTGTACTGCCTCGACTGTGGTCACAAGCTCCGCGAGACCGCCAACATCGCCGCACCCCAGGCCGGGCCGTTTACTTCGGCACCGGCCAGTCCCGCGCCCATCGCGGTGCCTCCACTCGATCACTGCCTCCGCTGCGGGGTGGACAATCCGCCCGGTGTGCGTTTTTGCCGGATGTGCGGCTTCGAATTTCGTCCGTCGGGAGAGTCCCCGGCCGCGCCTTCTTCTCCGCCCCTGGCACTCGCGCCGGTCGTCGCGCCGCAGGTTCTGCAGACGGTGGTTCCGGCCGCGGCCAACTGCCCTCGCTGTGGCACCGCCTTCGATCGGTCGATGTCTTTCTGCGGCGTATGCGGGCTGCCAGCGTCGGAGGTTCTTTCTTGCTCCCCGGCGTCACCTGCTGCGACGCCTTCGCTTCCGCCGCCCGGTGCGCCCGCGCTCAACAAGGTCGCCGCTGCAGCGCTCGGAATCGAGCCGTCTGGCCTTGTCGAGAGCCGCACAGACAACTTCGGTGCCGTGGCGGCGCAGGCCGGACCGCAGTTGGTCACGATACTGAAAGACGGCTCTGAGGGGACTATCCATCGGATCGGCAGCCCGGTGACCGACCTGGGGCGGTTCGAAGGCAACATCACCCTGCCGGATGATCCGTATTTGTCCCCACGGCATGCACGCATCCAGAAACGCGGAGAGCGGCACTACCTCCGCGACCTGGGCTCCGTGAACGGGGTCTTCTATCGTATCCGCGAGCCCGTCGATCTCGCACACGGTGACGTCGTGCTCGTGGGGCAGCAGGTGCTTCGGCTTGAGATTCTGGTCGATGGCGAGGTGTCGCTCGGACCTGTGATTAACTACGGGGTGATGCTGTTCGGCACCCCAGAGCAGCCCCGGCTAGCGCGGCTGATCCAACTTACGAGTGAAGGTATTCCACGAGATGTCTTTCACCTATATCGCGACGAGACAGTGATCGGCCGAGAGTCTGGCGACGTGGTTTTTACCGACGACGTATTTCTGTCGAGGCGGCACGTGTCCTTCAAGCTCGATCGAGCGCAGCGACGCGTGCAGGTCCGTGACCTGGGCAGTTCCAATGGCACCCTCGTGCTGTTCCGGGGTGAACGCGAGATCGCGGATGGTGATGTGTTCCGCATCGGCCATCACTTGTTCCGCTTCGACGCGTCGCCGCGGGGCACTATCGCCAGCACGGCACAGGGGAGCACCGCCCGATGAGCGAGAGCGAGAGACTCCAGGAGGAAGTGGCGACCGCGGCATCGTCCACTCCGTCCACCGTTTCAACCACGGTCGTTGCAGAGACAGAGCCTGCGGTCGAGACATCGGCTCCGCCTGAGTGCTCCCCTGCGTCGGAGCCTCCGCTGGTGCTGGAGTTCAATCTGCCCCCGGAGGCTGAGGCAGTTGCCGCTCCGACCGGTCAGGTGTCTCTCCGAATCGGTGGTGCGACCGATGTCGGGCGCATCCGCGACCACAATGAAGATAATTTCGTGCTTGCCGATCTGACGCGTGGGAAGCGCGGCAGCGAGGACGTGGGCGACTCGATCTCAGTGGGAGCGCGTGGGGTGTTGCTCGCTGTTTGTGACGGGATGGGCGGTGCCCTCGCCGGCGAGATCGCGAGCCAGATGGCGGTCGACGTGATCCATACGATCATGCAGGAAAGCTCGTCGCCCGATGATGCCGATGAGTTTGCGCAGACCCTGGTGACTGCAGTGCAAGAAGCCGGCGCCCGGATTTTCCTTGCCGCCAAGACCAATCGTAACCAGCACGGTATGGGCACTACCTCTACGGTAGCGGGGGTGTTCGGGAAGACGCTCTTCGTAGGGCAGGTCGGTGACTCCCGAGCGTACCTCTTCCGGGGTGGACGCCTTCGGCAGATTACCAAAGACCAATCGTTGGTCTCGAAGCTGATTGAGGCTGGCCGACTCACGGAGGAGCAGGCGGAAAGCTACGAGCACGCGCACATTATCCTGCAGGCGCTCGGCACCGCAGACGCAGTTTCGGTGGATCTTTCCTTTATCGATCTTCGTCGCGGAGATGCGCTGCTGCTTTGCTCAGATGGGCTATCTGGACTGGCAACTCACGATCAATTGCGGGAGGCGCTCACCGAGATCGACGACCCGACGACATGTTGTCTTCGGCTCATCGACGCGGCCAACGAAGCTGGCGGTCACGACAACGTCACCGTGGTGGTGGCCCGCTTCGACGGCGATCTTCCAGGGACGTCGATCGATGATGAACCGGTCGGTTACAACGCCTTCGTTCTTTCGGAGTCGGTTGAGTCGCCCATCGTCGGGAGCGCTTCGTCCGCTCTGAAGATGCCAGCGCTCCCGCCACCGGGGTCGGATGTAAAGAGGGCGCACTCCTACCCACCAGGTCGGGAGGATCGGCTCAGGAGCGGTGCAGACGCGGCCGCCACATCGAAGGTGCGAACTTCGGACGATGAAGGTGAACCCGTAGTGCTCCCGGTCTCCCAGGCGGGAGCCTGGGTGGGCTGGTTGTTGGCCGCGGTTGCTGTGGCGATGCTCGCCTTTGCCGCCTGGAAACTGCTAGGGCCGGATGTACCTGAGCCAACGAACGTTCGCTCTGACCCTTCGCCGCCTGTGACCGCGGTGCAACCTCAGGGATGGACCGCCCCGACGTTGGTGCCTGCGCCGCATTGGGGAGATGCGTCGGAGTCTGAGGATGCTGGCGGGCGCGTGGATACGGCGCGGGACTGACCGCGCCATCGGCGCGGGTGTGGAATTCAGAGCATCGTGGAAATCCGGCTGTTCCAGGAGAGCGGCGCAGATGTTGGGCGGCTCTGGCGCTTCGACGCTGGTCGGGTACGCATCGGTCGGTCGCCAGAAAACGAACTCGCGTTGAATCCTGAGCAGGATCTCGACGCATCGAGTCGGCACTGCGAGATCGGCTGGCAGAACGGCTCCTGGGTCGTGTGCGATCTTGGCAGTCGGAATGGGACATTCATCAATGGCGCCCGGGTACAGCAGCAGGCACTCCGAGCCGGGGATGTCCTCCTGTTGGGAGCGATTGGACCCCGCTTTCGAGTAGATCTCTTGGTAGAAAACTCTTCGATATCTTCGATAGTTGCTTCCCCGGCGTCGGCTGGACGGGGGAGCCCAACTGCGGCGCTAGTCCAGATTCCATCGGCGCCTTTGCCTAGAGAAGCCTCTTCGGTTGGGCAATCGTTTGCTGCGGGACTGCCCGAAGGTGCGCAGGTAGGTCGGCGCACGGTCGCGCTGATGATCGATCAGGCGATCGTTGCCTCCAACGCTCGGCGATCTGATCGAGGTTTAAAACTCGCGCTGGTTTTGCTCGTTGGAATCGTGGTCACGTCACTTTCTTTCGGGGCTTTTATCCTGTTTGACCGTGTGCGGAGCCCCGAGTCAGAGTTGGCAGAGAGGGTGCCCGCCGGGGGCGATCCGAGCACTGCGGGCTCGCGGCTCGCAACTGCCAACGAGGCGACCATCTACATGCTCGCATACCGGCGACCAGGGACCGATCGGGCCCAGGGTTTCTGCACCGGCTTCGCGGTCGCGCGGGAGATCATCGCGACCAATGCGCACTGTGTGCAGGTCGCCAATGATGAGATTGCACGGGGATCACAGATCATAGCGCTTCGCAACAAGGCCCCAGGAGTCGCGGTTCCAGCTCGGCCAGTGTACCTCGACGCGCGCTTTCGGGATGCGCGCTTCTCTCGCGAGGGTACCGGGTATGATGTCGGCTTGATGAGGGTAGCAGGCGCACTTCCCGCCTTCGCACGACTCGCCACGGAGGCTGAATTGTTCGCTCTGCACGAAGGTGATGCCGTTTTCGTGTACGGCTTCCCCGGTATGACCATGAACGAAAGTTCGCCGGTGGCGACGATCACGCTTGGGTTGATCAATCGCGTGACCAACTTTCAGGATGGCATCGCAGAGCCCGCATCCGCGCAGAAGCTTCAGCACAGCGCGCAGACCTCCGGAGGCTCATCGGGAAGTCCGATTTTCCTGCCCAGTGGCAGCGTCGTTGGTATCAACGCGGGTAGTCTTTCGGACGAGGAGCGGCAGATCGTGATCGATCCGAGTAACGGGCAGCGACGTGAGGTAGGGGTCAATCGTGGGTCCAACTTCAAGTATGGGATGCGCGCTGACCTGATTCGGCAGGGTCTCGTTTCGGTGGGTGTGATTGGGCTATGATTTTTAGGGCGGTGGCATTTTTGAAGGCGGGAGCATAGTCTCGCGACCCGCGGGTTCGAGCGCATATCGAGGCCATGGCGAAGCTGGTGATCATCGGGCCGGACGGTCCTCAAGAGCGCGACCTTGCGACGGTAAACTCGCTTGGACGCCATCCGAACAACAGCATCCAGCTGCTCGATCGGATCGTGTCCAAGGAGCATTGCTTCGTAGAGTTGCGTGGCAATCGTTGGGTTCTCCGCGATCTCGGGTCGCTTAACGGCACCTACATCAACGATCAGCGGGTGGCGGGAGAATCATTCCTCTCGCACGGTGATCAGATCGCGCTGGGCAATACCCGGGCGGTCTTCCATGACGTCGCTGCGGTACCGCCGCCGTCCGCTGCGTTGTCGGCGCAGGTAGCTTTGGTCACCAAGCCGGTCGCGCGCCATGTACCGCCGATCGGTGCCCCGCCGCGTGCCCCGCCGCTGCCCGCTGGACCGGCGGTGGCTGCCCCGACCGAACGACCGTTGCAGTCGGTGCGCAACGTCACCATCGGTGGCGCGCAGATGGAGTCGCACGTCCGCACGAAGATCGCGGCGGAGATGCAGCAGTTCCTGCCCGAGCGCTCGCTGCAGGACGTAGAAGTGCTGCGTCGCGACTACGAGAAGCTCCGGATCTGTTACGAGCTACAGCGGTCCATTGGCGCCGAACTCGACCTTGATCGGTTATTAGAGAAGATCCTTGAGCGCTCATTCGACCTGCTGTCGGCGGACCGTGGGGTGATCCTGCTCTTCGAAGATGGCGAACTGAAACCGCGTTGTTCGCGGGCGAAACGTGCGGGCCCAGAGGAGTTTGTCGCTTCCCGCGCGGTTGTTGGGCAGGTGGTCAAGGAGAAGGTCGCCGTTCTCTCGAGCGATGCGAAGGTTGACCCGCGCTTCTCCGAGTCGAAATCCATCATCATGACCGGGATCCGAAGCTCGATGGCGGTTCCTCTGCTCCACAAGAGCGAGCTGCTCGGAGTGATGATGGTCGATTCGCAGAACCCCAACGCGTTCGGCGAGAAGGACCTCCAACTCTTCACTAACATTGCCAATCAGGCAGCCCTCTTCATTGCCAATGCGGCCCTCGCGCAGCACCTCGAGCAGGAGGCACTTGCCCGGGCGCGCTTTCAGCGACTGCTCTCTCCCGCCATCGCTGAACTCGTGGTGTCGGGAAAACTTGAGTTGAAGCAGGGCGGCGAGCCGCGAGTTACCACGATGCTCTTCACGGACATACGCGGGTTCACCTCCCGCTCGGAGACGATGCGCGCTGAAGACATCGTGCAAATGCTCAACGACTACTTCGAGCGCATGGTGGAGATCGTTTTCCGCTTCGAGGGCACGCTCGATAAGTTCGTCGGCGACGAGATCATGGCGCTCTTCGGTGCGCCGGTGTCCGCTCCCGATGATCATGTTCGAGCGGTGAAGTGCGCGCTGGCGATGCTTGAAGAACTTAGGAATTTCAACCGCGAGCGCGAGAGCCAGGGGCTCCCAAGCTTTGAGATTGGAGTGGGCATCAATACGGGCGAGGTCGTTGCGGGCTACATCGGTAGCTCGAAGGCCATGCAGTACACCGTGATCGGGGCCCCGGTGAACCTCGCCGCCCGGCTGTGCTCGGCGGCCAAGGGAATGCAAATTCTGCTTTCCGAGAACACAAGGAGCCTCGTGCAGGATGTGTTCGAACTTGAGGAACTCGAGCCAATCTCACCCAAGGGTATCGCGCAGCCGGTAAGGGTCTTTCAGGTCTTGCGCGAGCGCTGATGGCGACCCTGGATTTTGAGCGTCCGCTTCGCGATCTAGAGCAAAGGATCGAGGCGCTGAAGGCCGCCGTGTGTCTCCCCGGGGCGGGAGAGGCGATCGCCGACGAACTTGAGCGCCTGGAAGCTGCCGCGCACCGCCTGGAAGAAAACCTCTTCGGCGACCTGGGGGTCTGGGCGCGGGTTCGCCTCTCCCGGCATCCCGAGCGCCCGACAACCCTCGACGCCATCGGAGCCCTCCTCGAAGACTTCGTCGAACTCCGTGGAGATCGAGCCTTTCGAGATGATCCGGCGATCGTGGGAGGTCTCGCTCGCTACCATGGACGACCCGTCGTGGTGCTCGGTCACCAGAAGGGACGCGGGGTGCGCGACAACGTTCGGCGCAACTTCGGGATGCCCCACCCAGAAGGTTACCGGAAGGCGCTTCGGTTGATGGATCTGTCCGCGCGATTTGGTCGCCCGTTGCTGACCTTCGTCGACACACCAGGGGCATTTCCGGGCCTCGGGGCTGAGGAGCGTGGGCAGTCGGAGGCCATCGGGCAGTGCCTGATGAAGCTGTCGTCGCTGACGGTTCCGGTGGTTTCGACGGTGCTCGGAGAAGGCGGATCGGGTGGTGCGCTCGCGCTCGCAGTCGCCAACAGGGTGCTCATGCTCGAGCACGCCACCTACGCTGTCATCACGCCGGAAGGCTGCGCGTCGATCCTGTGGAAGGACGGCTCGCGTGCGCCCGAAGCCGCCCGCGCGATGCGCATGACCGCGGCAGAAGTTTTCTCCGCGGGCGTCGCGGACGAGGTCATCCCAGAGCCGGTGGGCGGTGCGCACCGTGATCCCAGGGAGGCCCTGCGGCGAGTCGATGAGGCCGTCGGACGCCACCTCGATGCTCTGCGCAGGCTCGGCCCCGAGGAGATTCGCGACGACCGCTACCAGCGCTTCCGTGCGCTCGGCGAATACACTGAAGTGTAAAGTCCTGGAGGCGGGCCAATGATCGGCTCAGAACTCCATCCCTAGACGAGCGGTGACCATCCCGATGCGGCCGAGTCCACGACCTGCTGCGTCATCGAACGCCCGCCCCGCGAACAGGACTCCCCCCTGCAGTCCGGCGGTGAGGGTTACATTACCAGGTAAAGGGAAGCGCCCGTGAAGGCCGAGGTCAAGCTCGAGGCCGAGGTCATGCTTCGTCGCGTCGCCGCCCCGGAAATTGCGCGAACTGCCGTAGATTTGCACAGAGGTCGGGTCGATCCAGTCCGAGGTCGCGACGCCGAGCACTGCGCCGGCGCGGAGGTCGAGGTAGCGGCCAAGGTTCACAACCGCGGTGGGGTAAAGGTAGGCCGCGCCGACCACGCCACCGTTGGAGGGTAGGAGTCGGCGACCGTTGGTGCCGCTCGCGCCGAGCGTGGCGTCCCCTGCGATAACTGCCGATCGGGCGGTCTCCCATGCGATGAGTTCGGGAAAGAGAATCAGGCCGACCCGGTGGCTCGGGTTGAACGAGAGACGCTGCTGAACAGCATCGAGGGGGTTGCTATCACCCGAGGCGTAGCCGCCCTCGAGGGAGAAGCGGTAGCGGTTGGGGCGCTCGATGCCCACGCGTGCAGCGCCACCGAACTGAAGCACGTCGTGGGTATCCACGGAGTGCGTTCGCGCTGAATTGGTGGAGCCATCGATCAGGGCGAGCTCCACGCCCGCGAAGACCCTCGCGGTGCGATCGGGTGTCGGCCAGTCCCAGTGCGCGAAGAAATCGCCGAGCAAGACACGGAGGAAATCGCCGTCTCGAAACGACACGTCCCGGTACGAAGCAAGCGCCCCGATCCGGTGCCGGTCGCAGTCCGCGCGGCACGAGTGGTCTTGATAGTAGGCCGCGGCGACGCCCTGAATTGCCAGATCTCCATCGACCAGCGCCACGAGGCGGTCGCGGTACACAAGGTCACCGGCGAGGGCGACGACGAAGTCGGAGTCGCGCCCCGCGGGACGGGTGACGAACGCGACGCGCTCGACGAGGTCGCCGTAGCGGTAGTCACCAAAGACGGGCGCTCGCTCGCCGTCGTTGGCGACGACGCCGAGGCCCCAGGTGAAGCCCTGCTGGCCGATACGAAAGATGCCGACCGGGGACTCCCACTCGACATACCCCTGCCGGAGGTCGATGACGCCGTACGGGAAGATCTCGCCTCGCGGTTCGCGCGCGAGCCCGACGTCCACCGCCGCGTTGTCGGGCACCACCGCGCGGGCCACGTCGAGCTCGAAAAACACCCGCAACCGCTCTCCGATGGAGACCTGCGGAAGAAGGCGCAGCCACGAATCGAAGAAGAGGTTCTGTCCGAGCGAGGGCAACTGATCGAGGCGACCTGGAGTGGTCGCCAGCGGGATGTTTGTCAGTGCCGAGTATCGGAGCTGAACCTCACCAGGAATCTCGATGCGCAATAACGGACCCTCCGCGTCGGAGGTGTTCGGCGCAGGCTGCGAGAGCGCGCTGCGGGAGCCAATCGAGAACGCGAACGCGAGAGCGAGGCCAGAAAGACGGGTACGCATGGAGCGAATGGTTGCGGACGCTATCGTCGCGGCCGTGACCGTGACAAGGTGTGCCTGCGGTGGGACACCAGCGCGGCGTACGCGCTATGGTTCGAGCGTGCGACGTGTGTTGCTCTCGGGTTTCTTCGTTATCCATGTGCTTTGCGGGTGTTCGGGGTCCGATCGGCCGTCCGGGCTGGTGGGCGATGGTTCGCTTCAGTTGACCGACGCGGTCAGCGATTTCGGTGCGTCACTGGATACCGCGACTCGCCTCGACGTAGTGCCGGTCGATCCGTGTCGTGATTCGCCGTGCGGACCCGTCGAACGTTGCGGCGCAGACGTCGACGGTGGTCGCGGGATGGGCAATGGCCTCGACGACAACTGCAACGGACTGATCGACGAGTTGTGTGCGTGCACCCCAGGGGAGATGCGGCCCTGCTTCCCCGGCGCGATGGACCGTCGGGGTATCGGTGCGTGCGCCGACGGCACGGCGCGCTGTACCGAACTTGCGTCGTGGATCGGAAACGAGTGTCGCGATGCGACTCTGCCGGTCGAGGAGATTTGCAATCATCGCGACGACGACTGCGACGGCGCCACGGACGAGGAACTGACGGACTGCGCCTCTGCGTTGGCGTGCCCTGCGAGCGCGAGCGCGGTTCCGCTGGTGGAGTTTCGTTACGACGGAACAATGATCGATCCGACGGCGACTGCGTTTCGGTGGTCGCTCGTGTGCCCGGCTGGACTTGCACCGTGCCCGGTGCCGACCGGGGAGGGGGCGATGCTGCGGGTGACTGTTCCTCGGGCGGGGCGATACGAACTTACGCTGCAGTCCACCCGTGTGGGCGGCGAGGAGCGTTGCACATTTCCTCTGTACGCTCAGGGGCGCGGTCTGCGGGTCGAACTCGACTGGGATCGCAAGGGGGGAATCAACTCCGTAGGCGCTGACATGGACTTGCACCTCGCGATCATCGATCGGCGGCGGAGCCAGTCGTCCCGTTGGTTCACTGTGGATGATTGCTATTTCCAGACGGGTCGCTCGCCGGGCGGCACCGTCCATTGGAATGTCGATGAGCGGGACACCCGCTTCGCTCCGTCGGCGACGAGTGAGTTGTGCGAGGCATCGCCTCCACCGCACGGAGAAATGTGGCGTGCCGCGGGGCGATGTTGGAATCCGCGGCTCGACGTGGACGACCTCGTCTGCGATCCCGCGATCACCGATGGTCGCGACGCCCGGTTTTGCTTCTCGGAAAACGCTGCGGTGGACGATCCACCGGACGATGTCACCTTCCGCGTGGGTGTGAATTTCTATCGCGACCACGGGCTCTGCGATGGGACCGATCCCATCGATGACATTGTGCATCCGGTGCTCGCGGTCAGTTGCGGCGGACTTACGCGCGCGGCCGTTGGCAGCGTCGAGGACGGCCTCGTGGCGATGAGTTGTCGTGACAACCCGATGATCGGCAGCGCCAACTGGACCTGGATCGCCGCAGACATCCGCTTTGCAGCCAACGTGTGCGGGGCGCGCGACTGCCGCGTGACGCCGCTCCGGGCGAGCGCCGGGAGGTTTACCCAATGCAGTCGGGTCACCGCCGACGCGGACGTGTGTCAGGACGAGCGGGGGAGGGTATTCGTACGGCGCCTGGGGTCGCGACCGGTCGATGTTGAGTTCGCCGAGACGCCTTGAGGCTTAGCGCCGAGGCAGAGGCGGAGGTGGCTGCGTAAAGTGGCTGCCGCGATGTCCAGCAAGGCGGAGACGCGCACGGACGGCCTCGCGCTGCCGTTCCTTGTACTCGACGTGCGACGCGGCTCCCGTGTCGTTTTGGCTATCGGTGAGTTGGTCCACGAGTTGAAACTCGGTGAGGACGAACACCACCGGGCCGAGGGAGCGCACGTTTTTTGGAGCTTTCTCAAGCACCTCCCGCGGGAGACGCACGGGCAGATCGACGACGAAGTGGATTACCCGATAGCTCGGTGCGCTGAAGCGGTTGTCCACAAGTTGCGCAACCGCGTCCCTGCGAATGTGTGAATCCGGGTTGTCGAAGAGCGCGCCCAGATGTGGGTGTCGTTCGACGAGGTCGCGCGGGTTGACGAGCGTGTTCTTGCTCTCGTTGGGGATGATGTAGTTGAACGGGAACAGTCGGCGCGACAGGTAGTTGAGCACCGGGAGCACGTCGTCCGGGCTGCGGGTGACGATGCGAAAGCGGAGCTTGTCGTAGATCTGTGCGGCGATGGTATCGCTCTTCGAAAGGAGCTTCGTGTAGAGCGAGTCGCGCGTCTTGCGACCGCCCTTGAACTGCACGATCGGCAGTCCCGAGGAGAGCATCTCGCCCATCACGCGGAAGATCTTCGCCTCGACGAGTTGGAACACCTGAGCGTCCGAGAGTGGCAGCGAGAAAAGCAGTTCGCGACCCTGCAGGTGATGGATGATGTGCATCACTTTGAGGATCACGCAGGCGCACACCTGCCGATGGCCACGTCCAGAGGCGATGCTCAGGAGGGACTCTACGCTGGCAGTCTCGATGGGCCCCGGGACGGGATACTCGTAGTTGCGGCGCAGGTAGTCGATCGCCTCGCGCTTGATCGCATCAAGGCGCGCTGCGTCCTGTGCGTCTTCCGGGTGAAACTCCTGCACGCGGAGGAATTCCTCGGCGTCATAGCGGTCGCCGAGGTGGAGTCGCCTCCAGTCGATCGCGGAGTCACCGCGGAGGATGTTCCAGAGGGTGTCGAGGTCACCGAGGGTGAACTCATCGACGGTGCGAAACCCTATCGACCGGAGATCGGACATGGGTAGCGGTGGGGGACGAGAGTCAGTTGTGGACGCTGGTCGATGCGGAAACCACCTCGGCGCCGTTGCTCTGAGGTGCGCGCTGCCGCCCGAGCTGGAGCGTTCCGACAAAGAGACCGAGCGTGAGTACCAGCGCCGTGGCGTTGCCTACGATCGCATGCTCACAACCCGCAGCGGACATCGCCGCCACCATCAACCAGACTGCCTTGGACTGTGCCTTCAACATCTTCGGGGTCTCTCCGTAACGCTAGCGAAACAGGTATTTAGTCGGGACCCGACGTTGGGTCTCCGTAAGCCAATCAGAAGAGCTCAGGCAAAGTGCGGGCAACTTTTAGTCTCGAGAGCGGACCGACCGCAACCCTAAAACCACATCACCGACCCATTGAACCCCGGACAAAGACTTGACAGGTCGCCATTGTTTGTGCAGTGGTCCGCGAATCATGGCATCCCCACACCTCATCGCGATCGCGAATCAGAAGGGTGGCGTCGGCAAGACGACCACGGCGGTCAACCTCGCGGCGGGCTTCGCGCTTCGTGGATTGAAAACCCTACTCGTTGATCTCGACATTCAGGGGAGCGCTAGCGCGTGTCTGGGGATGACACCCTCAGAGAGCGCGGTGGACGTGGCCCGGGTGCTGATGGAAGAGCGCCCGCTCGACGCGGCGGTGGTGCCAACGCGCATCGAGAACCTCTCGTTGGCTCCGGCGGGCGAGGCGATGGCTCTTGTCGATCTGCACCTCGCGTCGGCGTTCGGACGAGAGCGGGTGTTCGAGCGCACGCTGCGATGCGCCGGAGTGCAGGCGATGGATGTCGTGGTCATCGACACGGCGCCGTATCTCGGGCTTCTGACCGTCAATGCGCTCGTTGCTGCACAGAAGGTGCTCATCCCGGTGTCGTGCGAGTACCTGCCGATGCTCGGACTGAAGTTACTGGGCGACACGCTCGCCCGTCTGCGCGATCGGGCGGGCGGGAAAGCCGAGGTGCTCGGGTACCTGCTGACCATGGTCGATCGTCGTGAGCGCATCACCGTGGAGGTCGAGGAACTGCTGCGCGCGCGCTTCGGGACGGAGGTGTTTGACGGGGTGATTCGAGCCAACACACACCACAAAGCCGCGCCCTCGCACCGGAAGACCATCTTCGAGCACGAGCCAGAGGGTGGCCGTGGACGCGAGGATTACGAGGGGCTCACCTCGGAGGTGATGTCTCGGCTCGGGCTCATCGGCGTGCGGCGCAAGCCACTCGCGCGGCGACTGACTTCGGGGACGGCTGAAGCGAAGGCAAAGCGTCGGGTGGGCTGAGCAAGGGCTCCGTCACGCAAAAAGAATCAGGCGGAGAAGTGCACGCGGGCTTGCAACCGGGGTCCGCGTTTCCTACGGTTCACCCACTGTGACGCGAGAAGACGAATCTACGACTGCGGGTCCTGGGTCCATCGAGATCCTCCCAATACTGCCGCTACGCAACGCGGTTTTGTTTCCCGCGGCGGTGGTGCCGATCAACGTCGGGCGCGCCCGTTCCGTGCGCCTCGTCGAAGAGTTGATGCACCAGGAGCAGCGGCTGGTGGCGGTGGTGACGCAGAAGTCACCGGATACTGAAGATCCGACCCAGGCTGACCTCTACGAGATGGGCACGATTGCCCGCATCGTGAAGGTGATCAAGTTGGGGGCTTCGAACTATTCAGTGCTTCTGCAAGGCGTTGCCCGCATGAAGCTCGTGGGCATGGCCGGGGAGGCGCCGTACCTGCGCGGTCGCGTTCAGAGGGTGACCGAGAACCTCTCGCGCAGCCCAGAGATCGAGCGCATCTCGCGAGAGCTGCGAGAGGTCGCCCGCGCGCTGGGCGAGTTCTCCCCGCCTGTCCCGCGTGAACTGGTGACCGTTGCGGAGAACGCCGCGGAGCCGGGCTCGCTGGCCGACCTCGTGGCGTTGCATCTCCCGACCCCACCGGTAACCCCTGCCGATCGGCAGCAGGTGTTGGAGGCCGAGGATCTCGAAGAGCGCCTCCGCCTTGCGCACCATCTGGCCCGCCGGGTCCATGAACTTCACCGCGTCCGCAAGGAGGTGCACCAACTGGTGACCGGTGAGATGGGCCGAAGCGAGCGCGAGGAGATTCTCCGCGCGCAACTGAAGACCATCAAGGAAGAGCTCGGCGAGACCGACGAGAGCGAGGAAGAACTCGACCAGCTTCGGGAGCGCGTCGCAAAGGCGAAGCTGCCCCAGGAGATCGAGAAAGTCGCCAAGCGTCAGCTCGGTCGCCTGCGCGCGATGCAGGGACACTCCGCGGAATATCAGGTGACGCGGACGTACATCGAGTGGCTCGCCGACATCCCCTGGAGCCGCTCGACGGACGATCGGTTCGATGTTGAGGCCGTGCGACGCACGCTCGACGAGGACCATTTCGGCCTGGAGAAGCCCAAGAAGCGCATTGTCGAGTACGTCGCCGTGCGCAAGCTACGCAAGGACGGGCGCGGTCCGATTCTCTGCTTCATCGGGCCGCCCGGTGTCGGGAAGACCTCGCTCGCGAAGAGTATCGCGCGTGCGATCGGCCGACAGATGGTGCGCATCTCGCTCGGTGGGGTGAGAGACGAGGCCGAGATTCGTGGACACCGACGCACGTACGTCGGAGCGCTCCCGGGACGCATCGTGCAGGCGATGAAGAAGGCCGGCACCATCAACCCGATCCTCATCCTCGATGAGGTCGACAAGATGGGTGCGGATGTCCGCGGCGATCCCGCCTCGGCGCTGCTTGAGGTGCTCGATCCTGATCAGAACAGCACCTTCGTCGATCACTACATCGACGTGCCGTACGACATCTCTCACGCGATGTTCATCTGCACGGCGAACAACCGGGAGACCATCCCGGCGCCGTTGCTCGATCGCATGGAGGTCATCGAGATCTCGGGGTACACCCGGGTCGAGAAACTCCACATTGCGAAGGAGTACATCGGCCCGAAGGCGCTCGAAGAGCACGGGCTGACCAGCGATCGTCTGGAATGGCACGACGACGGCTTCAAAGCGCTGATCGAGAGCTACACGCGCGAGGCCGGCGTGCGTAACCTGACGCGGGAAATCGCGGCGGTTTGTCGCGCGGTCGCGGTGCGTCTGGCTTCCGGCGAGGACGTCCACGAGGTGGCGACGGGGGCATTTGTCGAGAGCGTGATGGGGCCGCCTAAGTTCCTCGACGAGGGGGCAGAGCGCGCGCCCGGGGTGGGGATCGTAGCGGGTCTCGCGTGGACGCCCGTTGGGGGAGTGATCCTCTTCATCGAGGCGACGAAGTACGCGGGCAAGGGCAATATTTCCATCACGGGCCAGCTAGGCAACGTGATGAAAGAGTCCGTCGCCGCGGCCTTTAGCTGGGTGCGAACCAACGCGGAGCACCTCGGTATTGATCAGGAGATGCTCGCCAGTACCGACATTCACCTCCACGTCCCGGCGGGTGGAACCCCGAAGGATGGCCCCAGCGCGGGCGTCGCGATGGTTACGGCGATTACCTCACTGATGACCGGGCGACCCGTGCGTAGTGACCTTGCGATGACCGGGGAGATTACCCTGCGCGGCATCGTCACTCCGATCGGCGGCGTGAAGGAGAAGGTTCTCGCGGCACATCGGGCGGGCATCAAGCATGTGCTGCTCCCGGCGCGTAACGGAAAGGACCTCGAAGACATCCCGCAGGAGGTGCGTGACGAGCTGCGTATCGACCTCTGCAGCAAGATCGACGAAGTGCTCGCGTTCGCCCTGCTCGAGCGCCCCGCGTCTCCGGTTCTGCCCCGCGCCGATGACGACGACGCGGCTGTCGAAGCCGGACGCTGAGAATCCGCCGCTGCTCGCCACTGCGCTCGTCGCGTCGTGGCGGGTACGCGGGGCAGCGGTGCTCGCCGTCGTCCTCGGTTTCTCTCTCTGGACTAACCATCTCACTGATCACATTGGCTACGCGTCGAGCCTGGTCGTCGGGCTCGTCGGGAGCATGATGTCCGCGGTGGTCGGAGTGCGTGTCGCCCAGGTCGCGCGAGGCCACCGTGGAGCCTCCGTGGCCATCGCGGCGGTGCTCTCCGGCTTCGCGTTTGTCCTCGTCCCGCTGGTGATCGTGCTCGTCCGCGGGCTGGTTGCTCCGGCGTGCGCGCCCGCTACGGGTGCCGTCTACGCGCTGCTCTTTGCCTTACCAGGACCTGTATTGGCAGCGCTGCTTGGAGCCTCCTTCGGAGGCGCTACCCATCGCCGTGGATTGGGCAGCGCGCTCGCGGTGCTCTTGGTTCCGGCGTTCGTCGCGTGGAGCCTCATCCGCTTCTACGCCACGCCCACGATCTTCGCGTTTGACCCGTTTTATGGCTTCTTCCCCGGCGCCATCTATGACGAGCGAGTTCCGCTCACCGTCGCGCACGTCACGCATCGGATCGGCACTCTCGGCTGGATCATCGCCGCCGCCGCGCTCCTCGTCGGCGCCTGGGACGAACGCTCCGCGAGCCTGTCCATGGCCATCTTTCGCGGCCGACGTCCTGCCTCTCTGGTGTTCGCTTTCGGCCTCGCGCTCGGTCTCGGAATCTACGCAACCGGTACGAGTCTTGGGCATCGCCACGACGCGCTGCACATCGCACGCGCTCTCGAGCGGCGGGTCGCGTCGCGCCGTTGCGTTGTGCTCTACGACCGCAGCATCGACGCTCACCAGGCGGCGTTGACGATGCGCGACTGCGACGTTCGCGTGGCGCAGCACGAGGACTTTTTCGGGGTGCACCAGGTGCGTCCGATCAAGGTGTTTCTCTTCGCCAGCGCGACGCAGAAGCGAGAGCTTATGGGCGCCGAAGACACCTACATCGCCAAGCCCTGGCGCAACGAGGTGTACCTCCAATACGCGCCGTTTCCCCACCCGGTACTGAAGCATGAACTCGCTCACGTCGTGGCGGGCTCGATGGCTGAGGGGCCGTTTCACGTCACTGCGATCGGACGCTGGCTGCCAGCTCCGGGGCTGATTGAGGGAGCCGCAGTGGCGGCGGCATGGGAGGGCGAGAGCGACGCGAGCCCGCACCAATGGTCGCGCGCAATGATGGAGGCCGGGCTGACGCCCTCCGTCGCATCGCTGTCGGGCCTCGGCTTCTTCGTCGCCTCGTCTGGGCGCGCATACACGGCCGCGGGGTCGTTCTGCCGATGGTTGATCGATACGCGCGGACGGGCACGCTTCCATCGCTTCTACCGTGATGCTGACGCGCTCGCGGCGTACGGCGAGTCGCTCCCTCTACTCGAGTCGCAGTGGCACTCCTTTCTCCGGACGGTGCCGACACCCGAGGGAGTGCTCGCGCGGGCTAGGACACGGTTTCGGCGCGCGTCGGTGTTCGGCCGCACGTGTCCGCTGTTGCTCGAAGATCTGTCGAGGGAGGCGGCCGCGCACCTTGACGCGGGCGATCTCGACGCGGCCGAACGCGAACTGCGTGCGCTCGTTTCCCATGACCCGACGGACCTTCACTCGCGCGTGATGTTGGCGGTGGCGAGGGTGCGCGCGGGTGACCTTGCGGGGGCGGCGGCGGTGGCGGCCGAAGCTGAGCGAGTCCTCGGCCCCGCGGCGGGACAGCGCGCGCACTCGCAGGTGGCCGATCAGGTGTGGCGCTGGCGTGGCGCGACGGCGGCCAGGTCGTTTTATGCTGTGCTCGATGCGTCAACGCTCGACGACGACGAGGCGCGCACGCTGATCATCAAGCGCGCGATGGTCAACCGCGGTGGATCGCGGGCGGAGGTCTTCCGCGACCTGCTTATCGGCCGAGGCGAGCTTGATCCTTCACCGACCAGCGCGATGGCTCGGCTGAGCCTCGATGCGCAAGCGTTGGGCGATCCGTGGATGGGGTACCTCGCGGGTCGGCAACTATTCCTCGCCGAGCGATTTGAACCGGCGTTGGAGGCGCTGCGGGTGGGCGAAATCGCGTCCATCGGCGAGTCGCGTCTGCTTGCAGAGGTGCAGCGAATGCGGGCGGTCGCGCTCTATCGAAACGGCAACCTCCCGGAGGCCGCGGCGACGTTCTCTGTGCTTGCGGAAGACCAGAGCCGACCGACCGGTGCCCGCGATGCCGCCGCCGATTGGCTCGATCGCATCCGGCGCGAGTCGCCGCGGCAGTGATTTGTAATCCCTTCCAATAGAAGCTTAGACCTTCACACGCGACCAGCGGCCGAGGTGCCAGCGCCAGGCCGAGAGGCCAGCACGGAGGATCCAATCGGAGCCGCTTCCGAGCCAGACGCCAGCCAGGCCCAGGTGCAGCCCGTGGACGAAGAAGAGCGTCGCGCTGATGCGCACGACGAGCGAACCAAGTACCGCGATGGCAAAGGCCTCGCGGGTTGACCCAGCCCCGCGGAGCGAGTGGAGCAGTACGATGGAGAGCGCCATCGGAACCTGCACGAACGCCCCGGGCAACATCGCGCGCAAGCCCTCGCGGACCTCGGCCCGGTCGTCGAGGAAGACACCCAGAAGCGGCGCGGCGCCCACGTACAGAACCACCGCAACGACGGCGATCAGCGAGGCGGAGGCGAGGGCGGCGATCCATCCGGCGCGTCGAGCGCCGCTCGGGTCGTTGGCACCGAGACGCTGCGCGACACGCGCGCCCGCCGCGACGCCGAAGCCGTCCGCCGAGAGGAAGGACACGCTTTCGAGAGAGAGCAACGCCTGATGAGCGGCCATGGCGACGGGTCCGAGGCCGTTGGTAATGCGCACATAGACCAGGTAGCCGGTGTGATAGAGCGTTCGCTCGCCAAAGGCTCCACCGGAGACGCGCATCACGCGGCGCAAGGCGTCGCGCACGTCGAGTCGGCTATCGAACCGGAGGCTCACGGGGATGCCGGGGCGGGACAGCGCCAGGAGCGATAGCGCGGCTTCGAGCGCGAGGGCCGAGACGTTGGCGATGGCAGCGCCGCGTGCGCCAAGGCGGGGAAGACCGAAGCGACCGAAGATCAGCACGGCGTTGAGCGCGAGGTTGAGTGCGTTCGTGGCGAGGGCAATTGCGAGTGGGGTGCGTGTGTCGCCGCCGGCTTGCAGAGCCTGGGTGCACACCATCGCGATGAAGAGCAGCGGCATCGCCGGGAGCACTACGCCGAGGTAGCGAACGGCCTCGCCGTGCACCGCAGCGGACCCGCCGCCCCCGAGGAGATGGATGAGCGCGTCGAGACCGACGGTGCCGCCGAGGCCCACGCCGAGCCCGACGCCGAGGCCCACGCCGAGGCTGGCGTACAGAGCGCTCGCCGCCAGTTGACGATTGCCCGCGCCGACCGCGCGACCGATGACCGCGAGGGTGCCGACGCCGAAGGCGCCGAAGACGGACTGCAGCGTCCAGGTGAGCGGCCCGGCGATCTGCATCGCTGCGAGGGCCGCGGCGCTGTGGTGACCGAGGAAGAAGCGGTCCGCCAGGAATACAAGGGTTTGTAAAAGTGACTGTGCCACGGCGGGGAGCGCGAGGGTCAGCGTGGCGCGGAGGTCGTCGCGGAAGGGAGCGCGGGGCACCTGCGGGGTCTCGGTCAGGAGGGCACTGCTCGTCTAGCTCCGCGGCGAGCTTTGCACTTCTTCACACTCGCCCGCGGGAGAGCTTCACAGAGCGTTGCCATTGTTCTCGTCGGCGGCGAGCAATGCGCTCCCGCGAACGAGGAGAGACGAGCCATGTTGGGATTCATCGTTGGTACCGCGTGCTTGATCGGGTTGATTCGGACGCTTCGGCGTGGGTGCTGCGGGCGCGGAGGCTGCGGGTACGGGGGCGGCTGCGGCGGTGGTCGCTGCGGCGGCGGGGAGGGGTCGGGCCGCGGATCGTGGGGTCACGGCGGCGGTCGTTGGGGCGAGGGCGCTGCGCTGCGTTTCATGCTGCGACCCTTGTTCGAGCGGCTGGCGACGACGCCCGGGCAGGAGCGGGTGATCCTCGACGCCGCGGAGTCACTGCGGGCGCGGGTGAAGGCCTCGAAGGAGTCGCTCCGCGTGACCGCGGTCGATGCTGCAAAGGCGTTTCGCGGGGAGCGCTTCGACGAGGGTGCGATGGGTGAGTCGTTCGCGAAGCAGGACGAGGCGCTCAAGGCTACGCAGAAGTCGATGTTCGAGGCGCTGCAGAAGGTTCACGACGCGCTCGACGAGAAGCAGCGGCGCGACTTCGCCGAGTACATCGAGCGCTTCACCAGTGCTTCCGGGCGTTGGGGCCACGGGCCGTACCGGGCGTAGTGCTCATGGTCGGGACGAGACGCGAAGGAGAATGATCATGCGAAGAAACGTGAAGATTCTGGTGTTGGGTCTAGGGGTTCTGCTGGGCTACGGATCGGGGTTCGCCGGCCTCTGCGCGCATCGACAGCGTCAGCAGGCCTTCGAGCGGCATGTGGCGCAGGTGTGCGTCGATGCGGCGCGCAATCCCAACGCGCCGCTCGCGCCGCGGCGCTGGTAGGCTTCGCGGGGACAGCGTGACGATTCGCGTACTCCACATCGATGACGACGCCCGCTTCGCCGAACTGGTGGCGAACTACCTCGCGCAAAACGGGATGGTGGTCACCCACGCGCCAGATGGCGGGCGCGGGCTCGCGATGCTGGAGCGCGCGGATGTCGATGCGGTGCTCCTCGACGTGATGATGCCCGGCATCGACGGACTCGAGGTGTGTCGGCGCATCCGCGCGAAGCGCAACGTTCCGATCGTGATGTTGACCGCGAAGGGTGATGAGACCGACCGCATCGTCGGCCTCGAACTGGGGGCGGACGACTATCTCCCGAAGCCATGTTCTCCGCGCGAGTTGCTGGCGCGGCTGCGCGCTGTGCTCCGGCGGACGCAGCCCGAGGCGACGGCCGATCGGCTCGTCGCAGGCCGCATCTCGATTGACGTCCCCGGCCGCGAAGTAAATGTCGATGACCGCCGAATTGAACTGACGGGCCTGGAGTTTGATCTCCTGGTCGCGCTGGCGCGCAAGGCTGGTCGCGTGGTCTCGCGGGAGTCGCTGCTCGCGGGCGCCGGCCGCGACGACGTAAACATCGGCGAGCGTGCCGTGGACGTCCATGTGTCGCATTTGCGCCAGAAGCTCGGTGACGACCCCCGCTCACCGACGATGATTCGCACCATCCGCGGCGTGGGCTATGTCCTCCTTCGGGAAGGGGAGGCGTAGGCGTCTTGCGCGACTCGACCGATGACGGCTGTGGGCCACCGCCGCGGCGCCGGAGCGCTGTCTGGTGGTTTCTCGCTTCGCGCTTGCAGCGAAGGCTTTTCCTTGCCTTCAGCGCGGTGATCGTCGTCACAGGGTTGGTGGCCTCGCTGGTCACCGGCGTGCTCAGCGAACAGAGCAACTGGCGTCCCCGGCGCACGCGGATGGAGCACTTCGCGGGCGCTCGCTTCGCCGAGGCATGGGCAACCCCGGAGGCTCGCTTACGACTCGCCGCTGTGGTGGCCAACGATCTGCGCTTGCGCGTCGAGCTTCGCGATTCCGCGGAGCGCCCGCTGTTGCTTCAGGCGCCCGAAGGGGTCGCGACCGCGCCGTGCGAGCGACCGACGTTGCGTACGCGGGTTGTGGACGCGCGGGGCGTGACGCTCGGTGAGGCGCGCTTCTGCGACGTCGATCACCCATGGGGTCCAGGCCGCACGGCGCTGCTGCTCCTCGCGGTGATAGGGGTGATCTGGAAGATGGCTGGGGGCATCGCGCGGCGGATGGCGCGACCGCTCGACGACCTGGTCACCGTGGTGCGTGACATCGGAGAGGGACGGCTCGATCGACGCGCGCGTCTCCAGACGCACGGACACAGTGAGTTCGGCCTGCTGGCCCGAGTGATCAACGACATGGCGGCGCGCATCGAGGCGCAGGTCGCCGCGCAGAGAGAACTACTCGCCGCGGTCTCCCATGAGTTGCGCTCTCCCCTGGCGCGAGTGCGCTTCCTGCTCGAGACCGCGCGGAGCGAGGAGGCCGACGTCAGTGCTCGAGTCGCGGCGATCTCCGAGGTCGAGGACGAACTCGTTGGAATCGATGCTCTGGTGGGCGACCTTCTTGCGAGTTCGCGCATGGATTTTCATGCGATTCAGCGCATAGGTCTCGACGCGACGGACCTCGCGGGGCGCGCGCTAACCAAGGCGGGCGTCGATCTGGCCGCGCTTGACGCACCCGATGAGGCGCTCCCGATCGTGGGAGACGCGACGCTCCTGATGACCGCGCTTGGCAACCTCCTTGGCAACGCCGAACGGCACGCCGCCGGGGTGCGCGCGCTGCGCGTCCGGCGCGATTCAGCGACTGTGCGCTTCGAGGTCGACGACCATGGTGCGGGCATTCCGGAAGACGAAATTCCTCATATTTTTGAGCCGTTCTATCGCGGATCGGCGGCGGGTCGGCGCGCTGGTGCAGGGCTGGGACTGGCGCTCGTTCAGCGCATCGCCGCTTCGCATTCCGGGAAGGCATGGGCGGCCAATCTCCCGGGCGGCGGAGCGTGCGTGGGCTTCTCCGTCGCGTGCGAGAGTGCGACTCCGGGTGTAGTTTCCGCGGACCCATGAGCGAAGCGACCGCAGAGCCTTTGACCCCGCCGATCGAGCCCGTCCACGCGGAGGTTCGGGCGATGCACGATGCTCTTGACCGGGGCGACCATCAGCTGGCCCGGACCATGGCAACTACCCTGGCCACGAGTGAAGATGCGTCGCTTCGGGCGGCCGGTGAGGCGATGGTGGCGCGCTTCCAACGCGACCCCTGGATTGACGTGGTGTTCGTCGGTACCGCCCTGTTGATGTTGTTTCTCGCGGTGCACTACCTGGGGCACCGCGAATGATCGCCCGACGCGTCTTGTTGTGGATTGCGGTCGGGGCGCTGGGCTGCGCGACTGCACCACCGGCGCTGCCTCCGCGCGGGCCGACGCGAGCAGTGGACTTCTTCCCGATGCGCGTGGGAATGGCCTGGAGCTACGATACCGAGACCGGTATCGGGGGAGACACCGTTCTCAATGTTCTAGCCGTCGAACGCGCGGATGGTGAGTCCTTCGTGGTGCGAAGCGGTGCTCGGAGGGAACGCTACGAACGTCGCCCCGAAGGCGTGCTGCGAGAGGGTGAATACATCCTGCGCGAGCCCCTCCGCGTAGGCGCTTCGTGGGATGCGGACGGCGGCGGACACGTCGAGATTCGCGGCATCGAACCGATGCGTCGGGTCGGCGAACAGCAGTACCGCGAAGTCGTCGAGGTGCATCGCAGTTCACCGCAATCTCACATCGAGACGACCACCTGGTACGCGCGAGACGTCGGCGCGATCGAGATCGTCGGAGAAACGGTGAGCTCCATCGGAGGACGTCTGCGTGTGCGATCTACGCTGCGTGGATATACCCGTGGCGACGATCCCGAACCCGCGCGTTGACCTCTACGCCGTGCGCGGCAACGCGATGCGTCAGTGAATGGCGTTTGATCTTCCGTCGTCGTGATGAAACCATGCAAAAGATGAGACGACCGACGTGGGGGCAGGCGTGCTTCGGACTCTCTGCGCTGGTACTTGCCAGCGGGGCGGCGGCGCAGAGCCGTGGGCCTGGTCCTTTCGCGGGGGGCTTTTCGGTGGCGTCGAACACGACGGTCTCCGTGACCTCACCCATGGCGATCACGGAAGAGCGCACCACTCGCGAGCGCTTGCAGATCGGGCAGGGTTCGCACACCGACGTCAATGTGCAGGTCACGAACGATCTGGGGGAGAGTTGCACTCTTACCGCCAATCGCTCGGGTAGCGCGGGGTTGTTGTTCGGCTCGGGCCAGCGCTGCACTTTCACCGACTCGGTCCGAAACATGCGGATGAACTTCACGCTTCGATCGGGCACTGGTTCGATCGCTGGCGAAAGTCTGACCTTGTCGTTCAGTTGGAGCGTTGCAAGCAACGGCGGTTTCCTCTCGATCGCGGGCAGTGCATCGCAGCGTTCGTCGGGTCGACGCACGAGCGGCCATGCCGTTGCTGACGCCAACGCGGCGCCGCCTGCGAGCCCTGCAATGGTGGTCCCGGCCCCCGACCCCGGCGTCGCGGTTGCCCCGATGATGCCCATGACCGGAACGCCGACGCGCTCCAGTTCGCGACACTCCTCCTCGAGAACCCACTCGCATTCGACAGTGTCTGCAACGACGCCTGCCGCGGCGGTGATCCCGCCCACATCGGTGGTGCCGGTTGCCGCTCCACCCTCCGCGCCGGCCTCGGCGTGGGGCAGTCCGGCGGTGGCCCCGCAGTCGGCGGCTGGCTCCAACGACTGCGCGACAGCACCCGCGAGCGTCAATGGCTGGACGACTCCCTCGAGGATGGCACCGTCCATTGACGCGAATACTCCCGGGGCGATCGTGCACTCGTCGGGATGGATTCTCGGTCCATTGGTCGCGTATGCCGCCGCGGCCGTCCCGATGGCTACGCAGGCTGTCAACGCCTGGGCGTCTCAGGCTCCCGCTTCTCCTCGGCCGACGGTACCTGCCTGGGGCCCGCAACCGACCTCCGTCCCTAACGGCTGGGCGCCCAGTCCCGGGGCTATTCTCGGCGCACCCGCAACGAATCAATCGCAGGGCTTCGGAGTCACTCTCGGCCCATCGCCCGTCCGCCCCGGCGCGTCGCCAATGCCTCCTGCGAGCCCCGGCGCTCCGGGTATCGTTTTCGGCGGCTCCCGCTGAACGCCTTTTCCGCACTCCTTCCCTTCGCGCCAGGAGCGCATCTGTGACCGACCCGACCCTCGATCCGCAGCTCTTCATCAACCGCGAGCTTTCCTGGCTCGAGTTCAATCAACGCGTCCTCGACGAGGCCGCCGACCCGGCGGTGCCTTTACTTGAGCGGGTAAAGTTTCTCTCGATCGTGGCGACCAACCTCGACGAGTTCTTCATGATTCGCGTCGCGGGGGTGAAGCAGCAGGTCGCGGGAGACGTCGTCGAACTCACGACGGACGGGCGAAACCCTCGCGCTCAGCTCACCGCGATCACCGAGCGCGCTCACCGCCTCGTGAAGGATCAGTACTCGCTCTACTGCGACCACGTGCGGCCGGCACTCGAAGCTGCGGGTATTCAACTCGGGGAGCGCGAGAGCACGCCGGAGATCGCGCGCCGCATCGAGGCGTACTTCCGGAACGACATCTACCCCGTGTTGACGCCTCTGGTGATCGATCCTGGGCACCCGTTTCCGCACCTGAAGAACAAATCGATCAACCTCGGTATCGTCTTCGAAACCAACCGCGAGGAGTCGGGCATCGGGTTCGCGGTGGTGCAGGTGCCGCAGATCTCCGCGCGCCTCGTCCCCTCAGGGGTCGGTGGCAACGGGCGCGCGTGGCTCTTTCTGGAAGACGTCATCGCGCGCAACCTCGCGCTGCTTTTCCCAGGGCGAAAGATCGTCTCCGTCGCCCCCTTCCGCGTGACTCGCAATTGGGATCTCGAGATCGACGAAGAAGAGGCCGACGACCTCCTCGCAACCATCCAGCAGGAGCTGCGCCGACGGGATCGCGGCAACGCCGTGCGCCTCGAGGTCGCTGCCAACGTTGACCCGCGCTTTTTGGCTTTACTCCGTCAGGTATTGCGTCTCGACGAGGGTGACGTATACGCCGTGGAGGGGCCCCTGCACCTCGGCGACCTCATGACCGTCACCTCGAGCGATGATCGCCCCGAACTCCACGACGAGCCCTTCACCCCTCAGGTGGTGCCGCCGTTTCGCGACGCCGAAGACCCATTCGCGCTCGTGTCCGATCGGGACGTGATTCTCCATCACCCCTACGAGAGCTTCGAGTCGGTCATCGACTTCATTGCCCGCGCCGCGGACGACCCGAAGGTGCTCGCGATCAAGATTACTCTCTACCGCGCAGGGGCCAACTCGCCTCTGGTGCGCACGCTCGCTCGCGCCGCAGAGAACGGCAAGCAGGTCACGGCGCTCGTCGAGTTGAAGGCCCGCTTCGACGAGGAGGCCAACATCAAGTGGGCGCGCGCCCTCGAGGAGTCCGGCGTGCACGTGGTCTACGGCGTGATCGGGCTCAAGACCCACGCCAAGGTCTGTCTCATCGTGCGCCGCGAGGCGTCCGGACTGCGGCGCTATGTGCACCTCTCGACTGGCAACTACAACCCGATCAGCGCGCGGTCCTATACCGATCTGAGCTTCTTCACGGCTCGACCAGAGATCGGCGAGGACGCCACAGCCCTCTTCAATCTCCTCACCGGTTACTGCGAACCACCCTCATGGAAGCGCCTCGCGGTGGCCCCGCTCAACCTGCGCGAGCGTGTCATCGAACTTATCGATCGAGAGGCCGAACACGCGCGACAGGGCAGGCCCGCGCGCATCGTCGCCAAGCTCAACTCGCTCGTAGACGAGAAGGTGATCCGGGCTCTTTACGCCGCTTCCCAGGCCGGGGTGGACGTCGATCTGATCATTCGCGGCGTGTGCTGCCTGAGGCCTGGTTTGCCCGGCGTGAGCGACCGCATCCGGGTGGTTTCCATCATCGATCGATTTCTCGAGCATGCACGCATTTTCTCCGTTGAAAACGGCGGCGAACAGGAGGTGTACCTCTCCTCCGCAGACTGGATGCCACGCAACTTCATTCGTCGAGTCGAGGTGATGTTTCCCATCGAGGACGCCAAGATCCGGCTGTGGATCCGCAACGATCTCCTCGCGTCGCAGATGCTCGACAACGTGAAGGCTCGAGACATGGCCTCCGATGGCTCTTATCGACGCCGATCGCCGAAGCCCGATGAGGCCGCCAACCGCACGCAACCGAAGTTCATGGAGCGCGCCAAGGAGCGCGCTCGCGCGAGCGTCTGGTCGGTGCCCACCACACCGTTTCGAGCGATGCCCAGTGAGGCCCCGACGGTGCTCCCAAAGCCTGAAATCCAGATCACTCCGCGGGCCCCGACCCGTCGCAAGAAGCCGCGGTGACGTCGCGCTGCGCGTCGTGCTCGAGGCTGCGCCCCTCGCTAAATTTTTCGCGAAAGGAGAAACTTCCCAGTGACACAGTCTGCAT
The DNA here is from genome assembly GCA_947477565.1 of Deltaproteobacteria bacterium. Classification (GTDB taxonomy): domain Bacteria; phylum Myxococcota_A; class Polyangia; order Polyangiales; genus SCUS01. The sequence continues at coordinate 31,745 of CANJUR010000006.1, forward strand.
CGTTTCGTGCGATCAAGGTTGCCTGCGAGGGCGACCTTTTCGCGCGCCTCACGGCGGGTCTAGACGAAGTGTTCACTGGAATGGATGGGGTCAACCGCATCGCCAACCTTCCGCGTCGCCCGCGCGATCGCTCGAACGACCTAGCTGCTGCGACGCTTCAGCGCGTCGAGTTCTTCCGCGCCACCGTCTGATTCCGACCCCCTCCAAGCGCGCCGTCGCAGTCGGCGCCAGATCGAACCCATGACCCTGGACCCGGCAACACCCGCTGGTTGGCTCGACCCGCGCACCTTCCTGTCGCGCCATAAGCTTCGCCCGAAGGATAGCTTCGGGCAGTGCTTCCTCATCTCGCCCCACGTCGTGCGGTCCATCGTCGAGGCCGTCGATGCGCGCCCCGACGAAACCGTCATCGAGATCGGTACCGGCACCGGCACTCTCGCGCGCTGCCTCGCGCCGAGCGCCCGGCGGGTGCTCGCCATCGAGCGCGATCGCGACCTCGTGTCCGCGCTCCTCGCCGATCCGCTGCCATCGAACGTGACCGTCGTCGAAGCCGATGCCGCGACCTTCGATTACGGTGCCGTGTATGCCGAGGGCCCTACCGCGGTGGTCGGCAACTTGCCGTATCAGATCACCGGGCGGCTGATTCGTGCGCTCGTTGAGACGCCAGGCTGGCGAGTCGCGGTGGTCATGGTGCAGCAGGAGGTCGGCCGTCGGCTGGCCGCCTCGCCGGGCGATGACGACTGGGGCGCTCTCTCGGTGTTCACGCAGGCCGCGTGTGCCGTGGAAAAGGTCTGCGGGGCAACTCCTGGCTGCTTTCACCCGGCGCCGCGGGTGCTGTCGACGGTGATCCGCCTGACGCCTCGACAGACCCCGCTTGCGGTCGAAGACAAGCGGTTTCAGCAGGTGGTGAAGGCGCTCTTCGCTGCGCGCCGAAAAACGATGCGCAACGGCCTCGCGTCGGTGGTCGGACGCGACTTCGCCGCGGCGGTGTGCGAGTCCGTCGGCATCAACCCGGGCGTCCGTCCGGAGACGTTGACCATCGAGCAGTTGGGTCGGCTCAGCGAGGCAACGAAAATCGAGCGAACGACCGGTTGACGGGTAACGGTTTCAGGGAGGACGAGGGGGGCGTTCTGGACGGTTGACAGCACCACTCCGATCGGCCAGAAGGGGGCGCTGTTCGGAGCGATCTCCCGGTCGTTCTACGCTCCATCTGGAGGAGTGGCCGAGTGGTCTATGGCAGCGGTTTTGAAAACCGCCGTAGGGAAACCTGCCGGGGGTTCGAATCCCTCCTCCTCCTCTATCTTATTGAACACCTTGATCTGATTTGGACACCCCACTCGCTCTTCACGTCCATCTGATCCCGCAGGGTCAGTCTCTCGCTTTTTCAATCTCGTTTGAGCGCTACGAAGATCCGACCACGCTGTCTCGTTGGCAGCCTTCGGACAACTTCGTGGTTCCGTCGCACCCGGGGTGCGTGCGACGTCGTCCGGCCTTTGTTCCTGGGAGTTTTCGCGAGATGTTTCTCGCGGCGCTCTTCCCCCGTCTCAACAATCATCATCCCGTTCCGCTGCCCGGTCATCTGCACGAACTCGACACGGCGCGTGCAGAGTTTCCCAGGCGCACGGTCGGCGATGGCCCCTATCACATTGTCGGTTGGGCCGTTCCGGCCAGTCAGGCGCTGACGCACCTGCGGCCCTTCCTTCGAGCCTGGACCCGACGCTACGGTGCGGCTCTATCGAGCCCCGGTTGCTTCGTCACCCTCGACGCGCTCGACCTGCTTTTTGCCTCGTTTTCGCACGGAAATCTCCTGCCGACCCGCCTGCCCGCGCTGCCCGACCACGCCCCCGTGCGGTGGGTTCCACCGGTGTCTCTCGCCGCGCTGATGGGCCTCCGACGCCTGCTCGTCGGGTGTCCTTCGCTTGGGGCGGTCCACGCGTGGTGCCTTCGCGCGCATGAGTTTCGGACGCAGCCCCTGGTGTCGCAAAACGAGACTTCGCCCTTCGCGCGCTTCGCAGTGGAAGCTCTCTCCCATGTGACGGGTGATTCATCGGACAACGCTACCGCGACGAAGCCGACTCCATTGAAGTCCGAGGTGCTCGCCTCCCTGCATGCCTCGTTCGGTAGTTGTCTGCATCCCAATCACGACGTCTGGAAGCCCGCGGGTTTGCCCGCGCAATCGCATCTGCACGGCGTCATCCTGCCCGCGGAGCAAGGCGGGTTGGGGCACCCATGGCAGATGGAAATGGCACTGATCGGAGAAGGACCGGCCGTATCGCTCTTCGGACTTCTCAAGGCAGACGCGCTCCGCGACCCGGTGGTGGAGGCCTCGGACGACACTGTCCGGCGCTTTCCTGCCAGTGTGGCTTACCGTGACTGGGAGGGTTTGCTCGAACAACGGCCGTTTCTGGGGGCACGGCCGGAGTTGCTGCGCGATGGTCGTAGCCCGCTTTCCGAAGCGGAAATGTCGGTCGTAGCGGGCCTCGCCCCCATGCATGGGCGGCCTTCGGAGAAAGTCTATCGGGCGCTCAACCTGGAGGCGCCAAGCCGCGGCCGCGAACCGGTACTCTTCAGTGTATCGATTGGCAACACGCAGAGCGCGCGGCTACGGGTAAAGTGGAGTCCGGTCAGCGACGGTGCCCTGGAGCAGCAGCTTGGAGAGGGTGGCCTCGCCATGCTGCGGTTTGTGCCCGAACTCACCGTAGTCCTCGGTGAAGACGAACTCTCCCCAGAGCAGGCCCGATTGCTACTGGCATCTTCCGAAGGGGCCATTCTGCGCATCGGTCGCAGGGCTGTTCCGCGGAGCGATCTGGAGGCGGTTCTTGAACTCGCGCTGGCCCGGCGCAAGGTGCTCGATCGCTTGATGAAGGGGGGCTCGCTCGGCTGGCAGGACGTCAATCAGCTCGAAGACGAGTGGACTGCGACGCGCGACGCCGCCCGCCTGGAGTCGGTGTTTGCAGCGCAATGGGAGATCTTCCTGGAGAAGCTCGCCGCGGGCAGCGCTTCTCGTGTGACGGAGACGCCACCCGGGTTCCAGGGGACGCTCCGGCCCTACCAGCTCCGCGGATTGAGTTGGATGGACCAGATTACCTCCTTCGGACTGGGCGCATGTCTGGCCGATGACATGGGACTGGGAAAGACCGTGCAGGTCCTGGCGCTTCTTTGGCATCATCGGCGGCCCGGCGGGCCGAAGCGACCGAAGTATCCCGACCTCGTAGTGTGTCCGACTTCGGTGGTGCACAACTGGGTCAAGGAGGCGAAGCGATTCGCCCCGAAACTCAAGGTGTACATGCACCAGGAGAGTTCGCGGGAGACCGACCCGAAGCGGTTTGCGGATGTCGTGCGCACTGCGGACGTCATGGTGACCAGCTATGCACTCTTGCGTCGCGACCGGGCGTTGTTTGAAGACCATCGATGGAACATTCTCATCGTCGATGAAGCCCAGCACGTGAAGAACCCTCTGGCGCAGCAGACTCAGGTGCTCAAAGGCCTTCGCGCTTCGCGGCGACTGGCTCTTACGGGGACTCCGGTAGAGAATCACCTGCGCGATCTCTGGTCGATTTTCGACCTGGTGATGCCTGGCCTGCTGGGCGGCCCGACGCGGTTCTCGCGGGCGTTTCTGGAGCCATTGCGGCGCGGCGAGGATACGGCCATGGCGCGGCTCCGGCGGCGTGTGGGGCCCTTCATGTTGCGGCGCAGCAAGCGCGATCCGGAGGTGGCCGGGGATCTCCCGCCGCGTACCGAGCAGATCGTCGAGTGCGGCCTCACCCGCGAGCAGGCGGCGCTCTATCGCGCGTTGACCGAAGTGACCTTCGAGAAGGTCAAGAGCGGCAACGGAATGGGCAGACGGGCGTCGATTCTCGCGGCGCTTACCGGGTTAAAGCAGATATGCAATCACCCGGAGAATTACGTCGAGGAAGACCCGGAGCGTTTGCTCGGTCGGTCGAGCAAGCTCGATCGATGCATGGAGTTGCTGGAAGAACTCATCGATCAGGGACAGCCCACACTGGTGTTTACCCAATATCGCGAAATGGGCGATTTGTTGCAGGCCGCCATCGAACAACGATTCGACCTTGAGGTGCCGTTCTTTCATGGTGGTCTCTCGCCGCGAGCGCGGGAAACCATGCTGGACGCGTTTCGTTCCGAGGACGGCGAGCCTGTGCTGGTTCTCTCGTTGAAGGCTGGGGGTACGGGGCTGAACCTGGTTCGCGCGACGGCGGTGATTCACTATGATCGATGGTGGAATCCCGCGGTCGAGGACCAGGCGACGGACCGCGCGCACCGGATCGGGCAGACCCGTCCCGTCAATGTGTACAAGTTCGTCACGACTGGAACCCTGGAAGAGCGCATTCAACGGATGTTGGAGGAGAAGCGTTCGCTCGCCGCGGAGGTCTTGTCCGATGTGGGTGAGACCTGGGTGACGGAGATGAGTGATCGTGAGCTGCGAGACTTCCTGAAGTTGGAAGACACCAGCGAAGACGGAGCGGAGAGTTGAGCCCCGAAGTGACCGAGCATGCGCGGGAAGCGGTGTATCTGACGCCCGTGCGCGATCTGTATGGGCTCGACCTCGCGGAGGGCGGGCGCGTCGAGGTTCGGCGTCACGGGGTGGCGCTAACAGCACTAATTCACGTCCCTGCGAACGGCGGAGAGTCTGCGGAGTTCGATCTCCGTCGCTGGCACTACCGGCAGTGGGCGACGCAAATCGAGGACCGCGAATACTCCGAAGGACTTCGAGGATTGATTGCCACTCACGGTCTCTTCGAACACCCTGAATGGATTAGTAGCGAACGGCCGACTGATCTCGACGCCGAGGCGATGACCGTCGTCGACGACCTGCGTGCGACCTGGCGCAGTCGCTTCGGCAGCCTGGGGAAGCCTCCCACCGTCGGGGCCCAACTCTGCAGTCTGTGCCTGGCCGCGGAGCCACCGAGGGGCCCGCTCTTGGTGTGGAGTCCGTCACCTGTTCAGGTGGTCTGCGCCCACCGCGACGCGGCTGCGCAGGCCCTCCTCGAGCTTGCCGCTCAGCACGCCGAGCTTGTGTTTGAACTACTAGACCTGCTGGTGGTGGCGCAGACGCCCGGCCCGGCGGGTTCGGCGACCCTTCGCCGATTCGTTCTGCCTTCGGACTGGATGCGAGCACTCCTTGGGCATTGGTTGCTGGGACAGAGCTACGTCCACAGTGAGCATCCGTGGCGTGCGCGTGGTGCGACCCGGCACCGGCGGTTTTCGCACCGCGCGCTGCGCGCCGAGGGTCACGCAGAGCTAACAGCCGAGGAGCGCTATTCCGCGTTGGCCTGGGGTATCAGCGCAGATGACCTTTCGCTGGTGCCCGAAGAGCCCGAGTCCCTGGCCGCACCAGAAAACTCGTGGTGGACCGAGACCATTGGGCTGCCACCAGCGGGCGTTCGCGTGTACCCGGAGGGAGCGCCGCCCAGGCCGGCGGCCGCGCCTGGGACAACTCGGTTGAAGTCTCCGACGCGCCTCGTAGCGGCAACACCGGTTCGCCCGTTGCTGGTTGCGACTCCGACGGCGTCATCGGCCGTGCGGCCTCCGGTCAAGCGTGCACCCGTCGCCAAGCCCAAGACCAAGCGCATACTCGCGTCAGTGTCGGTCCGTGCGAAGTCCGAGAACCTCGCGGAGACCCTCTCCTCGTTGACCGCCGGGCTCGCGGCGCTTTCCCAGATCATGGGCGGCCCGAAGGGCGGACATCGCTAGACGGTCCGCGGCCAGAACTCCGCGCCGCACTCCGAGCGACCGCTCAGATCGTTGCCAGTGAGTCGATTGTTGCAATAGACATCAAAGACTTCGGGGAGAAGTCTTTGGGCGGCGGTGAGTGATGTGTAGCGGGGATGCGCGACGCCGGATGGCGGGCGTTCAGTTGCTGGCGCGGACGCCGCCAAACGTGGCCGGGTCGATGATGAACATCTCCACACGGCGGTTGCTGGCGCGGGCTTCTTCAGTGTTCGCAAGATCGACGGGCCGCGACTCGCCGTAGAAGCCAAAGGTCAGACGGTCTGGGGTGACGCCGTTGGCGACGAGCATCGCGCCCACGCGGCGTACGCGGCGTTGAGAGAGATCGAGGTTGGTGCTCGCCTCGCCGACGTCGTCGGTGTGCCCGTCGAGACGAATGCGCCGGATCCAGTTGTAGGCCGGATTGCGAAGCAGCGTCGTGATGGCTTCGATGACTGGCCGAGAACCATCGACGACGCTGTCCCGTCCGATGTCGAAGTTGATCGCGAACCCATTTCGGATGCGGATCTGGTTGCCGACCACCTCGATGGCCGCTGTGTCTTCGGGGCAGCCATCTTCATCGGCGATGCCGTTGCGGGTCTCTGCCTCGTTGGGGCAACGATCGCGGGCGTCGAGTACGCCGTCGCCGTCGTTGTCACGGTTGGCTGCAGCGAAGGCGTCGCGGTCGGCGGCGCTGGCGCTGCGGGCCTGCGCGAGGCGGGTCACCTGCTCGCCGCAGGCACCTGGGCTCTGCTGGAGCAAGGCGAGCGCCTCGGAGGCGTGCTGGTCTTCAGACACCGCGAGGTTGCTCGACGACATCCGATGCAGGCGCGCCAGGGTGTCGAATGAAAAGTACGCCCGCATCAGGTGTGCCCGGCGGGTAAGCCAGTTCTGTGCGCGCGAGTCGAGGGTGTTCAGGTACTGCGGCGACGACGACTGGAGTTGGCCCAGGTAGCGCTGCGCGGGACCTGCGCGGTGACCCCAGAGGGAGAGCTGCGAGAGATAGAAGCGAGCGTTCGGTGCGTGCTCGCTGTTACCCGAGTCGGTAATGACGGTGGTGAGCTCACGCTCTGCGTTGGCGTCCGCGCCGGTCCACGCGAAGGTGACGCCGAGCCACATGTGGCCGCGCGGCGCGTCGAGTTGCGCGAGCTGATAGAAGCTCTGTGTGGCGCTGTCGAAGTCGCACGAGAAAAGCTGCGCGAGGCCGCGGCTCTCGAGCGCCGAGACGGCGAACGGCGACGTCGTGGGGACCTCCGCGGCCACCTGCGCGGCCCGGGCGTAGTCACCCAATTCGAAGGCGATCTGCGCGAGTCCGGCGCGGGCCTCTGCGCCGCTCGGATCCGTCGCTGGCAGAGACTCGACCACTCCCTCGAGGTTCTGTCGGGCGGCGTCCCACTCCTGCCGGGCGAGGGCCTCGCGCGCCAGCCGCAACTGCTCCTGAAAGAACGCGCTGTTCTGCTGGGCGAGGGCGTTCGGGTCGACGCGCTGCGCGCCGCCCATGGATTGGCACGACCAGAGCGCGCCTGCACCCGCCACGCACAGCGCCGCCCCGAGGGACAGGCGCGCGATGCGTCGAACTTTCACGGAGTCCCCGCGTTCTGAACGTTTTGCGTCTGGTTGGCGACTGCGCCCTGCTGCCGGAGGGCCTCCTGGTCCTGCGACATGCGCTGGGCCGACTGGAGTTCTTGCTGCCAGTCGGTCTCGTCGGGGCGCAGCGCGAGGGCGCGGGTGAGGTCGGCCACGGCGCGGGCATACTGTCCCAGGTAAGAGCGCGTGAGGCCGCGGTTGTAAAAGGCCTCGCCGACCTTCTCGGCCTCGTTGGGCGGCACGGGCATCGTGGCGTTCTGGTAGGGCCCGATGACCGTGGTGAAGAGCGGTTCGGCGCCTGCGAGATTGCCCGCTTGCACGAGGTCGTAACCCTGACGGCAACGCGCGTCGCCGTTGCAGTCCTCGAACTCAACGGTGACCGACTCCTGCCACGGGAGAATCACCCGGGCGAAGTGGTCGACAAGGTTGGCGCGGAGGTTGTGGAGCATGCCGCCGCCGTTGATCTGGGGCGGGTCACGGCGCTCGTAGGGGGAGATCACGCCAGTGGTGGCGGTGGTAACGCTGTCCTCGTAAGTGCGGTCGAAGAGGGACTCCGTGCTGGTGCCGTGGGTCACCTGAAACTGCAGCCGCGCCGACGCCGTGCCGACGCGGCGGAGGTTGGTGCAGGCGTAGCTCTCTGAGCGGTACTGCTGCTGGCCGTTCACGTAGACGGGCACCTGGCGGGTGCAGGTACCGGCGTTCTGCTCGATGCTCTCTGCGTACTGGTTGCCGAGTACCGAGCCGGTGATGACGACGCCGCCGCCGCCGGCGAGCAGCCGGATCGAAGGGTTGAGGGAGTGGCTGATGCGGCCGGTCAGGTCGGCGACGATTTCGCCCGCTGCCTGCAGGTCCTGGGGCATCCTGGTCGGGGCTGCGATGCCTCCGACGGACATGGTATTGCCCACCGCCGCTGCGTTGAGCATGGCCGGGCGGGTCACGGCGAAAGTGGCGGTGCGGGCGCAGCCGCTGCCAATGGACAGCGCGGAGACCGCGCACAGTCCGACGAACGTCCTGTGAATGACAGACTTCATACCGGGTAATCCTTCTGCGGAGCGGCGGGACACGTCCGGGGGACTCATTCCCCTGAACGTCCGAACCCACCAATTTGCGGGCGGAACCATATACGGTTTGGCTCCGCCATTGTTCACTCCCCGTCGGTTTCCGGTGGGCTTTCGTCGTCGGAAGGGTCGCTCTCGGGAGCCGGAATCAGCGGGGTAGACTTCATCGCGTCGCGGGTGCGCTGCACCATCGTGCGAAACACCTTCCGGAGTGATTCGCGCACGGCCTTCGGTTCTCCATTGAACACCAGCGCGTCGGCGACGGACTCCAACGTCGAGACCGCCTCACGCCGTGGCTCTTTCCGAAGCTTGCCGTAGATCGAAGGATCCTTCGGGTGGAGCACCAGGCGCTGCACCTTGAGCAGCCACGGGTTGCGCCACCAGAGGGTCTTCGCTTGCGACCACGATCCGTCGAGAACGAGCAGCCCCTGGAGGTACGGCGTCGGGCCCAGCGCGTTGCCGTTGCGGTCGAGTCGCAGCACCGGCGCGGTCTGCTCATTCCGCTGGAGCTCCCGCGGAAGTGAGCCTGGATAGAGCACCGCCCAACGGAGGGCGTCAGCGTCGCCGTCGTCCAGGAGCCGAGCGAGGGATGGCCAGGAGAGCCCGACGATGACTTCGACGTTGGGAAGCATCGCCTGGAGGAGCGGCACCGTCCCGAGGTCGCGGTCGCGCTCCTGCGGGTGCTGAAGAACCACCACGCGGGTGCGGATGTTCATCGTTGTAATGAGGTCGCGGACGCGCCCAAGGCTGGGGCTCACTTCCGTGGAGTCGAGGCTCGGGGGTTTCATGAGGATCGTCGGCCTCTACCGGACCGCGGTATCCCCTGCAAGGTGCTACGGTCCGCGCCCCTCATGGAACAAGTCATCCAGCACGAGCCCTCCACCGCCGTCCTCGTCGCGATCCAGCTCCCAGGGGTGGACGACGCCGAGCACCGCTCGTCGATCGAAGAGCTCGGACGCCTCGTGGAGACCCTCGGGCATCGCGTGGTGGGTACGATCACCCAGAGGCGCTCGCATCTCGCGGCCGCGGGGGTACTGGGAGAAGGCAAGCTCCGGCTGCTCGCGCGCTTCACGGATGGCACCGGCGTAGTGCCCTCCGGGGCGACCAAGAAGGTTCGCAAGATCGACGAGCGCCCGAGCGCGGAAGACCTCCTGGAGGACGAAGCGACGGGGGATGAACCCGAGTCCGTCGCGGAACTAGAGCCCGTCGCGGACGATGACGACGCGGCGGACGTGATGATCCCGGTGGAGAAGGCCGGGCTCGTGGTGGTCGATCACGAACTGGGGCCGTCGCAGCTGCGTAACCTTGAGCGGGCCACCGGGGCGGAGGTGCTCGATCGTACAGCGGTCATCGTGGAGATCTTTCACCGGCACGCGAAGAGCCGCGAGGCGAAGCTTCAGGTGGAGATCGCGCGGCTCAACTACCTGGCGCCGCGGCTGCGCGAGACCGGAGCCGGGGGCGACCGGCAGCGCGGTGGCATCGGCGGCAAAGGGGCGGGCGAGAGCGGCGTGGAGCTCGACCGACGGAAGATCCGCGACCGCGTGGCTGAGCTGCGCCGCGAGATGGGAGGACTCGCTCGCGAGGGCGACGTGCGGCGCGCGCGGCGGCAGGAACAGCTGCGGGTTGCGCTTGTGGGCTACACCAACGCGGGCAAGAGTTCGCTGATGCGGGCGCTCACCGGGAGCGAGGTGTACGTCGCCGATAAGCTCTTCGCGACGCTCGACACAACCGTGCGTTCGCTCTCGCCGGAGAGCCGCCCGAAGGTGCTCGTCTCGGACACCGTGGGGTTTATCAAGAAGCTCCCGCACGATCTCGTCGCGAGCTTTCGCTCGACGCTCGACGAGGCGCGCGAGGCGACGCTGCTGCTGCACGTTGTCGATGCGAGCGACCCCGCGTGGCGAACGCAGTACGACGTGACCCGCGCCGTGCTCGGGGAAATCGACGCGGGCGCGGTGCCGTCGCTGCTGGTGCTCAACAAGCGCGATCGCCTCGATGCCGAAGCGCAGGCTGCGCTCGTCCAGGAGTTTCCCGAGGCGGTGCTGGTGTCGGCGCTCGACCGCGGGTCGGTGCTGGCGCTGCGGGAGAAGATCCTGGAGTCGCTCGAGCAGGGCATGGTCGAGGCGACGCTGAGGGTGCCCTTCGCGAAGGGTGCCGTGGGCGGCGAGATTCACCGGGAGTGTCGGGTGCTGGAGGAGAACTGGGACGAAGCGGGCGCGGAGTACCGGGTTCGCGCGCTGCCTGGTGCACTCGCGCGAATCCGGGCATTGCTGTCGTTGGGGACTGATACGGAATCGTTCGAAGGTTGAACGATCTCGTCAGGCGGCTCGGGACTTCTTGGCCTTGGAGGCATCTACGCGGGCGGGGCGCGGTCCGGTGACGGCGTCCTCTTCGGACTCCATCGCGTGGTTGCCGACGCCCAGCTCACCGCGCTCTTCCAGCACGTGTAGCGAGTAGTCGATCTTGGCGCGCTGCGCCTTCTTTGCGTCGTTGTAGGCCGAGGAGAGGTCCTTCATCAGCTCCCGGGCGCCGGTGAGCTTCTCGTCTGCTTTCATTTCCTGCTGCACCCAGCGCAGCGATGTCTCTGCGCGGATGATCTCCGCGCGAAGTTGGTCCCCGTTCATGCCTGCCGCGTCCTCGGCGTAGCCCGTCGGGAGCTTTGCAATAATCTTCTTGATGTCCAATGCGACCTCCTGGGCTGCAACCTACTCACCGCGCTCCGGCCGTCACGATTTCGGCACCGATCCTGTTAGGCCGCTGACGTGATCCCACGCGGGAGGTATAGGTCCCGGCGGTGATTGCGCTCCCGATTGATGATGTTCTCCCGGCGCTGCTCGCCGCCTTGCGGGCGAAGGGATCGGTCGTCCTCGAGGCACCGCCCGGCGCGGGCAAGACCACCCGTGTCCCCTCGGCTCTGCTCGACGGCGGGCTCGCAGGTGACAAAGAGGTCGTGGTGCTCGAACCGCGGCGTCTCGCGACCCGCATGGCCGCGAAGCGTGTGGCCGAGGAGCGCGGCGAGGCGCTCGGGCAGACCATCGGTTTTCAGGTGCGCTTCGAGGAGGTGTCGAGCGCGAAGACGCGCGTGCGCTTCGTCACTGAAGGGGTGCTGACGCGGCGCTTGCTGAGCGATCCGACGCTGGCCTCCGTCGGCGTGGTGGTGCTCGACGAATTTCACGAGCGTCACCTGCAGGGCGATCTCGCGCTCGCAATGGTGCGGCGACTGCAACGGGGCGCCCGGCCGGATCTCAAGCTGGTGGTGATGTCCGCGACGCTCGACGGTGCGCGGGTGGCAGCGTTTCTGGGCGACGGGGTGACTCCCGCAGTGCGGGTGACGAGCGAAGGGCGGCGCTTCGACGTAGCGACCGAGCATCTCCCGCGCGCCGACGATCGCCCGCTCGAACAGCAGGTCGCGAGTGCGGTGCGTGATCTGGTGCGCGACGGCCTCGACGGAGACGTGTTGGTGTTTCTGCCGGGAGCGGCAGAGATCCGGCGTGCGATGACGGCGTGCGGGTCGCTGGCGGCGGAGGCTGATCTGCTGTTGCTGCCCCTCCACGGCGACCTCCCGAGCGCCGAGCAGGATCGCGCTGTGGCGCCTGCCTCGCGGCGCAAGGTGATTCTGTCCACGAACGTGGCCGAGACGAGCGTGACCATCGACGGGGTGGTGGCGGTGATCGACTCGGGCCTCGCGCGGGTGGCCTCGCACGCGCCCTGGTCGGGTGTGCCGACGCTGAAGGTGGCGAAGGTGTCGCGCGCGTCGGCGACGCAGCGGGCCGGGCGCGCTGGCCGTACGCGGCCCGGGCGATGCGTGAGGCTCTACACGAAGCACGACCACGACACGCGGCCCGAGCACGACGCGCCGGAGGTACAGCGGATGGACCTCGCAGACACCGCCCTCGCACTGCACGCGGCGGGCGAGCACGACCTGCGGTTGTTTCCCTGGTTCGAGGCGCCGGGTGCGGCCTCGGTGGAAGCTGCGGAGCGACTGCTGAGGGACCTCGGCGCGCTCGATGAGGCTGGCGCGCTGACGGCGACCGGACGCTCGATGCTGGCGCTGCCGACGCACCCGCGTCTGGCGCGCGTGCTGATCGAGGGCGCGCGCCGCGGGCTGCTAGAAGTTGCCGCGGGGGCTGCGGCGGTGCTGGGAGAGCGGGAATTGCTGGTTTCGCGGCGCGGGGGAGGGCTCGGGGGAGCGCGGGACAGCGACTGGAGCCCGAGTAATGGTCGCTCGGACGTGCTGGCGGCGCTGGATGCGCTCGATCGTGCGGTAGACGAACGATTCAACCCTGGGGCGCTCCGGGCGATGGGTGTTGATCCGATGGCGGCGTCCGCGGCCGATCGTGCGCGGAAGCAGTTGCTGACGGCTGTGCGGCGAGATCGTACGTTGACGTACGAACGCCTTGTAGCGCCCGGCAACGACTGGGAAGACACGCTGGGGCTGGCGCTGCTGGCGGGCTACCCTGACCGGGTGGCGCGGCGGCTTCGAGGGGATGAAGTGGCGCTGTCTTCGGGCGGCACCGCGACGCTGTCGGCGACGAGCGAGGCGCGGGGCGGGGCCTTCGTGCTGGCGCTCGATGCGGAAGAGCGCACGGACCACCGAGGGCGCGGAGTGCAGGTGCGGACGGCGTGCGTGATTGAGCCCGAGTGGCTGTTGGAGCTTTTCCCCGATGGGGTCAGCGACGCGGTGGAGGCGCGCTGGGTTGCGGCGGACGAGCGGGTCGATCCGGTGCGGGTGCTGCGGTACCGCGGGCTGGTGCTCGACGAGAGCCGCGCGAACCCGTCGCCGGAGGTCGATCGTATCGTGACCGAACGATTGCTCGAAGAGGCCCGCAGGAAGGGCCTGCGTTCGTTTGTGGAGGACGCCGACGCGGTGGATCGGTGGCTCGCGCGAGTGGCCTTCGTGGCGGAGCGGTCCCCGGCGCTGGGGCTGCCGACGGATGCCGATGCGCTGATGGAGATGGGGCTGCGGCAGTGCTGCGCGGGGACGCGGACGATGGCGGAGGTGCGGCGCGCGGGGTTCCTTGAGGCGCTGCGCGAGGGACTGAGCGTGGGACAGCGCAGGACGCTCGACGAGATGGCGCCCGAGCGGGTGGCGCTGGGTGGCGGGAAGATGGTCCGGGTCATGTACGAACCCGGCAAGACGCCGTGGATCGAGTCCCGACTGCAGGATTTCTTCGGCTGCGCGAAGGGGCCCGCGGTGGCTGGGGGAAGGGTTCCGTTGGTGCTCAACCTGCTGGCGCCGAACCACCGCGCGGTGCAGGTGACCACCGATCTGGAGGGCTTCTGGGTGAAGCACTATCCGTCGATTCGTAAAGAGCTCTGCAGGAAGTATCCGCGGCACTCCTGGCCAGAGGATGGGCGCACCGCCTCGCCGCCCGCGGCGCTGGGCCGGACGCGTTAGTTCGGTTCAAGGGAGGGACGAGGACGTGTTGACGCGAACGCTACTGCTGGTGCGGCATGGGGAGTCTGAGGGCAACGCCGCGCGGATGTTTACCGGGCACAGCGCGTCGCCGCTCACGGAGCGCGGCGCGAGGCAGGCAGAGGCGCTGGCGGCGGCCCTGAGGGAGCCCGCACCGACGGTGATGTACAGCAGCGACCTGCCACGGGCGATGTCCACCGCTGCGCCGCTGGCCGCCCGCGCTGGGCTGACGGTGCTGGCTGATCGCCGCTTGCGTGAGCGCGACATGGGGAGCTTTGTTGGCGTGCGGTTCGACGTGCTGGAGGCCGAACAACCCGAGGCCTGGCGCGCGTTGCTGACCCGCGATCCGGACTTCACGCCGCCACAGGGTGAGTCCCACGTTCAGTGCGCGGCGCGCGTGGCCGATGGGCTCAATGACATCCTCGAACGGCACGCCACCGGCATCATCGTCGTCGTGAGCCACGGTGTCGCGCTGCACCACGCGCTGCGGCACCTCCTCGGGGCGATCGGGGAGGGGTTGATTCTCGCGACGGAGAACTGCGGAGTGCACCGGCTCGAGTGGCGGGAATACGGTCTCCTGCGAGTGGCTGCGTTGAACGATACGAGCCATCTCGTGGGTCTCCGAAGTTCGTGATCTGGTTCGTTTCGCGGTAGTGATCCGGCCCATGCGAATTAGTGGGATGGTGGCGTTCGGGCTCATCGCGGCGCTGTCTGGCTGCGGCAACGTGGTGACGTATCGACCCCCTGCAGACGGCGCTGTCGATGCGGGCGCGGTGGTCGATGATCGCGGGATGAAGGTCACCATCGACGGCGGCGAAGACGCGTCTCGGGACGCCGGGCCCGTGCCAGCGGACGACCTCGGCGACCCCGCGGATGCGTCGGACTTGGACGTTTCGATGCCGGTCATCGACGCGGGCGGGCGCGACCTCTCGCAGCGCGGTCCGTACATCGTCGGCACCTGGATGGGAGCCATCCCTGGAACCGCGACGCAGGCGCGGGCGCTCTACCCGACGTCGAGCGACGCGCGTCTGCCGCTGGTGATCTTCGCCCACGGCTTCCAACTTTCCGCGGCCAACTACGACGGACTGCTCTCGCACATCGCTTCGTGGGGCTACGTGGTCGTCTCCATCGACTATCCGGGCACTATCCTCTCCGTCGATCATCGCGACATTCCGCGGGCGATGATCGCGGCGCGCACCGCGCTGGCTCTGGGCGTCACTGGGTTTCCCGCGACCAACATCATCGATGCGAATCGCACCATCGTGATGGGGCACTCCCTCGGGGCCAAGGGAGCCATCATGGCGTTGCTTGATGAGCCTGCGTTCATCGCCGCGGTGGCGCTCGACCCGGTGGATGACAACCCGTCGCCGATCAGCGCCGGTCCGACGCCCGCGGCGCCCTCCATCGCGCCCGAGCAGATGGGGCGTCTCACGCGTCCGCTCGCACTTTTCGGTGCCACGCAGTCACGTTGCGGTCGGCAGGCCTGCGCGCCGGAGGGGAGTAACTACCTTCGCTTCGCGGCCGCTGCGCCTGCGGGGGCGCGTGTCGGGCTCTATCCCCTCGTCAACTTCGGCCACAACGACTTCGTCGATACGGCGTGCGGGTTTCTCTGCGGCCTTTGCGCGCGCGGTGCTGCGCCCCTGGACTCGAGGGCGCGGGCGCTGCGCTTCCTGTCGGTGGCGTTCCTGGAGCGGTACGCGCGGGGCGACGATTCGCTACAGCCGTTCATCACGGGCGCGGGACGAGATGGGTTCGTGAGTGATGGGGCGCTGTGGGATGGGCGTACGGCGACTCTGCCGGCGTGCCCCTGAGTGTGATCAGGCGCTCATCGAGCGTACGGCCGCCGCGACGGTGACGGCGGGGCTCACGGTAATCTCACCGCTCGCGACGGCGACCTGATAATGCGCGAGCGGCGAGGTGGCCGGGCCCACGATCACGGCGCCGTTCGCGTCGAAGCGAGAAAAGTGCACCGGGCACCGGGTGAGTCCGGTCATGTTGATCGAGGTGCAACCCGTGGGGGCGGTGCACGCGGTGGAGTTGACGAGTTCCACCATGTTCGATTCGTGGGGACACATGGCGCTGAACGCGTAGTACCCGCCCGCATCGCGGCCGACGATCACGGACTCGGCCGCGTAGAGCTTCCACACGCCCATCGGGTGATCGGCCACGCGCCCCGCGCTGAAGGGCGCTGTTGTCGGCGCGGTGGTACCGCAACCAGGCGCTACGGTCGTAGCGACACCGACGGCGCCGACCACGCAGAGAAAGGTCCGTCGCTCCATCGCTTGCTTCTCGTCACTCATCAAAAATTCTCCTCGTCGTTAGGTCGACGCGGGTCTTCTCCGCCGACCATGAGTACGCGGTGACCGTAGCATCGGCACTCCTCGCCACGGCCGCTAACTTCTGAATTTCCGGTAGCAGTTCGCCTTGCGCTGCGCCGTTGCGATGGTGTTCGATCCCGCGCGAAGCGCTGCCGTCGAGAGGATCGAACGGGCGCAAGGAGACGGCGACGATGCGTTACCAGAAGATGGGTCTTGGATGGTTGGTGCTGCTGACGAACTGCGGCATGCTGGGGGGCGGCGGCGGCTTTCTCAACATGAGTGCGACATGTAGTGGCGACCTCGGTGGCTCCGCCGGGGCACAGAAGGTCGAGTCGTTCATCGCTGCGGCCAATGCGTTCGCGACGGCTTCGACCGAGCTTCAGTCGGGCTTGCTCAACGCGTGTCGTTCGATTGGCCACGACCTTGCGATTCCTGACAGCGAGCTTGGTGCTGGGGACAGCCCTGACGCCCTCCGCATGGCGTGCAACCGGGTTTCCAGCCAGCTCCGCGCCGACCTCACCGAGATTCGCGCTTCGGGCGGAGTGCGGGTCGAACTCGTGACCGTGCCGCCGCACTGCGAAGTCAGCGTGGATGCCTACGGACGTTGCGCGGGTGAGTGCGATGTATCCTACACGCCGGGTTCGGCGCAGATCACCTGCGAGGGCGGCGAACTCCGCGGCGGATGTTCTGCGGAGTGCACGGGGTACTGCGCGGTCGAGGTCAGCGGCGGGTGCGACGGCGTCTGCGAGGGCAGCTGCGCGGGCAGCTCGGCGTCCGGCGGCGTCTGCACGGGCACCTGTCAGGGCCGCTGCGTGGCGCGCGCCTCCGGGAGCTGTGGCGGCGAGTGTCGCGGCGGCTGTTCGGTGTCTTTCCGGGAGCCTCGTTGCACCGGCCATGTGCAGCCGCCGCGGGTCAGCGCCGACTGTCGCGCCTCGTGCGACGCGCGGTTGAGCGCGCAGGCGAGCTGCACGCCGGGCCGCGCCGAGATGACCATCACCGGCAACGTCAGCAGCAACCTCCAGGAGAAGGTCACCCACGTGCAGGCAGCGCTGCGCGGCGGGTTTGCGCAGATTCTCCTGCTGCAAACGCGGCTCGAGCGCGCGGCGAGTTCCGGTGCTGCGGTCGTGCGATCGGCCCAGGATCTCCCGGGTGCAATCGGTGCCGTGGGCGCGCAGGTGACTGCGTGCGCAGGGGTCGCGGCGACGGGCCTCGTGGGCGCGGTGGCCAGCGTCAACGTCTCGGTGCAGGTCTCGGTGCAGGTCAGCGGTTCGGTCTCCGCTAACTGAGCCGCGGGTCAGCGGGCAAACGTCCCGCGGACCTGATCTTCGGCGGACCCGACCGGCGTCACATCGAGCGCGTACTCCTCTTCTTCCACACGATCGTCGGCGGCCACGGTGACTGTCACCGTGTCCGCGTTTGTGGGCAGTCGTGCTAGCGGAAACGCGCTCGCCGGTACAACGAAGCGTCCGCGTGCCCGTGGCACCACGCACGTGAGCAGCCACCCAGACTGCGCCGTGTCGGCCGATCCGTGGGAGACCGTGACGACAACCGCGACGTGAGAACTATCGCCGCCGCGCCACGTGACCGGCAGGCCTTCGCCTGCGTGCAGCGCAAACCCGGCGTCGGGCTTGATGCGCTCGACCGCTCGCGGGACATGCGCCGGGGTGCGGAAGCGGTGCGCCGGGATGGCGTTGCTACCCACGAGGTTGCCTGCGACGCGGGTACCGGGTTCGAGCGCGGTGCGCACCACGGCGTGATAGCGGCCGTCCGGGGAGCGGTCCACGCGGCCGATGGGATCACCACCGACCACCCACAATTCCACCCGCCCGCCGTCGAGCATGGGTGGTTCATGTCCACCCGCGAGCGCTACGCCGAGGCAGTGTGCGTCGCGGTAGTGGAGATCTCGGTCGGCATAAAGGGTTGCGCCGAGCACCGTGAACGACGGACCGGTGGAGATTCCGAGCAGGTACCGCGGGGCCAGGAGGTGGCCACTCGACAGGTGGCACGAGGCCGCAGCGAGGAGCCCGAGGGCGAGGAGCGAGGCGCGAGGTGACGGCACGGCGATGGTGGATGCACGCAGCGACGAGGGTTCGTCAACGGCGCGCTGCCAAGATAGGCTCTGCGCGGAGCTTACAAGATGACGTATTCACTGCGTGGAGTGTATTTGGCGGCTGTGCTCGGGTGCATCGGGTGCTCGGCTCCCGCGGTGGAGGGTTACGACTCCGGCGTGGGCGACTCGCGTGCGGAGATCTGCTTCCCGTCGTGCCGTCTTGGTGAGGTCTGCACTGCGGCCAATCGCTGTGAGGTGATGACGAACCCATTTCGCGATGCGGGTACCCCGCTCGACCGGGGCGGGAACTAACGCGTGGTAGCGTGCAATGCGATGTGGGAGACGAGGCGGCGATCGCTACGTTCTGATGACCGCGGAGTTTCCACGGTTGAGTATGTGATCGTGCTGGTGGTGGTCGGCCTGGTCAGCATCGCTGCTTGGCGCGGGATGGGCTCGCAGACGGCCTCGCGGGCGCTAGAGGCCCGGCAGGAGGTGAGCGGGCTCGGCGAGACCGTGGACAGCCCGGCGAGTGCGCACGGCGGCTCGCGAGCCACCACGCGCGGGCGCAGTCGGGTGGAGGACGCGACCGCCGAGGAGGCTCCGCCGCCCAGCGCAGCGGAGGAGTTGTTCGGGCCGGTGTTGTTGCTCGGGGGCGCGGCGGTGCTGGTGTTGGCGCTGGTGGCGCGGCGGATGCTGCGCAACGGGGACGGCGGCGAGGGCAGCGGAGGCCCTGCCTGACCCGCGGCCTTCGGTGTTTGCTACAGTCGCACCGGTGAAGATCTACGGATGCGTGATGACGGTCGGAGTGCTGGTTCTGGTCGCGTGTTCGCCGGCCGCGGCTCCGACGTTCACGGTCGGCGGTCCGAACCGGCTGGACGCCGCGACGGTGCTGCCCGCCGACGCCGTGCCGACCTTCGAGGCCTCCACGCGCGATGCCATTCCGGTGGTCGATCGCGGTGTGGCGGTGATCAGTCCGGACGCCTCGTGTTCGACGACGACCGCGGATGCGCGGCGCCTACCGGTGAACCTGCTCATCCTCCTCGACCGCTCCGGATCGATGAGCGAGAGCGGTAAGTGGACCGCCGCGGTCAGCGGTTTGCGGACGCTGCTCGCGCGTCTGGACGGCAGCATCCGCGTCGGGCTGACGATGTTTCCTGCCCCGGCGGGCGCTGGCGCTGCGGACCGTGTTGCCACCTACAACACCCCCAACGTCGCGATCGCGGCGCTCAGCACCAACCGCGCGCAATTGGAGTCGGTGCTCAGGGGCGCCTCGCCTGGCGGCAACACTCCGATGAACTGCGCAACCGAGGGATCGCGCGCCTACTACGGAGCCTTCCCGATGGATGGCTCGCACAACGTGATTCTCATCACCGACGGCGCACCGACGGACGAGTGCACGGACAACCCGTGTTCGCCTTTTGATCTTGCGTGTCTTCTCGCCAACCGCGACGCGGGCTCCAACGCCGTGCGCGTCTCCGTCGCCCGCGGGGCACGCGGCACGCCGCCGATTCGCTATTTCATCGCCGGGACGCCGGACGCGTCGGACGCCTTTCTGTCCGACCTCGCGTTCACTGGCAACACCGCGCGCACGCCGGATTGCCAGGCCACGACGAGTTGCCATTACCGCTTGCAGACGGGCTCTTTCGAGGCCGATCTGACCCGCGCGCTCGACGAGATTCGCGGCCGTGCGGTCAGTTGCGAGTTTGCCGTGGATGCTGACCCTTCGCGGGTTGACCCGACGCGGGTCAACGTGAGCGTCAGCACCGGTGGGGCGACGCCGACCATCGTCCCGCGCGACGTCGATCACGCCAACGGCTGGGACTACTCGCCGGGCATGCGCTCCGTGGTTCTGCACGGCCCGGCTTGCGACCGCGTTCTGGCTGACGGAACGGCCCTGGTGCGCATCGTCTTCGGTTGCCCGACCATCACGCCGGGCTGATTCGCAGCTCTCAGGGTTGGCCGGCGCGCACACGGATGAGCGCGAGTTCGTGCAGGTACACTTCGAGGTTGGTGTACCCAGCGACACCGATCAAACCAGCAGAGAGGGTCGTCTCGTTGTGGTCCTGCCGGAGTGGGTTGAGTCCGTTACGGCACTCGAACGCGTCGGACATCCCATCGGCATCGCGGTCACTCGGGACGGCTGCGGGGTTGGCGACGACCTGGAGCGCGTCGTTGGCGGGGTTGATGTCAATCGAGGCGCTCAGCGGCTGGCCGGCGCGCACTGCGTTCATCAGCCGGAGGTCCATCGGGTCGCGCGGGAAGCAGCCGACGTTGGCGGTCACGTAGGTGCGAAGCTCGCTCGCGGGCGTGTACGTGACGGCTGGATACGCGAAGCGGGTCGCGCGAACCCATGAGGGTGGAGTGGTCGCCGGGGCCGTGCTCGGGAAGTCGTTGCAGCAGTAGTTGAACTGCCAGTCGCGACGGTTGGAATAGAGGTTCATCAGGTTGTCGCTGAAGAACGCCGGGGACAGGTTTCGTCGGTCGCGCAGCGAGAAGAGACCGAAGCCGTAGCCCGGCCGCGCCCAGGCGTAGTTTCCCACCAGATTGATCGCATAGTGGATCGGTGCGGTGCCTTCGTCGCCCGACGTGATGGTGTTGTTGAAGTCCACGTAGGTCCGCGGATCCCACCAGAAGTTGTTGGATAGCTCGACCTGCATGGTGCTGTTTGCCGCTGCCGCACTCTCGCGGGAAAACTCGGGCATCCGACCGCCGATGCGGTTCCAGATGTTGTGGTGGATGGTGAGCCGATCGAGTTCATACCCCGCCGCGGGGTTCGAGTAGTTCAGCAGCATTCCACCGTAGATGAAGTGTTCACCGACGGTTTCTGCGAGCAGCACGTTTTGGATGGTGATGGTGTTGGAGAAAGAGATCTCCATCGCCTCGTCGCTGGCGTTACCGATGGAGACGTGATCGACGATGGCGTTTCGTACGTACCGCAGCCTGATTCCATCGTCGGACATGCCCGCGGGGCGCGAGCGGATGAACCGCACGATGAGGTTGCTGACGTTGCGCGTGCTCGCCGGGCAGGACTGGTCGCAAAACGGCTGTTCCGTAGTGTGAAATCCGCGCACCGTCACTCCGCCCGGGGCGGTCTGACCGGCAATGGTCAGGTCGCCCGCGCGCACATGAATTTCCCCCGGAATCACGCCGCTGACCTTGAAGAGCACGTACCGAGGCCCGGTCTGCTGCACCGCATTGAGCAGCGAGCCTGGCCCTGACGCGTTGAGGTTGGTGACGAAGATCACCCGTCCGCCGCGGCCGCCGGTCGCGCTCGCGCCGAAGCCTTCGGCTCCGGGGAATGCACGCAACTCGCGCGGCCCGGTCGTGGTGAGGTTGATCGGCGCGCCCGCATCGACGCCGCGGAAGGCGAGGCAGGGATCAGCCGTGGTCGGAACGTCAAGCGTCGCGACCCCGCGATCGGTCGCTAAGCCCCGATCACCCGGGCGAGAAGGCGCGTCCCGCGGACCAACGTCGATGGGCGCGCCCGTGTCTGGATCGAATCCCGCGTCGAGCTTTTCCAGCCCCGGGCCGGAGTCCACGGGGGCGATCCCATCGCCGTTGTTTTCGCTAGTCCCGCCATGGCAGCTGACGACCATGACCGCGAGCAGCGCACCCGTTTTCATATTTCCTGAGCCCCACATTCTGGCTTGAACTAGCAGTACTTCCGAGGGTTTGGCAACGCGCGCTGGTCGGCTCGCGGTCTCCGATGATATCCGTGCGCGCCATGCAACGCAGCGTGCTCGTGACCGGCGCCGGTGGCTTCATCGGCAGTCATCTCGTCGAGGCCCTCGTGCGTCGCGGAGACAAAGTCCGCGCGCTCGTCCGCTACAACGCCCGCAGCGATCGCGGCGCCCTCGAGCAACTCCCGCCGGACGTGATCGCGCAGGTCGAGGTGATCGCCGGTGACCTTACCGATCCCTTCTTCACGCGCGGCCTCGTGCGGGGCTGCGACGTAGCCTTCCACCTCGCGTCGCTCATCGCGATTCCGTACTCCTACCAGTGCGCTTCGCAGGTCTTCTCCAACAACCTGCTCTCCACACTTCACGTCGCCCAGGGCTGCCTCGACGCAGGCGGCGCGCGGATGATCCACACGTCCACCAGTGAGGTGTACGGCACCGCCCAGTTCGTCCCCATCACCGAGGCGCACCCGCTCGTTGGGCAGTCGCCGTACGCCGCGAGCAAGATCGCTGCAGACCAGTGCGTCGAGAGTTTCGTGCGCTCCTTCGGGCTGCGTGCGGTGACGGTGCGGCCGTTCAACACCTACGGGCCGCGGCAGTCGACGAGGGCGGTGCTGCCGACGATCCTGACGCAGGTGCTGGCCGGACAGACACTGCACCTCGGCAAGCTCACACCGACGCGCGACCTGGTGAACGTCGAAGACACCGTGCGTGGTTTTCTCCTGGCGGCAGAGCGCGACGAGGCTCTCGGTCAGACGGTGCAACTCGCTACCGGGCGCGAGATCTCCGTCGGCGACCTCGCCGCGCTCTGCATGCAGGTCGTCGGCACTACCGTCGCGATCGTGAGCGCCGAGGAGCGTCTTCGGCCGGCGGCGAGCGAGGTCGAGCGGCTATTGGGTGATCCGTCGCGGGCCGCGGTGGTGCTGGGCTGGCGGGCCGAAGTTCCGTTGGAGACGGGCATCGCGCGCATGACGGCCTGGCTGCGCGACAACCTGGGGCGCTACCGGCCGGGCGAATACCAGCGCTAGTAATATTTCGGGAGGCTACCAGCCGCGTCCCGGAGGGGCACCGGTGAGGGTGGCGCAGCCATGAACGTGCTCGTTGCGGATGCCGGGCTGGGCGTCGCGGTAGCGCTGCACCATGGCGGCGTAGATGTCCGGTCGGGCGCGGGCGAGGTTGGTCAGCTCGCCGGGGTCGGCCTCGACGTCATAGAGTTCGAAGCGGCTGTCGTCGCCGTAGGCAGTGAGCTTGTACTGCCCGTGGATCAGCCCCCGGCGGCGGTCGTTGTTGCCGGTTCGCGCGAGATCTACCCAGACGTCTCGATCGGCCGGTGCACCGCCGCGAAATTCCGGTACGAGCGAGCGTCCCGTGAACTCGGGCTCCGGGGGGAGGCCGAAGAGTTCGAGGATGGTCGGTGCGAGGTCGATGTGGCTGCGGTTGGACGCGATGCGCCGCGGTGCCACGCCCGGGACGAAGAAAAACCAGGGGACCCGCACGAGTTGTTGCCAGACTTGAAAGGCATGCCGGTAGTGGCCGTGCTCGCCGAAGCTTTCGCCGTGGTCGGCGGTGATCACGATGGCGGTGCGCGCGCCGAAGGGTTGCGCGCGAATCCAGGTGACGAGGCGCTCGATCTGCTGGTCGGCAAACGTGACTTCGCCGTCGTAGTGCTCGCGTAGTCGGCGACCATAGTTGATGCCCGGGTGCGCCTGATACTGGTCGTGCGGATCCATGAAATGGAACCAAGCGAAGAAGCGCCCCGCAGTGTTGGCCGAGTCGGAGAGAAGCCTGATCGCGAGGTCGGCGTGCCGTTCGCCGGTGATGTCTACGTCGGTGGTCGCGTTCCAGTGGAGGTCGGGCACCATGCGCCAGGTGTCGAAGCCCTGCTCGAAGCCCGCGTGGCCGGGGCGGAAGTATCCGTGGGCCTGCGCCGCGATGGTTCGGATGCCCGCGGCCTGGAGGCGTTCGGGAAAGAAGAGCACCCGATTCGGGTACGTGCCGAAGAAGTATCCGTCGCGTCGCAACTCACTCGGGAGCCTGCCGCCGAGGAAGGCGCCGACGCTCTGCGAGGTGTACGACGAAGCCGCATACGCTCGGGTGTATGAGACGGACTCGGATTCCAGGCGCGTGAGGAAGGGTGCGATCGGTCGGGGGTAGCCCGCCCACGGCATGTCGGCACGCAGGCTGTCGATGGAAATCATCACGACGTTGAGGTCGCGCGGAATCCCGGCAGGTGCGGGTGCGACGGGGTCAGGTGCGGCCAGGGGAGGGCGCGGTGCCGCGACGGGGCGCACGGCGGGGGTCGGCCGATCCTGCGCGGCGGCGGGAGAACTACATCCCGCCAGGAGCAGCGGTAGAAGAACAGCGTGGCAGTTGGGGCTTTTCACGAGCGCGAGTGGCTTAGCACGGCGAGGTGCCCGGGTGGAGCTCTCCGACAGACCTAGGGGGCGGCGTTGAAGGCGTGACGTGTTTCGCCTGAGGCTGTTAGAGTCTTGCGTCACGGGAGCAAAGAAAGCTTGTTCAGTAAATATTACCAGAGCGAGTTGACCTACCTCCGTGAGCTCGGGAAGGAGTTCGGGAAGGCCTATCCGGCCGTGGCCGGGATGTTGTCCGAGCGCGGCGGAGACCCCGACGTCGAGCGGTTGATGGAGGGCTTCGCGTTCTTGACCGCGCGCATCCGGGAGCGTCTCGACGACGACGTCCCGGAGGTCATCCACACGCTCACCGACCTCCTGCTGCCGCACTATCTCCGAACGCTACCGGCATGTTCCATCGTGGAGTTCACGCCGGTCGCGGGCGCTCTCCGCACCCGGCAGCGCGTTGCACGCAACACCGAGCTCGCGGCCAATCCCATCGAAGGCACGATGTGTCGGTTCCGCACCACCGCGGACGTTGACCTCCTGCCGCTGCAGATCACGGACGTCATCCACGACACGGCGCAGCCATCAATGCCGACCATCCGCGTGCAGTTTCAGACGCACGAGGCGGGGCGCGCGGCGGTGTTTCACCCTGATGGCCTGCGGCTCTACCTGCACGGGGAGTCGGCGGTCTGCACCATGGTGATGCTGTGGATGATGCAGCACCTGAGGTCGGTGTCCGTGCGAGGTCTCTCGTCCGGAGCGAAGGGCATCGAGATCGGTAGGGCTGCAGTGCGCGCGGCGGGCTTCGAAGAGCGCTGTGCGATGCTCCCGTGGCCGAAGTTTGCCCCGGGTGGTTTTCGGTTATTGCAGGAGTATTTCACGCTCCCGGCAAAGTTTAACTTCATCGATGTTCGCGGGCTCGACGCGGCGGTTTCCCGGGCCGAAGACCGCTTCGAAATCGTCTTCCAATTCGAGCGTCCGCCGCCGCTTCCGACGCGTATTTCTCGCGATCTGATGAAGCTTCATTGCGCCCCGGTGATCAATCTCTTCGCCGTGGACGCTGACCCGTTGAAGCTCGACCCCACTCAGCACGAGTACCTGTTACGCGGGAGCGAACTCGACCCGCGCCACATGGAGGTCTACTCCATTGAGAAGGTTAGCGGACTACAGGCGGGGCGCAGCGAACGTCGCGAATACAAGCCATTCTTCGACTTCATTCATGCGTCGTCGCCGGACGACACTCCCGCTTACTATCGTATCCGCCGCAGCAACTCGCCGCTCGATGACGGCATCGACTGCTGGCTATCGGTGCAGACTCCGCGCGATGTCCCTTCTGGGGCGATCGAGGAGACTCTCTCGATCGAGTTGATGTGCACCAACCGGGGTCTGCCTTCGCAACTCAAGGTGGGCGATATCTGCATGGCTGCGCCGGGTTCGCCGCCCTTCGCGCGCTTCAAGAACATCACGCCAGTGACCGTCCCGGTGCGGCCGCCTTTTGGGCAGGCGCTGCACTGGCGGCTCATCTCGCACCTGGCGCTCAACTATCGCGCCCTCGCCGATCGGCAGTCCCTGAGGGCCATTCTCGACCTCTACAACTTCCTTGCTGCGGTCGATCGGCAGGCTGCCCGGGCCAACCGGTTGCGCATCGAAGGCATCCGGGAAGTACGTACTCGCCCCGTCGAGCGCCTCGTGAAGGGAGTCCCCGTGCGAGGGGTGGGCACGACACTCGAACTTGACGAAAGCAGCTTCTCTGGAGACGGCGACCTGTACCTGTTTGCCTCAGTGATCGATGAGGTGCTTGCGGCGCACGCGGGCATTAATACCTTCAGCGAGCTCATCGTAAAGACGCACCCCTCGCAAGCGGAGTATTCGTGGAAGGCAAAGAGCGGACAGCAGCCGATCCTCTGACGGCGCTGGTCGGACTCCTTCTCGGCCAGCCGCGCCGGGTGGGTTTCTACCGTGCTGTCGAGCTCCTTGAGCGCGCCACCAATGGGCCGCGCATCGGGGACTATGGTCCGGTAAACGAGGAGTCGATCCGGTTTCGGCACGACCCTTCGCTCTCGTTTGCAACCAGCGATATCTCGAACATCAAGGCTCGACCGCGGCGCGCCGGGGAGACCGGTGACGGCCCGGACGAGCCGGTGTACGAAATCACGACTACGTTTCTCGGTCTCACCGGGACGGTCTCCCCTCTCCCGACGTACATCGCCGAAGAGGTGCTCCACGAGGACCAGGATCGCCCGGCGCAGCGTGAGTTTCTCGACGTCTTCCACCACCGAATCATCTCACTCTTCTATCGAGCGCACGCGCGCTATTCATTCTCTGCGGACTACCTGAGTGGATCGAACGATCCGTGGTCGCGTCGCTCCCTGGCGTTGGCCGGTATCGACACCTTCGATGGCGCACCGCCTCCGGTAAACCTGTCGCTCGGTCGGTTGCTTCGGCTGGCACCGCTGCTCGCGACTCGCGCCCGAACCGCGCAGGGGCTGGTCGCGGCGGTGTCCGACGTGATGGAGGAAGTGCTCATTGGCGCGCCGGTTTCAATTGAACAATTCGTCGGGCGGTGGGTTACCATTGAAGATCGGCAGTTGCTTCGCCTGGGCGTGGCCAACACCACGCTGGGCGTCGATGCGACCGTCGGACGACGGGTGTTCGACCGCGGGGGGAAGTTTCGACTCGTGTTGGGACCCCTCAAGCGGAAGGCATTTCAGCGCTTCCTTCCTGGCGGTGACGGCCTCGCGCAAATCAAGGAGCTCGTGACCTTCTATGTGCGCGACCCCCTGGAATTCGACCTCGAACTCATCCTTGCACCCGGCGAGACACCGTCGCTTCGGCTGTCGGGCTCGCCCGCGGACGGTTCGCGGCTCGGCCTGGACTCCTGGGTCACTGTCGGGGCTGACCGCGAGACGCGGGTGATTGTTCCTGTTCCTGTTGGCAATGAAATCTCTGGGGAGCGTGGTGCGGCCCCGGCGAACGATGACTCCGCTTCAAAGGCCCTGGAGGGCCCCACTCATGGCATTGCTCGTTGAGCCCAAGACCCTTGTTCGCAGATTGACTCCCACCGCCACGCGGGCCCTTGAGGCCAGCGTAGCCCGTGCCGCCAACTCGCGCGCCTATGAGATTACCGTCGAACACCTGCTTCTTGAGCTGGTTTCGCCGGCGGACGGTGACGCGGCGGGCATTCTTCATCAATTCGACCAGGATCGGGTGCGGCTGGTAGGGCGACTCGAGAAGGTCATCAGTGGTCTTCGCGTCGGTAACGGCGGCAAGCCCACCTTCTCGGCTTCGTTGTTTCAATGGATGGAAGATGCGTGGACGGTCTCTTCATTGGAGACCGACTCGACCCGACTGCGCAGCGGAGCGCTTCTTCTTCAGTTTATTGCAAACCCCGGTCGGTACAGCGCTGAGACGCTGCCTGAACTTGAGAGCATCCCGCGCGACCAACTGCGCAAGGAGCTTGCGGACATCATCGTAGGCTCCAAGGAGTCCGCCGAGGTCGGGGTCGCGGGCCCCGGTGGTGCGACCGCGAGCGCAGGCGCAGGCGCCCCTGCGATGGCAGGCGGCGCGGCTCCCGGAACCTCCGAGAATCTCGCTCGATTCTGCGAGAACCTGACGCAAAAGGCGCGGGACGGGAAGATCGATCCGATTTTCGGTCGGCACACGGAGATTCGCCAGTTGGTGGATATCCTTTCGCGCCGCCGAAAGAACAACCCGATCATCGTGGGCGAGCCGGGCACGGGAAAGACGGCGCTCGTCGAGGGACTTGCGATCGAAATCATCCAGGGACTCGTGCCGGACGGTCTCAAGAACGTCGAGTTGCTCTCCCTTGATCTTGGCGCTCTTCAGGCAGGCGCTGGTGTCAAGGGTGAGTTTGAGAGTCGATTGAAAAATGTCATCAATGAAGTGAAGTCTTCAGCGAAGCCGATCATTCTATTCATTGATGAGGCTCACACCATCATTGGGGCGGGCGGCGCCCAGGGTGGGAGCGACGCGGCCAATCTGTTGAAGCCGGCGCTCGCTCGCGGAGAGTTGCGCACCATCGCGGCCACGACCTGGTCGGAGTACAAAAAGTACTTTGAAAAAGACGCTGCCCTCGCGCGGCGCTTTCAGCCCGTCGCCGTCGATGAGCCCTCGGAAGAAAACGCCGTTCAGATGATTCGCGGCCTCCGCCCGGTCTTCGAGAAGGCCCATAATATTGCCATTCGCGATGAGGCCATCGTCGCCGCGGTGAAGCTCTCGCATCGGTACATCTCCGGTCGGCAACTGCCGGACAAGGCTGTCGATCTGCTCGATACCGCGACCGCGCGAGTGAAGATCAACCTCGATGCGAAGCCCGAAGAACTAGTCGATCTTGAGGTCGCGCTCGCCTCGCAGAACCGCGAGCGAGAGGCACTCGAACGCGATCGTGCGTCGGGCTTCCCGATCGACGAGGAGTCGTACGAGGCGTTGGTGAAGCGGCTCGCGACAACCGAGGCGAAGCGGCTCGATACGCACGAACGCTGGCTCAAGGAGCGCGACGCCGTGCGGATCGTGCGCGATGCGCGTCAGGCTGTCCTTGCGGCGAAGCCGGGAGAGGACACCACGGAGGCGCGAGCGAGGCTCGACGAGGCCGTAGCCGCCCACGATAAGGTGAAGAGCAAGCCGCCGCTGGTGCACTCCGACGTGGATGTCGATATCGTGGCCAAGATCGTCGGCAACTGGACCGGCATCCCTGTCGGCAAGATGCAGAAGGACGACATCTCTACGCTGCTGTCGCTCGAAGACAAGCTTCGGGAGCGTGTACGCGGGCAGGACCATGCGATGAGCGTCGTTGCGGAGACGATTCGCATTTCACAGGCGGGAATCAACAATCCCAACATGCCAGTGGGCGTGCTGCTCTTCGTCGGCCCCTCCGGTGTCGGCAAGACCGAGACGGCCATCGCCCTCGCGGAGGCGATGTACGGCGGCGAGCGCTTCATGACAGTGATCAACATGAGCGAGTTTCAGGAGAAGCACTCGGTCTCCCGGCTTATCGGCTCGCCGCCGGGCTATGTCGGCTATGGCGAGGGCGGAGTGCTCACGGAGGCCGTGCGACAGCGCCCCTACTCTGTGGTGCTCCTCGACGAGTGCGAGAAGGCTGACCTTGAGGTCATGAACCTGTTCTATCAGGTGTTTGACAAGGGCTCGCTGTCGGACAGCGAGGGTCGGCACATCAACTTCCGAAATACGATCATCATCCTGACGAGCAACCTCGCCACCGACGCGATCATGAAGATCTACGATCGCGAGGAGCCGCCGTCCGTCGAGGATGTGGTCAACGAGATTCGGCCGATTCTGAGCAAGCACTTCAAGCCCGCTCTGTTGGCGCGCATGTCGGTGATTCCGTACTCCCCGATTTCCCGGTCGATTCTGCGGGAGATCACGGAGATGCGACTCAGTGGCCTCGCCAAGCGGTTGTTCACGAGCCACCGTATCGAGACGAAGTACGACTCCGAGATGGTCGATGAGATCACCCGGCGTTGCACCGAGGCCGAGACCGGCGCCCGCAACGTCGAGCACATCCTTCGGGGCTCTCTCATTCCCGCGGTGTCGCGTGTACTTCTTGAGCGGATGTCGCAGGGCCCGCTGCCCCGCAAGCTCAACATCGGACTCTCGCCGACTGGCAACTGGCGTATCGAGTTTGATGACAACTCTGGTCACGCGCCCGCCACCGCGGATGAGCCCGACGACGCGGGCGGGGCCGGGCGAGCGACAGAGCACTTCAAGGACGCATGACCGGTGTCTGACGCGGTGCGACCCTGCGCGCTCAGCGTGGCGGGACTTGATCCTTCCGGAGGCGCGGGCTTCCTGGCAGACATCAAGGCCTTCCACGCGGCGGGTGCATGGGGTTGCGCCGTCGCTGCGGTGCTCACGGTGCAGTCCACCGCGGGCCTCGCGTCGGTCCATCCCATCGATTCTTCGCTTGTGCGTGCTCAAGTCGAGCGGATCTTCCGTCATCAATCCATTCGCGCCTGGAAGACCGGCGCACTCGGGTCTTCGGACAACGTCGCGCTCGCGGTCGCGTTGTCTGAAGAGTACCCGGATGCTCCATTGGTAGTCGATCCGGTGATCGTCGCGACCCGCACCGACGCCGGCGCGCGGCTGCTCGATACGGAGGCGTTGTCGATTCTGCGACGCCTGGTGTCTCGCTCGACGCTCGTCACTCCAAACATCGAGGAGGCCGAGGCGCTATTGGGCGCGCGGGTGACGACGCTGGAAGAAGCCCGCGCGGCGGCACTTGCGTTGGTGTCGATGGGTGCGAGTGCGGCGCTGGTGAAGGGTGGGCACCTGACCGGGCCAATGGCGGTTGATGTGCTTGCAACACGGACAAAAATCCACTTCGTCGAGGCACCGCGAGTGGCCCTGGCGGGGGACTTTCACGGAGGGGGTTGCACGCTGTCGGCGCTGATTACCGGGCGGCTGGCGTTGCGCCCCGGCATGGTCGACGAGGAACTTCTGCTGGACGCGGTGCAGTGGTCGAAGCGTCTGCTCAGCCGGGCGATCGAAGCGAGTGCCAGGGTAGGCGAGGGGCTGCGAGTGCTGGCGGTGATGGAATCATCCGAGGTAGTCGCGCCAGGCGTCTCCGGGCGCTGAAGGCGTCACTCGAAGCGGACCGAGAACGGCATTGTTTCCGGGGACTGAGCCGCGCTGCTCCGAGCGGTTTTCGATGCGATGGACGACGGTCGGCTGCGGCGCGGTTGGCATCAGTGACACGGCCGAAGGCTGGTCGCGAGAACTGCCTACTTCTTCCCCCGTGTAGAGCCCTGACATGTCTTCGGGAAACGCTTTGCGCAGCGCGAGAGACTCGCTGCACTTGGCCAACATCACGTGAGGCATGCGCGCCCACATCGCAGTCGGACGAGATTTCCCCGTGGTCCGGTCGCGGGACACCTGGCAGTGTTCGCTCCAGTAGGCGAGGCCCACCGCGGGGCGGGGCCAGTCGCGGCGCCATACGCGCACGCGGCACAGCAAGAGGGTGCCGTCGGGGTTCTCGATAAACTCTGGTTCGTCCTGGCCGAGGTAAAGGCCGGTGCGTTCTGCGATGGCGCGCAAGCCGTCGATGGAGACCTGCGCGGCCCACACAGGGCGGTGCTTCTCCTGGTCCCAACGGCTCACGAAATAGATCTGCCGCAGCAGCGGATTGAGCCGCCGTTCTCGCGCGATCTCCATCAGCACCGCGAACTCCTCGTCGCTCGCTCCGTTGGCGTAAGCGTCGCGGATGAGTCGCCGCTGCGCCTCGGAAAACTCCATTGGCGGTTGATCCCGCACCGTCAGCGAAGACTGGTCCATCCGATTGGATCCTTTCGGGTCGATGAGCGGTAACTGTACGTCTGTTCAGTATTCCGCGCAAGGTGAGCGGCGCGGTGCGGGCGGTGGTGTACGGTGCCCGGCGTGAACGCCCCGCTCCTTTACGAAGATGCCTCGATGATTGCCGTCGCTAAGCCCGCCGGTGTGGTGGTGATTCCGGCGCGCGGAGAAGAGGCTGCGCCGTGCCTGCAAGCGGCGCTGGAGGCCACCCGGGGCGAGAAATTGTGGGTGGTGCACCGCCTCGATCGGGACACGAGCGGCGTGGTGCTCTTCGCCCGCACCGCGATCGAACATCGCAGACTCAACGGCCTCTTCGAGGGGCGCCACGTCCAGAAGCGATACCTCGCGTGGACCCGGGGTGCGCTCCCTGCGGAGGAGGGGCTGATCGATGTCGCGCTGCATTCCGCGCGCAAAGGCAAGATGCGCCCAGCGGTGTCCGGCGAGGAGGGCGCTCTCCCATCGCGCACCCGCTACCGAGTGCTGCGTCGGTGGGAGGGGCTGAAGTGCGGTGTGCTCTGCGCAATCGAGGCGTCGCCGGAGTCTGGACGGCAGCACCAGATTCGCGTGCACCTCCGCTCGGTCGGGGCGCCGCTCGTCGTCGATCCGGTTTACGGGCGTGTCGCGAAGGTCACGAATACCGATCTCGGTAAAGATGACGATGCGGTGGTGCTCGCTCGGCTGTCCCTCCACGCTGCGCACATCGCGCTGACTTCGGCGGAGGGCGCGTCGCTCGCGATCGAGGCACCGCTTCCAGACGACCTTGTCGCGTGGCAGGAAGCGCTGGCTGATGCAGTTCAGCGTGGGGCTTGTACGGCGCGGTAGAGTTCCGCGGCATCGACGTTGATGGTCTCTGGGACGCTTTCCATGGGAGCGGGCACGTCGAGGGTGAATTCAAAGAGTGTCCGCGCCATGACCACTGCGGCCCGGCGGTGATCGAGGAAGGCGATCGCGCGGACGGTTCCGCGGGGGAGTCCCCCGCCGGGGACGTTGATGAGGGCGGGGCGGGGGTCGCCGACGCGGGCCAGCCACAGGTCGCGACCTTCGGCGAAGAGCACGAGCGTGCCGTCCGTGGAGACCGGGGTCCCCACCGGAACCTCGCCCTGATAGGCCTGCGAGTCCACGGAGCGGTGGCCGACGCCGCAGCCCCCGGGGAGTTGCACCGCGAGGAGCGTCCCGCCGCGGTGCATCACCAGTGCGGGCATCGAGGGGTCGGCGCCAGGGACGAGCGCCACTCCGTGCGCGTCATCGAAGTTTGCGACCGCCGTAAGGGATGGGTCGCAGCGGCCCTCGATCCGGGGGCGATCGACTCGGATGAGGCAGGTCTTGTTTTCGTGCTGATAGCGGACGAGGTCAGCATCGCACCGGCGGGTTACCCCGAGGAGGCGTACCGAACCGAGCGCGAGCGGATCTTCCGCGAAACCTGCGTCGCCGTTGCGCGGATCCCGTTCGATGACCTGTGCGTGCCCATCGGTGATGGCCACCCTGATGTCCTGGTGCCCCTCGATCGGCGAAGATTGCAGATCGAACACATGAACGCCCCGCGCGAGGGTCTGGCCGAGCGAAGCATCGAATGCGAGCGCGTCGGTCTCGCAGCCAGAGAAGGGATGGGCAGAGGCGAATCGCCAGAGGGTTGGGGTCTCAATGGGGAGCGTGACGGCAATGGCTCCCGCGCGCTCGAAGGCTCCGTCGAGGGTGCGAAGGCAGTGATGGAGCAGGGTGCCCGCGGTGCGGTCGAGGCCCGTGCCGAGGTACAGATCCACGCGGTCGAGGGTCTCGTGCCGTCCAGCGCCGTGATCGACGATCAGCGTGGTGCGTACGCTGACACCGCGGCCGAAATCCCCGAAGCGCACCGCGTCGATGCGCGCGCTCGGCGGGGTGCGCGAGCGCCACACGCGCTGCAGTCCGAAGAGTCGTCCGGTCGTCGCGGTAGTGTCGGTGTCGGCGCTGAAGCGGGCGACGAGCGCCACGCGCGCAGGGCCATCGTCTGCGTCGCCTCCGCCCTCGTATTCGCTCGTGCGGGGGCAGGGGACGTCAGGGTTCGAGGGTTCGCAGAGCACTTGTTGGGCGTCCAACGCAAACACCTGGTCGGGGACATCGTCGCCGTCGAAATCGGGTGCGTCATCCCAGCGGCCGAGTGGCTCCGGGTTGGTCCAGCGGGCGAATGGAAGGCGTTGCCAGGGGCCGCGGAGCACGACCGGGTGTCGATCGAGGGGTACGTCAGAGGCGCTCGCTGTGTCCGTGGAAGCGTCGCGGAGGGCGTCGGAGTCGAGGTTGACGGGGAGCGAGGAGGCGACCGCGACGCGCCTGGGTTGCACGGCCTCGGGATGTCGCGGGCAGGCGGCTAGCAAGGAAAGCAGGAGCAGGCTCTGCGGGGCAGGGCGCATGGTTCAGTCGAAGCGTTCGGAGCGCACCCGCTCGCGCGGTAGCCCGAGGGCGTCGCGCAGGACCTTCCGGGCATCTCGAACCATTGCGTTGAGGCCGCAGAGGTACACGTCGGCCTCCGGCATCGCGCTGAGCATCGTAGGAAGGTGGTGCTGAACGTATCCGATACGACCGATCCACCCGGCGGGCGGGCGGGAGAGCGTCGGCTCGAAGCGGAAGGTCGGATGGCGCGCCGCGAGCGCCGCGAACTCGTCGGCGTAGATGAGATCTTCCCGATGGCGCACGCCGAAGAGCAACGTCAGCGGGGGCGCGGCGGGCAGGTGGTGCAGTGATTGGATCATCGCGCGCAGGGGGGCGACGCCGGTGCCGGTGCCCACAAGTAGCAGCGGGCGCTCGAACTTCGTGGGAAGCGTAAAGAATCCGGTCGGGTCAGCGCTCTCGATGACGTCGCCGACGGTCATCGCGTGCAAAAAATTGCTTCCCGGCCCGTCTTCGACCCGAGTCACGGCGATGTCGAAGCTGTCGTCGGCCCGGGGCGCCGAGGCGATGGAGTACGAGCGCGCGAGGGGTTCGCCGAGTGCGGCCAGCGGGAGCTTCAAGGAGACCCACTGACCGGCAGTAAACGGGAAGCCCGCGCCGGGATCGAAGGTCAGTTCGCGAACCTTCTGGGAGAGCATCCGCGCCCGCTTCAGTGTGATCGCTCGCAGCGCCATACTCGCGCCGATCTCCTCGTCGCTAGCGGAAGAACGCCGAGACCCAGGACGCCGACAGTCCGCGCGTCACGGCCATCTTCTCCAGGGTGCGCCGCACGCTGACGAGGCTCGCTAGAGACGTCTCGCCCCAGGACTCCTCCCGCGCAGAATGGCGACCGAGATCGGCAAGCGCGTCGGCCCGGTTGGCGAGCGCGGCGTTTCCCAGGCGCAGCCCTGCCCGCAGCGCGACGGCGTGGGCCGCGAGCGGCGCCGGCACGTCCGAGGATGTGTCGAGCTGCGCGAGCACCAGCGTTACGACAGGCAGTTCGGACTCCAGGCCCATCGCGATGATCTCTTCATGCGACTCTGGGAAAAACCGCTGATAGAGCGCGCTGTCTTTGCCGCTTACCGCGACCACGTCGCGAGCGAACGTCCCGATAGCAGAGTCGAGCGTCGCATCGGCGACATGAACGTGGGCACTCGCCTGGAGCGCGGCGCGTCGCAGCGCGCGACGGGTGGCGTGGAGATTCTCCCAGTCCGTCAGGACTCCCCGAACGCGGTCGGCCAGGCGCGTCAGTTCGGCCTCGTCCGCGCGTGCGGCGAGAGCTTCGACCGTGAACACGATGGACTCGTAAGCGAACTCGGAGCACGGTTGGTGCTGAGACATCGGGACTCCTGTTTGGGGGCGTGGATGCGGTAGCGGGAGGTTGCCCTACCTCAACGCCGATGGCCAGTCGCGTCACGCGCCTGGGGCGAGTCTCAGGGCGCGGTCAGTGTTCGTCGAAGAATACTCGCGTGTTGGGAGTGCCAATTACTATGACAACCTCGCGGGTTAGCGGCCCGCCAGGGCGTTCGCAGGTGATCTGATGGTGGCCGAGGGGGAGGGTGAGGTGGAAGAGAGGCGTCTGTCCCACCGCGACACCGTCCACGAGCACGCGACAGCGCGGATTGGAACCCACGGCAAGTTCGGGCACCGCGAACGGATCGGAAGTTGCGAGGCCCGGCAAGACACTCGTCGGGAGCGCCAGCGCATTGGTTGGGCGTACACGCAATGGCGAGTCGATGATCGGGACAGGCCCCGGGCGGACGGTGGGAGAGACGCGCGGGACCGCCGGAGCGGTCCGCACGACAGGCACCGGAACCGGCAACATTCGAGGCAAAACCACGTCACGGTCGCGATCAGGAATGACCGTCACCTCGAGAGAATCGAAGCCATCGGCCTCGACCCGGACGCGCAGCGGACGCGTGGCACGGGGGACGTATGCCTCGTTGGAGAAATAGCGAACGCCTCCGATGACAGGGCGGGCGTCCTCGCGCATTCCGAGCAGACGTACACGAATGTTGAGCGCCGCGATGGGGGGTGGCCGCTCGCGAACACGGCTCAGCGTGACCACGCCGAGTGCGACCAGGAGGCCGGAAAGGAAGGCCGCAGAGAGGAAGAGCCATCGGCGAGGCCGAGGGTAAGTGGTCACGAGCGGCGGCGCGATTTCGTGATCGACGGAAGGCACCGTGCCCTGCTGCGTGGGGTCGTTCGCAGATGAAGCCGTAGGGCGAGGAAGATAGCTTCCGTTCGGGGTAACTTCGATGACCGGGAGGCGCGGGGGCGGGGGGAGCGGAGGCAACGATGGCGCTCGGAAGATGCCAGGGTGCATCGATTCGAAGCGTGCGTATCCAGGACGCTGCGACAGCGGGACCGGGGCCGCACCGCCCTCCACGACGGCGCTGAACTTGACAGCGTGAACCTTCGTCGGAGCGCTGTCTGCCGCGTGCTCGTCGTCGATGCGAACCATGCCGGGAAAGACGGGTCTGATGGAGAGCGGACCGGCGAAATCGTCGGTCGCCGCGGGCTGGGCGTCTTCGGTCAGGTCTTCGACGGTATCGCGCTCACGCGGGAGCCCCGGGACGATCTCGTGCAGCGTGGTCGGATCATCGGGCCGCGCAGTGGGAAACTCCTCCGGGCCGGGGATGCGCAAAAGCGCCTGACGCACTGCGATCTCCGGGTGACGTGCGAGATACGCGCTGATCTCCTGAAGCATGTCAGCGGCACTGGCGAAGCGAGAGTTGCGATCCTTCTCAAGGCACCGGTCGATGAGGGAGGAGAGTTCGGGCTCGATGCCCAGGGTCGTCGCGCGCTTGTGCTCCTCGGTGACCACGGCGAGGATCTGCTGGTTGTAGTTTTCCCCGTCGAAGGGAATCTCGCCGGTGAGGCACTCGTACATCACGACGCCCAGCGCCCAGATGTCGGCGCGCGGATCGATGAGCTCGCCGCGCGCCTGCTCCGGGGACATGTAGTGGGGCGTTCCGACGGTGGTGTTGGCGCGTGTGATCGAGAGCGAAATCTCCTTCTCCGGATCGAGGATTTTGGAGATGCCAAAATCAACGATTTTCACGTTCGTTTCGCCGCTCGGTCGCCGCGCCAGGAACACGTTCTCGGGCTTGATGTCCCGATGCACGATGTTCTCGCGGTGAGCGACGATCAGAGCCTGGAGCACCTGGCAGACGACCGTGAGGGTCTCGCTTGGCAGGAGCTTGTCGTAACGCATCAGGTACGTCGCGAGGTCGATGCCCGTGAGTAGTTCAAGGACGATGAAGAGCGATCCGTCATCGGGGTCTTCGCCGGCGTCGAGCACCTCGACGACGTTGGGATGGCGTACCCGCGCAGCCGCTTGCGCCTCGTTGACGAAGCGCCTGACGTTGTCCCCGTCGGCCTGACTTTCTGGGTGCATCACCTTGATGGCGACATGGCGCAGCGAGCCAACGAGCTCGGCCTCGTAGACCATGCCCATCCCACCACGGCCGAGCACGCGAATGAGCTTGTAGCGGCCTGCGACGGTCGCCCCAATGCGTGACTGCTCTGCTGTTGTCGCGGCGGACACCCTGCCAGTACCCCAAAGGTGAGATTGATGTTCAGCTTACCCTACACCGGACCAGAAGGTCACGGGGCTTTACCGACGATCCTTCGGTGCGGTGCCCAACGGTTTGCCGGGACGTGATACCCACCCGTGGCATGAACCGACGGCTCCCGCTGCTGGAGGGTCGCGCCGATGCTACGGCTCGGTGCACGTACTGCCCGAAGCTCTGCCGCCCGGCGTGCCCCGTCGCGACCGTGGAGGGACGCGAGACCGTGACCCCCTGGGGAAAAATGCGAGCGATGGACGAACTTCTCCGCGGCGTCGAACCCGCGGAGGAGGCGTCTCGGGCGGCGATGGCGTGGGCGTGCACTGGCTGCGGCCGTTGCGCAACGCTGTGCCTGCTCGACAACCCCGTCGCCGAGACGCTCTTCGAGGGGCGCGCCGACGCGCTCGCCAACCGTATTGCTCCGGCCCCCGTGAGCCAATTGGTCGCGGGTTGGACCGACAGACGTGCGCGCCTCCAGGAGGCTGCGTTGGAAGCCCGCCTCGTCGGAGCAGGAGCCCGTGTGGCGGTGGTTCCGGGGTGTCGCGCGGTGCGAGAAGACCCGGCTGGGGCGCGCCGAACCGTTCGTGCGGTCGGTGAAATGGTGGGAGCCTGTCACGCTGTCGGCGGCGAGTGCTGTGGTGCGCCGCTGTGGGATGCCGGCGATCGAGAGGGGTTCTTTCGGCAGGCCGCGCGCTTTGTCGCTGCGGTGGGCGAGGACGCGACCGAACTGGTGGTGGCCGACGCGGGCTGCGCCTGGACACTGCGGACTCTCTACCCACAGTTTGGCCTCGCTCCTGAGCGCTGGACGCGCGTCGAACACCTGTCCGAGACAGCGGCCCGCAAGATCGACCGACTCCAGCCGGTGGCAGTCGATGGAGACGTCGCCGTACATGACAGTTGTCGACTGGGTCGAGGGCTCGGCGTGTACGACGCTCCACGTCAGGTCATGGAGCGCATTCTGGGGCGCGCCCTCGTAGCGCTGCCGACGTCGCATGAACACTCAAGCTGCAGTGGTGGTGGCGGACTTTTGCCAATCACGCGCCCGGCGACGGCGCGGGCGATCGCTGAGGAGTTGGCTGGCGAGGTGCGGGAGGTCGGCCCCGACGTGGCGGTGGTGACGAGTTGTACGTCGAGCCGTTCGCAGTTGCGTAAGGCGGGGGTTCGCGCCGACGATCTAGCTGACTGGATCGCTCGGTCGCTGGGTGTGGCGGGCGACGCAGACTGATAGGAGCGCGGCGTGGCGACGGGACGGACGTTGGAGTTGGTAGTGAATCCGGCGGCGGGCGGTGGGCGCGCGGGTCGTGTGCTGAAGGAGTTCTCTCAGGCGATTGGCGCCGAGGGCTTCGACGTCACCGTTCATCGCGCGACGGGCAAGGCGCACCTCGCGGAGACCGTGCAGTCGTTGGTCGAACAACGCGCGCCCTGGGTCGCGGTGATGGGCGGCGACGGCACCTTCCATGACGCGATGAATGCGCTGCTTCGCGCGGACGGTACGGTGATGCCGACCCCGGAGACTGCCTTTGCTTTGGTTCCGGCAGGGACCGGAAGCGACCTCGCGGTGCGCGGGCTCGGCATCCCGCCGGGGGCGCCGGAACTAGCTCGTTGGCTCGCTGCCGCAACGCCGAAACCTTTCGACCTCGGACTCCTTGAATTCCTCGACCGACGCGGGGTTCGCGCGAAGATGTTGTTCACCAACATCGCCAGTTGCGGCATCTCCGGGCGCGTTGACGAACTCGTGGGCGCTGGTCCGCGGTGGCTCACGGGCAAAGCGAGCTACCTCGTTGCGACGGGCCGCGCGATCGCGGGGTGGCGTCATCGTCCGATGCGGGTGCGGGTCGATGGCGAGGTCGTCTACGAAGGAAAGGCGATGACCATTGCGGTCTGCAACGGGCGGGCGTTTGGGGGCGGGATGATCATGGCGCCGCACGCCGACTCGTCCGATGGGCTTTTCGAGGTGATCGGCCTCGGCGACATGGGCCTCGGCGATGTCCTGCAGAACTTCCCAAAGATCTACAAGGGCACGCACCTCGGCGCGCCGAAGGTGATCTCCGCGCAGGGCAAGGTGATCGAGATTGAGAGCACCGACGACGATGTCCCGCTCGACATCGACGGAGAGCCGCCCGGGACGCTGCCTGCGCGTTTTACTGCGCTGCCGGGCGCAGTGCGCGTCCTTCGAGCGCCCTGATCGATGGCGACCGGTCGGCCCGGCCGTCGGCACCTGAAGATTGGCGAACTAGAGCGGGCGCTCGGGGTGACTCGTGACCAGGTGCACCACTACGTCGAGCTTGGGTTGGTTCTTCCGCCGGAGAAGAGCAGCGCGACGCTCGCCTGGTACGGACCAGAACATCAGGCCGCCATCGTCAGGGTGCGGGCGATTCGTGACGCTGGCGGATCGCTGGCGCAAGCCCAGCGCTGGCTGGTTGGATCGCTCCAACAAGCCGGGCCGGAGGACTGTGCAACGCTGACCCGCTGGGTGCTCGGTGATCGCTCGGCTTTGTCCACGGATGTCTCGGCTGCGCGTTCTCGCGTTCCCGTCGATGCGGTGATTGCGATGATCGACGCGGGCCTCGAGGGAGTCCCGCCAGACGCACTGGTCGCCGGGGCGATGGGCGATTCGTCGGCGTGGTTGGACGAGCTTGCTGTGCGCTGGTGCGAACGCGAGGAGCACGCCCGGTTGGTCATCGCGCGAGAGGCACTTGAAGCGTCTGCGCGCGCTCGGTTGGTAGGGTGGCTGCCGATTGCTGCGTCTCGGGTGGAGGGCGGCGTGATGCGCGCGTCGGTTCTCGAGGGTGCAGTGCCTAAGGACGATCTGAAGGCGCTCGATGAGCGGGCGCGACTTCGGGTGATGCTCTCGACAAAGGCGTTGGGACCGCTCGATGGAGGCGGCGGCTGGGCCAGGGTCGCCCGGGCGACGGAATCAATGCGCGCCCGGCGCTGGAACGACGCGCACGTCGCCCTGTCAGCAGTGAATGCCGGGGACGTGGGTTCGACTTTGGCGAGGGCGCTCGGCTGGTGTAACGAAGCTCTCTCTGCGGCTCGCGCTGGGGATGGTGTGTTGCCCATCGTGTCGCGTCTGGGGGCGTTACGGGCGATTGAGGCCGACGCGGTCACAGACCTCCTCGAACGCCTTCGCTTGCGTTGGACACTCGCCGTCACATGGCTTGCGCTTCCATTGCGTTGGGACGGCGGGCGTCCGCTGTTGGAGTTGACGGCGCTCCTCGCCGAGATCGCGGCGGTACCGTTGGGAGACCCTCGGCGGGCGACGGGGGAGATCGATGTCCTGGAGGCAAACGCCGGCCTGGCGATGGCAATCGCGCGACTGCGGGTCGGCGATCGCACGGGCTCCGCGGCGGCAGCGGGTGCGGTCAGTATCTTCGGTGGCGCGGCGGCGCTGGAGGCTGCGCGGTGGGTTCGTCGGGCCTCCCGGGCGATGTGATATCAACCCCACAATGAGCGAATTGACGAAGGTTGCGGTGCTCGGCGCGGGCACCATGGGTCACGGCATCGCACAGGTCTGTGCCGCGGCGGGCTTTACGGTTCACGTAAGCGACCCCTCGGACGGGGCGCGGGAAAAGGGCCTCAAGGGCGTGCGTGACTCGCTCGAGCGGATGGTGGCAAAAGCGAAGGTCACGGCAGAGCACCGCGACGCCGTGCTGGGGCGAATCGCCTGGAGCGGTGACCTCGGCGCCGCCGTCGAAGGGGCCGATATCGTGATCGAGGCGGTGCCCGAGCGCATCGAGCTCAAGCGAGAACTCCTCCAGCGTGTCGATGCCCTGGCGCCCACTGAGGCGCTCCTCGGCTCCAACACGTCGTCGCTCTCGATCACTGAGCTAGGCGCTACGCTGCGCGACCCGTCTCGGCTGGTCGGGTTGCACTTTTTCAACCCGGTTCCTGTGATGGAACTGCTTGAAATCGTTCGAGGAATCCGGACTTCTGAGGCGACCATCGACCGCGCGTTGGCCTTCGCTGCAAAGGTGACGAAGACCCCCATTGTGGTTCGTGACATGCCCGGCTTCGCGACCAGTCGGCTGGGCGTCGCGCTCGGCGCAGAGGCGATCCGCATGCTGGA
Organism: Deltaproteobacteria bacterium; assembly: GCA_947477565.1. GTDB lineage: Bacteria > Myxococcota_A > Polyangia > Polyangiales > SCUS01. Next base: position 73,296 of record CANJUR010000006.1, read on the forward strand.
GCAGGGGGTGGCAAGCGCCGAGGACATCGATCGCGCGATGGAGCTCGGCTACCGGCACCCGATGGGTCCGCTGAAGCTCACCGACCTCGTCGGGCTCGATGTGCGGCTGGCGATTCTCGACCACCTGCATCGCGAGGTCGGGGAGCAGTTTCGCGCGCCGCCGCTGCTCCGGCAGATGGTGCGTGCGGGCAAGCTCGGGAAGAAATCCGGCGAAGGGTTCTACAAGTGGTGAGCGTGTCTCACGTCGTGTACTCCGCGTTGACCTCGACGTAGCGGTATCCGAGGTCGCTCGTCATCAGCATCGCCTCTCCATCGCCCTCCGTGAGGCCGATCTCCATCACCAGGTTCTCTGCGCGCATTGCCGCAGATAGGGCTGCGCGATCGAAGCTCGTCGGGGCTTCGTTCTCGAACACGGTCACGCCCTGCAGCGTGCACCGCAGACCCGCAACGCTGCGCACCGCCTTCGAGTTGCCCACTTGAGAGACAAATCTGCCCCAGTTTGGGTCGTTGCCGAAGAGGGCCGTGCGCACCAGGGCGCTGTGCGCGATGGTGTCTGCGACGTTGCGAGCCGCGGCGTGGTCGCGGGCTCCGGTGACCTGGATGGTCGTGACCTTGGTGGCCCCTTCACCATCGCGTGCAATCAGCCATGCGAGGTGACCGGCGACGTCCGTGACTTCGCGCTGAAGCCGCTCGAAGGGCACCTCGACACCCGCAGTCGCGAGGAGGAGAAAGGTGTCGTTGGTGCTCGGGTGCGTATCGACATGCACTGCGTTGAAGCTGCGCGCGGCGATGTGACGGATGGCATCCCGTAGTTGTGCGGGCGTCGCACGGGCGTCCGTGGCCACGAAAGCCAGCATCGTGGCCATGTCCGGGTGGATCATCCCCGCGCCCTTGCAGACCCCGGCGATCCGAGCACCCGGAAGAGAGAGTCCGTGCTCCTTGGGAAATGCGTCGGTGGTCATGATGGCGCGGAGAAGGCGTCGGCCGGCTTCCCGCTCGGAAGACAGCGCAAGAAACGCCTCGTCGATGCCTGTGCGCACGCGGTCCATCGGAAGGGCGTGGCCGATGACGCCGGTGCTGCAGACGAGCACTTCGTCGGCGCGACAGCCCACCGCGGCGGCGACTCGGTCACACATCTCCCGCGCGTTCGCGAGTCCCTGCTCGCCGGTGCAGGCGTTGGCGTTGCCGCTGTTGACGACCACCGCGCGAACCATTCCGCCATTGGCCTGCAGGTGCTCGCGACTCACGATCACCGGCGCTGCGGGGAAGAGGTTTTGCGTGAAGATGCCCGCGCAGGCGACCGGTGCGTCGGCGACAAGCAGCGCGACGTCGGGTCGACCGCTGGCCTTGATGCCCGCCGCGACGCCGGCGGCGCGCAGTGACGAAATCTCCGAGAGGGTCACCGCGGGATCGCGGATCTCAGGGAGTGGGTGATGCAATCGGGCGTCGAGAGAGCGTGCTTCAGTCATCGTGGGTTACCTCGCGGCGCGGGAGACTCTCACCGCGTGCGCCTCGGTCAAGGAGTGTCGCGCTTCGCCTCGCAGGGGGATCGGAATTGCGGGGAGTGGTTGCACCGACATCGGCGCCGCAAATTTGACCTGGGGGTTGTCTGGAGGCCCGGCGGCGTGTACAAACTCGCCTTTCTCTTGAACTGGGCTGTTCGTGTTCCACTCTGGAATGCGGTTGGTTCGTGAGGCCAGAAGACGGTCTCGCACACTGATTTCGAACGCGAATCCAGCGGTGTAGGCGCTCCAGCGTCGCACCGCTAGAAGCCGCGCGGAGGAACTGATGCAGCGAACGTCTGGCCTGCCCAAGAGCGTGTTGACTGGCTCCGTGTTCGCGCTCGTTGGGGCGTTGATTTTTGGCGCTTCCGTCGCGAGTTCCAACGCGCCGTGCCCGGATGGGATGGCCTTTGTCGCCGGCAGCGGATTCTGCGTCGATCGGTACGAGGCCTCCCTGGTGGAGATCCAACCGGACGGTCGGGAGGTCCCGCATTCGCCCTACATGAGCCCGGGGCGGGCCGATGTGCGGGCGGTCACGCGCCGCGGGGTTGTTCCGCAAGGGTACATCTCGCAAGTGGAGGCCACCCGCGCTTGCGCCCGATCTGGAAAGCGGTTGTGCTCGGAGCGTGAGTGGTTCCGCTCGTGTCGCGGACCCAACGGTCGAACCCAGGGTTACAGCAACCAGCGCGAAGAGGGTCGCTGCAACGAAAACCACCGATGGCATCCCGTGGTCCGACTGTTCCGCGCCACCACCCCGTACCTCTGGGGCATGGCGCTTATGAACGACCCGCAGATCAACCAACTCCCAGGCACCGTGTCGCTCACCGGTGCGCATGCGGGCTGCACCAACGAGCATGGCGTCTATGACATGGTGGGCAACCTCCATGAGTGGACGGCCACCTCGACGGGCACGTTTCGTGGCGGTTATTTCATGGATACGACGATCAACGGCGAGGGCTGCTGGTATCGCACCCTCGGCCACAACACCGCGTATCACGACTACTCCATCGGCTTCCGCTGCTGCGCAACGGCCGGAGAAGAATAGTCCCTCATCGTGTCGTGATCGAGCGTGAGCCCTGCGCTTGAAGTAGCGTCTCCGCACTCATGATTCGAATGCCCTCCCCTGGATCCCCGCTGCCAGGAGGATTCATCCTCGGCATGTTGAGCCATGCCGATCGCATCGGACTGCTCTACGAGGCTTTCCCTTCCGAGCGACAGGGACAGAAGTCGCGCGCGCTGGTTCTCCATCCCCTCCATGTCGATGAACTTCGGGATTGGTTCGAGCGCTCAGCCGTACTCGGGCGGAGCCTGAAGCACCCCAGTCTCGTAGAGGTGCACGCGCTCGGGTACACCGCCAACCAGCTTCCGGTCGTGGTCACCGAGTGGACGGACGGACAGACGTTGCGCAGCCGCATAGGGGGCGGCGAGGTGATTCCTGTGATGGAGATCCGTCGCGTGATCGACCAGGTCGCGGCGGCGCTCGATTACCTCCACGGACGCGGCACGCCGGTGCTGCACCGCGTGATCATGCCCGAGACGGTGCTCATCTCACCGAGGCCCCTACCGGTGAAGCTCCTCTCGGTGGGACACGCCGACCGGCCGCTGCACCCGGCCTCGAAGCCGAGTTACCTCTCTCCCGAAGAGTTGGACGGACACTCCGAACTCACGCCTGCAGCGGACATCTTCTCTCTCGCGACGCTGGCCTTCGAGGCCATCACCGGGCGCATCGCGTTTCCAGGCCCCACGGCGGCGGCGGTGTTGAGCGCGATGCAGCGGCGGCAACTGCCGTACATCGCGCTCGCGCCCCAGGAGGGCCTGCAGCCGCTCGATGACTTTTTACACCGAGCCTGGGCAATGGATCCGTCAAGGCGAGCCGCGACGGCGGGCGAGTTCGCAATGGAGTTGACCGAGGCGATCAAGCAAGTGCCCGGAGCGCTGCTGGCCTCGCGACGCACCGTGCGCGACGGGGTGCTCCGCGCCCGCACAATGCCCCCGATTGCGGGAGCGATGGGCCGCCAGGGAGCGATGCGCTCGCAGACTCCCGTTCCGCACACCCCGTGGGCCTCGACGCGACCGCCACCGATGGTGGTACGGCTGCCTTCCTCGCGGCCGCTTTCATCGCTGCCCGGGCCGGCCGGCAACCCTCCACGAATGAATTCCGGCCCTCCCTCACAGCAACGTGCAGCGGGGGTGGACTTCCCGGTCGGCAATCGGCGCGCCGATGAGGATGTCCACGACCGGCTGAGCCTAAACAAGCCCGATCGCGATGCCCGCCCCTGGGCCGACATGCAAGAGATCCTGCCGCTGACCTCGCGGAAGCCGTTGATTTCCGTGTTGGGAACTTCGGATGAGGACGACGCGGAGATCACCCTTGTGCCAGTCGATATCGACGACCCGGAGGTGCTTGCGCTGCTCTCCGAGGACTTCACCAGCCCAGTGATTCCGCCGCTCGTCCCACGCGTGCCCGTCGACCGCAAGGTGCCGCAGTTCGAGGGCGATTTCGCCGATCATCCAGTGCCCATCGCGCCAACCCGGCCGCCGAACCGACTGCCGTCAGCGGCGGGCTCGCCGGCTCACTCGGGCCTCCCGTCGCCGATGCGCGCACAGACCCAGCCCTCGGGTTTTCCCAGCGCGATGCAGCAACGGGTGCTTACCTCCCTACGTAACGATCGACCCCCAGAGTTCGACCCGTCGCCGGTTTCACGGTTCGATCGCCCCGATCTGCGTGTCCGCGACGCGCCCACCGCTTCGGTGCTTCCGTGGCACTCCCGGGAGCTCAAGGTCACCCCGTGGATCATCGCCGTGGTGCTCTCGTTGAACCTCGTGCTCACGGGTGCGCTCGGGGTCGTGCTGCGACACTTCCTCCTCTGATCGGGGCGATGATAACGTTCCGGGCCTCATGAGCGCTTCTTCTGCCCCCAGAGTCTACATCGTCGATGCCGTCCGCACGCCCATCGGCCGTTACCGTGGGGGACTCGCCACGGTTCGCTCGGATGACCTCGCCGCCCGGACCATCGCCGCACTGTTGCACCGTGTTCCGGCGGCGCGAGAGGTGATCGACGAGGTGGTTTTCGGCGCCACAAATCAGGCCGGCGAGGACAACCGCAACGTCGCCCGTATGGCCCTGCTCCTCGCCGGTTTGCCCTACGAAGTGACCGGCGTGACGGTCAATCGGCTCTGTGGTTCCGGCCTCGAGGCGATTCAGTACGCGTACCGCGCCATCGCGATGGGCGAACGCTCGGTGATGATCGCCGGCGGAGTCGAGAGCATGACCCGCGCGCCGTTCGTGATGGCCAAGGCGACCGAGGCCTTCGACCGGGCCGTACCCGCGATGTTCGACACCTCCCTGGGTTGGCGCTTTACCAACCCGAAGATGGCCGCTCGATTCCCCCTCGAGTCGATGGGCGAGACCGCCGAAAACGTCGCCGCGCTGCACTCGATCTCCCGTGAAGACCAGGATCGATTCGCCCTTGGAAGCCATCAGCGGGCCGCTCGCGCCGCGGCCGACGGGGCGTTCGGCGACGAACTGGTGCCCATCGAGATCCCGCAACGGAAGGGACCGCTCGTGATCGTCGGCGCAGACGAGTCGGTTCGCTCGGATGCGTCGCTCGAACAACTCGCGAAGCTCTCGCCGGTGTTTCGCAAGGACGGAACCGTCACCGCAGGCAACTCGTCGCCGATCAATGACGGCGCATCGGCCGTGCTGGTGGCCTCCGAGGAATTCGTGCAAAAGCATGGACTTACGCCCCTTGGGAGGGTGATCTCCAACGCCGTCGCGGGCGTCGAACCGGGGCTGATGGGCCTCGGTCCGATCCCTGCGATGACTCAGGCGCTCACCCGCGCGCACCTCTCCGTCGGCGCCCTCGATACCGTAGAACTCAACGAGGCCTTCGCGGCACAGGCGCTCGCTTGCATCGCAAGGCTCAACCTCGACCCCGCCATCGTGAACCCCGACGGCGGTGCCATCGCACTGGGTCACCCCATTGGCTCTTCCGGGGCGCGGCTCGCGACGACGCTTCTCCATCGAATGCGCCGACAGAGCCTGCGGTATGGCGCAGCCTCCCTCTGCATCGGCGTGGGGCAGGGGATCGCCACGATCTTTACCCGCGACTAATGGGCGGTTGCCGCGACGGGCAACGTGATCTCGAACGTCGTGCCCCGCTCAAGTTCGCTCTGAACGGTAATCTCGCCGGAGTGGCCGCGAACGATCTTCTGCGCGATGGCGAGTCCTAGCCCTGTCCCATCCGGGCGCGTCGTGAAGAAGGGCTCGAAGATTCGCTTGAGATCCTGGGGAGCGATGCCGCGGCCGCGATCGGCGACCCGGAGTAGCAGGCGCGTCGGATCGAGGTCGGCGAGAACCGTCACGGTGCTGCCGCGCGTGGAGGCGTTGGCGGCGTTGTCGATCAGGTTGATCAGGAGCTGCCGGAGACTGCGCTCGTCCGCGAGAGGCGAGGGTGCGTCGAGGGATTCCGCGAGTTGCACGTCGAGGTTTACACCGCGATCGGCCAACACCGGGGCCAACGTACGAACCACGTCATCCAGGAGCTCCCGCGGTGCGACGGGCAATCGTCGCAGCTGAAGCGGCCGCGCAAAGTCGAGGATCTCCGCGACAGAGCCATTGAGTCGCGTGATCTCCTCGCTCGCGATGTCGAGGTACTCCCGGTCGCTCTCCGAGAGGTTGGAGCGCGCCCGGAGGATCTGGACGTTCATCGCGATGGAGGTGAGCGGCGTGCGGATGTCATGCGCGATCGCTGCCGCGAACGACCCGAGGGCCGCGAGGCGTCGTGACTCCTCCAACTCGCGTCCGAGGCGTAGCTGATCGGTCACGTCCTGGGTGATCACGACTACCCCGGTGGGCAGTCCGCGACGGTCGCGGAAGGGCGCGATGGTGACGTCCTGGAAGCGCTCCCCGTTTGGGGTCGGCACCGGCATCGCTGCGTGGTGCAGTACGCGAGTGGGGTCTGCCCGGAGGGCCTCGATGGTGGCCGTAGCCTCGGGTGTCCTCGCGTGGGGCTGGACGTCGTCGAAGTAGTGTTTTCCTATCGCGTCGGAGGCGGCGATGCCCGTCGCTCGCTCGAGAACGCTGTTCCAGGTCTTGACGTGGAGGTCGGTGTCCACGACGGCGACCCCGACAGGCAGGCTGTCCACCAGGTTCTCCAGGAACACCCGATAGTCTGCAAGTTCGCTCTTCGCCAGTGCCGCGCGCGTGTACAGCGAGAAGTTTTCGAACTTGAGCGCCACGTGCTCGGCGAGCGTCGCGCAGAGCAGCGTGCCGTCACGGGTGAGCGCATCGGCCCACACCAGCAGCACCCCGTGCAGCGCGTGGTCGCGGCGAACGGGCACCACCAGATGCACGCCCTCGCGCTGCATCCATGCGAGTAGCAGTTCGGGCAGTTCGGGAGCGTGGTCGAGGGAGTGAAACCGTCGCGGGTGCTCCTCGATCATCGCGACCAGCGCGGCGGTCATGTCCTCGCGTTCCCCCGGTGGGGTGCGCCCGTTCCGCAGGAAGCGCACTTCCCCTTCGGTCACCTCGTGCAGCGCGCCGAGCGCCATCGCCAGCACGGCGTCTGGATCGACCATCGTCGATGTCACCGAGAGCACCCGCTCGAGGACTCCTCGGGGCGACGGTCCAGATGCGATCATCGAAACTGTTCTACCCATGAAACGGTCGAGGGCGTCGAGGGTGCCCTTGAGCAAGAACGTCGGCAGTCCTGCGACGACGACGGTCGCGAGCGCCGCGGTTGACGCCGCCGTGATGGCCGAGTGCAGCGCCGGGGCGACCACGCCCAGGTACGCCGCGAGAAGGGCGGCGGCGCCCGTCGCGATGATCGCTTCGGCGAGCAGCACGCTCACCTCGAACAGGTGGTATCGGAGAATCGCAACGCCGACGCCGCCCACCACGATCACGGCCATGGCCATGCACTGTGCGAGGTCTGTCCACGGCGGGAGTCGGGCGTTGCCGACCAGGTGCAGGGTTCCGTAAGCGAGCAGGCTCAGCACCAATGGCGTCAGGATCGCGACCTGTACGACCGAGACGGGCGCGCTCGGGCCGCGCTCGCCGGGGTTGGTCGCCAGTCGCCAATTGCGGGTGACGTACACCACCGTGAGGGTGAAATACGGGAGCATGTAAAGCAGGGTCCAGGCGGGCTCGCGGGCGCTGGCCAGGCTCATGCGAACCGTCGATGCGATGAACAGCGCGGTGACGATGAGCAGGGGCAGGCGGAGCGCGATGGGCGCGGGTCGGTTGCGGGGAAAGCTATACGCGAAGAGCGTGAGAAAATAGGCTGAACCGTAGATCGCTAGCGCGCTCGGGATCACCACGAACGGGTGCCCCGCGGGGATGCCGCCGAGGTGTGCCAGTGTCAGTCCGAGCACCCCGGCAGCGAAGGACCAGCCGACCTGTTGAAAGTACCCGGTGTCCACACGGCCGCCGGCGTCGCGCCGGATCCGTCGCAGCAGTATTGCGATGATGGCGACGGAGAAGATCGCGGCAGGGGTGAGCCATCGGGCCATCGGACTCACGCTCCGGTGCTGCCGAGTCGCGTCGGACCGAGCGAGGGACGCTCGAGTCCATACTCCTTGATTTTGCGGTCAAGGGTGGGTCTCGTGATGCCCAGGACGGTGCAACTCCGACGCTTGTTCCACCCGCTCGCGGCGAGCACGGCGGCAATGTGCCGATGCTCGACCTCCCGCAGTGTCATGAAGCTCGCGATGTCCACTGCTGCGTTGGAGAGACCTTCCGGGCCTTCGGGTGCATCTATCGCCGTGCCGGCGTGCTCTTCCTCGGTTCCATCGTCCGTCGCTTCGTCGAGGTGGATGGGCAGGGCGGGTACGTCCAGCACTTCGCCCTCGGTCACGACCACTGCACGGGTGAGGGCGTTTTCAAGCTCACGCACGTTGCCCGGCCAGGGGTAGCGCACGAGCAGGTCGAGAGCCTCGCGGGAGACGTACCGGATCTTCTTGTGCAACTCGCGGGTGACTTTCGCGAGGAGGTGATCGATGAGCGCGGGGATGTCTTCTTTGCGCTCGCGCAGCGGCGGGAGGTTCAGTTCGACGACGCGAAGGCGGTAGTAGAAATCCTCACGAAACAGGCCATCTCGCACCATCTGTGGCAGGTCACGGTGGGTGGCCGTGATGATGCGCGCCCGCAGCGGGATGGGCCGCGCGTCGCCTACGCGCTCGAAGGTGCGCTCTTGCACTACGCGGAGAAGCTTCACCTGTAAGTCGAGCGGTAGCTCGCCGATCTCGTCGAGGAAGAGGGTTCCTGCGCCGGCGATTTGAAAGCGACCCAGCTTGTCGTGGGTGGCGCCGGTGAACGCGCCGCGGACGTGGCCGAAGAGTTCGCTCTCGAGCAACTCCCGCGCGAACGCAGTGCAGTTGACGGCGACGAAGGGCTGATCGCGGCTCTCGCCGGAGAAGTGGATCGCTCGGGCGACAAGCTCCTTGCCCGTGCCGCTCTCGCCGGTGATAAGCACCGTGGCTCGGGAGGTCGAAACCCGGCCGATGGTCTTGAATACCTCGCGCATCCCCGCGGAACGACCCACGATATTGTCGATCTGGAAATCCGCGGCCAGGGTCTCAACGAGTCCATCGAGGCGGCGTGAGAGGTCCCTGGATTCCACCGCGCGCAGCACGGCGATCTTGAGTCGCTCGATGTCCACAGGCTTGACGAGATAGTCCCAGGCACCGCGTTGCATCGCGGTAATGGTGCTGCGCATGTCGTCCCTGGCGGTGACCACGAGTACCGGCGGCATCCCCTCGCGGCCGCGCAGACGTTCGAGAAACTCCAGGCCATCGATGCCTGGGAGGCCGAGGTCGAGCAGCACCACGTCGGGACTCACCGAGTCCAGTGCCGCGAGGCCCTCCTGGCCGTCGGCGGCAGTCGTGACCGCGTACCCGAGATCCCCGAGGAACTTCTCCAGCGATCGACGGATGGAGCGATCGTCGTCGATGACGAGGACGCGGGATTTTGGTGCGGGTGCTTCGATCACCATGAATGGCTCATCGAGGCGGATGATGGAGTGGCGTGGCGCTGACGTCACGGCAGGGCCGATGGGATGCTCCTTGTGCGCTCTGGCGTCGCAACGATAGTGTCGAAGGCGAAGATGCGAAGGGTGACGCGATGACCGACGCTGTAGCCGCAGAGAAGATCGAGGCCCACCTCAAGACGCTTGGATGGCCTGTGATCGCGCTCTCCGAGCGAACCTGGCGTTCGAGCTTTCGGGCGCGCCGCGGATCGTTTCCTCTGGTGATTCAAGCCGAGGGTGCCTTCTGTCGGCTGATGGTGTTGCCGATCGTGCGACTACCCGCGGACCCTGACAAAGCCGAGAAACTCTACGCCCGGCTGCTCCGCCTCAACGGCGAGATGTTGCTTGCGCGGTTCTCCCTCGACGATGACGGCGACGTGGTGCTCTCGGTGGAGTTTCCGGTCGAACACATGGATGCGAGCGAGATGCGCGACGCCCTCGATGTGCTGTCGGTCTACGCCGAAAAGTACCGAGCCGACCTGCGCCTGCTCGTCGCCTGAGCGATTACTCGAAGCAGTAAACTTCGGCCGCACCATGGATGCCCACGAGGGCATCGACATACTCCAGAAAGGTCGCGCGGCGCCGCATCATCGCGCGGAGTTGCACCTCGCTGAGCAGCGCCTCGTGGCCGTCGGCATCGTTGGCGATCGTCCGGCGAAGGGACGCGAGGGTCATCGCCCGCACGTGGTCAACAAACCTTCGCGAGAAGCGCTGCACTCGCTGAAGAAACGAGAAGATGATCTCCATCTTCCAGTGAGGCATAGGCTCGAGGAAGCCGCCGTTGTTGTCGCGGTATACGAGGCCGCCGTGAGCATCGACGAGGGTGTTGGTGCCGTGCCAGCGGTCCCAATTTCCGATGATGAAATCGTAAGAGATCAACGTGGAGATCTCCTCCGCGCGGCGGAGGGAAGTTGCGGGAATTTCGACCCCGACGACCAGTTGGTTGGTCCACTGGGTGAGCGCCTCGCCGGAGAAGATGCCGGCGCGGTGGAGCACCGGGACCCAGTAGATCATCGCGCCGCGGGCCCACCCGTCGCGGAACAGGAGTCGAGAGGCATCGATGCCAACAAGTTCTCCGCGCGCGACGCGACGGAAGACGGCCGGGGGAACGCGATCGAGACCCAGCATCTGCGCAACACGGAAGGCGCCGATTTCTGCCCGCCAGTGGTCCACGTGGCGGGTCTCTGCGGGCTTGAAGGCTCCATCGATCGCGCCGTCGAGGTCGCATCGGAGGTTGATCGAGGTGTTGCCGACTTCACGCGCAGACTGAATCGGGGACTCCTGCAGCGCCCGCACGATATCGTCCTCCACGACGTCACCGTAACGTCGGGCCTCGACATCGTAGGGATTGGGGGGCAGCACCACCGGCTCCCCTGCGCGGACGCCGACGCCCGATGGGGCCGCGACCTCACCGAAAGGATTCGGTGGCAGGGAGTCGGTGGACAGAGCGGGTGGGGTCTGCGCTCGCGACCGTGCCGAGCGCATTGCGATAGCGCTGAGGCCGAAGACGATCATTTGGCGGCGGGAGACGGTCATCGCGGTGATCTAGCGCGAGTGTACCTGCGTGATGCGCTCGCGGCGAGGAAGCATCGCGTGGGCGGACGGCTTACCCGATCGGTAAAGACAGGTGCGGGGTGAGAAGCGCGCGAAGGTCTTCCGGGATATCGACGGAGACGAGGTCGTCGAGGCGACAAAGGACCACCACCTGACGGACGGCCGCGCAACGCACGCCATCGGCGGCGCGGGTGAGGGAGTGGACAAAGGTGATCGAGCGCTGACCCAGACGCTCGACGCTTACGTCCATGAAGGCCGTGTCGCCGTAGCGGAGCGGCGCGAGGTAGTCCACTTCGACTCGCACCGAAGGGATGCCTAGCCCGCGAACCATCGTGAGGTGCGGATATCCGCCAGGAAGCAGGCCGAAAAAGGCCTCAAGCGCGTCGTGACAGAAATCGAGGTAGCGAGCGAAATAGACGATGCGCGCGGCATCGACCTCGGCGAAGCGTACGGGGCGAACGTGGCGAAACATGCGGAAGAGGCTAAACGCTCCGAGGGTCAAGGGTTGGGGAATACCGATGAATCTCAGGAAGTTCGACGCCCGCCGGGAGACTGCTCTCCCTCGTTGACTTGCGAGACTCGCTGACTAGGATGCGCGCCCGCCGGGGCGACGGCGAAATGTTGGCTTCACCGAAGGCATAGATCGTATGGCGACCAGTGACGTGATGATCGAGACCCGGGAGCTGTCGAAGGTCTACGGCGCGCAGCGCGCGGTCGACCGACTCAGCTTCGAGATCCGCCGGGGCGAGGTGGTCGGATTCCTCGGACCCAATGGGGCGGGGAAGTCCACGACGATGAAGATCCTGACCTGCTTCCTCTCGCCGTCCGAGGGGACGGCAAAGGTGGGCGGGTTCGACGTGTTCGATGACCCGCTCTCGGTGCGCTCGGTGCTCGGGTACCTCCCGCAGCGCGCGTCGCTCTATCCGGAGATGGGGGTCGTAGAATATTTGGAGTTCGCAGCGGACCTGAGGGCCATCCCGAAGGACAAGCGTCGCGCGAAAATCAAAGAGGTGGTCGAGATCTGCGGGCTGAAAGAAGTGCTCGCAAAGACCATCAACGAGCTTTCGTACGGCTACCGGCAGCGCGTCGGTCTGGCACAGGCGCTGATTCACGACCCGCCCATCTTGATCCTCGATGAGCCCACCGCCGACCTCGATCCCAACGAGAGCGCGGAGGTCATCTCGTACATCAAGGAGATCGGCAAAACCCGTACGATCATGCTGTCTACGCATGACCTCGTCGAGGTGAAGGAAGCCTGCGCGCGCGTGCTCATCGTCAACCGCGGAAAGATCGTGGCGGACGGTGCGCCGGACGACCTCGCCGCAAAGAGCGGGAGCGTGAAGTACGTGCTCTCGATCGATGGTGGCAAGGACGACTCGGTGCGCAAGTCCGGGCCGGTGATCGCGGCGGTCAAGCGGGTGGTGGCGGACAGTGTTGTGCGCGAGATGCCCGGCGACGACCACGCGACGCTGCTCGAGGTGAGCGTGAAGGGATCTGGCGATCACCGTCGCGAGTTCTTCCGTATGGCGGTGGAAAACAAGTGGGACCTCCTCGAACTGCGCCGCGAGGCGGTTCAGCTCGAAGAGGTGTTCCGACAGTTGACGGTGGGAGACGGAGCTCCGCGGCGAAACGCGGGCTCGAAGGCTTCGGATACGAACCCCGCGGTGAAGGAGTCATCCAGCGATGTCTGATACGGAAACGACGGCGACGAAGTCCGCGGGGGCACTGGCCCGGGGCTCCATCGGAACGCCGCTCAACAACACCCTGGCGATCGCGCGGCGGGAGTTCGTCTCGTACTTCTCCTCCCCCCTCGGCTACATCGTGATCGGGATGTTCCTGCTCCTGGTGGGCTTCCTGTTCTTCATTCCCTTTGCATTTCTCACGCTTGGGAAGGCCACGCTGCAGCCGATGTTCAACAGCATCTCCTGGCTGCTACCGCTCATCTGTCCGGCCATCGCGATGCGCACCTTCGCCGAGGAGTCCCGCACGGGCACTCTCGAGATGCTCATCACGCAGCCAGTGCGTGATTGGGAGGTCATCCTCGGGAAGTTCTTCGGCGCGCTCGGGCTGCTTGCGGTCTGCATCATTGCGACTTTCAGCTACCCCGTCGTCATCTCTCGCATGGGCGAGCTCGACTGGGGACCCGTCGCCGGTGGCTACCTCGGCCTGCTCCTCGGCGGAGCGGCGTACATCTCCTTCGGAGTAATGGTCAGTTCCTTCACGAAGGATCAGATCACTGCGTTCTTCGTGAGCTTCATCGTCGGCGCGGTGTTTTTCCTCATGAACAAGGCGCTGATCTTCTTCGGTGGCGCGGCTTCGGTGATCGAATACCTCTGCCCCGACTATCACTTCGCGAGCATCGCTCGTGGGGTCATCGATGCCCGTAACCTCATCTATTTCTGCAGCGTGATCTTCATCTGCCTGCTGGCGACCGCGCGCTCCCTCGAGAGCCGACGGTGGAGCTGACCATGGAACGTCGTAGTCAAGCCCGCGCCGAAACCGGTGCCTTCGTCGCCATCGCCCTCGTGGCGGTGGTGCTTCTCAACGTGCTCGCGGTGAAGGTTCTGCACGCCCGCCTCGACCTCACGAAGCGGGGGCTGTACTCGCTCTCGCAGGGCACGCGCCGGACGCTCGGCCGCCTCACCGACAACCTCACCGTCACCATCTATTGGACCCCGGATCAGCCGGCGCCCGCCAACGACGACGAGCGACTGCTGCATGAGCAACTCGACGAGTACGTCGCCGCGAGCCACGGTCGGCTTGATGTCCGTTGGGTTCGCACAGACAACGACGAGCGCAAGCACCAGGCCGAGGGTGCGAGCTGCACCAAGCGCGTACTGCAGACGGTGAACACGGCGTCCGACCAGGCGAACCTCGCCGAGGTCTTTCGCTGCATCACCTTCTCGTACCTGCGCTCGACAGAGCAGATCGCCTTCGTCAACCCCGGCGTCGAGGGCATGGAGTACCAGATCACCTCCATCGTGAAGAAAATGATCGACCCGGAGCGGGCGATCGGCTTCCTCACAGGCCACGAGGAGGGCTCGCCGGAGACAGCGCTGCCGTACCTCTCTCGCATCCTCCAGGAAGCGCACCTCGGATACACCACGCGCTCGGTCGATCTGCATGGTGGCGAAGAAGAGATTCCCACGGACATCAAGGGACTCGTGATCATGGGTCCGTCGCGCCGCATCGAGGAGCGCGAACTCCGTCGTATCAACTCGTATCTGATGCGCGGCGGCTCCGTCGCCGTCTTCGCAGGAGGTACGAACATCACCGGTGCCGACACCCGCCCGACCGCCGCGCGCGCGGAGCACAACCTCAACGGACTCCTCGAGGGCTACGGCGTCACGGTCAACCCCGACGTGGTGCTCGACTTTCAGGCGAGCGACTCGATCCAGGAGATCGAGCAAGGCCGAGCGCGCATTCCGATGTTCACCTACCCCGCCCTCGCGGCGCGGCGTGATCCGGGCGGCCCGGGCATCGACACTTCGCACCCCGCGGTCTTCCGCCTGCCGGGTGTGATTCTGCCGTTTGTCTCTTCCATCACGGTCAACAATGGCCGCGCGAGAGAGAACGGCACTGTGTTCACCGAGGTCGGTCGCACCAGCGAGCGCTCGGTGCTGCAGCGGGAGAACTTCGAACTCGACGCGCTAGAGCTTTTGCAACGTCGGCAGCAAATCTTCGGAAACGCGCGCGCTTCTTACGTGGTGGGCGTCGCGCTCGAAGGCCAGCTGCGGAGCGCCTTCGCGGCAAACGATACCGATCATCCGGCGACGCACGCTGCGCGCGAGCATCCGGCGCGGCTGCTCGTGGTGGGTTCGGGCAAGGTGTTTCACATCGACCAGCTGCGATCGATCGCGCCGCTGCAGAACGGAATGCCCACCAACGTGCAGATGTTGCTCAACGTCTTCGATTGGCTGAGCCAGGATCCGGACCTCCTCGCGGTGCGCGCGAAGGACGTCTCCGAGCCGAGCCTTCAGGCGGTGACCGACACCCGCAAGCAGCTCTTCAAGTGGGGCAGCATCATCGGCCTGCCGCTCCTCGTGGGCTTGCTGGGCGTCGTGCTGATGAATCTGCGCGCCCGCAAGCGCGCCGAGATCACCCTCTAGAACCCTTACGGCAGGAACGAAATAGCCAATGAATTCCAAGGGTATCGGGATCGGTCTGGGCGTGCTGGTGGTGTTGGGCGCGGCGACCGCGTACGTGTACCGCCCGCAGGCGCCGGACTCGGCCAGCGCGGCGGCAGCGAGTAACCCGTGGTCGCGGGTAGACGGAGCGCGAATCGACCACGTTACGATTCATCGAGCCACTGGGCCCGAGGGACAGCGCACCCTCGAACTGGAGAAGCGCGGCGGCGCGTGGGTGATGACCTCACCGGGGCGCGGGCCCACCGAGGCTCGCGCTGTGGAAGACCTCGTAGACCGCTTCGTCAGCATGAAGGTCACGATGATTCGCGGGCGCAACCCGAGCAGTCACGCGGCCTTCGAGGTCGACGACGGCCACGCCGTTCGAGTGACGCTGAAGAACGGCGCGAGCACCGTGGTGGACATGTTTGTCGGAACAGCGGTCGGGTCGGGCACCGCGGTGCGCATCCCGAGTCGGCCGGAGACCTTCGAGGTCGATCAGTCGATCACCTCGATGGTGCAGCGCGAGGCGCGCGATTGGCGCAATCGGGAGATCACCCACGCGAGCCGCGAGAGCGTGCAATCGGTGGAGTGGGTCAACCGCAACGGGACATTCCACTTCGTCCGTAATGGCGAAACCTGGACGGCGGCGCCGGGCACCACGGTCGAGCGCCTCGACACGGCTCGAGTGGGGTCGCTGGTGGACTCCATCGCCAACCTGCGCGCGACCGATTTCGCCGCCGAAGGTGCGGCGAGCGGCGTGGCGCCAGACAGTCCTCGGGTCACGCTGACGACCGGCGGCGGTGACGCAGCGGCGCAGACCATGACTGTGCGCCTGGGCAACAATAGCGGCGAAAACGAGTCGTTTGCATCCCGTGAGGGTCTCGACACCGTGTTCGTCGTGACTCGCGCGATGAGCGAGTCGATCAACCCCGCCGCGACGGCCTTCCAGACCCCGTTGCCGATCGACGGCGGCGTCGGTGCGGCGGACGCGTCGGCGGCTCCCGCGGCCCCTCCGAGCGGCATGCCGATGGGAATGCCCGGTGGTCCTGGCGGTCCCGGCGGCGGGTCTCCGCAGATTCCGCCGGAGGTGATGGAGCAGCTTCGACGCCAGCTTCAGCAGCAGGGTGCCGGCGGCGCTCCTCACTGAGCTTTTCCCCTCCGGGCGGCCCTGATCTCTGGGACGCCTCTCCCGCCCCCCTCTTTTTGCTTTCCCCCCCGATCGAAAACCCTGCTCAGCCAGACGAGACCTTCAACGGGTTGAAGTCAGTGTCGGTGTCGAAGACATCTTCCCGCTCGGCGCGCTTCAGGTAGTTCACGACGACGTACGTGAGCGGGGTGAAGAACGTCTCCACCGCGACCTTGATTAGGTAGTTGTGCCAGGCGACTTCGAAGACCATCGCGCTGTCCCACAATCCATAAAAAGCGAGCGGATAGAACACCGCGCTGTCGATCCCCTGTCCGACCAGGGTTGAGCCGATGGTGCGCATCCAGAGGTGTCTACCGCCGGTCATCACCTTCAGCTTTGCCAACACGAAACTGTTGAAGAACTCCCCGATCACATAGGCCACGAGGCTCGCCGCGACAACGCGCGGAAGCTGCCCCAGGATGGTGTGAAACGCAGCCTGATGCGGCCATTCCGGGGCCGGCGGCATCACGTCCGCCACCACGAAGACGATGGAGGTGAGCACCCCGCAGGCGAAGCCGATCCATATGACGCGGCGGCTGCGGGCGTAGCCGTACACCTCGGTCAGGACGTCGCCGAAGATGTACGAAATCGGGAAGACGAAGATGCCGCAGCCCAACTTGTACGGGCCGATCTGCGCCACCTTCGCAGCGACAAGGTTGCTGGTGATCAGTGCCGTCACGAAGACCCCGACGATGAGGTCGAAGTACCGAAAACGAGGGGCGACCGGGCGAGTCGGACTGTCAGCGATCATCATGTGATTTCTACCTTGAGAGATGCTGCCCATGCCATCGAGGGTGCGGCCTGATCGTGCGCGTGGTAGCGCCCGGAGAAGCGCGATGACCTGTGGAATGTTGCTCGATCTGGAATGGGAGGCGCTCGGACGCCCGGTGCGTACGCGGGAGGTCGAGGCCGCCGTGCACGTCGAGGACGAGGTGCTCATCGCCGTACGGATGCTGCCAGTGCTCGCAGGGGAGTCGATGGGCACAGTGCTCCGGGAGGTGCTCGCGGCACAGGGGTGGGCCGCCCAGGCCGATGGGACGATGACGCGGTCGTTCGGGGCCGTGTCGGCGATCCTGGATGCCGGGGCGACGACGGTGACGGTGCGCCATGCAGGGGAGGTGACGGTCAGGGCGACGGGATCAGACCTGGTCGTGGAGGGTGACGCGGAGGACGAGGCGCGCGCGGAGGTGGTCGCTGCGCAGAGGGCCGAGGCGGCGCTGACGCGGAGGCGCGAGCAGGCGGCGGTGGCGCTGGCGGCCGCGAACGCTGCGGTGCTGACCCGGGAGGAGCCGACGGTGCGCGCGGCGCTGCAGGAGGCGCTCAACCGGGTGTACCGAAGGGCGCTGGAAGAGCGGGCGCGGCAGCTGGGCGAGGTGGAGAGCATCGACGAGCGAGGGGACGTGCGCGGCGGCTACGAGGTTACGGTGGTGGTGAAAGCATGAAGGAGGGACGGCAGAACCAGCGGCGGGTGACGCTCCGCTACCGACAGGATGCAGTGACGGGGAAGGTGTCGCTGATCATCGACGTGGAGGTTCCGGAGGACGAGATGCCCCACGAGCATCGGCATGACCTGCGTGAAATGGCCGAAGAACTCCTGGGGATGCCGCTCGGTTCGCTCCCCGAGGGGACGGCGGTGAACCTCAAGCCGCAGGGCGCGAAACCGATTGTTGCGACGCCGCTCGACGACCACGACCACGACCACGCGGACGGGCGTGGGCACGAACACCCTCCCGGGGCAGAGCGCACGACGGCGAAGCAGGTCTCTTGACCAGACCCGCGGGCGCTGATGACAGTGCCGCCGTCATGGGCGAACTACTCGACGCGATCGGTATTCTGAGAGAGACCAAGAACAAGTGGGAGCGGCGCGTTCCGCTCGTCCCGGCGGAGGTGCGGGGGCTCATCGCAGCCGGCATCGCAGTGCGCATCGAGCGCTCCGCCACGCGGGCCATCGTGGATGCGGAGTTTGCCGCCGCGGGCGCGACGCTGGTCGATGACGCGACGGACTGCCGCTTCATCATCGGCGTGAAGGAGGTGAAGACCTCGCAGGTTCGGCCCGGGCAGACCGTGATGTGCTTCTCCCACACCATCAAGGGGCAGGCGCACAACATGCCGCTGCTTGCCCATTTCATGAAGGAGCGCGCCACGCTCATCGACTACGAGGTGATCGTGGATGACGCGGGCGTGCGGCAGGTGGCCTTCGGTCGCTACGCCGGCCTCGCCGGGGCGCACGAGACGCTCTGGACCCTCGCGCACCGGCTCGCTGCGCTCGGGCAGCCCTCTGTGCTCACGGGCATCAAGCACGCGGTCGAGTATCACGACCTCGCGGAGATGGTCGGGCACACCCGACAGCTTCTTACCGATCTACGTAAAGAAGGCCCCGCCGCGCTCACGCCGTTTGTGGTGGCGGTGACGGGCGAAGGGCGCGTGTCGCACGGGGCGCTGGAGTACTTCGACCTCGTGGGCGCGATTCCGTGCACCGTGAGCGAGGCCATCGCGTTGCCGACGGACTCCCCCGACGACCGCACTCTGCGGGTGCTCCACGTCAAGGACGCCGAACTCTTCGTGACCGCCGGCACCCGACGCTTCGATTTCGGCGCGTACCTCGCGCACCCCGAGCGCTACCTCAACGTCGGGGCGATGTACCTGCCGTACTGCCGCACGCTGGTGAACGGGCTCTACTGGGACGCGCGTTTTCCGCGCCTGCTCGACGACTCGACGCTGCGCCGGATGCTTCGCGACCACACGCTCCCGGTGGTGCTCGGCGACGTCGCCTGCGACATCGACGGCGGCATCGAGTGGACCGTGATGGCCACGCAAAACGACGAGCCTGCGTTCGTGTACGACCCGGCTACCGGACGAGCGACGGTGGGAGTGAGCGGGGAGGGCGCTGCGATCATGGCGGTGGACAACCTGCCCTGTGCCCTGCCACGGGATGCGAGCTTCGATTTCAGCCGCGCGCTGATTCCGTTTGTGAGGGAGTTTTACGAAGCCACGTATGAAAACGGCGTTGCCGGGCTGGCCCCGGCGCTTCAGAACGCCGTCGTGGTGGCGGCGGGCAAGCTCACCCCGCGGCACCAGGGGCTCGCCCGATTTCTCCCCGACGGTGGCTCAAGTGTCTGATGCTCTCGCTGATATCAGCAGTGTTTCCTTCCTCACGCAGATGGCCCGTGTGGCGGCCAAACGAACGGGAACGTTTACCGTGACACTTCGTTCGACCTGGACCGGTCCTCAGTCCGCTCGGTGACCCGGTGAAAAAAGAGACCGACGCCCCGGAGAGAACCCTGGAAGAAGAGACGTCAGCGCGAATGCTCGCCGAGGGCCTGCTCGCCGACGCCCAGCGGGAAATTGCTGAACTGAGGGCTGGCGCAGACCGGGCGCGCTCGACGCAATTCTCCCTCGAGCGGGCGCTGTCGGACACGCTCACCGCGGTGAATGCGGGCTACTGGGAGGTCGACCTTCGCACCGGGGAAGTGCAGTGGTCCGATGGGGCGTACCGGCTGATGGGGTACGTGCCGGGCGAGGTCACGCCGTCGAACGACCTTTGGCGCGAACGTACGCACCCCGACGACTACGCCCGGATGATGGACCCAAACAACGTCTTGCCCGAGAACGTGACGGACGAGCACCGCCTGCTCATGCCGGACGGGACGACGCGTTGGGTTCGGTCGTTTATGAACACCGTATTCGGCGAGGACCGCGCGCCCAGCAGACTCCGGGGAATTCTTACGGATATCACCGCTGAGCGGGCCGCTTCGAGGCAGCTTGCGCGCATGGCGGACGTCGCGAGCCGCACCGGCAACGGGGTCGTGATCACCGATCTCCAGGGGCGCATCGAGTGGGTCAACGATGCCTTCCTCGGGAAGTACGGATGGACCCTGGACGAGGTGCGCGGGCGAGTCCCGAGCGATTTTCTTCTCGGGGAGCAGAGCGATGCGGAAACCCTGGCGCGCTTCGGCGCGGCCCGTGCCGCGCTCCAGCAATCGACCCAGGAAGTGCTCACGTATGCGCGGGACGGGAGGCAGTTCTGGACGCTGGTGGAGAACCGCGTCGCCTACGACGAGGCAGGCCTCCCGCAGGGGTTCATCGCCATCGAGACGGATGTCACCGAGCGGCGCATTGCCGAGAGCCGCGAGCACGTTGCGCAGCGCGTGGCGGCCGTCCTGCTGGCGAGTGGATCGCTCGAAGAGGCGAGCACCGGGCTTCTGTCCGAACTCGTCACGCAGCGAGACATTCTCGTCGCACAGCTCTGGATCGTCGATCCAGCCCGAGCGACGCTCGTGCATGTCGCCGGGGCGTCTGCCGATCACTGCGGGCGCGCTGGGCGGGACTTCATCGCGGTGTCTGCTTCGCTGGAGTTTCAGATGGGGGAGGAGCGCGCGGTCGGTGTGGGGCTGCCGGGCCTCGCGTGGGGCATGCGACGCGCGTGTCGGGTCGACGACTTCTCCCAACCTGGGAGCGACCAGAAGGCCCCGCGACGCAGCGCCTGGGCGGCGGCGGCCGGGTTTCATTCGTTCTGCGCGACTCCGATCCTGGGGCCGACGGGGGTGCTCGGGGTGATCGAGATCGGCGGCACCCGCTTGTATCCAGGGTACGAACTTCTGCCGGCGCTGCTCGAACGGGTGGCCGAGCAGATCGCGGCGTTCATGCGCCACGACGCGAGCCGCCGGGCATTTCAGTTGGTCTTCGAGCAGAGCCCGGATGCGCTACTTCTGGTGAATGCCGACGGACAGGTGCAGGACCTCAACGCCCGGGCGACGGAACTCTTCGAGGACCCTCGGGGCGTGGGCCTCGAGTCCATCATCGAGGGTGCCGGCGAACTCCTGCGCGTTCAGCTTGAGCAGGTGACCGCTTCGAGTCGGGCGCTTTACAACTGCTCGGCCACCGGCAAGCACGGTCCTTTCTCCGCGGAGGTGAGCCTCGCAATGACTCCCTCTTCAACCACGCAAGCTGCGATTCTCTCCGTGCGTGACCTGACCGAGCGGCATCGGCTCGAGGCCGAGTTGATGGGCTCACTCCGCGAGAAAGAGACGCTGCTCAGCGAGGTGCACCACCGGGTGAAAAACAATCTGCAGATCGTCTCGAGCCTGCTCACGATCCAGGCTCAATCGATCGAGGATGTCACCGCCCGTGGGGCGCTCGAGGAGATGGTCAACCGCGTGCGCTCGATGTCGTTTGTCCACGAACAGCTCTACGGCACCGAGAAAATGTCGTGCATCGACCTCGGTGACTACGCCCGCACGCTCGGGACCTATCTCCGTGGCTCCGTGGCCCACGATGCGAGAATCTCCTTTGCGGTGGATCGGGTCGACCTCGCCATCGATACCGCGGTGCCCTGCGGGCTCATCATCAACGAGCTTGTGACCAACTCGCTCAAGCACGGGCACTCCGCCGATGGGGTCTGCGTCATCGCAGTCGAGGTACGCGCTCACGATGGCGGCTTTACGCTCATGGTATCGGACCGCGGGCGAGGCTTTCCCGCGACGCCGCCGTCGGCTTCTTCGCTTGGTGTACGGCTCGTTCGTTCGCTCGTTCGGCAGATTCGTGGACAGCTCACGATGACCTCCGATGAGGGTGCGCGTGTCTCGATCTGGGTGCCCCTCGAGGGCACCTCGCATTCGTCGAGCCCGCCGCGCCGACCGCCCGCTCCTGCGACGGATTGAGGGCCGGTCCGCGCGTCCTCCGTGCGCCGCAGCGCGACGGTCCGTTGACGAGCCCTGTAGGTGGACGCTAGACACCGGGCCGCCATGACAAAACGGTCTTTCAACCCATTCGGTGCGCGCGCAACCTTTGATGCCGATGATGGCCCTCTCGGGATCCATCGGCTCGAACACCTGGAGAAGTCCGGCGTGGCTTCGTCCATCGACCGTCTGCCGGTTTCGATTCGGGTGCTGCTCGAGGCCGTGCTGCGAAACTGTGACGGCTTCGAGGTCAGCGAAGAGGACGTCCGGCGTCTCGCCAACTGGAACGCTCCCGCGCCGCAAGCGGTCGAGCTTCCTTTCAAGCCGGCGCGTGTGATCTTGCAGGACTTCACCGGAGTGCCGGTGGTGGTTGACCTCGCGGCGATGCGCTCCGCCGTCGCCCGCCTCGGCGGCGACCCGAAGAAGATCAATCCCCTCGTCCCGGTGGACCTCGTCATCGACCACTCCGTGCAGGTCGATCACTTCGGCGCGAGCGACTCGGTTTCGCTCAACCTCCAGGTGGAATTCCACCGCAACCGCGAGCGCTACCAGTTTCTCAAGTGGGGGCAAAACGCCTTCCAGGACTTCACCGCCGTCCCGCCGGGCATGGGTATCGTGCACCAGGTCAACGTCGAGCGACTCGCTACGGTCGTGCGCACCGGCAAGGACGCCGCCGGGGCCGTGGCGTTCCCGGACACTCTCGTCGGCACGGACTCGCACACGACCATGATCAACGGCCTCGGGGTCGTCGGCTGGGGTGTCGGAGGCATTGAAGCGGAGGCCGTCATGCTGGGCCAGCCGCTCTTCATGCTCACTCCGCAGGTCATCGGCGTGAAGCTCTACGGCGAGCTTCGGCCTGGCGTCACGGCGACGGACCTCACACTCACGATCACCGAACTTCTTCGTAAGAGGGGCGTCGTTGACAAGATCGTGGAGTTCTACGGACCGGCGATCTCCAACATCGCCGTCGCCGACCGCACCACCATCGCCAACATGGCCCCGGAGTACGGCGCAACGATGGGGTTCTTCCCGGTCGATGCGTTGACGCTGGAGTTCCTGCGGCGCACGGGCCGCCCGATGGACGTCGTGCGCACGGTCGAGCACTATTCCAAGGAGCAGGGGATCTTCCGCACCGATACGTCACGCGACCCGGTGTTCACGGACACCGTGGAGATCGACATCAGCACCGTCGTCCCGACGCTCGCCGGCCCGAAGCGCCCGCAAGATCGCGTCGCCCTCTCGGCGATGAAGTCGTCCTTCAAGAAGGCCCTCACGGCCCCGGCGAAGGATCGCGGTTTCGGCCTCTCGGAGTCGGAGACGAAGACCACCGTGTCGGTCACTGCGCGCGGCCAGACGACGGACCTCGGCCACGGCGCGCTGGTCATCGCTGCCATCACGAGTTGCACCAACACCTCCAATCCGTCGGTGATGCTCGCGGCCGGTCTGCTCGCACAAAACGCCGTCGCGAAGGGCCTCTCGGTGGCGCCCGCGGTGAAGACCTCGCTCGCGCCCGGCTCTCGCGTGGTGACCGACTACCTCCGCGAATCGGGCACGCTCCCGGCGCTGGAGAAGCTCGGATTCAACATCGTCGGATACGGCTGCACGACCTGCATCGGTAACTCTGGTCCGCTGCCCGACGAGGTCGCCATTCCGCTTGCGAGCACCAACGTGGTCGCCTCTGCGGTGATCTCGGGCAACCGCAATTTCGAGGGGCGCGTGCACCCGCAGGTGAAGGCCAACTACCTCGCCTCGCCGCCGCTCGTCGTCGCCTACGCCATCGCAGGGACCGTCGATCGCGATCTCACCACGGAGCCCCTCGGCATCGGCAGCGACGGCCAGCCAGTGTTTCTGAAGGACGTATGGCCGACCGACGCGGACGTCGCGCAGGCCGTCGAGAAGTGCATCACCCCGGCGATGTACCAGGAAACTTACAAGACCGTGTATGACGGCACCGCCGAATGGAAGGCGATTCCGACCACCACGGGTGAGCTTTACGCCTGGGATGACGCTTCGACGTACATCCAGCATCCGCCCTTCTTCGCCGACCTCACGCTGACCCCGGAGGCCCTCAAGCCCGTCGCGGGCGCGCGGGTTCTGGCGCTTCTCGGCGACTCGGTCACCACGGACCACATCTCTCCGGCGGGCGACATCGCGGCGGACAGCCCCGCGGGCCGCTATCTTCAGTCCCTCGGCGTCGTGAAGGCGGGCTTCAACTCGTATGGCTCGCGGCGCGGCAACGACCGCGTGATGGTGCGCGGAACCTTCGCCAACATCCGGCTGAAGAACCTCCTCGTCCCCGGTGTCGAGGGCGGTGTGACGGTGCACCTGCCCGACGGCGAGCGCCTCGCGATCTTCGATGCGGCGGAGAAGTACAAGGCCGCGGGCGTCCCGCTCATCGTGATCGCGGGCAAGGAGTACGGCACCGGGTCGTCGCGCGACTGGGCGGCCAAGGGCACTCTGCTGCTGGGCGTGCGCGCGGTCATCGCGGAGAGCTTCGAGCGCATCCACCGGGCCAACCTGGTGGGCATGGGCGTTCTGCCGCTGGTCTTCCGCGACGGCGAGAACGCCGAGTCGCTCGGCCTCACCGGGCGCGAGACGTACACGATCGATGGCATCGATGACACGATCAGCGCGCGTCAGGCGTTGACGGTTCGCGCCCTCCGCGAGGACGGAACCGAGCAGACCTTCACTGCCATCGCGCGGCTCGATACCCCCGTCGATGTTCTCTATTACAAGAACGGCGGCATCCTTCAGACGGTGCTCCGCAACCTGATGAAGCCCGAGTGATTCGCCTTCCCTCGCGGGCTGATTCGCGAGGGGATTGGTTCGTTTCAGACGTGATCC
Source organism: Deltaproteobacteria bacterium (assembly GCA_947477565.1). Lineage (GTDB taxonomy): Bacteria > Myxococcota_A > Polyangia > Polyangiales > SCUS01. The sequence goes on from CANJUR010000006.1 coordinate 98,214, forward strand.
CTGCCGCTGCGGCGGTGGGGATCGGCGTCAGGTCGGTACGGGTATCGGCGGCATCGACTCACTGAAATGTCGATGATCCACCGGCGCGACCTTCTCGTAGTCCGCGACCAGTGCGTGGCCGTTCCAGCGGTGCAGACCGCCGGAGAGGCGGCCGTTTTCCGCGCGCAGCCAGATCACGGGCTTGCCCCGCGGATCTACTGGAATGCTGCACTCCAGGTCGCGGTATGCGGCCGACCACGTCCCCGAATTACCGAAGAAGATCCCGTCGTTCCAGCGGCCGTAGGGGACGTGCGTATGTCCGAAGATCACCGCCTTCAGGCGGTAGATTTTCTGGATGGTCTCTGCGCGCGTCGCGATGAGTCGGTAGTTGTCGTCGAGGGTGATCTTCGGCGTGGCTAGTTCGTAGGCCGCGAAGAGGAGTGGGAGTCCGATGGCGATGCCGACGGCGGTGCGGTTGCGAAACAGCGCGGGCGTGAGAATCGCCAATGCGGACAGTCCGCCGAGGGTCATGCGATCGACCCAGAACTCACGCAGCACACGGTGAAACGACTCCTCTGCGGGGGCCGCGAAGAGGGCGTGGTGTTGGGCGATCTCATCGACGTCGGCGCCGGTCTCGTGCGAGGCGGCCTGAACGTCCTGGTCGGCGCGATCGGGCGATCCTTTGTCGCGGCCGAGGGCAACGCGTGTCGCGATGGTGAAGGCGCCCTTCAGCCAGGTCACCGCCAGCGAGTGGTCGGTGAACAGATAGTGCTTGAACCAGTGCTTCAGGTACTCGTCGAGGTCCATGAGGAAGGACGTGTCCACGTGCGGGTTTATAAACCCCAGGCGCGCACCCAGCAGGCGAAAGGCCATCGAGCCGACGGTGGCGTGAATCTCCCGGTCGCGCCCGCGTTCTGGCGGGAGAAACGGGGCCATCGGGTACCGAAACGAGCAGTACGTGTCGTACTGGTTGCCGTGCTCGACGTGGATGCCGTCGGGGCCCTGCCAGAACCACGCGCGAAACAGCACCTGGTCGCCGAAGCGCACGTGACCCGCGGCGGCGGCGATGCGCTCTCGCAGGCGGATGCGCACACCGGGAAAGCCCAACTGGGGATCGTGGTTGCCGGAGACGAAGATCACCCGGTGCCCCGAGCGCAGCAGGCGGGCGAGGGCGGCGACGTATCCCTCATGGTCGGCGAGGATGCGATCTAGCAACTCGATGGCGATCGGCTCGGTGCGCGGGAGGTCCTCGAACTGGGCCTTGCCGTCGATCACGCGGCCGGCGTCGAAGTCGAAGAGGTCTCCGTTGAAGACGAGGTCGAGACGATCGTCGGCGTCGAGGGCGTCGCTGAGCAGGTGATCGACAACGGCTGCGAACTCAGTGTCGGGAAAATAGGGATTTTGTCGCCAGCGCATCCAGAGATCGTCGCCGGGGACGCCCTCGCACAGATGCACGTCAGAGATGACCAGAGTGTGACGCAACGTTTCCAAGTTCTCCTTCGGGATTATGACCGGGAGAGTGACCCATTTCCTGCCCCGGTGGGCGATCGGAGATGAGCTGCGCAGGGACTTCACTCGCGGTGCGCGTGGAGGTTGTTGTGGCTCGACGACCGTATGGGGACTCGTGCTAGGAAAACGGGTCCACCGGGGCGGACGCGAAACCACGTCTGCCGCACCGGACCAGCGAAGGCGAGCGATGGCCCAAGAGTACGTGCTGCAGATGTTGGATGTCCGGAAGGTGCACCCCCCGAAGAAGGAGGTGCTCAAGGGCATGACCCTGGCGTTTCTGCCGGGCGCGAAGATCGGCGTGCTTGGGTCCAACGGGTCGGGAAAGAGCTCGCTTCTCCGCATCATGGCGGGCGTGGACAAGGAGTTTACCGGTGAGGTGACTCGAGCGAAGGGGATGCGCTTCGGCTTCCTGACCCAGGAGCCGTCGCTCGATCCGATGCTCGACGTGCGCGGCAACGTGGACCAGGGCGTGGCGCCCACGAGGGCTCTTCTCGCTCGGTACGAAGAGCTGTCGATGAAGCTCGGCGAGTCGATGCCCGAGAAGGCCTACGAGAAGGTGATGGACGAGTTTACCCGTGCGCAGGAGGCCATCGACGCCACCGACGCGTGGAACCTCGATCGCCAGGTCGAGGTCGCGATGGAAGCGCTTCGGCTGCCGCCCGGCGACGCCGACGTGACGAAGCTCTCCGGCGGGGAGCGCCGACGCGTGGCCCTCTGTCGTTTGCTACTCGAGAAGCCTGACGTGCTGCTGCTCGACGAGCCCACCAACCACCTCGACGCCGAGAGCGTGGACTGGCTCGAGCAGCACCTCCACGCATTCCCCGGCACGGTCATCGCTGTCACCCACGACCGATACTTTCTCGACAATGTGGCGGGCTGGATCCTCGAACTTGATCGCGGCGAGGGCCATCCCTTCAAGGGCAACTACACCAGTTGGCTGGAGCAGAAGCAGGCGCGGCTCGCGCTCGAGGAGAAGCAGGAGAGCGCCCGGCGACGCACGCTGGCGAGGGAGCTTGAGTGGGTGCGGCTCTCACCGCGGGCCCGGCAGGCCAAGAGCAAGGCGCGCCTCGCGGCCTACGAGGCGATGGCCTCGGAGGCGGGCAACGAAAAGTCCTCGCAGTCAGAACTCCAGATTCCGCCAGGTCCGAGGCTCGGCGACCTGGTCATCGAGGCGCGCGACCTCCGTAAAGGCTTCGGCGATCGGGTGCTGGTGGAAGGGCTCTCGTTCGACCTGCCGCGCAACGGAATCGTCGGAATCATCGGGCCCAACGGCACCGGGAAGACCACGCTGTTCAAGATGCTCGCAGGGGTAGAAAAGCCCGACTCGGGCGCCGTGCGCTTCGGTGAAAACACTCTCATCTCCTATGTCGATCAGTCGCGCGACGCGCTCAACGCGGACAACAACGTCTGGCAGGAGATCTCCGAAGGGCGGGACACGATCGACATCGGCAAGCGCGCGATTCCGTCGCGGGCGTACGTGTCGGGATTCGGGTTCAAGGGTAGTGACCAGCAGAAGCGCGTGGGCGACCTGTCGGGCGGCGAGCGCAACCGCCTTCACCTCGCGAAGCTGCTGAAGAAGGGCGGCAACGTGCTGCTCCTCGACGAGCCGACCAACGATCTCGACGTAGACACGCTGCGCGCGCTCGAAGACGCGCTCACGGACTTCGCCGGCTGCGTGCTGGTGATCTCGCACGATCGCTGGTTTCTCGACCGCATCGCGACGCACATGCTCGCCTTCGAGGGCGACAGCCGGGTGGTCTTCTTCGAGGGCAACTATCAAGACTACGAGGTCGATCGCGTGAAGCGCCTCGGCGCCGACGCGGCGCGACCGACCCGGGTGAAGTTCAAGAGGCTGGCCTGATCGATGGACACCGCAGAACGACAGGACAGGGCGCTTCTCGCAGCCGTCAAGGACAAGGGCTTTACACCGCGACGTAAAGATGTGGACGCGTTGGTGGCGCTCCTCGGCACGGACGATGACGACGCGGTCGATGACATCGTGCGCGCGGTGCTCGCACACCCGGATGAGGCGCTAGACCGGGGGTTGGAGCGCTTTCCCGCGGCGCGTCCGCCGATGCGCGGGCGGCTGGTGAAGCTGGTCGGAAAATGGCTGGCGCAGCCGTCGCCCGGGCCGCAAGCGGAGGCCGCCTGGCAGTGGGTGCTCGCCCGGTTGGAGGACGAAGATCCGAAGACCCGGCGCAACGCGATTCTGGTGATGGGTCGAGCGACGCTCCCGGAGGCTGAGGATGCTCTGCTCGTAGCGTGGGAGCGTGAAGAGAGGGTCGATCACCGGGTGTCCGTGGCGCAGTCCCTGGGGCGCGTCGGCGGCGCCGCCACGCGGGCGTTGATGCAGCGTGTGTCGAGCGGTGATCCGCGGCTGCAGAAGGCCATCGACCAGGCTTCGCTGATGGTCGAGCGCACCCTGCACCGTGGGAGCGGGTCGGCGGTCGAGCCTCGGGGTGTTGCGCGGGCTGCGGCAAACGTAGAGCTCACCTGCAAGCGGGGGCTGGAGCGGCTGCTGGCGGCGGAGTTCGACGGGTCATGGAGGCCGACCATCATGGGCCCCGGTCGCGTCCGGGTGACGCTTTCGGGCTCGCTGGATACGATCTTCCGATCGAGAATCTTCCAGACGATGGCCTTCGTGATGGTGCCGGTCATGAAGCCTGCCAACGGCGACATTGCGGAGGCGGTGGTGTCGGCGATCTTGTCTCCTGGTTCGCTGCGAATCCTGGAGAGCTTCACGCTCCGGACGATTCGCTACCGCATCGAGTGGGCGGAGGGGGGACATCGGAGGGGGCTGACCTGGCAGGTGGTCTCGCGCATCGCGGCGAGCTGTCCGGCGTTGGTCAACGACCCCAGGGACAGCACCTGGGAGGTGATCGTGCGGGAGATGCCCGACCGGGTGCAGGTGCTGCTGCGTCCGCGGAAGTTGACCGATCCGCGCTTCGGCTATCGGCGAGCGGAGGTCGCGGCGGCCTCGCATCCCACGGTGGCTGCGGCGCTTGCGCGCGTGGCGGGTGTCTCCGCGGAAGACGTGGTGTGGGACCCGTTTGTCGGCTCCGGGCTCGAACTGGTGGAGCGGGGGCGGCTCGGTCCGTACGCGCGCATGGAGGGGAGGGACCTCGAGGCGTCGGCGCTCGAGGCAGCGCGGCAGAACCTCACTGGGTTTACCCGATTGAGTTTGGTTCATGGCGACGCGCTCGACCCGGCTCCAGCGGGGGTCTCGCTGATCCTGACCAACCCGCCGATGGGTCACCGGGTTGGCTTCGGGCAGGATGTCGGTTCGATGCTCGAGCGCTTCGTCGCGCACGCCGCCCGCTCGCTCGTTCCGGGCGGACGGATGGTGTGGCTGTCTCCGTTGGATCCGCGGGTGCGGCAGGCCGGCGTGCGTGCGGGCTTGCACCTGGCGCAGTGGCAGCGCATCGATCTGGGCGGGCTCGAGGTCGAGTTGCAGCGCCTCGAGCGACCCACGTAGAGGATCGCGCAGCCCATGTCTCAATTCACCGTACGCAGAGTGTCGGTGGGCTTCGGCCCCGGGGCGCGTCCAGCGCTGCAGCGGGACCTCGACGCGCTCGCCGCATCGGTCGATCTGACCACTGATGAGGGGCTTCGCGAAGCGCTCCATCGGGTCGGGGCTCGTCTCGGCGAGGCCGCCCGATCGGCCACTCACGCACTCGTTGTGGACACGACGAAGTCCGTTTTGGAAGCGCCACCGTTCTTCGCTGCGATGGCCGAAGAGTTGCGTGGGCGCTACCCCCACGAGACACGTCGCAACGAGACCCAACACCCCGCTACGGTCGAAGGCGACCTCACCATTCCGGGCCACCTCGTGGTGAGCGTGGTGATCGGCGCCTTCGGATCGCTCGCCCCTTGCCGCGCCGACGGCCGGGCGGGGCTGCTCGACGCACTTGCGGCGATGCAGGCGATCGACGTGCCCGTCGTGGCGCTAGAGGTAATCTGGTCCCCCTCGGTCGAGTCTGACCGCATGTCCGCGGAAGCCATGATGTCTCGCTACCCGGAGCTCTCAGCGCTTGATGCGTGATCCTCTTCGCGGCGTTGTGCTCGCGCTTTCCCTCGTGGCGGGCTGCGCGGCGGCGCTCCCGTCACTTCCGCCGTCACTTCCGGTGAGTGCGCCTGGCGCTCCCGTATCGACTTCGGTGCAGCGCGATGCAGTCCCTGAACTGGCCGAGCGTGTAGCGCGGGTTCGTGCCGCGTTTCGTGCCCGTGGCGCGCACCCCTTCGAGGAGTCGTCGTTGATGTTCCTGCGGCAGGGAGGGGCGCAGGGGGCAACGGTGCATGTCGATCGGCCGCAATGCCTCGGTTTTACCGCGGTTGGTATGCCGGAGATGGGCAACGCAGACCTGCGCGTGCTCAACAGCGAAGGCGTCGAACTGGGCCACGACCTGCGCGACGACGCGCACCCGTTTGTGCGGGTCTGCGTGACCGCGCCGACGACCCTCTTCGTGATGACCAGCGCGGTCGTCGGCACCGGGGAGATTGTGCTCCTTGCGATGGCTGACCCTCCCGCGCTGGCGCCGCCGCTCGGTGATGTGCTCCGCGATCGGCCGCGGGGCGTCTCCAATGGGGTGCGCACTCCGCGAGGTGCTCTGGGCCGTGATCCTTCGGTGAGGCCCCCGGCGCAGGCGATTGAGACGGCGCTCGCGTTGTTGAGGGCTCGCGGCTACCGGCGCGAGGGCGACATCGTCAATGGCAACATGCCCCGCGGGCGCAGCGAGCAGCACCCGTGGGAGCTACGCGCGGGGCATTGCTACACGGCGGTGGCGTTTGGCGGCGAGCGCGTCGAGGACATCGACGTCGTTGTCCGTGCGCCGTCTGGAGAGATCATCGCGCAGGACGTCGGGCTCGACGCGCGGCCCGAGGTGACTTTCTGTGCGAGCGACGGCGGACCGCACATGATCGAGTTGCGACTGTTCTCGGGCTCTGGCGAGTGGTCCCTCGCGCTGGCCGAGGCGCCGACGCCTGATCGGCTCCTGGCCCCCGGGGCGCTGCCCGATCGGCTGCGGGCCGCTGCGGTTGCCATCGACGCCTCGGCGCGTGCCGAAGGATGGGAGATCTCCATGCCACCGGTGCTCGGATCAGCGTGGATCGGCTCGGAACACCGTGTGCCGGTGATTCTCCACGGCGGCGAGTGCTATCGGTACGCGGCGGTGACCGCGGCGTCTCCGGGCGCGGTGGACCTCTGGCTCACTCGGGCGGACGGGGCCCTCATCTCGGCGTACAGCGGCGCACGTTCGCCGGCGGAGATATGGGCCTGTCCAACACGGGCCACGCGAGCGTACTTGCACGCGCGAACGCCTTCTGGACGAGGAGAATTCGCGCTGTGGGGATATGGACAGGAGGCGCACCGATGACGGCGCGCGCGGCGATTTTTCTGTCTCTGGCTTCGGTGCTCGGGTGCCGATCTCAGGGGAGCGTTTCGACCCTCCCGTTCGCGGTCGCGGCGTCGGCGTCGGACTCGCGGGACGAAGTGCTTCGGGCTCGCGTGGACGAACTGCGCGCGACCGTGGCGACCGGTGGGGTACGTCTCGATCGGGTGCTTTCCCGCGGTTTTCTCGCGCCGCACGGGCAGGTTACGAGCGTGGTCGATCTTGCCGCGGGCGAGTGCGTCTCGCTGGTTGCGGTCGGGTCCGCGGCCATTCGCGACCTGGACGCGCATCTTTACGACCCGAGCGGCGATCTCGTGGTCGAAGACGTCGAGGTCGATGCGCATCCGACGGTGCAACTCTGCGCCACCGCCCCGCGCAGGATTTATCACACGCTTGAGGCCTTCGATGGCCAGGGAGCGTACGCGGTTCTGCTGTTCAAGAGCGATCGCGCGGGGCTCGACGCGGTGGCGCACTCGATGGGCGGACACCCCGGTTCGGCCACTGGTGCGGCGGGCGGCGACGCGGCGCTCGAGCGTCGAGTGGGCAGCTTCCGGGATGGCATCGCGAGACGGGGATTTCAGGGTTACGGCGACCCGCGCCCGGTAGACCTGGGGGACGTCGGTGGCATGGTCTTGCCGCTGCTGGTGAACCCCGATCGTTGCTACACGGTGGCGGCGTTCGCGGACGACGAGGCCTCGACGTTGTCGCTGCGAGTGCTTGACGGCGATCTCGACGAGGTCGCGAGTGATCTTCTGGGCGGACGCGATGCGGCGTTGCAGTTCTGCCCGGGCGCCGAGGGCCCGGTGGCCGTTCGGGTGGAGCGTCGATCGGGGCGCGGTGCGGTGGTTCTGCACGCGTTTAGTGCGGATGCGGCCGGCGTCGGAGGCGAAGGGGCGCTCTGGCTCGGCGTGCGTCGGGGCATGGGCGATCAGCAGACGGTGCGAGAGATGTCCGCTGCGATGAGCGGGCGGTTGAGCGCTGCGCAGGTCGTCGCCCCGCAGATGGGGGCGGTCGCAACGCCTCTCCCGTTGCAGCCGGGGGAGGTGCGTGCGCAGGCGATGGCGGTGCCCGCGGGCCATTGCGCGCTCGCGCTTGCGGGTGGTGCTCCGCGGGTAGCGCGAGTGCACCTCGAGGCCGTAGAGGAGGGTCCTGCTCGGGTCTCCACGGGGCTGCAGCGCGGAACGATTTCGGCGGTCGCGCGCTGCGCTGCGGCAGTGACGTTGAACGCATCCCTCCGGGTCATGGCCGAGCGTGGCTCGGGTCCGGTGGAGATGCAGAGCATGGTCTTCGCGACGCCCGTGTGGTCGAGCCCGACCGCGCTCGAGGCGACCTCCGCGGCGCTCGCGATGATCGGTCTCGCGGATGTAGGACTTCGCCTGGTCGTGCCTCCGCAAGCAGTCGCCTGGTCCACCGGAGGCTTCGCGACTCTCACGGTCGATCGTGCGGCGGGACGGTGCGCGCGCGTCGGACTCGCGGTGGGCGGCGACGACGCGATCACTCTCACCCTGCGCGATGGCAACGGCGCCGTGTTGGCCGTCGACGAGGGCTTCGGCGCCGCTGCCGTGCGCCGCTGTGGGACGTCGGCCGAGAGGCTCAGCGTGGAGGCGCGGCGGACGACACCGGGCGCGGCCGCGGCGGCTTTGTGGCTCCGCTGGGAATTGGACGGCGGTGCGTCTGGCGCATCGCACTGAGGCGACTGTTTTTTTGGTGCTCGCGCACGGGTGCGCGGCGGCGCCGTCCATGGGGCTGCGTCCGATGGTGGTCCCCGCAACGGAGCACACGGAGGCGTTTGTTTCGGCTGCGCTCGACCGGGGCTTGCCGACGATGATTCGCGTGCTCGCCGAACGAGGACGGGAGGGCTATCGCGCGTTGCGGTTGGGCGAGGCGCAGATGGACGGATGGCTGAACGAAGCAGCCATCACACGCGATCGATCGACCTTCCTCGGGATGGTCCCTGGTATCAACGACCGGAGGTGGTTCGCCTGGCGACGATGGCGCGGGAGCGTGCTGCTGGGGTGGTGCGCGCGGGGCGTTCGGTTGCAGGAGGCCAACGGGCCCGAAGGTTTCCTGCAGCGAACCGTTCTGGTCGAGCGGATCCTGGTCGTCGGTGGTCACGCCGAGCATCGCTGGGCGGCGTGGCTCGAAGGGGTAGTGCTGTCACAGGAAGGCTTGCGGTTTGCGCCGTGGATTCCCCATGCGCAGTCCGTCGAGGCACCGCGGCGATCGCACTCCGACGTCGATCTCTGGGACTGCGACCTCGCGCGTACGCCGCCTACTTCAGCTCCGCAGCCTGGCGAATGAAATCGTCGATGGCGATCGCCGGGTCGCTCGGGGCGTCGCTGTCGGAAGTCGGGGCCATCGTGGCCCGGCGCGAGCGTCCCATCGGTCCGGCGCTGTTCTCGCGCGTGAGCAACGCCAGGACGTGCAGCCGAACCTCGTGACCCTCGCGGAGCGCACGTCCTCGACGGCCGTCGGACATTCCGAGGGCGAGCGCGCGGAGAAGAGCCTTTGCCTGGGTAGCGTCCTCGCAACTGGCCTGCATGATCGAAGCAGCGGCGCGCGGGTCCATCGCACGGGCACCCGCCAGATAGCCGAGGAGATATTCCGAATGGAGGCTCAGGGGCACGGCGGGTCTTCTTCCGTTCCGATGAAACGCTCGTTGTTGCGGTGCGAGGAGCGGGACTTGAACCCGCACGTCGTAAGACACCGGATCCTAAGTCCGGCGCGTCTGCCAATTCCGCCATCCTCGCGTACTGAGTGAACGACGCACCCTATCACGGACCTTCGGTGCCCTGTCGCACAGAGATCCCTCGTGACGTCCCCGCGCTGGCGGGTTTCTGGTAATACCTGCGCCCCATGTCGGCGGAGACGGAAGAAGCAGGGCTGAATGTTCCACCTGAGGCTGCAGCGGAGCAGGAGGCGACGGTGACGGAAACTACCGTAGTTCCTTCGGAAAATGAGGCGGCACCGGCCCCGCGGACGACGCCTCGGCGGCCTCGCCCCATCGACTGGGCGCTCAGCCTCCTGGGGCTCGCGGGCCTGGCGATCCTGATGACCCGGCAGGGACACCTGCGCGTCGGCGTTCCTCTCGGGATGCTGCTCGCGGGGGTCGCCGTGGTGGGACTTCTCGGCCTCCTCGGCGACTCGCCGTTGCTGCTGCGGGGCGACGAGCGCGCGACCATCGACGAGTCCCCACGCGGACCCTGGTGGAAGCGCGAAGGCTTCTGGGTTCTGCTCTTCGCGGGCGCGCTCTACCTCCCGATGGCCGGCGCCTACGGCCTCTGGGATCCGTGGGAGACGCACTACTCCGAAGTGGCACGGGAGATTCTCTCTCGCGACGACTGGATCACCACCTGGTGGGGCCAGGAGGGTTGGTTCATGTCGAAGCCGGTGCTCATCTTCTGGATGAGCGCTCTCGGTATGGGCGTGGGCTCGCTCTTCGGCTTGCGCACTGCGCCAGACGGAGGCCCGCAATTCCAGGAGTGGTGCATCCGCATCCCGATCTCGCTGCTCGCAATGGTTGCGTTGTGGGCTCTCTACCGGGCCGTGGCGAGCGCCTTCGGGCGTCGCGCCGGAATGCTCGTCGCGTTCGTGCTGGCGACGATGCCGCACTGGTTCTTCCTCGCTCACCAGGCGATGACCGACATGCCCTTCGTGGGGCCGCTGGTGCTCGCGGTCGCGATGTTGATGCTGGCGATCACCTCTGGCGACAAGCTCGCCGACCCGTACCGCGTGACGGTTTTTGGGTTCAGTTTCCGCTGGTCGCTCTGGCACACCACGATCGGAATCTTCCTCCTGCTCGCGGTGCCGCAGGTGATGTACCTGCTGACCCGCACGATGGTGATGTCCTGCCCGGAGGACGCTCGCATGTCGCAGTGCGAGGAGATGCTCCGGATGAACCGCATCGGCGGTCGGCAGTTCCCTGTCGAGACGTACTTCTACGGCTCCGCCGGCAACAGCGCCGACTCGCTCGAGCACAGCGTCCCGGGCTCGCCCAAGTGGGAGCGTCTGCTCAACGTGATCCCGTTTTTTCCCTCAGTCTTGCAGGGAATTGTCTGGGTCATCCTTGGCGGACTCGCACTCAGAGTTCTCCGCCGTGAGCGCCGCGCGAAGGACCTTTACTTCGTTCTCTTCTATGTCTGGTGTGCGATCAGTACGATGGGCAAGGGCCCTGCTGGGCTTGTGATTCCTGCCGCCATCGGGGGTGCTTACCTCGTGACCTCGCGCGACTGGGCTCTGCTTCGTCGCGCCCGGCCGTTCACCGGACTGCTGGTGTTCCTCGTAGTTGCGATGCCCTGGTACGTCGCCATTCTCGGGCGGCTCGGCAACGAGTTCTTCGACCGCTTCGTCGTCCACGACATCATCAATCGCACCATCGTCGGCGTGCACGGCGACACCGGCTCGGTGCGCTACTTCGTCTGGCAACTCGGGTACGCGATGTTCCCGTGGTCGGGCCTGGTGCCGGTCGCGCTCGTCGGTTGGCGACAGATCGTGCCGCCGGACGCGACCGCCGCGCAGCGCGCCGTCGCCCGCATCGCGGTGCTCTGGTTCCTGCTCTCTTTCGTGCTCTTCAGCGCGATGATCACGAAGTTTCACCACTACATTTTCCCGGCTGTGCCGGGCGCTGCGGTGATGGTCGGTCTCCTCGTAGACCGCCTCCTCGGCACCTCCTCGCTGACCCGCTCGAAGCACGCTGGGTTCTCCCTGGCGGCGCTCGGCGTCGGCGTCACGGCGCTCGTCGTCGGGGTCGCGTCCTTCGTGGGATCAGCCCGTGGCATCGTCCCGCGCGCCTCTGAAGGAACCCCCCTCCCTGGCTCGCCGGTGCTCGGTAGCGTGCTCTGCGCACTCGGCGCGGCCGCGCTCTTCGTGTCGTGGTGGTTCGCTCGCGTGGATGGCGAAGAGTCGTCACGCGAGGGATTGCTCGCGGCGCTCAAGGCAGAGGACACCCCCGAGCGGGCCGACCGGGCGCGTGCCCTGGGCACCGACGTCAACGCATACCGTGCGATCAGCCTTGGAGCGATGGCCGTCGCGGGCGCTGCGGTGCTCGCGTTCGTGGCGCGCGATCTTGCCTACGACGGAAGCACCCGCCCGCCGGGGTATCAGCGGCTCTTGCAGCTTTTCACATACCAGTACGAGCGCATCTGGCCGTCGCGGTCGTTCAACTACCACGCGATTCTTGTGGGCTTCGGAGTGGTCGCGGTGCTCGCCTGCGCGGGTCTCGTGGTGCATCGGCTTCGGCCGATGGCGGCGCGCTCGCTCGTCGCCGTGGCGTTCGTCTTCGCGGCCTGGGGCTTGGACTTCTACATGGTCGATGTCTCTCGGCACTGGTCGCAGCGCTCGCTCTTCGAGCGCTACTACGCCACCCGCCACGCGCGATCGGTGGAGGGTCGCGACGGCGAAGACGCCCGCTACGACCACGATCCCATCGGCGCCTACCAGATGAACTGGAAGGGCGAGAACTTCTACACCGGCGGGCGCTGCGCGATGCTCGACTGCGGCGACCTGCCGTTCTGCTCGAACCACATCCGGCAGTGGCTGGAGCACCACCAGGGACAGCGGCTCTACTTCGTCACCGAGCGCTCGCACGGATCGAACATCGTGTCGCAGGTGACCAGCGGCGGCGGAACCGCCCGCGAGGTCACCGACGAGTGGGATCAGAACAAGTTTGTCCTGGTCGAGGCCACCGCGGGCGCGGGTCGCCCCGGCGCCACGACCCCCGTGCAGTGAGTTACGACGATGTCCCACAGCGAAGCGGAGATCGATTCTTCCCGTGTTCCGCCGCCTCGCCGCGGCCGTGACCTTCCGCTAACCGTCCTCCCGCTCGTCCTCCTGGCGGGTCTGATGCGCTGGCCGGGGCACTTCCCCGCGGGAGCGTGGATCGGCCTCGCGCTGGTCCTCGCCGCGACCCTAGGGATTCTCGGGTTGCTGGGTGATTCACCGCTCGACCTGCGCGGCGACGAGGCCATCGCGCCGACCGTCGAAGCGCGTCCCTGGTGGCGTCGCGAGGGCTGGATCGTCGTGCTGGTTGCCGGGGGACTTTACCTCCCGATGGCGGGCGCATTCGGGCTCTGGGACCCGTGGGAGACGCACTACTCCGAAGTGGCACGGGAGATTCTCTCGCGCGACGACTGGATCACCACCTGGTGGGCGCAGGAAGGTTGGTTCATGTCCAAGCCGGTGCTCATCTTCTGGATGAGCGCCCTCGGGATGTCCTTCGGTGTCCCCTTCGGCGTGCGCTTTGGCGCCGACGCTGGGCCCAACCTGCAGGAGTGGTTCATCCGTCTCCCGATTTGCGCGCTGGCGATCGGTGCGCTCTGGGCCCTCTACCGCGCGGTCTCGCGTGCCTGGGGGCCGCGCGCTGGAATGCTCGTGGCGCTCGTGCTCGCGACGATGCCACAGTGGTTCTTCCTCGCGCACCAGGCCATGACGGACATGCCCTTCGTGGCGGCGCTCACCCTCGCGTTGAGCATGTTCACCCTCGGGGTGGTGAGCGATCCGGCAGCCCTCGCGGAGCCCCGGGTGCTTCGCCTCGGCCGGCTGACACTGCGGTACTCACTCTGGCACCTGACCCTCGGTGCGGTGCTCGTCCTGGTGCTTCCGCAGGTGGTGTACCTGCTCACCCGATCGCTCTCGCTGGGCTGCGCTGTCGATGCCAACGTCGAGCAGTGCACGCGGATGATGCGGGCCAATCGGCTCGGTTCGATTCAGGTGCCCTTCGAGACGTTCTACTCGGGCTCCGCGGGCAACTCCGGCGTCCACGGTGCGCCCAACGCGCCGGGCTCGCCGGCCTGGGAGCGCATCGTCAGCGCGGTGCCATTTCTTCCTTCGGTACTGCAAGGGCTGATCTGGTCGGGGCTCCTTGTCTGGGCGCTCCGCGGACTCCGTCACGAACGCACCGCGCGCGGTCTCTACTTCGTTCTCTTCTACGTGTGGTGCGCGGTGGCGACGATGGGCAAGGGGCCTGCCGGGCTCGCGATCCCTGGCGCGGTGGCGCTGCTTCATTACGTCGCCTCGACGCGTTGGCGTGAACTGAAAGAGATCCGTCTCGGCCTCGGCGTCCTGGTCTTCCTGCTCGTCGGGATGCCCTGGTACGTGGCCATCACCGCGCGCCTCGGCGGCGAGTTCATTCAGCGATTCATCGTTCACGACATCATCAATCGCACGATGGTCGGCGTGCACGGAGACACCGGATCCGTGCGCTATTTCCTGTGGCAACTCGGGTATGCGATGTTCCCGTGGTCGGGCCTGGTGCCGGTCGCGCTGATGGCCGGTCGGGTGGTCGTCCCCGCGGATGCCACGCAGGCGCAGCGAGACGTCGCGCGCATCGGGCTCCTCTGGTTTTTCGTCGCGTTCGCGCTCTTCAGCGCCATGATGACGAAGTTTCATCACTACATTTTCCCCGCGATTCCGGGCGCTGCGGTGATGGTCGGGTTGCTCGTCGATCGCTTCCTCCCGAAGCCCTCCGACGCCGCACCGCCGCAGTGGGATCTCTGGCTCTCCCGAGCGCTCGGCGTGCTTCTCCTGGTGCTCGGCGTGGCCCGCATCTTCGGAACCTGGAACGGTCGCCTCGACACCCACGGCGCTCCGTTTCCGGGCAACCCTGGCCTGGGCGGGTCACTGGTCGCGCTAGGCATCGCGGCGCTCGCGTTCTCGCGGTGGAGGGAGGCTCGCCCCGCGGCCGCGCCGTCCCGGTGGGACTCGATGCTGGGCGGACTCGGCGTGGTCGCAGCGTGCGTGACCGGCCTCGTCGGGCGCGACCTCGCCACCCGCCGCAGCGTGCCCCCGGGCAGCGAGCGACTGATCCATCTGTTCGTCTACAACTACGAACGTCAGTGGCCTCTCCGGCACCTCGATTTCTCGCCGGTTCTGCTCGCCTTCACGGTGGTCGCGGTAGCGCTGCTAGCGCTGCTCGGCGTGGCGCGTATCCGTGGCGCGATGACCGGCGCGCTGCTCTGCCTCGCGGTGCTCTTCGCGGGCTGGTCGCTCGACGTCTACATGATCGCGCTGACACCCCATTGGTCTCAACGAGGTCTCTTCGCGCGATACTATGCGCGGCGACACGCAAGGCCGCCGCCCAACCCTGATCCCCGATTCGCCTTCGACCCCATCGTCGCCCATCAGATGAACTGGAAGGGCGAAAACTTCTACACCGGCAACCACGTGGTCGCGATGGAGTGCGGCCTCAAGTACTGCACGGGTAACACCACCGAGTGGATGCGCGAGCACCCCGGACAGCGCGCTTTCTTCGTGACGGAGCACTCGCGGGTACAGGGACTGTTGACGCAGATTCGGCAGGGGGGCGGGCGCGCGGCGACGATCAGCACCGAGGCGGAGGACAACAAGTTTGTCCTCGTCGAGGCGACCCTCGGGGCTGGCGCTCCGAGGCCCTGAGCCATGCACGCGGCGCTCGACGCGACCCTCGCGCAGGTGCGCACAGCGTTGGCGCGCTCGGCCCTCCTCGCAGGGGAATCCCCCGCGCGCATCGAGACTCTCGGGGATGAACTCCGTCCCTTCATCGAGGCCGCGCTGCGCTGCACGGGCCTCGAATCCGTCGATCTCCGATGGAGCGAGGTGCGCTCGCTGGCGCTCCTCTTCGCGTACCGGATGGGCGATCAGGGCTACGTGCCGGGCATCGTTTCCGGGGCGATACTTGCGTGGCGCGAGACCGCGGGGGCCGACGGGGGGACGGTGCTCGACGGACTCTGGGCGCTGCTTCTCGACGGCTACGCGCGCGGCCGCGCAGACCGCGAGCGGGCGACGATCTTGCGCGCCGTAGCGGCCGCGACGGCGGTCATCGAGGTCGCGCCGAAGCGCTGGCTGGTGGCTGGCGTCGGCGCGCTCGACCTCGACGGGGCGCGGGAGGTATCTGCGCGGGCTGCTGCTCGGCTGCTGCGCGGAGACGCGGAGGCCGTGCTGCTCGACCTCGCGACCGGGCCCGCGGGCGAGTCGGCGGCGCTGCTCGAACTCGTCGGCCTCGAGAGGGACGCAGGCTCGCTCGGCGTGCGTGTCATCGTTGCGATGTCGAACGAATCGCGCGCTGCGCTCGCTGCGGGAGGGTGGTGCGCCGCGCCGACGACGGAGGTGCTTCCAACCGTGGAGGCAGCGATGCGCTCGTTGCTCTGGACGGGTGATCGGTGGCGATCGGCGTTCGGTTGGGTCGTGCAGCGCGCAGGTTGGTAGCAGCTCACGGGTGATCGGTGGCGAGGGCCTCGCGCCAGAGTCCACGGAGGCTCGCGCGCTCGATGGTTCCGTCGGCGTCCGCGGTGTAGAGCCAGTCGCCGTCGAGCGCGAAGGCCACCGCGAGGTGACTGCAGACCCCCGGGACAGCCGCGAGCGCTCCGGTGGTTGATACGGCCATGAGCAGCGGTTCGCCGTCGCGCCCGCACTCACTCACTCGGGTCGTCGAGGCGTTGGTCGCGATCACCGCGCCGCCCTCCACCGCCGCCCCAAACACCACCCCGCGGGATGACCCCAGTACTGTCCCGTGACCCTCCCCCTCGAAGCGAAACAATTGCTGGCCAATGCTCGCCAGCAGCGCATCGCCGCCGTCCCAGTGCAGCCAGTCGGAGGTCCGTTGCTGCTGCCCATACAGCGACGGATGGCGGTCTTGCCTCCCGCCCTCGGCATGACCTCTCGTGAGCGCGACGAACTGATCGCCCGCGTCGTCTGATCGCCAGAGACCACCGTCGCTGTCGAGCGCGTAGGCGGTGCGTCCGGCGGCGGTGCTCAGCGCGACGACGCCCCAGCCGTCGCCGTTGCCGGTGGGCGAGCTGAGAGTGATGCGCCAGTGCGCACCCTGATCGTCGGACACAAACACGTCCCCGGCGGTGAGAAGCCAGCGCTCGCCGATTGCGTGCAACGACACCCCGCCCTCGAGGACGCGCGCTCCGCGGGGAAGCTCCACCCGATGGAGGCTTCCGGCGACGAGCCAGATCGCGCCGCGCGGGCCGTTGCCAGTGGCAGTGTCGGACGGGCCTCCGGTGATCACCGCCACCACGCCGTCGGGCAACACCCCAAGGCTGCGCGCGCTCCCCGCCTCCGTCGGAACTGCTGTCGTCATCCAGGTCGCACCTTCATCGCGGCTCATGGAGAGGCGGTCGCGCCCGGACAGCGCTGCGATCACCGGCCCCGCCGCCGCGAGGCGCGTCGGACGCCCGCCTTCGAGCGGCGATCTCAGCAGGGCCGACGGCGCGACGCCTGCGCGAATCCGCCAGAGTTCGTGGCCATCAGAGACGACCAGTGAGCCATCCGGGGCAGCATCGAGAGACGTCGCGAGGCGCTCATCGGGCAACACCGGAAGCGGTCGCCATCCCGCAAGCCGGTACTCGAACAGCATCCCCGCGGTCAGCCCCACCGCCGCGTCGGGAGCGGCCGGTAGCAGCAGTCGTGGGCGATCCTGTGCGAAGTGCGGCCCGGCCGATCGACCAATCCTTCCGGTGCCTTGCGCGGTCAGTTCGAAGCCTCCGAGCACGTCGATGCCGACCACGCCGCCCCCCTCTCTCGGAAGCAGCGCCACGGGTTCGGCCCGATCGCCAGGCACCGCCGCGAGAGTCCAGCGGGTCTCCCCCTCGTGCAGCGCAAATACCTCGTATCCGTGCCGGTCGAACGGGGTGCGCGAGTCCGGTCCACCGAGCAGCGCGGCGGCGTAGAGGGTCGCTCCGCTGACGGTGACGGCAACCACCTCGGGCAGCGAAGGAATACGCTGCCAGGTATGCGTTCCCTCCCGCGAGCGGGCCATCGCCCCGGCGCTAGACCACACGAGGTCGTCGTTGCCCACCCGCGTCGAGCGCAGTTGTCCCGGCGGCGCATCCCTCGCCACCAGCGCGGGGAGCGCCTCCCGCACACACCCCATCGAGCGATCGTCGCCGCGGTACACCACCGGCGCAAACACCTCCCCCGCGAGCACCCACCAGCACGTCCCGGCGGCGTGTAGTTCGCTCACGACGAGGTCCGGGTCCATCGCGCACACCGGGGTCACCGCACCTCCCGCTGTCACCCGCGACACCTCGCTCCCCGCCAGGACCACGAAGCTCCCATCCGCGAGCGCGGCCACGTTTTCGAGGCGCGTCGGACGGTGGCGCGGCGCGATGCGCGTCCAGTCTTCGCGCACGACGGCGGCCCGCTCGACCGGGTGTGTCACGGGTGCTTTCGCGGTCTTGGGTGGGCGTCCGGCCCCGGCGCATCCGACCAACAGCAGGAGCAGCCACCATGGAGTTTTCACGGTCGCCGGGCCTCGAGGGTGCAACCTGCCACGAGGCGTTCGCGCCACGGGTCGAGCCAGCTGGTGGCCCGCGCGCGTCCAATGATCGCGGGGCGCACCGTCGCGAGGCCGCGCAGCGCGGGCGGGCACGTCGGGGGGCGGGTGAGCATCACCGCGGCGAGCGCCGACGGGGATGTCACGACGCCGTCGCTGGTGACGAAGTCTTCGCCCGCGGTCACCACCCGTCTCACGATCACCCGCGCCAGACTCTCCAGCGTCGGGGAAAGCATCACCGTGCGCGCGGCGAGCGGATCCGTCGCCGTCTCCAGGGTCGCGGCGCAGTCGTCGCCCCGGCAGGGCCGCGCGTCGTTGATGGCGTCGCGCCAACGACCGATCTCCCTCGGCGACACACTCTCGATCGCCCACGGCCGCAGCCGCGAGCGCAGGAGTTCGAGCGCCTCGATGGCCTCCGCGCGGGCGCTGGGTTCGAGCGGCGTGACGAGACCGACGACGCGCAGCGCCTCGGCGAGAGTGGTTGGGTTGATGGCAGGGGACGAGAGAGCCGCCAGGGCGTCGCCGAAGAGCGCGGCGTCGCCGAGGTTGTGCCTGAGCGGCCACAGTCGGATGGCCTCCGTGCCCAGGGCGCGGACAAACGCCAGCACCGGTGCGCGGCGTGCTGCACTTGTGTCGGGCCACGCTGGGGACTGGCGCTCCAGCGCGATGACCATCTCCCGGCGCGCGGGGACGTCCGCCGTCGCACGGAAGTATTCGCTCCAGCGCGCAAGCAGTGCGCCTAGCCGCGCATCCACCGGACCCGACGCCGTGAGCAGCACCGCCGCGAGCGGAGCCCACCGCTCGTGCGCGCTGGCGTCGGGCGCGTTGCGCGGATCGACCACGGCGGACTGCAACCAACGGCGACCGAGTGGGTGTTCGAGAGCCAGCCGGAGGCACGCCGGGCAGTTGTCCAGCGGCGCTTGCGCGACGATCGTGGGCATCGCGCCCTCGACGAAGGTGCGGCGCTCCGTCGCGGGGAGCAGCAGCGCGGAGCGACAGGTGCTGTCGCGGTCGAAGGCTGGGTCCGAGTCCCGCAGCACCGGGAGCAGCGCCGCCCCGACGCGTTCGGGACGGTACACGGCAAGCACGCGAAGGAGCGGTCCGCGCTCGGTCACAGGGAGCTCGGCGAGCAGCGCGGCGGCGTCGTGCCAGCGCAGCCACGGGCGGGCGAGCGCGAAGAGCATCCCCGGGGTCGCATCGAGAAACGGACGGAGGCCGTCCCCTGCGGTGGCTCGCATCAACTCGACAGCCTGGCTGCGAAGCGTCGGGTGCCGTTGCCACGCATCGACGAGCAGCGGCGTCACGGTCTCCGCGAGCGCGCGCATGGCCGGGGCGTCCTCGCGATAATCGCTGCGATCGAGGGTCTCTGCGTAGGTGGTGCGGGCCTCTGCGAGGGCGAGCGTGGTGGCGGGCAGGTCGCGCGGCTCGACGCCCTCCAGGGAGGTCGCCAGAAGCTGCGCGACGACGATCATGGCGACACCCGGCACCCCACAAGTTTACGCGCGGCGACGCCCCGCGGTAACGAACACCGACCATGAGCGTGATCGTCCAGAAGTACGGAGGCTCTTCGGTGGCCGACCTCACCCGCATCGGGCGCGTCGCCGATCGTGTGGTTGCTGCGCGCGCCGAGGGTCACCAGGTGGTCGTGGTGGTGAGCGCGATGGGCAAGACGACCGATGAGCTTCTCGCGATGGCGCGCGACGTGAGCGCCACGCCGCCGCGCAGGGAGCTCGACATGCTTCTCTCCGTGGGCGAGCGCATCACCATGGCGCTGCTCGCCATCGCGCTCCAGCAGCGGGGCGAGGACGCCATCTCGTTTACGGGTTCGCAGAGCGGCATTCTCACCAACGATCGGCACTTCGACGCCCGCATCATCGAGGTGCGCCCGTACCGCATCGAGGACGAACTCGCGCGCGGCCGGGTGGTCATCGTGGCGGGCTACCAGGGCATGTCGTACCGGCGCGAGATCACCACCCTCGGGCGCGGCGGCAGCGACACGACGGCGGTGGCCCTCGCGGCCGCCCTGCACGCCGATCGCTGCGAGATCTACTCCGACGTCGATGGGGTCTACACGGCCGATCCGCGGGTGGTCCCGGAGGCGCGCCATCTCTCGGCGCTGGGGTACACCGAGCTTCAGGAGATGGCGGAGTCCGGGGCGAAGGTGCTCAACGCCGAGGCCGTCGCGTTCGCCAGGCGCGAGCGCATCCAGATTCACGCGCGGCGCACGGACGACGCGCCCGGCGACGCTGCGGCGCGGGAGACCGTCGTGCGTGCGGAGGTGTCCCCGGCGCCGCGGCGGGTGCGCGCGGTGGTCGGTGACGCGCACGTGGCGTGGCTGCGCGGGCCGGCCGACCTCCCGACTGCCTTCGACTCGATGCTCGCGGTGGCCGATCGCGAGGGCGTTCCGCTGCGCGCAGCCGAATGGACGAGCGCCGGCGTCTCCGCGTGGGTGTCGCTGCCGCGCGTTCCGGACTGGGAGCGCGTGGCGGCGGCGCTCTCCGCGGCCGGGCTCACGGTGCTCGATCCGCGCTCCGCGGACGCCGTCGCGTGTGTCTCCGTGGTAGGCGACGGGCTCACTGAGGAGGGTTCGGTCTTGCGGGACGTTCTGGCCGTCGCGGGCGTCGAGGGGTGCACGCCTCGCGCGGTGTCGAGCAGCGCCTTCCGCATCACCCTGGCAGTGTCCCGCGGCGCAGCGGACGGCCTGACGCGCGCGCTGCATCGGCGGTTCTGCGAGAGCTGAGCGATGGTAGGGTGCCGGGCTATGCAAACGTGGTTGCGAGCAGGGCTCCTGGCGGGCGTTGGGGTGATGTCCACCGCGCAGGCGCAGCCCTCTGGGTATCTGGAGCTTTCGGTGACGGCGCTCGGCGCGGGGGCGGCGGCGCTTGGGGCATCCGGGGACTCCCGGCTGCCGGTGCGTCCGAGTGATTTCGGCGACCACCTCGGCACGCTGTCGTTGCATGCGCGGGGCAACCGCGGGAGCGTGCGCGACGTGGTGTTGGAGGTGTCTGCGACGCCGGTTGGGCAGCGCACGGCGACGGGGGACGGGGCCGCGATGCGGTTCACGTTTGCGTTGGGGAAGACCATGGAGCCGCGGCCCGGGGCGGGGTGGGTCACGCTGACGGCCTGGGACGGGAGGAGCGCGGAGGGTGAGTACGAAGCGACGCTGGTGCAGGGGCGGATGACGCTGCATCTCAACGGCCGTTTCGTGGCGACCGCCGGGGGGCCGCGCTGATGGGCGGCACGGTGCTGGTGGTCGATGACGAGAAGAACATCCGTCGCACGCTGCGGATGGTGCTGGAGGGCGACGACCTGGAGGTGCGCGACGTCGAGCGCGCGGAGGACGCGCTGCGGGTGCTCGCGGAGGAGCCGATCGACGCGGTGGTCACGGATATCCGGCTGCCGGGGATGTCGGGCATCGACTTGCTGCAGCGCATCCGGGGTACGGCGAACTGGGCGGCGATCCCGGTGCTGGTGATCTCCGGGCACGCGACCGTGGGCGTGGCGGTGGACGCCATCAAGCTGGGCGCGACGGACTTCTTCGAGAAGCCGCTCGACCGCGATCGCGTGCTGGTCAGCGTGCGCAACGCGCTGCGGGCGTCGCGGCTTGAGCGCGAGGTGATCGCGCTGCGCTCGGCGGCCGGGGCGCGCGAGGAGATGGTCGGGGAGAGCGCGGTGATGCGGCGGCTTTACACGGAGGTGGAGAAGGTCGCGCCGACCCGGGGGAGGGTGCTCATCACCGGCGAGAGCGGAACCGGCAAGGAGCTTATTGCGAAGGCGATTCATCGGATGTCGCCGCGGCGCGAGGGGCCCTTCGTGAAGGTCAACTGCGCGGCCATCCCTGCGGAGTTGGTGGAGAGCGAACTGTTTGGGCATGAGAAGGGCGCGTTCACCGGCGCGGTGGCGCGCAAGCGGGGGCACTTCGAGGCGGCGCACGGCGGCACGCTCTTCCTCGACGAGATCGGCGACATGCCGCTGGCGGCGCAGGCCAAGGTGCTGCGGGTACTTCAGAGCGGTGAGGTAAACCGCGTCGGGAGCGACCAGGTGTTTACCGTCGATGTGCGGGTGCTGGCGGCGACGCACCGCGACCTCGAGCGCGAGTCCCGCGAAGGGCGCTTCCGCGAGGACCTGTATTTTCGGCTCAACGTGGTGCCCATCCGGTCGCCTGCGCTGCGCGAGCACCCGGAGGACATCTCGTTGCTGGTTCGGTCGTTCTTGCGGGAGTTCTGCAAGGAGAACGGGCTGAAGGCGAAGTCCATTGCTCCGGGGGTGCTCGACGCGCTGCGGGGCCGTGGGTTTCCCGGCAACGTGCGTGAGTTGAAAAACCTCGTCGAGCGGTTGGTGATCTTGTCCGGCGACGAGATCACGTTGGAAGACCTTCCCGAGGAGTCGCGGCACTCCCGCGAGGCGCGCGAGCGCACCGCTGCGGCGACCGTTTCTGTGGCCGTTCGGGACGATGACGACGACGACGATGTGGGTCCGCCGCGGGCACCGGGCGAGCGTGCCACGCTGCGGCAGCACCGCGACGACGCCGAGCGCGCCTACATCCTCGACACCCTCAAGGAGGTGGACTGGAACATCTCCCGCGCCTCGACCCTCCTCGGCCTGGAGCGCACCAACCTGCACAAGAAGATTCGCGCTCTGGGCCTCAAGCGCGAGGGGTGACTTGCGTGCCCCGGGGGGACGCACTACTCGCTCAAACGCCATGCAACTCCGCACGTTTCGGTTTGTTCTCCCGTTTCTGCTCACCCTGTCGGCGGGCTGCAATCGCGCGCCCGATGAGCCCGCCGGGCGCACCGCGACGACCGCGCTCCCGGCGTCTCCCGCGTCTCCCTCGTCTCCCGCGTCGGCGCACGGAGCGCCGGCCACCGTGGGGGCGTCGCACGTGCTGGTGATGCACCGCGGGTCTGAGCGGGTTCCGCCGAACGTCACGCGCACCCGCGAAGAGGCCCGGACGCGCATCGAGGACGTACTGCGGCGCGCTCGCGCAAGTCAGGATTTCGCTGCGCTAGCAAGGGAGTTCAGCGACGAGCCGGGCGCGAGCAGCAGCGGCGGAAGTCTCGGGATGTTCGGGCACGGGGCGATGGTTCCGGCCTTCGATCAGGCGGCGTTTGCGCTCAGCGTCGGGCAAATCAGCGAGATCGTGGAGACCCCGTTCGGGTTCCACGTGATCAAGCGAACGCAGTAACGGGGCGTCGGGGAGGGGCCATAGGCGTTACCCGTCGATTGAAAGGCGGGCGGAGCTTGCCCCGCCCGCGGTGAATCAGGTGGTGAATGCTACAGCCGCACTTCGGGGAATCCGTTCGGCAACGGCTGCAAGCGGCTGGCGGATCGGGGTTGGTCGCGTCCCGCGCCTGCACCCGCAGGCTAACGAAAGCAGGCTCCCACTCCGCGGGCTAACGGAAGGGATGAACGACTCGATCTCGTTTGTTGGGAGCTCGATGACGGCTGCCAAAGCGTCGGGGAGTTCAGCTCCGCGGGCGAGTCGACGTCCTTCCGAAAGCCCCGTCAGGGGCGCCTGCTTTCGTTAGCCTGGGGTGCAGGCGCGGGACGCGACCAACCCCAGCAGCGCCGCTCGCGCCCCGTATGAACGGCCTCCCCGAAGTGCGGCGGTAGCATCAACGCCTATGCCTCCGGGGGTCCCCCTTCCTATGCCGAGCTGCCGCGCCTGGCGTCCAGTTTGGAAAAAAAGTTGATTAGCCCTTCAGGCGGCTTTGCGGGAGTCCCTGTCCAAGGTCTCGAGTCGCGTTTTCCGGCGCGAGCCCGAGAGCGCTGCGCTCGCGCGGTTTCTGTCGGCGCTGTACGCAGCGATGGCGGACGACCTAGCGAGCAACGCTCGCGAGCGTCTCCGACATCCCGATCACGGAGCAAAAGACGCTCGCGAGCGTCTCCGACATCCCGATCACGGAGCAAAAGACGCTCGCGAGCCTCTCCGACATCCCGACGAGGCACCGATATACGTTCGCGAACGTCTCCGACACCCTCGATGAGGGTGTGGGCGCCCTCCTCCGCTTCGCCGTGGGTGAGGCGTCGTCCGTGGGCGAGGCGCGACTCCCCCGAAGGTCACCTCGCTCGCGGCGCTCGTCCGCCGCGTCCGCCCTGCTGCTCTTCTGGAACGCCCCGCCCGGGTGTGATAGGCGATCGCCCGTGCCGAGGGATTACAAAGCGACGTGCCTGCTGCCGAAGACTGCCTTCCCGATGAAGGGCGACCTCTTCAAGCGTGAGCCTCAGTGGCTTGCCCGCTGGGAGTCCACGGGGCTCTACGAGCGCATCCTGGCGCGTCCGGTCGATGGGCGCTTCGTCTTCCACGACGGCCCGCCGTACGCCAACGGGCACATGCACTACGGGCACATCCTCAACAATGCGTTGAAGGACTTCGTGACCCGCTCGCGCAACCTTCTGGGCGAGCGCACGCGCTTCATCCCCGGCTGGGACTGCCACGGGCTTCCCATCGAACTCAACGTGGACCGCGAAGTGAAGCGCAAGAAGGAGAACGTCTCCCCGACGGAGATGCGCGTGCGCTGCCGCGACGAGGCCGCGAAGTGGGTCGAGGTGCAGCGAACCGAGCGCAAGCGACTCGGGGTGCTGGGCACCTGGGAGACCCCTTACCTCACGATGAACAAGGCCTTCGAGGCGCAGGTGATCCGCGCGCTGCGGGCCTTCGTGGCGAACGAGATCGTCTACCGCGGCAAGAAGCCGGTGCAGTGGTGCTGGCACTGCCGCACGGCGCTCGCGGAGGCCGAGGTGGAGTACGCCGACGCCCACGTGTCGCCGTCGATCTATGTGAAGTTCGCGCTCGACGCGCAGAGCCTGGAGACGCTGCGGGCGAAGCTCCCCGCGGGCGTCACCCGCGTAGCCGCCCTCATCTGGACCACCACCCCGTGGACCATCCCCGCCAACCTTGCGATCGCGGTGCACCCGGCGCTCGACTACGTGGTGCTTCAGGGCGTCGATGGAGAAGGTCTCCTCGTGGCGACGAGCCTCGCCGCGGCGGTGGCGAAGGCGGCCGGCCTGACCGACCTCGTGGTGGGACCGGCGTTCAAGGGAGAGTTGCTTCTTGGGGTGAAGGCGAAGCATCCCTTCGAGGAGCGCTGGGCGGAGGTGTTTGGCGCCGATTACGTCGAGAGCGGCGCGGGTACCGGGCTTGTGCACACGGCGCCGGGCCACGGACGCGACGACTACAAGCTCGGGAGCGCGCACGGCCTCGAGGCGTACGCACCGGTCGGCGACGACGGCCGCTACACCGGTGAGCTTGGCGACGGCGCAAAGGCGATGGGCCTCGAAGGGAAGTTCATCTTCGACGCTAACCCCGTGGTCGAGCAGCACCTGCGCTCCCTCGGGGCGCTGCTGCAGCCGCCGGGGCAGACCCTCACGCACAAGTATCCGATCTGCTGGCGCTGCAAAAACCCGCTCATTACCCGCGCGACCACGCAGTGGTTCATCGCGATGGACGAGCCGATGCGGGCGCCTGGCTCGGACGGCCACACGCTGCGTGCGCGGGCCCTCTCGGAGATCGATCGCCTCGCCGCGGACGGAGCGCGGGCTGCGAGCGAGGGCACCGCGCGGGGGTGGGTTCCGTCCTGGGGGCGCGAGCGCATCCGCGGAATGATCGAGGCCCGGCCGGACTGGTGCATCTCGCGGCAGCGCATCTGGGGCGTTCCGATTCCTGCGGTGCAGCACAAGGCGACCGGCGAGGTGGTGCTCACCACCGAACTCCTCGACCACGTGGCCAACGTCTTCGCCGAGCGCGGCGCAGATGCCTGGTACAGCGACGATCCGACGGTGCTGCCGGCGGAGATTCGCTGCGCCGACGGGGTGTTGCGACCGCGCGAGGAGTTCACCCGCGACGGCAGCATCATCGACGTGTGGTTTGAGTCTGGGAGTTCGTTCTTCGCGGTGTGCGAGCCGGAGCCCGACCTCGGGGCGAAGGTAGATCTCTACCTTGAGGGCAGCGACCAGCACCGCGGGTGGTTTCACTCGTCGCTGCTGGTGGGCTGCGCGGTGTTGGGCGAGGCGCCGTACCGGGCGGTGCTCACGCACGGCTTCGTCTGCGACGACCAGGGGCGTCCGTACTCCAAGAGCGACATCCGCCGCCGGCAGGAGGCGCGACGAGACGAGATCACCGCGCGCATCACGAAGGGCGAAGCGCTCGAAGGGGTGCTCGCGGCGATGAAGAGCACCTGGGCGACGCCGGAGAAGATCGCCGACGCGAAGAAGCGTCTGGCGAAGAAGACCTCCCTCGACGACGTTGCGCTCGCGATCGCCCAGGACGACATCGAGTTCATTCCCCCGGAGAAGATCATCGCCGAGCAGGGGGCCGAGCTGTTTCGCGCGTGGGCGGTCTTCGTAGATTACGAAAACGACATGCCCTACTCGCGTGCCGTATTGAACCAGGCCATCGACGCCTATCGGCGGGTGCGCAACACGATGCGGTTCATGCTGGGTGCGCTACGCGACGAGCCTGCACCGCTGCTCTCGGAGGTGGTTCTCGAGCCTCTCGATCGCTGGGCGATGGTTCGCCTCGGCGAGGTGCTCGCGAAGTGCGAGCGGGCCTATCGGCAGTACTCGTTTCGCGAGGTGTTCGCGACGGTGGTGGACTTCTGCCAGGAGCTGTCGGGCCTCTACCTCGATGCCTCCAAGGACTGGCTCTACAACGACGCCGCGGACGTCCCGCGCCGCCGCTCGGCGCTCGCCACGATGCAGCACCTCGTGCGGTCGCTGGCCGCGGTGGTTGCGCCCATTCTCCCGTTCTCCTCCGAAGACGTCTGGGATCACCTCCCGGCCTTCGAGGCGAAGGGTGACAGCGTGCATCTGGAGCTGTGGCCGACGGTGACTCCCCTCGCTGATGGCGAGGCGTTGATTGTGGCGATGCGTCGGCTGCGCACGCTTCGCGACGGGGTGTTTGCGGTGCTCGAGCCGGTGGTTCAGGGCTGGGGCGTGGAGAAGCAGGCTGCGAAGAAGGCGGGCCGCGAGCCAGGGGCGGGTGAAGTCAGCTTCTCCGACGACGCCCGCATCGACCATGCCCGCGATGCCGCGGTGTCTCTCGAAGTCTCCGAGGCCGACCGCGCCGAACTCGGACCGCTCGCCCCGCAGGTCGCCGAGCTACTCGGGCTGGGCTCCATCGAACTGGTCGCCGGTCCGATCGCGGGCGAGCGCGTGCGACGGGCGTTGGGTCCGTCCTGTGAGCGTTGCTGGCGTCGCCGTGGCGATGTGGGCGGTGACGGGCTATGTCCCCGCTGTCGTCACGCCGTCGAAGTCTTTGACCGCGCCGCTGGCGCTCCCGCGTAGAGGATCCATGAGCGAAGAGAACCCCGTCCCCGAGACCCCAGCGACCCCAGAGACACCTGCGGATGCTTCTCCTGCGAAGGCGAAGCCCGCGATCGAGCCTGTGACTGCGCGCGACTGGATCTTCCTTGCGGTGATCTCTCTTGGCAGCGCCGCGGCCGACCTCTGGAGCAAGGCCTGGGCGCTCGGTCGCCTGTCGCGCTCGGTGCCCAACCCGCCGCCGCTCTGCACGCCTCCGCCAGGGCTCCAGCACTACCTGCCGCAGCGCGTAGCCAACCGCGAGATCGTCTACATCAAGGACTACCTCGACCTGCAGTACGCCGAGAATTGCGGCGGCGCCTGGGGTCTTCTGCACGGTGCGAGCGAGGCTGTGCGACGCCCGTTCTTCCTGCTCGTCACCATCGGTGCCATTGCCTTCATCGTTCACCTCTACCGCACGATGGAACCCGGGCAGCGCTTGATGAAGTGGGCTCTGCCGCTGGTTCTTGGCGGCGCCATCGGCAACCTCGTGGACCGGGTGCGTCTGGGCTACGTGGTGGACTTCATCCACGCGCACCTGAAGATGCGTTTCCACTGGCCGACCTTCAACGTCGCAGACATCGCGATCACCGTCGGCATCGGGCTGATGGTGCTCGAGTACATCATCGGGCCGAAGAAGCCCGCGCGCCCGGTGGCGACGCGCGCTTGAGACCGATCCTCGTCGCGCTGTTCGGGGTTGATCTCCCCGCGTACTTTGCGATGTTGGCGACCGGTTTCGCGCTTGCGACCTTCATCGGCGCGCGCTGGCTCGGCCGGCTCGGTCAAGACCGCGAGGTGGTCATCGACCTCGGCCTCGCGATGGTGGTCGCCGGGGTGATCGGCTCGCGCCTCCTGCACGTTCTCGCCGACGGGTACTTCTGGGACTACGTGCACCTCTGCACTGATCCCGCGAAGGTCTCCTGGCACATCACCCGCGAGCACTGCCTCCACAGTTCGGTCAACGGTCTCTGGGATCAACCCCACGGCGTATGCCACCCGAAAGAGGCCAACTGCTTCGCGTGGGCGGCCTTCTGGGCCGGCGGGCTGACGTACTACGGCGGCCTCATCGGCGCGGTGGGCTACGCCGTGTATTTCCTGCGGCGCGAGGGTTTTCCGTTCTGGAAGGCCGCGGACATGGCGGGCTTCGGGGTTGCGCTCGGGCTCGCCTGGGGGCGCATGGGCTGCTTCCTGGCGGGCTGCTGCTTCGGAGTCCCCTGCGAGCATTCATGGAGCGCGTGGTTTCCCCGGTACTCGCCCGCGAGCGAGGCGCAGTTTCGCGCGCACCGACTGGCCAGCGAGGCGCTTCCCGCGCTTCCCGTACACCCGACGCAGCTCTACGAGGCGGCCGGATCGCTAGCGATCGCCGCGGTGGGCTACTACCTCATCGCCCCGCGCAAGCGCTTTGACGGGCAGGTCTTCGTCTTCTTCCTCGCGAGTTACTCGGTGCTGCGCATCTCGGTGGAGATCTTGCGCAACGACGACCGCGGGGCGCTGCTCGGATTGAGCACTTCGCAGCTCATCTCGGTGCTGATCACGCTGGGGTTGATACCCGTGTACCGCTGGCTGCGCGTCCGCTCACTGCCAGCGGCGTAGCGCTCCGGCGGTCACTGTCGCGAGGGCCCGCGGGCTCCCCAGCACGTACGGCAGCGCTTCCCAGCTCGGGAGATCGAGCACCGCGAGGTCTGCGCGTGCCCCGACCACGATTCGTCCGCGATTGCTCAGCTCCAGGCAATCCGCTGCCGTCGCGGTGATTCCGAACCACGCCTCCACGGTCGAGAGCCCCATCTGTCGAACGCCAAACGCGGCCATCCAGGGCAGTGCGTCGCAGTGGCTCGTGCCGGGGTTGCAGTCCGTCGCCAGCGCTACGGACACGCCCAGCGCGCGCATCCGCCGCGCATCCGGCATCGGCTGCCCCAGAGAGAAAGCGGCCCCGGGCAGCAGCACCGCCGTCACCCCTGCGGCGGCCATCGCGCGCAGTCCGTCGTCGCTGACGTGCTCCAGATGGTCGGCGCTCGCCGCGCCCAACGCCGCCGCAAACTGCGCCCCGCCCACGTCCTCGAACTGTCCGACGTGCAGGCGCGCACGCAGTCCAAGCGCCTTCGCGCGCTCGAGCGTCGGGGCGCACTCCGCCACGCTGAACCCCGGCCCATCGATGTACGCGTCGATGAAGCGCGCGTGCCCCTGCTGCGCCACTGCGTCCAGCATTCGCCCCGCCACCGTCGCGAGGTAGCGCGCGCGGCCATCGGCTTCGCCCCGCAGCTCTGGCGCAACCGCGTGCAGCCCCAGAAAGGTCGGCACGATCCGGTCGCCCACGGAGCGCAGCACGGCGAGCGATCGCAGCTCGTGGGCGGTCTCCAGCGCGTAGCCGGTCTTCACTTCGACGGTGGTCGTCCCGAAGCGCGCCATCGCGTCGAGACGCTTCGTAAGCAGCGCGCGAAGGACATCGTCCGAGGCCGCCCGCAGCGCACGCACGCTCGCCGCGATGCCGCCCCCGCGCGCCGCGATTTCTGCATAGCTCGCTCCCTGTAGCCGCAGCGAGAACTCCCCTGCGCGGTGTCCCGCGAAGAGGGAGTGCGAGTGCGCATCGACGAGCCCCGGCGTGAGAAGCGCGTCGCCGACGTCGAGCACCGTCGCGTCGGCGGTCAGCGTGACCGCGCGCTCGACGTCCGCGGTGCGGCCCACCGCGACGATGCGGTCGTCCGCGATCGCCACCGCGCCGTCTTCGATGATCCCGAGCGGCGTCGGATCGAAGTCCGCCAGCGGCGCGCGCGGAGCCAATTTCCCTCCGCAGGTGAGCACTTCGCGCGCATGTCGGAGCAGGAGGTTGGCGGCGACCTTCACTGCGTCATCCGACCCGGTGAGGCACCCGCACGTCGTGCGTTTGGGCGAATTCGATCGCGCCCTCGTAGCCGGCGTCGGCGTGCCGAATCACTCCCATACCGGGATCGCTCGTGAGGACGCGTTCGAGTCGGCGCGCGGCTTCGTCGGTGCCATCGGCCACGACCACCATGCCAGAGTGGATGCTGTTTCCGATGCCGACGCCGCCGCCGTGGTGAACGCTCACCCACGACGCTCCCGCCGCGCAGTTGACCAGCGCGTTGAGAATGGGCCAGTCGGCGATCGCATCAGACCCATCGAGCATCGCCTCGGTCTCGCGGTGCGGTGAAGCGACGGAGCCGCAATCGAGGTGGTCGCGTCCGATGACGATGGGGGCCTTCACTTTGCCTGTGCGCACCAGTTCGTTGAAGGCGAGGCCGACCTTCGCGCGTTGGCCGTAGCCCAGCCAGCAGATGCGCGCCGGGAGCCCCTGAAACGCCACGCGCTCCGCTGCGAGTTGTAGCCAGCGCCGCAGCGACGGGTCATCGGGCACGGCTTCGAGCACGGCGCGGTCGGTCACCGCGATGTCCTCGGCATCGCCCGAGAGCGCCACCCACCGGAACGGCCCGCGACCCACGCAAAACTGCGGGCGGATGTACGCCGGGATGAACCCGGGAATCTCGAACGCGTCGTGCGCACCCGCGATCTGAGCCTCCGCGCGGATGTTGTTGCCGTAATCGCAGGCGATCACCCCCGCCCGTTTCATGTCGAGCATCGCGCGAATCTCCATCGCCATCCCTTCGCGCGCCCGCCGGACGTAGGCCTCTGGATCGCTCGTCCGCAGCGCTGCCGCGTCGGCGAGCGTGATCCCCGGGGGGACATACCCATGGAGCGGATCGTGCGCGGACGTCTGCTCGGTCACGAAGGCAGGCAGGGCGTTGCGCCGCACGAGTTCGGGGTAGACGTCGGCGGCGTTGCCGACGAGCCCGACGGAGACGACCTCGCCTTTGGCGCACGCCTCGTTGATCCAGCGGAGCGCCTCGTCGAGCGAACCCGTGGCGCGGTCCACGTAGCGGGTTTCCAGGCGTCGCTGCACGCGCGCGGCATCAACCTCCACCGCGAGGCAGCAGGCGTTGTTCATGGTGGCTGCGAGGGGCTGAGCGCCGCCCATTCCGCCGAGGCCCGCGGTGAGAATCCAGCGCCCGCGCCAGGAGTCTCCGAAGTGCTGTCGCCCGGCTTCTGCGAAGGTCTCGTAGGTGCCCTGCAAGATCCCCTGGGTACCGATGTAGATCCAGCTGCCCGCGGTCATCTGGCCGTACATGATGAGGCCCTGTGCCTCCAGCCGGCGGAAGTGCTCCCACGTCGCCCACTTCGGAACGAGCAGGGAGTTGGCGAGCAGCACCCGCGGCGCGTCTACATGTGTGCGGAAGCGGCCGACGGCCTTACCCGATTGGATAAGCAGCGTTTCGTCGTCGTGGAGGTCGCGTAGCTCGCGCACGATCACGTCAAAAGCCGCCCAGTTGCGCGCGGCCTTCCCGGTGCCGCCGTACACGACGAGATCGGCCGGGCGCTCCGCGACCTCGGGATCGAGGTTGTTCATCAACATGCGAAGCGCGGCTTCCTGAGCCCAACCCCTGCAGCTGAGCGACGAACCCCGAGCGGCGCGGACGGTGCGAGAACCAATGGATGCATCCATGTCGGGGAGCCTAGGGGAGGGGCCCCGCGGGCGGCAACCGACGAACGCGTTGACCTGCACGGCGCGGCGCGTATCTTCCCGGCCGAGGAGATACCGAGTGAGTTTCCAGGGTTTCAGCGCGTCGGAGTTCGACGCCTACGCGCCCCCAAGGGCCAGCTCCAATGCTTTCAACCGGCCGCGCCTGGAAGCGAGGGAGAAGGCCATGGCGCTTGGTCGCGTGATGCAGGCCGATGCCACGGCGCTTGCCCTTCCGCTTGAGCTTCGCGCCAGCGACGAGCACCCGTCTTTGTGGAACAAGCGCTCGGTCACTGCCCAGTGGCTCTTCCTGTGGCGGGACGCCGCAGCGCGGCGGGCGCTCGAGGCGCTGCTCGACGACGGGCGCTCGTTGCAGGCCACGCTCACGGACCCAACGCCGTTCTTTCGACACGCGTTTCTCGCGCTGCACATCGACCACGATGGGGTCGAGGTCTCGCTCCGGGTCCACGGCGACGCCTGGGTCGACGCTCGCAACCTGCGCGCCCGCTGCGCCTCCGTGGAAGGTCGCGCCGAGCTTGTCGCGGCGATTCGACAACTACCCGAAGACTTCGTCCTCGGGGTGAGCGACGCCGCCCGCGTGCCGGTGCGTGACGTCACCGACGCCACGCTCGACGGGGCCATCGCTGCGTGGTTGCAACCCAACCAGTGGTGGTCTGTCGGATGGCCGCTCTCCCGCTCCGTGGTGCTCGACCAGGCGGGAGCGTTGGAAGAGCCCATCCTTGCGGCATTTCGCGCGCTGGTGCCGATCTACCGTCTGGTCGCCTGGTCGCGCGACAACGACCTCATCGCCGTCGATAGTGCTCTCGCTCAGGCCCAGGTCGAGCGGGCCGCGCAAGCACTCGAAGCCGCAGCGCGCGACTCCGCGTGGCAGACCCAGCACGACGCTGAGATCGTCCGCCGTCGCGACCTCGCCGCGACCGAGACCCGCGAGCGTCTCGCTTCGATGGACCGTCCGCGCCCGGCCTTCACCCGCCCCGCGCCTACCCCGATGGTCGATCCCCGTCCTGCGCCTCGGGCTGCTCCGGCTCCCGTCGTCGTGGCTCGCCCGACTCCTCCCGCCCCTCCCAAAATAGTCTTACCGGTGCAGGTAAACCCGGAGGCGGCTCTCCTGGCGGGCGTGCGCGTTCAGGTGAAGTCGGGTCCCTTCGCGGGGAAGGTGGGTGCCATCGTCGAGCGCGACGTGCGGGGGGCCAAGGTCTCCTTCGGGTTACTCTCCGCGCGGGTGAACCTCAGCGACCTCGAAGCACTGCCGATCTGAACCGCCGCGGCCTAGGCCGCTCCCCCGCCGTCGTCGGAGCCCGCCGAGGGCTTCTTCGTGCTTTTGATCCGCGTGCGCGCTTGCACGTCAGGTCGCACGCCGCCTTCACCGTTCTCATCCTCGACGCTCTTGAAGCGCACTTCCATCTTCACTTCGAAGGCGAGGCCGGTGAGCACCTTTTTCATGTCGGAAGCGAAGCTTGTGCTCGTCAGGAAGTCGCGAATCTCCTTTGCGACGACCGAGTAGAGTCCCTTCTTGGTCTCGTCGACCTGGTCGAGGAGAGCGTGTGCGACCTCCTTCGGCAGGCGCGTCTTTTCGACGAACGAACGGACCGTGTCTTCGCTTCGGCTAATGGCACCGATGCCCGACTCGATGCCCTTCTTGACGAAGCGCTCGAGTAGCCCTGAGCGCTCCGATTCGACCCCTTCGCCCTCTGATTTCTTCTCGTCCATGAATCTCCGCGGGGACGCTACGGGCGCGCCGTCCCGCCCGTCAACGGGCGTGCGATGTGTGCTAGCGACCGTGGGGAAATGCGCGACGTGCTCCTCGTCTCCAAGCCCATCGCCCCTCCGTGGACGGACTCCAACAAGAACCTCGTGCGCGACCTCGCGGGCGCGCTGCGCCGGTATCGGCCGCGGGTGATGGTGCCCGTGGGCGTCTCGCTCCCCGGGGTGGTGAGCGAGACTGTTTACACCGCAGCGGGAGCCTACGCGCCGAGTCGCGTTGCCAACGCACGGGTGTTCGCCCGGTTGCTCGCCGGTCCGTCCGTCGATGTCTGGCATTTCTTTTTTGCGCCCAACCCACTGACGCTCCGTGCGGGCGCCGTCGCTCGTGTTGTCAGGCGGGTGCCGACGGTTCACACGATTGCGAGCGCACCTGACGACCTTGAGCGCGTCGCCCCGATGATGTTCGCCGACGCGGTCGTCGCCTTGAGCGAGCACTCGGCGCGGCGTCTCGCGGCGGTGGGCGTCCGCGCCCGGGTGATCCCTCCCGCGCTCGCGCCCGTTCACGTGGCCGCCGCCGAGGTCGCTGCGGCCCGTCGCCGTCACGACCTGCCTGGCCCGTACGTGCTCTACCCGGGCGACCTTGAGCACTCTGATGGCGCGCGCACTTTCATCGAAGCTTCGGCTCGCGACGACGGCGCGCTCACCTGGGTCATCGCGGCCCGCCCGAAAACTGCACGGGCCCACGAGGCGCTCGCCGGGCTGACGACCCTCGCGACCGAGCGCCGTGCCAACGTTCGGTTTCTCGGCGAGATCGGCGACATCCACGCGGTGCTCGCGGGGGCCGAACTCACCACCCTCGTCGTCGACACTCTGCACGCCAAGATGGACCTCCCTCTGGTACTGCTTGAGTCTCTCGGGTTGCGGATTCCGGTTGTGGTTTCGTCGACCACCGCCGCCGCGGAAATCCTTCCGTCCGGGGGTGCTTCTGCGATCGGTCCGAGCGATCCCGCGGCTCTCTTCGCGGAGGTCCGGTCGCTCGTAGACGCTCCGGCCCGCCGCGCTGCGATGGGTCTCGCCGGAGAGCGCTGGGTGGCAGCGACCTGTGCTCCTTCCGTCGTGGCCGCCGCGCACGAGATCCTCTACGACGAGGTGTTGGCGATGAGAGGGTGAGCGAAGTTCCGGGTAGGGCCTCGTCCGTGATAAGGGCGGCGGATGAGCCGTGACGACGCCACCCGCGCCTATTACGATGACTTCAGCAAGTGGTACGAACGCGAGCGCGGTCGCGGCTACCACGGGATGATCGACGACCTCGAGTTTGAGATCACCTCGCCGTACGCGCGGGGCAAGCGCTGCCTTGAGGTCGGCTGCGGCACCGGACTCATCCTGGAGCGGGTCGCCGGCGTGGCGAGCGAAGCCGTGGGCATCGATTTGTCGCCTGGAATGCTTGAGAAGGCCCGCGAGCGCGGCTTGACCGTGCACGAGGCGCCCGCGACGAAACTGCCCTTCGACGACGGCTGTTTCGACGTCGTCTACTCGTTCAAAGTGCTCGCGCACGTGCCGGAGATCGAGACGGCTCTCGCCGAGATGGTGCGCGTCTGCGTGCCTGGCGGAACCATCCTCGCAGAGTTCTACAACCCCTACAGTCTGCGCTACCTCGCGAAGACGCTGGGGCCTGCGCAGAAGGTCTCCGAGACCCGCACCGAAGCTGCTGTGTATACGCGTTTCGACCCGCCTTCCCGCATTCGCGCGATGGTTCCGCGGGGCGCCAGGCTGGTCGATTTTCACGGAGTGCGGGTCTTTACGCCGACCGCTCGTGCGGTGACGCTGCCGGTGCTGGGAACGCTCCTGCAGCGGGCTGAGCACCTCGCGCTGCGGTCCCCCCTCGCACGCCTCGGGGGCTTCCTCGTGGCGGTGATTCGTCGCGATGCGTAGGTGCCCGGCACGGTCCGATCGCTTCGCGGCCCGCGGGTCCCTCGGGTACAGTTTGCCGCGATGAGTGCACCCGCGCGGATCCTGGTCGTCGATGACGAAGCCTCGCTGCGTCAGATGATGGACGTGCTGCTCCGTCGCATGGGGCACGTGGTCGAGCAGGCATCGGGGCTTCGCGAGGCCAGGGAGCGCCTTGACGCTGCGACGACCCCGTTCGACCTGGTGGTCACCGACCTGATGATGGCCGACGGCACGGGCCTCGAACTTCTCGACCATGCCCGCGCGATCTCCACGGAGACGCAACTCTTGGTGGTGACGGCCCATGGCTCCGTGGAAACGGCCGTCGATGCGATGCGACGTGGCGCCTACTGCTACCTTGAGAAGCCGTTGAGCGTGAGCGAGGCGCGCGCGCAGATCGAGAAAGCCCTGGAGAAGCGCTCACTGCTCAAGGACAACGTTTCGCTGCGCATCATCACCCGCGGTCTCACCCCAGAGGGTGGGAACGGCTCGCTCATCGGCCGCAGCACCGCGTTTCAGACGGCGATGGAGTTCGTTCGGCGGGCGGCACCCAACCGCGCAAGCGTGCTCATCACCGGCGAGAGCGGTACCGGCAAGGAACTCTTCGCCCGTGCAATCCACAACAGCAGCGACCGGAGCGCCGGTCCCTTCGTGGTCGTCAACTGTGGCGCGATCCCGGCTGACCTGGTCGAGAGCGAGCTTTTCGGTCATGAAAAGGGCTCTTATACGGGCGCGTCGAGCCGCACGTTGGGGATGTTCCGTCAGGCCGACGGCGGCACACTCTTCCTCGACGAGATCGGCGAGGTCCCCTTACATCTCCAGGTAAAACTACTGCGCGCACTGCAGGAGCGGAGGGTGCGGCCCGTCGGCGGGACGACGGAGATCCCGATCGACACTCGCATCGTGGCTGCGACCAATCGCGAGCTTGCGCAGATGGTGAAGGAGAAGCTCTTCCGCGAGGATCTCTACTACCGACTCAACGTGCTCCGGCTACACCTTCCGCCGCTCCGTGAACGTAGGGAAGACCTCCCGGCGCTGATCGAGCATTTCCGCAGTCGCTTCGCTGCGGAGAACGGACGAGCCTTCGTAAGTTTCTCCCCCGAAACCCTACGCTTGATGCTCGCGCACCAGTGGCCCGGCAACGTCCGTGAACTGGAAAACGCCGTCGAGCGCGCCGTCACTCTTTCCCAGGGGAGCACCGTGATCCGCGACGACCTGCCACCCGAACTCCTCGGCGCAGCAGGCTTCTCTCGGCCGGGCGAGATGCTGTTGCCGCCCGAGGGGCTGCAGCTTGAGGCGACCCTTGAAGACATCGAGCGCAGTTTGATCAGGCAGGCGCTGGATCGGGCGAAGGGTGTCCGCACGCATGCTGCGACGCACCTTGGCCTGACTTTTCGCTCGTTTCGCTACCGGCTCCAGAAGCTGGGGATGGCGGGCGGCGAGGCAGCCTCCGGGGATGGCGAGGCGGACGGCGATGGCGACGATCTGCGTGCCCGTCGCTAAGGGGTCCCCAGGGTGGACACGGATCCCCTTCGCGCGCGCTGCGTCCCGGGCTACGATTGAGTTTCAAGCTGTAGTCGCCCCCCATGCGCGCTGCTCCCGGAGGATCCGATGAAGACCACGACTGCCTCTCGACGCCTCGCATACCGCTGGGCCAGGGCCGGCATGACCCTGATTGAGTTGATGATGGTCGTGGTGATCCTCGGGGTGCTCGCGGGGGTGGGGGCGTACACGTATTCGTCGTATCTCCGCCGGAGTCGTTCGCAGGAAGCGCGCACGATGCTCGCGTCCATTGCGTCGCGCGAGGAGGCCTACCGCTCGGAGTTCTCGACGTATTGCGCAGCGGGTGCGATGGGGACGCCGACTTCCCTCGGCCTCAGCAACGCGTGGCCGACCAGCGCACCCACCGGTTCAAGGGTTCCCTTCCTCGGAACATCGATGCCCTCGGAGTGGCTGCAACTTGGGTTCAGGCCCACGGGCGATGTTCGCTACCGCTATGTGGTGGTTGTCGGTGCGCCGCCGACGGCGCCGCCGAGTCCCTACGATTCGGGCTTCACGAGCGCGCCGAATCAGGATCTCTGGTTCGTGTCTGAGGCTTACGGGAACCTCGACGCTGACAGCGTGGTGTCAACGTTTGGTATCTTCTCTGGCAACAGCAACACGCTTCGCATCGTGAACGAGACCGAGTAGCCCGCTCGGCGGTTCCCCCCCCCTTCCTCCGCGGTCCTCATCGATGCAACAAAGTTCCCTCGTAGGCGGGCTGGTAATGCTCCTGGGCGCGGTTGGGGTTGTCCCACTCCGCGGCACTCTCAACCGGCAGTACGACAGTCACAGACGGGTGTTGGACTCCGCGGAGATACCCACCGTCGGAGTCGCCCGCGTGGCTTCTCTCGGCCACGTGGAATGGCTCGCGGACGTCCTGTGGATCAACGCCCTCCTCTACTACGGCGAATCGCTGAGCGCGCGAAACCCCGGTCGATACATCAGCCGGTACGCCTCGGTCATGATCTCCCTCGATCCACATTTTCGTCAGGCCTATCTATGGGCTGCGGTGGCATTGGTGATGCGCACGGGCGAGGTACCGACCGACGACATCCGACGAGCGGCAGACTATCTAGAGGTTGGTTTGCGAATCTTCCCTGGCGACGGCGAACTTCATCTCCAACGCGGCGCAACGCTAGCCTTCGAACTGTCCCCGCGGCTGCCCCGGGACAGCGTCGAGCGTAGGCAGATTCGGGCCGTCGCGGCGGAGCACTTCCGCAAGGCTTCCGCGTTGGGCGAGGGGCCTGAGTGGATGGCCCTGACCGCCGCCACATTTCTCGCCGAGGCCGGGCGCAACGACGCTGCGATCGAGGCGCTGCGGGACGGTCTGGTCCGCGCGGAAAATCCGGCGTTCCGTGAGCGTATTCAGCAGCGCTTGATCGAGATGCTGCGGACTCACCCGAGCGACGATCGAGGCCTGTCGGAGATGCAGAGTTTGGAGGCAGCGCGGCATCGGGAGTACCCCTACTTGCCGACGCCGCTCTACCTTTTTGTGGGCCCACGCGTCGGGCCCTGAGGCCGTTACTCGAGGGATCGGTTCCTGAAGTCAGCCGTTCCGCCGGCTGTGATGGTGACCGAGAACGAGCCGTGTGCCGCGAGTTCTTCGTTGCTGCAGGTGACGCGATAACTCCCTGGCGGGAGAGCCAGGCGCCGAGGTGTGGCGAAGGTCGTCCCCTGGCCCGACACGGTGCAACTCGATGCAGGTCGAGTCGAGATCAGTAGCACGCCGGTCGCACCGCCCGCGGTGAGAGGGTTCGTTGTCGGTCGCACCACGGGCAGAGTGGCGGGGCGAACAGCCAGGGTAGTGCTGGGTCGAGTCACTCGAGGGGTCCGCGGTGCTGCGACGGGAAGTACTGCCGCCGGGGGCGCATTGTTGGCGACCACCTGGACTGCGCTTGGCAGCACGGGAGGCAGAACTGGCGCTACGGTGGGAGTCTGCACGACGACCTGATTGGATTCAGGCATCGGCGGAACGAGCGGCGGAACCATCGTGGTGGTCGGTTCTGGCTCGAGTTCGACCTGCATCTGTGTGATCTGCGCTTCGCGCACCGGAACGTCCTGCGTAAATGGCCGGAAGCCCGGCTTGCGAACCTCTACGCGGTGAAGTCGCACAACGGCCAGTTCGGGGACTTCGAAACGCTGACCATTGCCGACGAGTGGTTGGCTATCGACCAGGACCGCGACACCACCGACGTTAGTGGTGATGAGCAGTCCTCCGGACGGTTCTCCACGGGTGAGTTTGAGCGCGATGATGACCAGCGCCGCTACGGCGACCACTCCGAGCAACGCCAGGACGACCACAGAGCTGCCCTCGTTGCGTCGAGGCTCGGGCCGTGGTGGCGTCGATTCTGCTGGGGGCCGCGAGAACTTCGGATCCCCTCCAATACGCCAGGCGTCCTTCCCCGCGACGGTCGGCCGCGGGGGCACGCTCGGCGAGGGCGCAATGTTGGGCATCGGCACCGGACTCACAGGCGGAGCGGACACCATCTGGACAGGGAAAGGTGCGTTCGGGACCAACGAGGCCACGGATTGAAGAGAACTCGAGGGCAGGGGAGGGGCTGCGACTGCTGAAGCTTGAGCTCCAGAGGGCTGCGAAGGAACCGACGAGTTTCTTCCAGGAAGTGCAGGTAGCGCTGGCAGAATGCCAGTGGTGCGGCCGTTCGCGGGTGGTCGTGTGCCCGAGTTTCCACGAGGCATGACCGGCGGGAGACTCGGGAGTTTTGCCCCTTCGGGACGGTCATAGATCTGGGTCGCGAGTTCTTCCTCGTCCCAGTCCATCTCGTGAATCTCCACCGGTGCGGCGGCCACCGGAGGCAACACCGGAAGCGATGGAGGCACCGACAGCGGCACCGTCGAAGCTACGGGCCGAGATACCGTCGGCGGAGGCGGTAATGCAGACGAGATGCGAGCGCCCGCTGCGACAGCCACCTGAGGCGCTTGCGCGGTTCCACCCATCCCCATGACCGTGCCTCGATGTGCGCGCGGCGGCGGCGGCGGCGGCGGCGGAGTACCAAGCCGCGGGCTCGGCGGACTTCCCTTCGGTGAGCCGTTCGGGGGCGTAGGTGACGAGAGATCTGCACTGCCCTCGAGTTCTTCGAGGTCATTGGCGCGTCGGGAGTCGAACTTCCGAAACTCATCATCGCGGGTTAATTCACGCGAGATCTCTTCCGCAAAGATCTTGTGCACGTAGGCACTGAGGTCCTTACGCGCAAAGAAATTACCGGAAGTGTACATGAACGACTGCAGGTCGTCGTGCAGGTCCATCGCGCTGCGATAGCGATCTTCTGGGTGCTTCGCGAGCGACTTGAGCACGATCGACTCAAGCTCATCTGGGATGCGCTTGTTGTACGTCGTCGGGGGCATGATCTCGACGTTGCGGACCTTCTCCAGTGTGGAGAAATCCGATTCGCCGACGAAGAGCCGCTCGTTGGTAAGGAGTTCGTAAAGGCAGATGCCCACAGCGAACACATCGCTGCGGCGATCAACCTGTAGCCCGCGGACCTGCTCCGGGGACATGTAGCCGAACTTCCCCTTCAGGATTCCCGCCTGAGTCTTCGAACTCTTGCTCGCCGCCTTGGCGATGCCGAAGTCGATGAGCTTCACGTCTCCGTCGTAGGAGATCAGGATGTTCTGCGGGGAAACATCACGATGGACCAACTCAAGTGAGCGGCCAGCGGCGTCCTTCTTGTTGTGTGCGTAGTCCAAGCCCTCGCACAACTTCATGACCATGTAGCAAGCCATCGGAACCATGATCGGCTCCGAGCGCTTCTTCACGCGATCGAAGATCGCGCGCATGTCCTTGCCGGCCACGTACTCGAGGGCAATAAAGTACGAGTCGCCGACCTTTCCCAGTTCGAAGATCTGGGCGATGTTCGGGTGCGTCAATTGCACCGCGAGCTTCGCTTCATCGACGAACATCGCGATGAACTCCTGGTCCTCCGCGATGGAAGGGAGGATGCGTTTCATGGCCACGAGCCGCTCGAAGCCAGCTTCCCCAAAGGACTTCGCCTTGAACACCTCGGCCATTCCGCCGACGCTGATGCGTTCAAGGAGGTAGTACTTCCCGAACTTGACGGGACTCTTCACCGCGCGACTCTCCTCGGGCCGATCTCCACGCACTGGCAGCGACGAGTCGGGATCATTGGTTGAAATGCCACGGGGTTCTACTCGTTTCGCTCGTACCCCGTCAACGACACGAGCGCACCCTTGGGCGTTGTCGTCGGAGCATTCATGCCGGCGAGCCAGCCGTCGGGCTGGTTGAACGGGAAGCGGGAGGTCAGATCGCCTGCGGCCGTGCCATCCTTGGGTCCGTCGACCACACGGGCCACTACCGGGGCGTGCCGGCGTCTACCGACGGCCGCGACGAACCACCCCAGATTGGGACCGACACCCGATGCCCGCCCGTCAGGTTGATGTGGACGCCTCCATCGCTGTTCTGTCGGTAGCGCACACGACGATGTTGCGCCTCGTACCAGAGGCGCATCGGGACCGGCCGGACCTCAGGAAACACACGCTCGGCACCGCCGCCTTCGCGCTGGACCAGGTCGAATCGTGGGACCGCGTCCGCAGCGATCGTGGCGCCCAGCGCATCGCGCGAAGATTCCGTGCTGATCGTCACGCCGGGGGACAATGCGAGGGGCGTTCCGACACAACCAACCAGTCGAAAAGCTGCCGTGATCAGATCCGCAAGCGGTCGATCTGCGACCGCCATGACCAGGAAGCCGTCGCGGTCGATACAAGCACCGCGCGTGGCCGTCGCGCCGGGGAGCAGCGCCGCACCTTCGAAGCCCTCTCCAGTAGTCGCTTCGATCCACCGGCCCCCAGCCTGTGCGTCCCACCTGAGCCTCGTACCCTCAGCGGCGTCCGTCGCGGGCGCCAGCACCGTCGCGACCCGGCCAGCCGACCCCACCGGGGCAGGACCGACCCGGCGCGGATCGACCCGCAGTAAGTTGACCCAGCGGTCGGGGTGCAAAAGGTCGGGGCGTACTCGTGTTCGCGCCATGGGCCAGGGAAAGGTCGCCTGAGAGAGCCCATCGATGCTCCAGCGCCCCTCGCCATCGACCACCGGTGAGACCAGCGTGCGCATCGGGGCCCCGGGAAGCACCGGCCGAAGGAGAAGGTAGAAGAAGTCTCGCGGATCGCGCTTGATATATCGGGGAAATCCAAGCGGATGCATCCCCCGAACCATGCGGCGGGTACGGTACTCGAAGCCCGGCGCACCCGGCACCGGGCCTTGCGCTTCGGCCTCGCGAGTGAGGCTGCGCGGTAGAGAAGGGAGAGTTCCGGTCGGCGCGACTCGATAGAATTCGAAGCCGGTGTTGGCCCCGTTCATGTCGAGGTGCAGTCCATAGGCGCAGCGCGCCGCGAGCATCGCCTCTCCGAGTGAGACCTCCGTAAGGCCGTTGCCCCAGAAGAACGCAACGTGCCCCTCGGTCGTCGAACAAAGCCCCGTGCGCGCGGTGTGGGACTCCCCCGGCGGAGCACCCGGTGCGGTGCCTCCCCAGAACGAGCGGTGGTAAGGGTTGATGACTCCGTCCTCGACCAACGGCGTGAGATTCTGCCGGAACTCCAGTATTTCCGATGGGATACTCGTCTGGTCCGGTGGCCACGAGCCGAAGCCCGTCCGGCCGCCCTCTAGCGCCGAGATCGTCGCGCCCCACGGTTTGGGCGGCAGGAAGAGAGTGCCCTCGGCGAAAACCCCCCACTCGCCGTGCAGTGCCTGGAAGCCTCCGTTGAAGCCCGCGACCAGTCGCCCCATCGTGCGCGGGTCGCGAGGTATCGAGCCGCTGCCGGTTTCGCCGGTTGCGCCCATAGGCTCTTGCGATCCAGGCACCACGTGAAGTTCGACCTGGCGGGCGTCCCACAGCGTCACGTAGACGCGGGTGTCGGGGCGCTCGCGGTCGGTGCGAACGAAAGACTGCGCGAAGGCCGGAGGGGCTCCTGGGTTGCCGCCGACGAACGGGTCGTCGCGCTGGATCAACGACCATTCGCCTTCGTGCGCAAGCGCCGGACGCAGCCGGGCAACCATCGGTGCGGGGGGCCACCCCTCGACGGGTCCATCGACGTCGCGCGAGGGACCGGATCGCAGTACGTCTGCAAGGTCTTCCGCGGCCTCGGCCTGGGAGGTGTCCTCGGCAATGCGAACCCGTGCCCGCGCGACCTCGTCTTGCAGTCCGAATGCGACGCGCTCAGCCCACGCGATGGGAGCACCCCCGACCCACGGCACGGCCCGGATGGTATCGACGAACCATGTCACCCACCCAGTTGTCCCCGCGAGGCGCGGGCGCTCGCGAAGCAGGTCGTTGCCAGCGACGATCGCGCGAGTCGAGGCATCGACGATCAGTGACCGGCCCATGGCCACGGCCGCGACGCGCTCTCCTTCCCAGCGTAAAGACAGCGTACGCACCGGGTGCAACAGATCGAAGCGGTCGAGCCCGTAGCCTTGCGATCGACCGCTGCTCTGTAGCCGCGAGACCGCCGCTCGAAAACGCGAGCCGTGGTCACCCGTCGATGACAACGCCTCGGGGGCTCCCGCGAGGTCGATGACGGTAAACGCGACGATCTCGTCGCCGACGCGGGTCCAGTACGCTGCCCAGCGCTCGTGAATCGTCAGGCCGCCCTCTTCCGCGCCAGGCGAACGCGTCAGGTTGGACACGTCGCGCACAGCGAGGATCCGCCGCTTATCATCAGTCCGCGCGGTGACCGCGAACACATCCACGCTCTCGCCGGGAGCCCGCGCCAGGACCAGCGCCCGGCTCTCGCCGAACGTCGAATGGGTGATCCAAATGGGCTCTCCTTCGACACGGATACCTCGTCGGGTAAGCGCGCCGCGGAGGTCCGTTGGTCCGGGCGATCCGAGCACCAGGAGTCCGCCGAGGCCCACCCCGAGCGCCCACGCCAGCGCGGTCGGAGCCCACGCGGCGGAAGGAAGCGCACGGGCTTGGTGATTCTTGCGCTGGCGCATCGGCAAGGTCTTGGAGACCGCTCCGCAGGTGTCTACAGGCAACCAACCTCCCCACGCAAAGCTGTCGCGCGTGGCCGAGGCATCCCTTGATCGCGCGCGCCGCCTCGTTCTAGAACCTTCCACGATCGCTCGCCCCCCTTCTCGGAGCCCATCGATGCCCAACCTCTCCCGGCTCAGTGCCGCGTCCGTCAGCCTCGCGGCTCTCGCTGCGCTTTCCTCCGTGTCCGCGCAGCCCCGACCGCGGACGCCCGTCACCGCCGCGGCGTCCCGGCCGCTGACACTCCGCGAAGCAACGCAGCGCCTGCAGTCCGCCGACCCGGACGAGATCACCGAAGGGGTCGATGCGCTCACCCGAATCGGCACTGCCGACGCCGTCCCCCCGCTCGTGAATCTCCTGCGCAGCGGCCTCCCGGACGACCTGCTCGACCTCGTGGTGACGAAACTGGGCATCCTGGGAAGGCCCGAGGCCATCGAAGAACTCGGCTCGCTG
Organism: Deltaproteobacteria bacterium; assembly: GCA_947477565.1. Taxonomy (GTDB): domain Bacteria; phylum Myxococcota_A; class Polyangia; order Polyangiales; genus SCUS01. Next base: position 142,839 of record CANJUR010000006.1, read on the forward strand.
CTCCGACATCGCCGCCCCGCGGTGCGGCTCCGCGCGGTGACCTCGCTGAGCCAGATACGCGACGAGCGTAGCCGTGGTCTCATCGAGTCGGGTCTCAGGGACTCCAACAACGGTGTCCGTGCCGAAGCGGCGCGCGCCCTCGGCCGCATCAACGCCCGTGCTTCGCTCTCGCTGCTTCAACGAGCCTTCGAGCGCAACATCCCAGAGGCCGCAGAGTCTATCGGCGCACTGGGTGACGCCCCGGCTGCGGAGCATCTGCTCGAATCCGTCGGGCACGCGCCTCTCTCGGTCCTACTCCCGGGATTCCGACGCTTTCTCGATCGTCGTGACTTACCTGATCCGGTAAAACTCCGTATTGTCGAGCAACTCGTCTCGCGTTCGCCGACCACCCAGGTGAAGGCGTTTCTTCAAGAGTGGGTGCGCGAACTTCCGCTCGCCGACCGTTCGCGCGCCCGCGCCCGTGCCGAACTCGCGATTCGACAGATCAACGACGCCCCCTCGGCAGGAGCCCCCCGATGAACCGCCGCGCCCTCGCGATCTCTGCCCTGGTCTCGGTCGGTGTGGTCGGCTGCATGCCGTCGATTCGCACCACGACGGCCTTCTCCTCCCGCTTCGGTGACAACAATCGCGGCCGTCTGGGTGAGGCCGCCGCGGCGGCGGGTGCCAACGCCATCGTTGATCGCGCCCGCAACACCCTGAGTCGTCCGCTGATGGCCACGATCATCCAGGGCGAGGGTCGGGCGATCGCCGTGTACGACGTACAGACTGGGCAGGCACTTTGGTCGAGACCAATGGCTGCCTCGAGCACGCCGGAGATCCTCGGGGATGCGCTGGTCGTGGAGGTCGGCGCCTCGACGAAAGTTCTCGACCTGGCAACCGGCGCCGATCGCGGGCACGTTGACCACATCGGCCTCGAGTTTGCGGGTGCCGATCGGGACGGCGACCTCATTGTGATGACCTTCGCGGCCGGGCTCACCGGCGGAGGTCGTCGCGCCGGTCGGGTCCAGGCAGTCGATGCCCGAAGCGGCAGTGAGCGTTGGTCCCACGAGGTGGGCGGGATCCTCGGTCGGCCCGCGGCCAAGGGGGGCCTCGCGTTCGTGCCGTGGGACCGTCAGAGCATCGCGGTACTCGACCTCAGAACGGGGGTAGAGCGCGCGCGTCTGCGATCGACCGACGACGTGCTCTCCTGGGTGTTCGCATCGCCGCAGGGAGTCTTTTACGGGGGCCGGGGGATCTACCGTCTCAACGCAGACAGCGCCTCGGGCACTCGGGCAGGAAGCCAGTTTCTTGCGAATCCCCTGGAGGGCATTCCCGGCGATCCGCTCATCTATCGAGACGCCTTCCTTCCGACGACTGGCACGCGGACAGCGCGCGACCGGATTCGTTTCACCTTCCTTCCGGCGGCACCCGCCGAAGCGGGGCGCGTCGCGGTGCAGGGCGACACCATCTTCGCGGCCTATTATCACGACGTTCTTGCAGTGGATGCGGGCACCGGTACCGTTCGTTGGGCAACGCGCCTCGACGAAGACGTCGAGGCCATGGAACTCACCGCATCGGGGCTCTTCGTGGCCTCGGCGGGTGGCAGGGTCCGCGGCATCGATCCGGCGACGGGAGCGGTTGGCGTCGTGTCGCAACTCAACGCGCAGGTCGGCGCCATCGCACTGGATGTCGGTGGCCTCGCGCTCCCTACCCAGCGAACGGCTCCAGAGGGCAGCGCCCGCGAGCAACTCGTCGCGCTCATTCGTGACCCCGACAATCGGCTGGTGCCGTTTCGCTCTTTCCTCGTGACGAGGCTCGCGCGTCTCGAGGACGAGGAGGTCACCCACGATCTGCTCGACCTCTACACTCAGCGATCGATCCCGGTACAACTCCGACAGAGCATCGCGACGGCGCTGCAGTCCCGTCGCACCGGTGCTCGCTTCCTCGTCGCAGCCCTCGACGAGCACTTCGACTATTTGGAGAACCACTCTGCACCGCCGCTCCAGGTCATCGCCCCGACGCTGGTGGCGATGAATGCGCGCGAGGCGGTGCCCGGACTTACCGCGCACCTGCTCGATCACGAGACGGCTTTGGAGGCGCTGCCCGATGTTATCAACGCGATCGGGGCTCTCGGCGAGGGAAGCGCGGTACCCGTCTTTCAGCGGTGGGTGCAGATGTACCGCTCGGACAGTAGCTTCCGCGGCGCCGAGCGTGCAGTCGCGCTGAATACTGCGATCGAGGCAATTTTCCGCTACGGCGATGCATCGGCGCGCGCCTGGCTTCAGCAGCTGTCGGAAGATGTCCGCGTGAACCCGCTCGCGCGAGCGCACGTCACCGAACTTCAGCGGCGCGACGCGACGGACATCCAGCGCCGTGAGTCCCAGCAGACCGAGAGTGAGCGCCAGGCGGCGTTGCAGGCGGAGGTCAATCGTTTGCACGAACTCCAGGTAGCAGTGCCCTCGGCGATCACCGATGCGGCCTTCGACGAGGCCTGGAACCTCCACCTCGACGAGGTTCGGGAGTGCGCACAGGGGGCCGTGAGCCGCAGTCCTTCGCTCAATCAGATCCGCGTCGTGGTGACGCTGCGCAGTGAACTCCCACGCCGGGTGATGGAGGCAAGCCCGCCTGCTCGGACGGCCGGCACCGACGGCGCGACACATCCGACGACGTCCGAAGAGGCGCTCGCCTGGGTGGGCGAGCAGGCGGCGGCGCTGAACGCGCTGCACTCGCGGGTGCGACTCGCAACGTACGCGCCAAACGACCCCGAGCTACGCGCCTGCATGGATCGAGTGATACTCCCGCTGGAGTTCCCGGTGTTTCGGGAGATGCGGCAGGAGTTCCGTCGCGTGATCGACACACGCGCCGCGCGTACCCAGGGCGGTGGCGAGACGATCAATGGTCTCGGTCTCGATGTTCAGGGACGCGAACTTCCCTGGTGGCTGGTCTCGGCCCCGACCCTTGACGTCGAGAACCTGCCGCTCCCGAGCGCAACGCCGCTCGTTCGACCCGGAACCACCCCCGCAGCGGTGCGGACGAGCGCCCCGGTGACGTCGCCAACGCCTGCCATTCCAGGCACTCCCACGACCCCTACGACTCCCACCACTCCCGGGACGCCCGCACAGCGGCCGTGGTGGGAGGAGTGATCCAGACATCCCATCGCCCGCGAGGGATGTGCGGTGGTGTACTTTGACCTTGCCGCCCTATCGAGGGTGGGGCTATGAGGCTGTCTTGCGTGCGATCGCGCACCGATCCCGAGGAGGGCGTCTGTGAAGGAACTTGTCCGTTATCTGCTCGACAACATCCAGTTGGACTTTCAGGGAGACATCGGCATCGACGCGATTCGCGATTTTCTTCGGAAGGACGACAGCCACGAGTCACGTCAGCTTTTGCAGAAACTCAATCAGGATGGTTCGGTAGACGATCTGCTTCTGACTCTGGCAGATGTGCTCAAACCGATGATCACGACCGGCATCACCGATCAGGTGGTTCGGGATCAGATCGGCGAGTACGCCGATTCCTGACCGGTATCTGCCTCTGTCTGGGCGCGTGCGATGCGCCATCCACCCAGCTCCCAACTTCTGACCCTCTAAACATCCTCGAAACGACCCCGTCTGCTCCGGACGGTGGTCGTGGCGAACATCCGATTGGTCCTCCAATGCGGGTTCGCTTCGACAGGCTGCTGGCCCCCTCGAGTATCGACCGCGCTCAGTTACGTGTGACCACGGGCGGCCTCCAGGCCTTCGGCGGTCTCCGTTACGACGTACTGCGGCGTGAACTCAGCTTCTACCCCAACCCGAATGATCTGCGTCCCGGCCTGGAGTACCTGCTCACGGTCGATGTGGGGCTCCGTGGCTGGGACGGCAGTGCGCTCGCAGGCCCCGTGATCGTGCGGTTTCGTGCGACCGTGCGGGAGGTAGTCCCGCCGGATCCACTGCCGTCTCTCGTTCGCGACATCGCCCCATTGTTTCTGCAACGATGCGCGGCCTCGCGCTGTCACGGTGCAGCGCTCCCGGCAATGGGTCTCGACCTCTCTTCGCCGCGTGCGATTCGTGCGACTGCGGTGGGCATCCGGGCGCGCGAACGCGGTGACCGCTCTCTCCCGGAGGCTCTCGACCCTCGGTGGTCCACGCTGCCCAGAATCGACCCCGGAATCACCGTAGGGCAGGGACGTCCAGAGTACAGCTATCTCGTTTACAAGCTGCTCGGTGATGGCCCGATCTGGGGGGCACGCATGCCGTTGGGGGGCGACCCGCTGAGCGACGAGGAGATTCGTCTCGTTGTCGATTGGGTCACCGCTGGCGCCCCGGACAATTGAGCGTCTTGACACTCTCGCGAGCCGCAAAGTAGAGCGCTTCGTCATGGCTCGTCCTCGTCTCGCATGGTGTGTCGTGCTGGTCCTTGCGGGGCTCGGTCTCGGCGCGAGCTGCCGTAACAATCGTGTCGGCTCTAGCCCGGACGGAGCCGCGCACTCGGTGAGGCCCGACGTTCCTCGCGTCACTCCGTCCGATCATGGCGACGTGACAGAGATCGCGGGCATCGACCTCGCCGATCTCAGCGCCAGCGAGCGCGAGAGCTTCTGGTCCCTCGCCAATGAAGAGCTCTCGACCTGCGGTGAGCCGTACTCCCTGGCGGTCTGCGCTCGCGATCGGCGACCGTGCCGCACCTGCCTGCCTGCCCTGCGCTTCCTCTCGCGAATGGTGCGCGACGGCCGTAGCCGCGACGACGCCTCGGAGCAGTTGCGCCTACGCTACAACGCCGCCAACGCCGCACAGGTCAACACCACCGGGGCGCCCTCGCACGGCCCCGATGCCGCGCCCGTCACCCTGGTGGAGTTCAGCGACTACGAGTGCCCACATTGTGCTCACGCGATCCCGATCATCCGGCAGGTTGAGCACGACTTCCCTGGCCGACTGCGGGTTGTCCACATGAACTTCCCGCTCAGCGGCCACACCCATGCGCTGGCCGCTGCGCGCGCCTCCCTCGCGGCGGGCCGCCAGGGGAAGTTCTGGGAGATGCACGAACTTCTCTTCACGAACCAGCGCTCGCTCGAGACCTCTGACATCAACCGCTACGCCCAGCAGTTGGGCCTCGATATGGCGCGCTTTCGCGCCGACAGCGCTTCTCCCGAAGTCGAGGCCGCCATCCAGGCCACCCGGCGCGAGGGCGAACGCCTTGAGATCAGCGGCACACCAACCATCTTCATCAACGGAAGACGGTACGAGCTGCCTATCGAGCGACCGATGCTCCGCGACTGGATTCAGGAAGACCTGGACGCCGCCGCACATTGATCATCGCTTACCTGGTCAGGTAAGCGAGGGCTAGCGACGGGGACCGACGACTTTCCCGACGGGATCCTTCTTCTCCAGGACGTCGGCGTGAGTCTGGCGATTGGCATGGAGCGAGAGGGCCTCGGCGAGCTGTCCCGCGACATACGTCACTGCGTCGAGTTCGTCGGCTTCGAAGCCGGGCGAGCCTGGCAGCCGGGCGACCTGCACCAGGGCAAAGAGCCGATCACGAAACAGTGCGGGGACGAAGATCGCCGCCCCGCCCTGACACCCCGCATCGGCGCCGTCATCCCCTTGAGCGGCCCGGAGAATGACACCCCGCTTCGATCTCGTCGCGGTGCCGTAAGAACCAACCTTTGCGCGGACTCGCTGCTCGAGACGACCGGTGTTCGCCTCGCCCTGCACCACGAACTCATCGCGGTTGATGTCGTAGGTGAAGACCAACACCGCGTCGCAGCGGAGGTTGTCGGTCAATACGCTCGCAACCACGGTACAAACTTCGGCGATGCTTTGCTGAAACGAAAGTTCCATCACCGAGTCGAAGAGGTCGCTCAGTAGGTCGGGACCCCGCCTCCCACCCTCGAAGCGCTTCCGATCGGCCGCCACGACGGCAACCTCGGCGACCTTTGGCGTGACCGCCGTCGCAGGATCGATCTTGGGGAAAGAGGACTGCGATTCACGCCGTCCTCGCCGCTTCTTCCGCCGCGAGCCAGCGTCGCCGCCGATAGCTCCGGCAGAATCGTTGGCGTTTGGCTCGTCCTCTTGGAGGGCTTGCGCAGTGCTCGCCAAAGGGCTCTCGGAAGCAGGATCGCCCACGCGATCAACCGCCTCCTCAATCGGCGCGGCGACGACCGCGGCGGGCGCGGGAAACGCCTTTGCGGTTGGAGGCAAAGCACGGTTGTCGACAGGTTTAACGGCCACCGTGACGGCCGGGGATTCCACGGTGGTCGGGGCCGCCGAAGCTTCGACGGGGTCGGGCGTGACGGCCGGAGACACGATGACCACGGGCTCGACCGGAGCCAAAGCCGGGGTCGGTGGCCGAACAGACACGGGAGCGACCTCGGCCAGGCTCGCGAGCCCCGCGACTACGAGCGGCGCTTCGATCGCCGACACGGGCAGAGCAGCGGGTGCGTCGGACGCCGCCCGAATGAAATCTGCCGACTCCTGCGGGACATCGGTGCCCGTCCCCTGGACAGGTGCCGGGGCAACATCCGACGCAACCGTTGGGAGGGATGGCCGAACCTGCAACTCAGCCACGTCCCCGTGCCAATCCTTCCACCGGAGCACAACGATCGGCGACTCCGAAGGGCGGTGCGAGAAGGTGTGATCGAAGACCGCTACGATGACGTACCGCCCACGGGGCCTCGTCGCGAGCGATTGCATCAAGGTCGTGAGGGTCTGTCGGGCGAGTGCCTCGGCTTGCGCTTCAGAGGTACCAGAGGCGACCGCGTAGACGCGCTCTCGATACGTGAGCGGATTGGTCGCGCTCGGGTCCTGATCGCGCTCGAACAATAGCGTGCTGGCGACCAGGGCACCGTCCTCGCTGCCGTGAGCGATGACCTGGTCCTGGACTGCTGGCTCGGGAGCCACGGGTGCGCTGGTCTGGGGTTCGGGCGTCGGTACTTCAACCGCGACCGGAGCAACGACGGCCCGGGGAGGGGCAACGAAGATCGGAAGATCCACGACGGTCGGTGCGAAATCTGAGTGACTCATGGGCTTCGCCGGAGCCGGTACTTCCGGGGCCACCACCACGGCTTCTGGGACGACCACGGCGACGGGTTCGATGACCAACACGGGGGCGGAATACGGTTCGACCGCGACTACGATTGGAGTCTCGACGACGGCCGCCGTCGCCACGGCGTCGGAAGGCTTCTGATGGGCGGATGGAACTGACGGTTCGACGGGCGTCTCAACAGGTGCATCCTTCGTGGCCGCGGGCTCCGCCGAGACCGATGCGGTCGGAGGAGCGCTGGCTCTCGGAGGTAGTGCCACGGAGTTTCCAGGGGGTGGTGCCACCAAGAAAGAACCGCTGCCAGAAGACTGCACGGCGATGCGGGAGGTTCGACCGCTGGCTGTGGGTAACGCCGCGTTGCCCAAGCCGGCGGCATCGTCCTGCAAGCCACTCCGGGATGCGTCCCCGGGTGGAATAGACGTGGCCCGGTAGGGTCGTACCGTGTACCGCTCGTTGGCCTCCAGGTCATTGACCCGAACGACTCCGTCGTTCTCGAACTCGCAGCGGAATTTGCGAATCGAAACACCTCCGCGAGCACTACTGAGAGCGCCAGCCCAGGAGTCTGATTCGACGGTCACTGTGGCGGCGGTGCCGCCGGATGGCGCGGGGAGCTCAACGACCCATCGCATTATGGAATTGGCCTTCCGGACAGGTGTTTGCGGGAAGTAACAGAACGCCGCTCGCCCCGTCAAGGTAGAGCACAGTACTCTGCGCGTGTGCGGATCGCGCTCGTCAGTCAAGCACAGCCCGCGGAAGCTTTTGAGATCCTCCGCGACCTTGGCTGCCGTGTCGTTGAACACTCGCCCACCGATGATCCGGTCGAGATCGCGCGCGGCGGTGACGCCGTCCTGGTCGAATGCGGTGACGACGTGGACCCGATGCGGGCCCTGCTCTTTCGCCTCCGCCGCGCTGGCGCTGCCTCCGTCCTTCTCGCAGTGCACAGTGCACAGTTACTGCGCGTCGATCCTGGCTGGCCCTTCGACGACCTGACACTGCAGCCGTACGTTCCGCCGGAGCTATATCTTCGGTTGCGCGTCCTGGAGTGGCGTCGACGCGAGGCGCCCAACGACTTGCGCATCGATATTGGGGAGATGAGCGTCGATCTCGGGGCGCGCGCCGTCGATCTGGCGGGCGAGCGGGTCCCGTTGTCTCCGCAGGAGTTCGCCCTGCTGGCTTACCTGACCCGCTTCCGCGGCAGGGCCGTGACGCGCGAAGTGCTGCTCCGTGACGTCTGGGGTCTCCGCTCCGTCGAGACCCGAACGGTCGATGTGCACATCCGCAAGTTGCGGCAGAAGCTCGGCGGCGCAGCCACCATCGACACGGTGCGCGGTGTGGGATACCGCCTCGACGCAATGAACAAAGACCTCGATCGATGAGCCTCATCACCCTGGCCATCTCCGTTGGCTGTCCGTGTGGCATCGGTCCAGAAGTGACCGTCGGCGCGCTGGCCGCGTTGACCGTGAAGCACCCGGACGTGTCGTTCGTCGTTCACGGGGATGCGGGAGCGCTCGCCGACGCGGCGGCGCTGCGTGGACTTCGTTGGGAGGGGATGGAGCGCGTGAGGCTCGTCGCCGCGACCGAACTCTCGCTGGATGACCGTCGCCCGGGTCCGTCCACGCTTGCGGCGGGTCGCGCTCAACTCCTCTCCCTCGACGCCGCGATCGACACCGTCCTCGCCGGAACCGCCCACGCGCTCGTCACCGGGCCCATCGACAAGGCCGCGGTCACCCGCTCCGGGACGCCCTTTCTCGGTCACACGGAACACCTCGCGCAGCGGTGTGGGGTGCGGCGTGTGGTGATGATGTTTGCGGGCCCGCGGCTGCGCACCTCCCTGGCCTCGACGCACCTCCCCATCGCGCGCCTCTCCTCCGAACTGACCCGCGATGCCGTGCGGGAGACGGTACTCATCACCGCGCGCTCGTTGAGTACATGGTTTGGTATTCCATCGCCCCGAATCGTCGTCTGTGGACTCAACCCCCACGCCGGGGAAGCCGGGTTGATCGGCCGCGAGGAGATCGACGCCATCGGCCCGGCGATTGAAGACGCTCGCGCCGCGCTCGGGCCCGCGGTCGAACTCGTGGGCCCGATGGGGGCAGAGTCGGCCTACCGCAAGGCGAAAGATGGACGCTTCGATGCGGTGGTGGCGATGTTCCACGATCAAGCGACCATCGCCTCAAAGTTGCTCGATTTCGGCGACGCCGTGAACGTCACCCTGGGTCTGCCAATCATCCGTACCAGCGTCGATCATGGGACCGGTGCGGACATCGCCGGGCAGGGGATCGCCGACATCGCCGGGATGGTGGCCGCCCTCGAACTGGCGATCGCTTTCGCCCGCCAGCGGCGCTCACACGCCTGAGCGGCCGATGGGAATGATCACCGTCCGCGGTGCGCGCACGCACAACCTCCAGGACGTCACGGTGGAGATCCCACGAGACGCGCTGGTGGTCATCACCGGTCCGTCGGGCTCGGGAAAGAGTTCACTGGCCTTCTCGACGCTGCACGCCGAAGGACAGCGCCGTTACATCGAGGCGCTCGGTGTGGCCGCGCGGCGCTCCGTCGGTCATCTCCCAGGGCCTCCGGTCGATTCCATCGAGGGCCTCACGCCCACCGTCGCGGTCGCGCAGACACCGCCGCCCGCCACCGCTCGAGCCACCGTCGGAACGATCACAGAAGTGGACGACTACCTCCGTCTGCTGATGGCTCGCGTCGGCCGGGCGTGCTGCCCTCGATGCGGAGCAGAGGTACGCGCGACGCACCCCGCGGAAATCGTCGCGGAGATCATCGCACTCGGAGAGGGGAGACGCCTGAGCATCCATGCGCCGGTCATCCGCGGTGAGGTCGGTGACCATCGCGGGCCGTGGCTGGCGTGGCGCAAGGACGGCTTCGTCCGGGCGCGGGTCGATGGTGTTGATCACGACCTTGGCGACGATCTCGCGCTCGATCCGAGGGTGCCCCACGACATCGACCTGGTCATTGATCGAGTCGTGCTGAAATCCGGTGTTCGCCAGCGCATTTCGGAGGCGGTAGAACTCGCCATGCGACAGGCCGCCGGGGTCGTTCGCATCGTGCCGGTAGAGGGCGAGCCGTGGCTGCGCAGTGATCGCTTCGTGTGCGTCCACTGTGGCACCGCGCTGCCGTCGCCTGAGCCCGCGCTCTTCTCCGCCAACAGCGTAAAGGGAGCGTGCCCGGACTGTCGCGGGCTCGGGACCATGGGCCTCTCCCGAGAGACCGAGGTGGCCATCGAGCGTCAGAAATCCATTCGCAGTGGAGCCCTGTCGGCGCTGCTCGGGAAGAAGGTTCCGGAAGCCTGGAGCGTCCTCGCGGTGGAGGCAGGCGTCGATCTTGACCGCCCGTGGGACGAACTGCCGCCCGAGGCCCGTGAGTGGGTGCTGCTCGGCGACGACGGCGCGCCGGGACTGCTCGACGCCTCCGCCCGGACCGCCTCGGCGAAAGCCAGAGACGAGCAGGAAGAAACCGTGGCGGATCTGCGTTGGGAAGCCACGATTCCATGTCGCCGATGCGCCGGCGCGCGGCTGCGACCGGAGGCGCTCGCCTTCATGATCGAAGGACGGTCGATCGCGGCGATCGCGGCACTGTCGGTGGGTGCGCTGAGTGGTTTCCTGCGAGGACTGCGCTTCGAGGGCGCGCTCGCTCCGGTGGCGACGACCCTGCGCGCGGAGGTGCTCGGGAGGCTCGGTTATCTCGAGCGCGCAGGCCTCGATTACGTGGCCCTCGATCGCCCCGCACGGACGCTCTCAAACGGAGAGTTTCAGCGTGCACGCCTGGCAGGACAGCTCGGCGGAGGTCTGAGCGGGGTCACGTACGTCCTCGATGAGCCGACGCTCGGCCTCCATCCGCGCGACGCCGATCGGCTGATGGCTGCGATTCGCGACCTGCTCGCGCGCGGCAACGCAGTGGTGATGGTCGAGCACGACCTCGACGTGATCGCGGGCGCCGACCACGTCATCGACATGGGGCCCGGAGCAGGGGTGCGCGGCGGACAGATCGTCGCCGCCGGGGCACCGAATACCTTGCCGGGTAATCCCGCGAGCGTGACGGGTCCGTGGATGACCGCCGCGACGCGCCCGGTGCGCCCACGATCGCGGCACACCCCGTCCGGCACGCTCACGCTCCGGGGCGCATCGCTCCACACCCTGAAGAACCTCACGGTATCCATCCCCCTGGGCTGTCTTACCGTTGTGACGGGTGTCTCTGGGAGCGGTAAAAGTTCATTGATTCTAGGGACTTTGGCACCATGGCTTCGATCGAAAATCGAAGGGACCTCCCGACCGTCCGTTTCCCTTCAAGCGCTTGATGTGAGTGGCTCGCTAGAGCGCGTAGTCATTGTCGATGCCCGCCCACTGGGTCGTACTCCGCGGTCGGTGCCGGCCTCCGCCGTCGGACTGATGGGCGAACTCCGAATCCTCTTCGCGGCGATGCCTGAGGCCAGGACCCGGGGATTCAACGCGGCCCGCTTCAGCTTCAACCTCAAGGGCGGGCGATGCGAGCGGTGTCAGGGCGCTGGGGTGATCCGCGTCGGCATGGACTTCCTCCCGGATGTCTCGCTTCCCTGCGATCTTTGTGACGGCGCCCGGTACGAGCCCGAGACGCTGCAGGTGAAGTTCCGTGGGTGGTCCATCGCAGACCTCCTGCGCATGACCGTGGACGAGGCGATCCCGGTGCTGGAGGCGATTCCCAGGGCGCGCGATCTGCTGTTTGGACTGCGCGACGTGGGCCTCGGGTACCTCCGTCTAGGGCAGTCCGTCACGACGCTCTCCGGCGGAGAGGCGCAGCGCGTGCGGCTCGCAACGGAGCTTTCACGACGCGGCCGACTGCGCACCGTGTACCTCCTCGACGAGCCTACGGCGGGCCTGCACGCGAGCGACGTAGACGTCCTGCTCACGTTGCTCGAACGCCTCGTAGACGAGGGAAATACAGTGATCTGCGTGGAGCACCACCTCGACGTGATCGCGCGAGCCGACCATGTCATTGAGCTTGGTCCCGATGGGGGCGACGCGGGCGGTCGGGTGATCGCCGCTGGCGCCCCGGAGGCGATCGCGGAGCAGGACACTCCGACGGCGCCATTTCTCGCGCGGCGCATGGGGATCGTGCGCAGCGCTTGACCACGTGCGCCTCGTGTCGGTAGACCCTCGTCCACCATGACGGACCGAAAGGCGCGGATTCTCGTTGCGAAGCCTGGGCTCGACGGTCACGACCGCGGAGCGAAGGTCGTCGCGCGCGCCCTGCGCGACGCTGGCTTCGAGGTCATCTACACGGGTTTGCACCAGACGCCGGAGATGATCGCCGCTGCGGCAGTGCAGGAAGACGTCGATGCCGTGGGGCTCTCGATCATGTCGGGCGCGCACAACACGCTCTTCCCTGCGGTAATCGCCGCGCTGCGCAACCGCGGCGCGGAAGACATCCAGATCTTCGGCGGCGGAATCATTCCCGACGAGGACTTCGAGCGGCTGCGCACGGCAGGTGTGTCGAAGGTGTTCACGCCTGGTGCAACCCTCGGCGAGATCGTCGCGTGGGTGCACGAGTCGGTGAAGCCCCGCACCGCCGCGTGAGCATCTGATTCGAATCCCCTACCGGGCGGCGTCCTGCTTCCGAGATTCCATTGAAACCCACGAACCTCCTCGTTCGGAGAGAGCACCCATGAACTTCGACCTTCCCGAGAGCCACCGTGAGATCCAGCGCAGCGTGCGCGACTTCTGCGTCCGCCATGTCGCACCGAACGCCCGTCGCTGGGACGAAGAAGAGCGCTTCCCGACGGAGATTGTTCCCCACCTCGCCGAACTCGGACTGCTCGGAATCCGCATCCCCGAGGAGTACGGCGGCAGCGGGCTCGACACCCTCGCGTACACCGTCATCGTCGAGGAGATCGCTAAGTTCGATGGCTCCCTCGCGCTGACCGTCGCGTCACACAACGGTCTCGGCACGGGTCATATCCTTCGCTTCGGCAACGAGGCGCAGAAGCAGAAGTATCTGCCCAAGGCCGCCACCGGCGAGTGGCTCGCGGCGTGGGCGTTGACCGAGCCGGGATCGGGATCCGACGCCGCCGGGATGCGCACCACCGCGGTACGCCAGGGGGACGGATGGGTACTCAACGGCACCAAGATGTTCATCACTCAGGGATCCGTCGGCGGGTTCTGCGTGGTGCTCGCATCGACCGATCCGTCGCGCAAACAAAAGGGAATCACCGCCTTCGTGGTGGAGCACGGCACGCCCGGGTTTCGCGCCAGCAAGCACCTCGAGAAGATGGGCATGCGGTCGAGCGACACCGTCGAACTCACCTTCGAGGACTGCTACGTCTCCGACGAGCAGCGAGTCGGTGAACTCAACCAGGGCTTCATCGACACCCTGGGCATCCTCGACCGCGGGCGCGTCTCCATCGGCGCACTGGCCCTCGGCCTCGGCGAAGGGGCCCTCGAAGCCGCCATCCGATACGCGAAGGACCGGGAGCAGTTCGGGAAGGCCATCTCGGAGTTCCAGGCCATCCAGTGGATGATCGCGGACTCGCGAACGGAACTCGATGCCGCTCGCCTGCTCGTGTACCGGGCGGCCTGCCTCGCCGACGCCGGCGGGCGCTACTCCCTCGAAGCCTCTACCGCCAAGCTCTTCGCCAGCGAGGTCGGAAGCCGGGTGTGTAACCGTTCGCTCCAGATCCACGGCGGCTACGGCTACACCCGCGAGTTTCCGGTCGAGCGGCACCTGCGCGACGCGAAGCTGTGCGAGATCGGCGAGGGCACCAGCGAGGTGCAGCGCATGATCATCGCGCGCCACGTCCTCGCGGGCTGAACGTCCTTCGCATCTCTTACCTTTCTCCGTCCCGCCTTCGGTAGACTGCGGCCCTCATGCAGGGCCACAGGTTCATCGCGGCCGTCTTTCTCCTCACACTGATAGTCCTTGGTGCGGTGCTCCCGCTCGGCGCCGTCGGCTACGTCACCCTCACCGCTCTCGGCATCGCAGTCGCCGTGTACGCCGTGCTGGGCGAGCGCAACCTGTCCCTCGTCGGCTCCGTCTCACAACGCGGAGCGCTCGCGAGCACCATCGCCCGTAGCGCGCTCGCCGCCAACGACGAGCAGCGCGCCGGCATCGCGAGCATGGAAGAAGACATCCGCGATGCCGTGCAGCGCCTCACCGGCGCCTCCGCCGGGCAGTCCGCGCGCCATGCCCTCGACGCGCTCCCGTGGGTGCTCGTGATGGGCCTGCCGCAGTCTGGCAAGAGCAGCATGCTGGCCTCCTCGGGTCAGCCCTTCGCCTACGCGACACCCTCCGGCGGGGCGCGCGGCGTACGCGGCTGCCGCTGGTGGATCACCCCGCAGTGCGCCTGGATCGACACCGGCGGCAGCTACATCCTGGGTGATTCCGCGCTGCCCGAGTGGCTCACCCTGCTGCGCAACCTCGCGACGCTTCGGCCGAAGCAGCCACTGCACGCGGTGGTGCTCACGATCGCTGCGGACTCCATCCCCTCGGCGCGGCCCGAGGACGTGGACGCGGCGGCGAAGCGCGTGCGGCAGCGGCTCGACGAGGCCCTCGGTTATCTCGGCATCGACGTCCCCGTGTACCTGATGGTCACGCGCAGTGACCTGCTCCCGGGCTTCCTCGATTTCTTCGCCGATCTGCGAGAAGGCGATCGCGGACAGATCTGGGGAAGTACCTGGAAGAGCGACGACGCAACCCCGATCGCCCAGCGTCTGACACGCAGCTTCGATGAACTTCTCCAGTCCCTCGTGCTGCGCTCGCTCCGCAGGATGGGCGGGCGCGAACCCGAGGAGGCGCGTGCCAGCCACTACCAGTTTCCACAGTGGTTTGCGGCGCTTCAGCCCAACCTGCAGCGCTTCGCGGCGACGCTGTTCGCCTCCAACGTCTTCCAGGGGCGGGTGAGCGCGCGAGGCATCTATTTCTCCAGCGCCGCCGAGTCGATGATGCGCACCCCGGGCGGACTCAGCGCGACCGGCCAGCGAGGCTTCTTCCTCCGCGACTGGATCTCTCATCTGGTGGTTCCCGACCAGGAGTTGGCCGGTCCCAGCGCCACGGAGATGCATCGCCGTAAGGGCCGTCGCAACGCGGTCGCAGCCCTGCTCTGCTCGATGGCCGTGCTGCTCGGGGTCCTCGGGGGATGGTCGTGGAGCGAAAACCACGACGCACTCGGCCGCTTCGACGCCTCGTTTACCGCCGGCGTCAACGGCCGCACCCCGGTCGCCCTCGCCACCCTCGACCGACTGCGAACCGATGTTGAACTCCTGCGCGCTCGCACCCGCGACGACGCTCCCGTCTGGTCACGCCTCGGAATGAACGTCACCGATCAGGTCGCTCCGCGCGCGTCGGTGGCCTTCTCGACGCTCGTCGCCAGGGATGTCGCAGGCCCCGTCGCAGAGCGCCTCCGCCTCGAACTCGCCCGCCTCCGCGATCGCTACGTCGCCAGCGGCGCAGTCCCCACCGCGCAAGATCGTGTGCGCGGCATCGAGCACCTCCGGCTCTACCTGCTGCTCACCACCCCGCGAACCGTCGAGGATCCGCAGCCGGCCGATCCCGTGCAACTCGACTGGCTGACCACCCAGATGACCGCCGAGTGGGAAGCCCTCTCGCGCAGCGGAAGTCCGGCCGATCAGGCCGTGCGCGCGGTGCAGATTCGGCTCTACGGACAGGTGCTCGCGGTAGAGACACGGGTCGCCGCACCCCGCGACCTCGTGCTGGTGACTGGCCTGCGGTCCGTCCTCGCCCGCTAGGCTTCAGTCGAAGCGCTGGCAGTCCGTCGAGCATCCGTCGCCGCTCGCGGTGTTTCCGTCGTCGCAGCGCTCGCTCGCGTCGAGCCGACCGTCGCCGCATCGGGGACGCCGACAGTCCTCGCGGCAAAGGTTTCCAATGCGGTGCGTGAGAGTCACATCGTCGCGGAGGCCGAGAGTGTTCGTCGCCCCCGCGAGACCCACGAAGCGCGCGCGCGTCATGCCGTCTGCCCGAATCGTCTGCGCGGTGATGCGCCAGGATTGATTCCAGGGGATTCCCGAGATCACTCCGCCGTCGGTGTTGTCTTGAAACGACCACCGCCCCTCGAAGCGCCCGACACCCACTCCGCGAAGCTCGCCGCCGTCGTCCGACACCGCGACCGCAGCGGCGGTAGGCACCCCGCTCCAGTCGATCTGCAGCGTCGCGTCCGGCTGCTGGGGTAGCAACCCGAGTTCACCGTCGCGCCCCGCGACGAACACCAGGCTCAGCGTTCCGGTGGTGCTGTCGACGTAAAGGATGTGGTTCACGAGGCCCGCGTCCTCGAAGCCGGTGTGCGCGCTCGCCGATTCGTAGCGGTAAAAATCCGTCACCGAGAGACGACGTGCGAGCGGCCGCACGACGACCGCCGGACGCCCCGGTTGCGAAAGCGTGAACGCATCCGTCGGTCCGTTGTCCGCGCCGAGGTCGCACTCCTCACCGGCGCTGAGCACTCCGTCGCCGCAAAACGCCGGTCGATCCGCCGGCGGTAGAACCGGTCGATCGATCGACACCACCACGTCGATCGAAGGCGCATCGACGCCGACCTCTGTGCCGAGGTCCACCGCGGCGGGTCGATCGATGGCCACCGCCGCGTCGCCAACGTCCGCTGGAGCATCCACGGCAAGGGGAGTCCGCGCGCCACAGCCAATCAGGAGAACCATCAACGTAGGAATTGCGCGCATGGGCGGGACGGTAATCCGCATCCGGGATGCGCGCGCAAAAGAAGGGTGCTTAGGAAGCGCTGGCAGGCGAGGTCTACCGCCCGATCACCGCGGCGTCGGCGTTTGTGTGGTCTTCAGGCGGGCGTCGGGAGAACAACGGGCAGCGTCGCGGCCTCGCGGCTACGGCTCCCCCATGCAGCGCGCGAGGCGCCACGGAGGTCGGGAAACAGCTCGTCGGGAGACCCGTCGGCGTCGAGCGCGCGCCCCCAACGAGCCACCTGCGAGTAGCAGGCGTTCAGGTTTACCCAGGCGCGATGCTGCTCGGCAAACCACTCGACGCCATCCACCGGGATTCCGACGCCCAGTACCGCGAAGATCTGCGCCGACATCGCGCGCGCCGCTGCCTCATCCGTCGCGCGGAACCACTTGCCGTCGAGGCGCACCACCTCCGGGCGATCGCGATAGATGTCCGCAAGTCCGCTCAGGTCGTTGGCGCGATCGAGATAGCCCGTCCCCGGGCGAATCGCGTCGATGCGGGGGGCGATCTTCGGGTCGTCGTTGAGGTTGTGCTCCACGAGGGCAAACATCCGGTTGCGCAGCGCCGTCGATGCGCCGTCGAGCTCGGGCGTGAGCCTCGCCTCGGAGCGCGTCGCGTGCGTGAGCTTGTACCGATGGCTGCAATAGATCGCCGCTCGCGCCGCGGTGGCGATTCCGTCGAGGTTTGCCATGTCGAAGAACTTCACCTGCGCGAGCAGCGCGAAGCGAGAGCGCATCTCCGGCCTCGCGACGTAGGTCGCTACCCGAAGCGCGGTGATGCCCGCTAGCTGCAGGTTGCCGCGGAGCGCGCTAGACGAAGCCGGGTCGAGCGCCGCAAGGACAGGCCGCAACGCCTCCCACGCTGCGCGGTCGTCCGACTCGACAGCCGACTCGACAGCCGACTCGACAGACGGACGGGCGACCTTGAGCACTTCGGACTTCTTCGTTCGCTTTGATCTCGGTTTCAGCATGCCGTCGATCGTGGGCGTCGCCCGCTAAGCACGTCAATGGGCCGCGGGCGGAAGGTTCCTTTGACAAACGTTCGACGCCCGAAGCCTTCGGAGAGCCTCCGGGCGACGAATGTTCGGCAGCGGCGGCGGTCAAAAGGCCACCCGACACGAACGTTCGTGAGGGGACGCCGGTCCGCAGGCAACCCTGGACAAACGTTCGTCAGCGGCGGTTGGCGACGGGCCACCCGCGACGAAAAATCGTCATTCAGCGTCGTTCGACGGTGACCCCGACCGACGCGCTGCAACGTTTGCCGCAGCACGCCACGATCGCGTGCGGTCCGGGCGGGGCAAACCACGACGGCGATTCGAGCGCGACGCCGTCTACTAAAAAACGCAGCGCCTCCGTCTCGGCGCATTGGCTGGCACGCAGCGGAATGGCCCCCCCGGCGCTCCCCAGAAGCAACGTTCGCCCCGGCCGCGGATCAAGAACTCGCACAGGCGACCCCGCGCGCGCCGGGGTGAGGGCGAGGTGGGCGGGGTGCGCTCGTTCGATCCATGCGGCGTAGCGCGCATCGAGGGTCTCCCCCCGAACGGGCGCATCTGCGGAAGTGTCGCGGATTCCAGGCGGATTCCAGGCGCGCCATCCGGGGAGGGTCTCTCGGGCGAGGGACAACAATCGCACCGCCGTCGGGGCCGCGGCCTCGAAGCCCGAGACGCCTGCCATCGGCGCACCTGCAGGGTCGCCCAGCCAGACGAGAACCGTAAAGCGCCGGTCGGCCACGGCACACCATGCGTCTCGCCAGCGGCTGGAGGTGCCTGTCTTCAACGCAAACGGTGCTTGTGGGGCGAGGTCGCGAAGCGAGCGGCCGAAGCCGTGCGCGCGGGTCTCCTCGTCGCTCAGGATGTCCCAGGTCATCGCGGCGGCAACGCCGTTCATGGCGGGGTGGCCGACGGGTTCGTCGCGGCGCGCGGTCCAGGAGATGGGGACGTGGGAGCCCTGGCGCGACAGGGTGAGGTACGCCTCGGCCAGCGCGAGCGGCGTCACGTCGAGGCCGCCCAGCACCACGCTCGGACCGTAGCGCCGCGCGTCGCCCGGGACGTTGATTCCGAGGCCGCGGAGTTCATCGACGATCGCCTCGGCGCCGACCTGGGTGGCTGCGTCGAGGGCGGCGAGGTTCAGCGATGATCCGAGGGCTTGACGGGCGGAGACGGGCCCACGCTCGAGGCCGTCATAATCGCGTGCCTCCGCGGTCTCTCCCCGCGCTCCCCGAAGCGGAACCCGCACGTCCGCCAGGACCGTGGTCGGCGTTGCGCCGCGCGCGAAGAGCAGCGTGTAGACAAACGGCTTGAGCGTCGATCCGGGCTGCCGCGGAGCGCGCAGCAGATCGAGCGCCCCACCGGGTCCGGCCGGATCCGCCGCGCCCACGTAGGCCAGCACTTCGCCGGTTCGGCTGGAGAGCACGATGGCTGCTCCGTTGGTCGCCCCTCTCGGACGCCAGCGCGCCACGGTGGCCCTGAGCAGCGTCGTGGCTTCTCGCTGCAGTGCGCCATCGAGGGAGCCCTCGGTGGTCCGTGCATCGGTGCCTGGGCGGGTGCGGAGCAACGCATCCACGTAGCGCTCTGCGCCTTGCGGGTGCACTTCCGTCGCCCACCGCGGAGTCTCGGCCAACGCTTCGGCGAGCGCGCGTTCGTCGATGAACCCCGCGTCCAGCATGCGTCGCAAGATGCGGTCGCGCCGCTCGAGCGCCCGGCCCAGATGGAGCGCCGGGTCGAGCCGCGCGGGCGACTGTGGCAACCCGGCGAGGAGCGCTGCCTCGGCCAGGGTGACTGCGCCTGGATCTTTGCCGAGGAAGACCTCGCACGCCCTCGCCACGCCCACCACGTTGTGCCCAAACGGAACGCGGTTGACGTACTGCACCAGGATGTCGTCCTTCGAGGCGACGCGCTCCAGGGCGAGGGCGTAGAGCACTTCGAGGGGTTTGCTCCAGAGTCCGTGGGGGCGACCGTGGGTGAGCTTGATGACTTGCTGGGTGAGGGTGGAGGCACCGCTTCGACGACGCCACGGAGCGAGCGTGTCCCAGGCGGCGCGTGCGGTCGCGCGGAGGTCCCACCCGTGGTGGCTGAAGAAGCGTTGATCTTCCGCGGCGAGCAGGGCGCTCACGAGGTTGGGCGAGATCGCCCCGAGGCTGATCCAGCGTTGGTCCACGGTGCCTGTGCGGACGACCTGCAGCACGGCGCCGTGCCGATCGGTGATGACCCGAGGCGCGTCGGGTACGGCGAATCGCGCACGGTCGAGGGTGACGGCCTGGTCGATCGCGACGCCCGCCAACAGCCACGCGGCGGTCGCAAACGCCACGAAGACCAGGGCGCGTTTCAACGCAGCACCGTGAGGTGGGTGAGGGTGCTACGGGCGACGAGGGCGGGGTCGAAGCGCGCGTCGAGGGTGGCCGGCGGCAGCAGGAAGTGACCCGGCGTGGTGGCGCGAACGGCGAAGGTGAACTCGCGCAGGCCGCGTCCTTCGGAGAGCCGATACACGACGCCTTGCGGGCGCAGCGATCGGTGGATGACTTGTTCGACGGAGCGCAGCGCATGGAAGACGCGGGCGTCCATGGCGTCGTCCTCGGGTGCTGCGCCGACGAGGGACATGACCTCTCCGCGCGGGGTTGTCTCGAAGGCTGCGTCCACGGGCTCGAAGCCGCCGCCGATGGGATCGCGCAGGCTCAACAGGGATGGCGTGGTGGCTTCGGAGTGCACGAAGAGCCTGACGCGGATGAGGTCGCCGACGCGCACCGTGGCATCGTCTGCTAGTGCCTCGCCCGCGCTGGTTTCCAGGACCCGATGCAGGCTCACGCTCCGGCCTCGCGCGACGGCTTCGGCCTCGCCGAGAGGGACTTCTCGCACCGCCTCGACGGCGAAGAAGAGAGGCGCGTCGCTCTGCAACCGGAGTTGCGCAGTGGGAGCTCTGCCGACGAGTCGAAAGCGGGCGATCGAGTGCGAAGTGACGCGCGCACGCAACGGAGCACCGGACAAAGTGACGGACGCACGCAGCGGCGCATCCGACGCGCAGCGGACCGACGCGCGGGCGAGGGCATCGAGGGCCGTCGCGGTTTGGAGGGTGTCCCGCCAGGTGCCGTCGGCCTGGTGCCCGCGGAGTGCGGAGAGCGAAGCGGCCATCGGTCCCACGAGGTCGAGCGCGTGGAGGGTTGCGGCGGTCAGGAGGGTTGCCCGCACGCGGGCCTCGCCGACGTACCAGCGGTAGCCGGGGTGATCACCGTGCGCGGAGGCCTCCAACTGCCGCGCGGCGGACGTCACGAGCGACGCTGCCCGCAGGTCGTAGACGGGCATGGCCAACGCGAGGGTAGCGCGCCCGAAGGGGCTCATGAGGTCGCGGCGGTCGTGGAGTTCGTTGAGGTCGTGCACGGCCGCGCCGGCCGATCGCAGGAGCATGGCGGCCCACGCACGATCGTCGAGGGAGAGTCCCGATTCGCGACCGGCATTTTCGCCGTGGGTCATGGCTGCGACGCGGGCGGTGGCGGTGGAGAGGGCGGCTGGCGAGACGGTCCAGCGGGCGTTTTTCGCGGCGAGGAGTGCCTCGAAGGCGAGGAGGGAGGTTGTCGTTCCTTCGGCTTCGGCGTCCCACTCGCCGAATCCGCCGATGGGGGTCTGCCGCGCGAGCAGTGCAGCGAGGGTGCGCTCGCCTTCGGCCCGCAGCCACGCCGGGGACAGACCATCGCCATCCCACGCCTCGGGAACCAGCGATGCCGCGGCGAGTCCGATGATTCGTGCGGCGAGCCCTGCGGTATCGTCGTCGCCCTGGAGGAGGGACGTGACTGCAGCGCCGAGTCCGAGGAGCGGGCTTGTACTGAGGGACAGTTCGACTCGCGGGGAGGGGGTATCGGTGGGGAGGTCTCGCAGGTCGAGGGTGCCGTTTGCGGCGACGACGCCGACCCGCAGCGAGCGAGTGCGCCGAACGGTCGGTAGCACGGCCGTCGATGCCGTCACGGTCTGCGTGACTCCGTGGGAGATCGCACGAAACTCCAGCGCTGCCTGGAGGCCGGAGCCTTCCACCGGGACGGCGATTCTCGCCTCCTGGCCGGGCGTCATGGCGACCTGTTGGGCGAGCAGCGACTGGCCATCGCGTCGCACTTCCAGGGCCACGGTCACGGCTTCCGTAGACGTGTTGTGCAGCACCGCGGTGGCTTCGAAGTGATCGCCGGTGAAGACGGCGCGAGGCATCAGGGCTTCGAGGACGACGGGCTTGTGCACGGCGAGTTCGTGGGTGGCTGCGCCGGCTCTGCCGCCTGCGTCGATGGCGACTGCGAAGAGCCGATAGCCGGCCGCGCGATCGGGGAAGTTCATGGTGATTTGCGCGTCGCCGTGGAGGTTTGTGGTGACTCGCGGCAGCCAGACGGGTGTGGGATCGAAGCGCTCCCGGTCATCGCGCAGCAACGCGTCGCTTTCGTCGCCGTCGCCGCTCGCGCCTGGGAGTGCCAGCGGGGCGATGCGGCTGAGTAGTGATCGGCGGAGGTCTTCGAGGGCAAACTGCGGACCCTGGCGCTGGAAGAGCGCACGCATGGGGGATGGGGTTTCGTACGCGGAGAGTCGGAGCGTTCCTTCTTCGACGGCGTAGACGGTGAGTTCGGCGCGCACGGGCTGTCCTGCGGCATCGTGCACGTGGAGCACGCTGGTGGTGGCGGCGGCGGAGGCCTCGAGCATTGCCGGGGGTGACCAGTCGATGGCGAGGTGTTCGACCTGGGGTTGGACGGCGATTTCCGTGGCTCCCCAGCGCAGGTCCGGGGCATCGAGGTCGAGTTCGCCGCTGGGGCGCAGCGCGCCGGTACGCGGTCGAAGGAGTGTGACCGTGACGAACGCGTTGGGTGCCATCGCCGCGGTGGTTGGAACCTCGAGAATGTTGCCTCCGGACACCAATCGGCGGCGAAAGGCGGTGACGGGGCCGCCTCGGGTGACGGAGACGAGGGCTTCGGCTTCGGGCCACGGGCACTCGACGGCGATTCGTGCGGTCTCGCCGGTCTGTAGTTGTGCGCGTTGCGGGGTGAGGGTGACGCTGGCTCCTGGAGGGTCGCGATCGGGCTGTTGTCCTGGGCCTGCGACGTACACACGCTGCGTCGCGACGCTCAGCCGGCCGCGCGCGTCCCGAACCTCCGCGGCGATCATGAACGCGCCGGGCTGCGTCGGTCGCCAGGCGCAGGCGACGGGTTCGTTGCCTGACGAGAGTGCGCAGGAGTGTTCGGGCGTCCGCTGCTGGGCCCGTCGCGCGACAAACGAATCGGCTGTGGCGTGTGTGGGGTCGGTCTCTTCGCGCTCCCACCATGCGCGCCAGCCTTCGCGATGGATGGTCACCTGCACGGGCTGACGTGGAGCGGTGCTTCCATCCGCACGCACGACGATGGCTGCGGGGTTGATTTCGGCCCCGAGCGAGACCCACGGGGGCAGCGCGCGGAGCCCGACTTCGACGTCTGCGGGGAGGAGGGTGACGTTTCGCGAGGCGCTGGTTTCACCGCCGGTGGCATCTCGCACGGTGGCTTCGACGCGCAGCCGTTCACGCTGGGGATAGGCCGTGCGGAGCAGAATCTCTGTGGGCGAGATGCCATTGGCATCGGTGTTTGTCGTGGCTGCGCCTGCGACCGGTGGGTAGGTCGACTCTTCGCTGAGACCGAAGACGAACCCCCCGTGACCGACGGGATCGGGGGCCTTCCCCTGGCGGGCGATCGACCAGCGCACGGGAGCATCGCGCAGCGGTGCGCCGATGAGGAGTCTCGCCTCGATGCGTGCGCGCAGAGCATCGCCGTCGCCGAGATCGCTGCTCGCGAGGACGAGGTCTGCTCGCACTCGCGGCGGTTGGTGATCCGCGACCTGAATGGAGGTCGTCGCCAGGGTTGCGCGTTCGGCTTGTGTTTCGCGCAGCGTGACGGTGTAGGTGCCTGGGCGTGCGGTTCTCGGGACGTCGAAGTCCACGCTGACGGAACCAAACGGCGACGACCTCCGACGTGCGCTGGCGACGGTTCCATCGGGTCCGACGAGTTCGAGTTCTGTGGATCGGCGGCTGACTGCGCGGAGTCCATCGGCACGTCTGCGTCGCAGCACTCCGACGGCGTGCAGGCTCTCTCCGGGGCGCACCACGCCGCGGTCTGTGAACACCATGGCGAGCACGCTATTGGTGACGGATCCGGGCGTCGGTGCGGCGCCTTCGTCCAGGCCGAGTCCACCGGGTCTGACGGCGCGCCGCGGGTCGAGAACGAGCACCGAGCGATCGTCGCCGTGCGCAGCTTCGACGATGAGATTTTCGTCTGCGCTGAGGGTTCCGGGTCGCGCGATCCAGGCGAGTCCTGATGGGTCTGTACGTCCGCGAGCGACCCTCTGATCGCCTCCGGTCAGACGGATTTCTGCGCCTTCGACGGGCGAGGCGTGGTTGAGGGTCGTGGCCCAGACGAGCACGCCGTCACGGAGGGCTTGAGCATGCAGTCCGAGGTCGGTACGTTGGACGAGCGTGCGCGCGGAAGATCCGCCTACGGTCTGGTCGGCTACGACTTCGACGAGTTGCATCTGCGGGCTGCCGGCACTGGCGTTCCAGCGCACGCCCCCGGTGGCCCATCGGTTTGCGCGGGCGGCGGGCAGGGCATCGATGAGCGCGCTCGACCGCCATCGCGTCGCCTCGTCGGGGGATCCGCGCAGGATGGTCTGGGATACGGCTCGTTCTTCTTCTCCGGGCGCGACGTCTCGGAGCCAAACACGTCCTTCGGCGACATGAACTCCGGCGAGTGGGATGTCCGCATTGGCGGCGCGCTCCAGGGTGAGGAGTCCTTCGTGTAGATGGACGGCGGGGACGAGTCCGCGACTTCGGACGGCCAGGGGTGCGAACGTTCGAAGCGCGGCGCCATGTGCATCGCGGAGCCCTGCCACGCGCACTTCGTAGACCTGGTCGGGAACCCAGTCCGCGGTGATTTCCAGCGATCGGCGGACCGTTCGCACGGCGAGTCCGCTTACTGCGGGGGCGACTTGTACGACTGATCGATCGACTGCCCCGAGGGGTGAACTTGCTCGGAGGCGCAGGACTGTAGCGACGTCGATGATTTCGCCGGGAGCGTCCTGGAAGGCGCATTCCGTTTCTTCTTCTGCCCCGTCGGCTGTTTCCTCCGAGCAGGCGATCCCGTCGATTTGCGGGGGAGGTTCGATTTCGATTTCGAGGTTGGGCAATTGCGTTGCGGGGAATAGGGAAGGCCATCGCGAGGGGGCGAAGGCCACTCCGACGCGGGCTCCTGGGTCCATTCTGCGTGCGAGGTTGAGATCGAAGCGCGCGCGCCCATCGCCATCGATGCTTCTGCGCACGAGGGCGAACGGAATCGAGCGCCCTGCGGCGCCGATCTCGTAGACCAACATTTCGCGGGCGAGTGTTGCCGGATCGACGTCGCGGGTCGTCCCGATGCCGATCGGCGCACCGGTTGAAACGCGAGGCGCGGTGGCACTCGGATCGACCCGCGCTGCGCCATCGAACACTGCGCGACGGATGCCCTCTGGCTGAACGGTCTCGCCGGCGAGCGTGCGCAGGTTGGGGTCGAGGGTGAGCGTAGCGTCGGCCTCTCGAGTCCAGACGCCAGGGTCGGGTTCAAACGTCGCAGAATTCCGCGTGACCCAACGGAAGGTTCCTGCGACCAGCGGGTCGAAGTGCGCGATGGGAGCCGTGGTCGCCTCTCCGACCTGCGCAGAAGCGACCATGAGTCGGTTGAATCTCAGGAGGAGCTGATGGCCGCGAAGAACGCGCGTGGTGCCTTCCTCGGGCTGCGCGATCGACGGAGCGCCGGCACCATCGGACGCCAGGAGCGGGGCGAGGGGGGTTGCCGGTGGGAGAGCTTCGTCGAGCAACGAGAGGAGGACTCGTGTTTCCGCGTGGGACGGGGCGATGGAAGCAAGGCGAGGCGAGCGATTCGCGCGGTGGAAAACGTAAGCGGAGAGCGCTGCGACGACGCCGAGCAGTGCGAAGGATCGACGATGACGAGCGGTCCCTGGGACAGGGTTTTCCACGCGGTACGGGTGCGAGGGTGCGACGGTGACTGGCATGCGCTTGCGTTGAGCAATTGGCGCGCCGTTTCGGTGAGCGCAGAAGAGCGCCGAGGAAGGGATCGGCGGACGTGTGTTCGTGACCACAGTCAGCGTCTCGGCGACCACGGTGAACAATCTGAAACAATGGGTTGACACTCCGGGGGAGCGCGGATAGAAAGCGCCTCCCGCCGACGAAGCGCCCCGCAAGGAGTGCTGAAGCGACGGGAAAAAGAAGTCATCAACCACTAAAAGGTTGACGGCGGATGGAGAGCGAGTAGAACCGCCCTCCCCGAAGACGAAGCGGTGTCGCAAACGCGACGCCAGCGTC